>NZ_JBNPUD010000012.1:0-209052 GCF_051167995.1 Bradyrhizobium sp. HKCCYLRH3073
CGATCTGCTGTTCAAGGTCTCGGCCGAGACGATGCTGACGGTCGCCGCCGACCCGAAGCATCTCGGCGCCAGGATCGGCATCACGTCCGTGCTGCACACCTGGGGCTCGGCCATGACCCACCACCCGCATGTGCACATGATCGTGCCGGGCGGCGGCATCTCGCCCGACGGCCAGCGCTGGGTGTCCTGCCGGCCGGGCTTCTTCCTGCCGGTGCGCGTGCTCTCACGCCTGTTCCGGCGGCTATTCCTGGAGCGCCTCGCCGCCCTCCACCAGGCCGGGCGCCTGAGCTTCTTCGGCAACGACGCCCATCTCGCCGGAGCACGATCATTCGCCGCATGGCTTGCAGCGTCGCGCAAGACGGAATGGGTCGTCTATGCCAAGCGTCCGTTCGGCGGCCCTGAAGCCGTGCTCGCCTATCTGTCGCGCTATACCCACCGCGTCGCCATCGCCAACAGACGCCTGATCGCCTTCGACCAGCACGGCGTCACCTTCAGGTGGAAGGACTACCGCGTCGAGGGCCGCGACCGTCAAAAGCGGATGACGCTCGCGACAGACGAGTTCATCCGCCGCTTCCTCATCCACGTGCTGCCAAAGGGCTTCCACCGCATCCGCCACTACGGGCTGCTTGCGCGGGGAACCTGCGCCGACAACGTCGCACGCGCGCGCGAGCTGCTCGCTGTCAAGGATCGCGAGGATGAGCCGACCGAGACCACCGTCGACACGGCCAAGCCGCGCTGTCCATGCTGTGGCGGCCGCATGATCGTCATCGAGGTCTTTGAGCGAGGCGCAACGCCGCGTCACCGATCGACCGCACCAACCAGCGCCATCAGGATCGACACGTCGTGACCGCGCAACCGCCATTCTGCAAAGTTGCTCGCAGTGCCCGCCGCTCATCGATCGGCCACGGCGGAGCGCACGCAGGCTTTCCTCTTTCGTCGCCGATCGGCCGACATTTGATTGCGTTCGACGCAGCCTACCGCTCATTCATCGGCCGCGTCGCCGTCGCGCAGCTCGCTGCACCGGCTCAAACCAAATCGGCCAGCTCGCCTGCAGCGCTCAAATCCCCATAGAGCCCGCCGCACCGGTCCTGCCCACCATGCGCGGTTTCCTCCCTTGGAGGCTTTCGGACGCCGGCCGCCCGAATATGCCGCGCCGTCAATCATGCGGCCGGCATCCGAAACCCTTCACAGAAACAGACCTCAGCGATCGATTGACGGGTCGTAAAGCTGGGCTCTCACTCCGGCAGGCCTGCCAGCCGCAGCCCCTTCTTGAACGTAGCCCGATGCTCAGGCCGCTGGATCGGTATCCAACTCTCCAGATTGGAAATACGAAACGCGGGATGCAGCTTGAGCAAATGAGCGGCTGCATCTTTCGCTTGCGCCATTCGGCCGGCAATCGCGTGCGACGCGATGATAATCAGCACGACGAACCCCGAGCTCGGCAACTGCTGGAACGACCGCTCGGCCCAGGCCAGAGCCTGATCGAACCGCTCCGCGAAAAGATGCGCCATTGCCATGCCGGCCTGCATCCGGAACATCTCCGGATCGAGCGGGCTGAACCGCATCGCGCGTGAGAAGAATTCGATGGCGCTCTCGGGATTGCCGCGTAGGACCCGCAGGAAGCCGCCCAGGAACCAGGCCGCCGCCAGATTGGGGTTGAGCAGCAGAGCCCTGTCGAGCAATGCAACCGCGCCTTCCAGATCGCCGGCGAGATGGGCCAGCGTATGCCCAGCCCGGGTGAGCGCGACGGCATCATCCCTGCCCAATTCGATCGCCAAGCGGGCCAGCCGGATGCCTTCGGCGTATTCCCGGGACTGATCGGTCATCCAGCCGTTGATCTTGCGCAGGCAATAGCACCACGCCGCCATCGCATGCGCCGAGGCAAAGCCGGAATCGAGCGAAAGCGCCTTCTCAAACAGCAACAAGGCCTCGTCGATCGCGTCTCGCGTCCCGCGATGCAGATGCGGCATGGCGCGCAGATAGTGATCATATGCGCTCAGATTGCCGGTCGGCTTTCGCCGGGCGCGTTCGATTTCCGCGCGTTCGAGTTGCGAGGCAATCACCCCGACGATGCTGGTTGCGATCTGGTCCTGAAGCTCGAACAGGTCGTCGATGGTCTCTTCAAATTTGTCCGCCCACACATGAGTGCCGGTCGTCGCATCCACGAGCTGCCCGGTGATGCGCACCCGGTTGGCGGATTGCCGCACGCTGCCTTCGACGACGTAGCGCACGCCGAGCTCACGGCCGACCTGCTGCTCGTTCACGGTGCGGCCCTTGTAGGTGAAGCTCGAATTGCGGGCGATCACGAACAGCCAGCCGATCCGTGACAACGCGGTGATGATGTCTTCGACGACGCCATCCGCAAAATAGTCCTGCCCGGGATCGCCGCTGAGGTTTCGAAACGGCAGCACCGCGACGGAGGGAGCATCCGGGAGTGATAGCGTCGGCAGCTGATCGACCGAAGAATGCGATCGGGCATCTGGGACGGTCGCGGACACCTCGTCCTGCCGGACCCGGCCGATGAAGCGCAGTCCCTTGCGCGAAATCGTCCGGATCAGGCGCTGCTCCTTGCCGCTATCGCCGACCGCCCGGCGCACCGCGTTGACGTGACTCGTCATCGTCGATTCGGAGACGATGCGACCGTCCCAAACGGCGCCCAGCAGATCGTCACGCGTCACGACCTGATCCCGGTTGCGAACCAGGTAGAGCAGAAGGTCGAAAACTTTGGGCCCGACCGCGACGAGCTGCGAGCCCCGCGTCAGCTCGCGCCTCTCCGCATCCAGGCAACAATCTTCGAACAGGAAACGCAAGGCCGCTCCGCTTGGACGACAATCCAACGAGAATTGAAGGCCAATTCAAGCCTTCCGCAAGGCTTTCCTGCCTGCATCCGCCCATCCTCGCTGTTGTAACCAGGTCGTCTCCGGCCGGGAAAGTCGAGGAAAATCAGCATGAAGATCGTTGTCGTCGGGGGAGCCGGCCTGATCGGGACAAAACTGGCGGGCCTGTTGCGTCGCAAGGGTCACGAGGTCGTTTCGGCCTCCCCCCGCACGGGCGTCGACGCCTTCACCGGTGAGGGGCTCGACCTTGCGCTGTCGGGCGCGGACGTCGTCGTCGATGTCGCCAATTCACCGTCGTTCGAGGACAATGCGGTTCTGGAATTCTTCAGGAGGTCGACCCGTAACGTGCTTGCGGCCGAGGCCGCCGCGGGCGTCCAGCACCACGTCGCACTGTCCATCGTCGGGACCGATCGCCTTCCGGATTGCGGCTATTTCCGCGGCAAGCTCGCTCAGGAGCATCTGATCCGCAGCTCAGGTCGTTCCTACAGCATTCTCCGGGCCACCCAGTTCTTCGAGTTTGCCGGCCATATCGTCGCGACTTCCACACATGGGCAAGTCGCCCGGCTGTCGCCGGCGCTTTTTCAACCGGTGGCCGCGGACGATGTCGCTGCCGCACTCGCCGATGTGGCGCCGGCCGCGCCGATCAACGGCATCGTCGAACTGGCTGGCCCGGAGCAGCTCAGCCTCGACGAATTCGGCCGCCGATACCTCGCCGCGATCAATGACCCGCGCAAGGTCGTCGCCGATATCCACGCCCGCTATTTCGGCACGGAGCTGGACGACCGATCGCTCACGCCGGGCGACCATCCGCGGCTCGGCGCCATCCGCTTCGGAGATTGGCTTTCGTTCCTTCGCCAGTAACGCAAGCGCGGCCGGCGGTGCTCTCCGGCAACCGCCACGCCGCTCCTCGTGCGAGATGAACATGACCAAGGCTGTTCCACACGATCTTGAGGGAGAGGAGACGGCGGCCGCGCCCGAACCGCGCGAAGCCGTTCGCCCGTCGGCCAACCGCCCTCTCGCGGACGCCGAGATGGCCCGCGTGCTCGGCACCGAGCCATTTCGCATGGCACTGGACGCGACCGGCGGCGGGGTGACGCACTGGAAGCACGACCCGCTCCACGACGTCGTCGAGCCGATGACCCACCACGTCATCATGGCCTACAACGGCGTGGTTCAGCGCATGGAGCGGCGGTCGGGACGTTTCGTCTCGGCAGGCACGTTTCGTCCCGGTGTCGTCATCATCATTCCCGAAGGCGCAAGCTCGCGATGGGACATCCCGAAGCCGGTCGATGTCGTGCAACTCTATCTTCCGCACAGCACGCTGGTGCGCGTGGCCGACGAAGCCGGAACCACGAGGCCGGCCGATCTCCTCGAACGGACCGCGCATCCCGACGCGATCACGTCCCGCCTGCTGCTGAGCGCCGCGGACGTCCTCGAAGGCAACGAGGCTCTTGACTCGCTGTTTAGGCAGCAACTCACCGACCTCCTCGCCACGCGTCTGCTGGCCGCGCACGCCGGCGCGCCGACCGCGGTCCATCCCGTCGTCGGCGGTCTGGCGCCGAGAGTGCTGATGCGCGCCATCGAGCGGCTTCGCTCGGAGAGCGAAGCGGACGTCTCGCTTGCGGCGCTCGCGGCGGACGCCGGCCTGTCGCGCTTCCATTTCTGCCGCGCCTTCAAGGAAAGCACCGGGCTCTCGCCGCATGCCTGGCTCCGCCAGCGCCGGCTCGAGCAGGCGATGCAGATGCTGCGTGACACGGACGTGTCCGTGGTCACGGTCGCGGCAGCGCTCGGCTACGCCTCGCAGACCGCGTTTGCTGCTGCATTCAAGCGGCTGACCGGGGACACCCCTACCGATTGGCGCCGGCGGGCGCGTTAGCAGCAATTGCTCTTTAGTCGCCGCAACCGCGCTGGGGCACCAGCACACAGGGCTCGTTAGATCATCATCGTGTCCATGCCCGCCAACCGGAGATGACCAATGCCCTTTAACAAGCCGCTCAACCGGATTGCGAACACTACGCGCCGGAAGATCCTCGCGACCTCGGTGATGTCCGCCGTCTCGCTCAGCGTCCGCTCCACGACCGCGATCGGCGACGAGTCGAGAAGCCCGGCCATCGCCGCGCAGCCGGCGGATCCAACGGCGTTCGTGACGACCAAAGACTGCGTGAAGATTTTCTACAAGGACTGGGGGCCGAAATCGGGCCAGCCCATCGTCTTCCATCACGGCTGGCCGCTCTCCTCCGACGACTGGGATACGCAGATGCTGCATTTCGTCGGCAAGGGGTTTCGCGTGATCGCCCATGATCGCCGCGGTCACGGCCGCTCTAGCCAGGTCGGCGACGGCCACGACATGGATCACTACGCGGCCGATACTGCCGCGGTGGTCGATCATCTTGACCTGCGGAATGCGATCCATGTCGGACATTCCACCGGCGGCGGCGAAGCCGTCCGCTACGTCGCGCGTCACGGCCGCGGCCGCGTTGCCAAGCTCGTGCTGATCAGCGCCGTGCCGCCGCTGATGGTCAAGACAGAAAACAATCCCGGCGGCTTGCCGGTCACCGTTCTCGACGAGGTGCGCCGGCAACTCGCCGCCGGCCGGGCGCAGTTCTATCTGGAATTCGCGAGCGGTCCGTTCTTTGGCTACAACCGCCCCGGTGCCACGGCGTCGCAGGCGGTGATCTGGAATTGGTGGCGTCAGGCCATGAGCGGCGGCGCCAAGGCGCATCTCGACGGCATCAGGGCTTTCTCCGAAACCGACTTTACCGAAGACCTCAAGGCCATCGCGGTGCCGACCCTCGTCCTGCACGGCAGCGACGATCAGATCGTTCCGGTCGCGGACTCGGCGCCGCTGTCGGCGAAATTGCTGAAGAACAGCTCGCTGAAAATCTACGACGGCCTGCCGCACGGCATCTGTACCACCCATGCAGCGATCGTGAATGCCGATCTGTCGGCCTTCATCGCCGGCTGATCCTCTGCATCGATCCAATCCAATCACAGGAGATACAAATGCGACTGGTCATCATCGGTGCCGGCTTCGCCGGCATGTATGCTGCATTGTCCGCTGCCCGGCTGCGCGACATTCACGGCGTTTCGCCCGAGGCGCTGGAGATCGCGCTGATCGCCCCGGAGCCGACCTTGGTCGTCCGTCCGCGGCTCTACGAACCAAACCCCGAAGCGCTGACGGCGCCGCTGCTGGATGTGCTCAAGGCGATCGACGTGGTCTATGTGCAAGGCACCGCCGAGGCGATCGATGCTGCGGCACGCGAAGCGAGCATAGCGGCACCCGGGGGCAAACGAACGCGGCTCACCTACGATCGCTTGGTCGTGGCCACCGGCAGCCGGCTATTTCGTCCGAGCATTCCCGGCCTTGCCGAGCACGGTTTCAGCGTCGACTCGCTGGACGACGCGGTGGCCCTCGATAGGCACCTGCACGGACTGGCCGGCCGGCCGGCCGGGAATGGCCGCGACACGGTCGTCGTCGCCGGCGGCGGGTTCACGGGTATCGAAGTAGCCACCGAGATACCCGCGCGGCTCCGCGCCATTCTCGGCCCCGATGCGCGGCCGCGCGTCGTCATCGTCGAGCGCAATCCGGTCATCGCTCCCGATATGGCCGAATCCGCGCGTCTCGTCATCGAGGATGCGCTGAAGCGGATCGGCGTGGAAACGCGGCTCGAAGTCGGCGTTGCGTCGCTCGACCAGTTCGGCGTGACCTTGTCGGGCGGCGAGCGCATCGCAGCCGAAACCGTAATCTGGGCCGCCGGCATGCGTGCCGCGCCCCTGACCGAGCAGATTCCTGCCGAGCGCGACAGTTTCGGGCGGCTGCTGGTCGACCGCGACCTGCGCGTGCCGAGCGCGGCGGGCATCTTCGCGACGGGCGACGCTGCGCGCGCCGCCTGTGATGATGACGGCAACTATGCGCTGATGTCGTGCCAGCATGCCACGCGGATGGGCGCTTTCGCCGGCAACAATGCCGCCGCCGAACTGCTCGGCGTTCCGACCACGCCTTATCACCAGGAGGCCTACGTCACCTGCCTCGATCTCGGCGAGGCCGGCGCTCTGTTCACACGCGGCTGGGATCGGACGGTCGAGATGGTCGGCGACCAGGCGAAGAAGACCAAACGGGAGATCAACACCGTCTGGATCTACCCGCCGCTTGCTGAACGTGCCGCTGCACTCGCCTCCGCCGATCCGGAACGCGTCACCAATCTCTGACCGCCTCAACCGAACGAGCCGGACGTGCTCAGGGATGAACCATCCTTCAATGACCTGCAACAGGAGACCAACATGAATCTGCAAAACACCTCTCACCTCGCCACATCGAAGCCGGATGAACTGGTGCCGTCGCGCTACGCCCTGAAAGTCGGCGAGATCGACGTGCTGGTTATCAGCGACGGGGTGCTCCCGCTGCCGACAACGATGCTCGGGCACAACGCCGCGCCGTCGGCGCGAGCCGCCTGGTTCAAGGACATGTTCCTGCCGACCGACGCCTTCGATTGGGCCCTGAATGCCGTCGTCGTCCGCAGCGGCGGGAAGACCATCCTGATCGACGCGGGGCTCGGGTCTGATCCCGACCTGAACCTGCCCCGAGCCGGACAGCTGATCAAACGCCTAGAAGCCGCCGGTATCGATCTCGCGTCCGTCACCGACGTCGTGCTGACCCATATGCACATGGATCACGTCGGCGGCCTGCTCGTCGAGGGCGTGAAGGACCGGTTGCATCCGGACCTGCAAATCCACGTTGCGGCCGCCGAAGTCGAATTCTGGCGCGCGCCGGATTTCTCGCGAACGGCGATGCCGGAAGGCTTCCCGGACGCGCTGCGCACAGCCGCGAAGCGGTTCGCGAAGGAGTACCATAACCAGATCCGGCAGTTCGACGAGGAGCACGAAGTCGCGCCGGGCGTTGTCGTCCGCCGCACCGGCGGTCACACCCCGGGACACAGCATCGTCCGCCTGACGTCCGGCGGCGAAGCGATGACCTTCGCGGGCGACGCCGTGTTCACGGTCGGCTTCGAACATCCCGACTGGCACAACGGCTTCGAGCACGACCCGGACGAGGCAACGCGCGTTCGCGAGGGATTGCTGCGGGACTTGGCGAAGACGGGCGAGTTGCTGGTCGCCACCCATATGCCGTTCCCGTCCATCGGGCGCGTCGGGCGCGAAGGTAACGTGTTTCGGTTCGTGCCGATCTACTGGGACTACTAATCGTTCGCCGGATTGAAGCCGGGCTGCGGTGCAGGACATCACCAGGAAGTGCGCCTGCGCCGCAGTTTGCTCAGTTATTCGATGACGGCGGTGTCAAATGAATTTACGTTGCCAGTAGAGTGAACAAATTAAGAAAGTCGGCTTTGGGGCCAGAAGCGGACTTGCCTCTCCGGCGCGCTTGGGATCATTCGATGGATGGATTCGTGGACGGTTCAAGCGCGACTTACCGCTCAATTGCCATCCAGCGTCCGAGGCTTTTCATTTCCAGCGGTGCCCAGCGCGATTTCGTCTCGCTGGCGCGAGCGATCTCGAACCAGATGCGCGGCGTCTTCCGGGCGATAGAGATCGCGTTGGGAAGCGTCTGATGAGGCATGACGGGTCTCGGACGCGGAATGGCGATGTCGCCGGCCATGAAGCCGCACGCCAAGAGCACGCGATCCGCTTCTGGTTTCTCGATTACAGCGGCTTGCAACCGTTCTCTGAGGTGATCGAATGTGATTGCGGTGAGGCGGATGTCGGCGAAGACGGGGGTATGACTCGAATAGTGCTGCAGTCCAAGCTCTCTGGCCTCATTGAGCTCGCAGAGATGGAAGGCGCTGCCTTCCAACTCGGCATTCCCTGCACGTCGCTGGATTACAATTTTGTCCAGGTCCCTCAATCTGTACGCGTCTTCGCCGGCAGAGAAGTCAGCGGCCTGCGTGACGAAATCGAGCCGATTCTGCCAATGGGGCAACCAGAACTCTTCGACGAGCGGTCCGCACCACGCGTCCTCCATGATCGACGGTTCAAACAATAGCGTCAACCGGCGTTCCTGCCGCCACTCGGCGTGCCATTCGTCTTCCGAAAGGATCTCGACGCCTTTCATACGGCAACCCCGGTGTTCTGTTGACCGCATCCACACGGCACAAGATGTTGCGGATGGTATAAGACGACTCTCTGCCTACGAAAGAGCTTACAACAAGTCGCCTCGTCGATTTGCTGGTAAAACCGGGCGAGTCCGCTTTAGGTCTTGGCCGCGTGAAAACGTTTCATCGCGGGTGACGCCGCTTTGAACAGCCCTTGGGGCTCCGGATTGGCGCCGAAAGGCACAATTACAGGCAAATAACCGCATTCTTCGCAATAAATTGGACGTCATGTCAGCATCCGAACTTGGAGCCAGGCAATGAAGTCATGCGCGTCTCGAACACTTCTCATCGCACTCACCAGCGTCCTATGGATTCCAGGATGCATGGCCGAACAAATTGTAGTTCCGCTCGTCGGAGCGGTTGCTGATCATGACCAACGGACAGGAAGGCCGATCTTAAGACTCTCCTTTGCAGAGGCGTCCAATGAGAAGATGCGCAACTTTGGGAACAACCACGCTGGCGAGAAGGTCGAGTTCTGCCTTCATGGACGGGTGCTTTTTATGCCGGTTCTGAGAGAGCCCATGTCAGCCGGGACGGCGCAGATCAGCGATCCCAGTTGGACGGACCAAGTGGTGCTTGAGCTGGCGAAACAACTCTCCGACATGCCAGCAGGGGAAATTGAAATCCGATCGTTGGCGGAGCCGAAGTAGTATCTGTCGGGTCATTTTCGACGGATTCGGTCGTGATTGTCGCGGGCACTCACTTGACGAATCGAGGCTAAAAGAACGAAAGTGGAACAGAATAGCCGCAACGTCAAGTAGGCCCCAATGCTTCGCCCTCACCTCGGGAAGAAGGGTTCGGACTGAACAGCGCTACGCTATGCAAGAGAAGGCATCAAGAGAGCGCTCCGGATGAAGCCGCAAGTTCTTCCTGTCTATTACTACCTTGATCATTTTACGGAGGTGCTTGGCTTCGTGAAGAAGACTTACGGTGCTGTCCTGACCCCGGAGCACCATCTCTTCATCGAGCAATTTGACGGTCTTCCCAGGGATGCACAATGCCTTCTTGTCCGCATGGTCAATCGGCGGGGAGCGATCTTCAATCGCGCGCTCTTCAAATATCCAGAGATTGCAGATGTTGAAGCCGCGGCTCGGCATCTGCTTGCCAGCGCCCATGCTCGTGTTCTGCAGGTCGACGACTACGCCGCTTTCGTAACATGCTTGCCCAAAGACATCCTTGTGACGGCGGCGCATGCATCTGGAAGATCCGATATTCGCAAATCCTGGTCGAAGTCCAAGCTCATCGAATACTTTCTCGCCAATGTTCCTTTCGAGGTCGCTGCTCGGCATTGTGGTGGGAAGAACTTCATCGCGCTTCACAACACGCGGCCGATCGAATTTATGCTCTATCTCTATTTTGGCAAGACGGAGCGGGATCTCAAGACCTTTGCGCTACGCGATCTCGGCATCATGCGCACCAACAATGCGACCTCGTTCAGTGCACGCTTTGCGGATGGCGATGAAGCCCACGCCTGCTTTCATTATAGTAGCCTGCTCGACCAACTCGAGACCGAAGCCGAGGCTGTCTATCGCCAGGGAGTGGTCGACCTGCTCGGCGGGCCGCCAGGT
Source organism: Bradyrhizobium sp. HKCCYLRH3073 (assembly GCF_051167995.1). Taxonomy (NCBI): domain Bacteria; kingdom Pseudomonadati; phylum Pseudomonadota; class Alphaproteobacteria; order Hyphomicrobiales; family Nitrobacteraceae; genus Bradyrhizobium; species Bradyrhizobium sp. HKCCYLRH3073. The sequence goes on from NZ_JBNPUD010000012.1 coordinate 10,510, forward strand.
CCGACAGATTACGCTCAGGACCTGAGAAGCCGTGCCGCCTTCAAGCTTGGCCAGTTCTTCGAGAAGGGCGCCGATACGGCGCTCGCACTTCAACTCTATCGTGCCGGCTCGTCCCCCGAATGCCGCGAGCGCCTCGTGCGCCTTCACTACAGTCTGGGCGCGAAAAGCGAATCTGAAGCACTTCTGCGCCAGATCATTGATGATCCGGCGAGCGACGAAGAGCACGTTTTTGCGGTTGACTTCTATGCGCGCAAGTTCGGCGGTCGGCGAACGGGGCTTTGCACCGAACTCCTGCGCTCGGGGCGCGTCGTCGCGGTCGACGACACACACCGGGGCACCCCGGAGGCCGGTGTCGCTGGGGTCATGCGGCGTCAGGGCAGCCAAGTATATTTTGCCGAGAACGCCTTGTGGCACACCCTGTTCGGCCTTCTGTTCTGGGACGAGCTGTTCGAATCCGGTCAATTGCACAGCGGCTTCGACTGGGTCCCTCAATGTCTCAAGGATCGCACGTTCATTCGGATGTTCAAGGCCCAGGTGAATGTGAAGCTTACCGCCGTCCGATCGGGTAATGCCCTTCCGCTGATCTTGCGTGCGCTTGCTGCGCGCTGGGGGCGGCCCAATGGCATCTTCAACTGGGATCGCTTTCAGATCGAGGCTGTCCGTACGCTTCTCGATCACGCCAGCCCTCATGGCATTGCCGCGATCTTGCACGCGATGTGCGAGGATTTTCGGGCGATGTGTGACGGATTCCCTGATCTGATGCTGCTTCGCGATGGCGCGGTCTCATTCTTGGAGATCAAGGCAGAGGGTGACGTCATCCGCCGCAACCAGCTCACGCGCCTGCGGCAACTGCAATCAGCCGGGCTCCAGGCTGAGATTTGCAGGGTCGAGTTTTGCTTCGACCCAGGGCAGGATTACATTGTTGTCGATATCGAGACGACCGGGAGCTGGGCGTCTGGCGACCGCATAACCGAGATTGGCGCGGTCAAGATCCGTAATCATCAGGTTGTCGATGAGTGGCACTCCCTGCTCAATCCTCAGCGTGCCATTCCGGCAAATATCATGCGGCTCACAGGAATCACGAACGAGATGGTTCGCGATGCTCCGGTTTTCGCATCTGTTGCAGACAGCTTTCTCGAATTCATGGGTGACGGCGTCTTCGTCGCGCACAACGTCAATTTCGACTATGGCTTTATCGCTTACGAGTTCAGCCGTCTCGATCGAAAGTTCCGCTTTCCCAAGCTTTGCACCTGCGCCGGAATGCGACGGCGCTATCCCGGCCATAACTCCTACGGGCTCGGAAATCTATGCCAGATCTATGACATCGAACTCGAGAGCCATCATCGCGCACTCTGCGATGCGAAGGCTGCCGGCCAGCTGCTCAATCTGATCAACAGGAAGCGCGAAAGTGAGGGCCCGCTGGCGGAGGAACAGGCCGCTTAAAGATGCGGTGTTGTCCCCAGAGAGGCAATACACGCATACAGCTCATCATCCCGGTGGACGCCAAACGGCGATGTCCTCCCGGAAGCTCCGGAGGGATTTCATGAGCCGTCGGCTCTGGATGGGCGTGAAGCTCGTTGAGAGCAAGAGTGCAGGCCGGGTTGGCCGTGACGGGTTGGAAGTGGCGAGAGAGTTCCGCCGCGCCCGTCGCGGAGATCCGCGATGCAGGGACGGAGACTTGGTGCGCGCGCTGGCGAGAGTCGGGCGAGCCTCTATGAGGAGATCACGAGCAAGATCATCGGTGAGCTGGAAGCTGGCCGGGTGCCCTGGGTTCGGCCATGGGGGACGCAAGCGGCAAAGGCTCAGCTGGCCTTGCCACGGAATGGGGCTACGGGTCGGGCGTACTCGGGGATCAACGTTCTCATCCTCTGGGGGGCAGTCATCGAGCACGGGTTGACGGGCCAGAGCTGGTTGACCTTCCGGCAAGCTCTCTCGCTTGGCGGTCATGTCCGCAAGGGCGAGCGCGGCGTCTCTGTCGTCTACGCCGACCGCTTTGTGCCATCGGATGAGCGGCAACGTGCCCGGGAGGTCGGCGAGGAGGCGCAAGCAATTCCGTTCCTGAAGCGGTTTACTGTATTCAACACCGACCAATGCGATGGTCTGCCAGATGATATCGCAACCGTGCCACCGCTTCCGCCGCCGGGTGTCATGGAGCCTGTGGTCGAGACCCTGATTGTCAACAGCGGCGTCGACTTCCGGATCGGGGGGGATCGTGCGTTCTATGCGCCAGTCGAAGATTTCGTGCAGGTGCCACTGCCAGCGGCGTTCTTTGAGCCGATCAACTGGTACCGCACCGCTTTGCATGAGCTCGCCCATGCGAGCGGTCATGCCTCTCGGCTGAATCGGGATCTCTCGGGTCGGTTCGGCAGCCGCAAATACGCCTTCGAGGAGCTGATCGCCGAGATCGCGGCCGCCTTCAGCTGCGCCGCGCTCGGCATCGTGCCGACCGTGCGCCACGCCGACTATCTCGGCTTCTGGCTCGACGTCCTGCGCGAGGATAGTCGCGCCATTGTCCGGGCGGCAAGCCAGGCGAGCCGCGTGGCCGACTATCTCCTCGGCTTTGCGCCGAGTGCTGGTGGCCTCGCTCAGCCGAGCGCTCCGGATCGCGTACTCGCGTGAACCTTGCACGCCTGGGTGAACAGTGGAGAGGGAGAGGGCGAGAGGTGTTCAGCGACGGGTTGAAGGCCTGAGAGAGAGGCTCCGGGCCGCCCGTCGTGGAGAACGAAGACATGACCAAGGCCGCTCACAAGGTCACGCTGTCGCCGTCGCGCGACATTCCTTTCAACAAACTCGTGCTCAGCCAGTCCAATGTGCGCCGGATCAAGGGCGGCGTTTCGATCGAGCAATTGGCCGAGAGCATCGCCGAGCGGACGCTGCTGCAAAGCCTGAATGTTCGGGCTGTCCTCGATGCCGAGGGCAGGGAGACCGGGATGTTCGAGGTGCCCGCGGGCGGCAGGCGCTACCGGGCGCTGGAGCTCCTGGTGAAGCAGAAGCGAATGGCGAAAACGCAAGCCGTGCCTTGCGTGGTGCGCGATTCCGGTTCGGCGCTGGACGACTCGCTCGCCGAGAACGACCAGCGTGTCGGTCTGCATCCGCTAGATCAATTTCAGGCATTCCAGGCCCTGCGTGACGGCGGCATGGGAGAGGAGGAGATCGCGGCGCGGCACTTCGTGACCGTTGCGGTCGTCAAGCAGCGGCTGCGGCTGGCCGCGGTCTCGCCGGCGCTTCTGGACGTGTATGCCGCCGACGGCATGACCCTGGAGCAGCTGATGGCGTTTTCGGTGACTTCGGATCATGCACGCCAACAGGAGGTCTGGGACAAGGTCAGCCGTTCCGGCGGCGATACGCCCTACCAGATCCGGCGGCAGCTCACCGAGCAGACGGTTCGGGCGTTCGATCGCAGGGTCCAGTTCATAGGACTGACTGCCTATGAGATGGCCGGCGGCGCTGTGCTGCGGGATCTGTTCGAGGCCGACGATGGCGGCTGGCTCCACAATGTCGCGCTGTTGGATCGGCTCGTGGCGGAGAAGCTGAAGGCTGAAGCGGAACGGATAGGCCTTGAGGGCTGGAAGTGGATCGCGGCCGCCGTGGACTTCCCTTTCGGGCATACCCATGGCTTGCGCGAGCTTCACGGGCAGCCGGCAGAGCTCACCGCCGACGAGCGGGCGACCATGGAAGCGCTGCGGGCCGAACAGGCCGGGCTCGAGGCCGAACACGGTCAGGCGGATGAACTGCCTGAGGATATCGATCAGCGTCTCGGTGAGATCGAGGCGGCGCTGCAGTCCTTTGACGAGCGGCCGACGACCTTCGATGCGGCCGAGATGGCGCGTGCTGGCGCGTTCGTCAGCATCGGCTCGGAAGGCCGACTGCGCGTCGCCCGCGGTTTCGTCCGACCCGAGGATGAGGCCGTGGTGTCAAAAGATGAGCCGGAGACCGAAGCTGGTCACGACAGGGCCACTGCGGCCGCCATTCCGGATAGGGAGGGCGGGGTGCCGGCGGCGACAATCGTCATCGGTCACGGCGAGCAGGACGCGCCCGCCGACGCGGAGGATGTCGAGCGGCCGCTGCCCGACCGGCTGATCAGCGAGCTCTCGGCGTATCGCACGCTCGCCCTTCGTGAGGCACTCGGCCGAGAGCCATCCATCGCCTTCCAGGCGGTGCTGCACACCTTCGTGCTCGCGGCCTTCTATCCCTACGGATCAGTCCTCAACTGCCTGGAGATCTCGCTGCGCACCCCGAGCTTCCCGGCGCAGCCGCCGGGCCTGCAGGACAGCGCTCCGGCAAAGGCGATCGCCGCGCGTCACGCGGCCTGGAAGGCGAAGCTGCCGGCCAACGACAAGGACCTCTGGGCAGCGTTGACGACGATGGACGGAGCGGCCCAGGCCGAGCTGTTCGCCCATTGTGCCGCGCAAGCGGTGAACGCGATCGTTGAGCCGGCCAGCCACGTGCATCAAGGCCGCCTGTCCGCCCACGGCGTCCGCGGGCGCCTCGAACAGGCCGACCATCTGTCGCGCGCCGTCGGGCTCGACATGACCAGCGCCGGCTGGAAGCCCACCGTCGACACCTATCTCGGTCGCGTCACCAAGCACCGCATCCTGCAGGCCGTGCGAGAAGCGAAGGGCGAAGCGTCGGCGCAGCTCATCGAGCATCTGAAGAAGCCGGACATGGCGCGCGAAGCCGAGCGGTTGCTCGAAGGCAGTCGCTGGTTGCCAGAGCCGCTGCGTGGCGCGGATGCCGAGGTAACGCAGGCGGCCGATGGCGTCGATGCCGCCAGCCTGCCGGCGTTCCTCAGTGAGGATGAGGAGGCGACGGAAGGCGGTGACGACGTAGAGGAGACCGTTGCCGCGGAATGATCAGCTTGCCTTCGCGGCCGATCCCAACCCCAACCTGAAGAAACCGAAGTGCAAGCCCGGTCAGATCGGCCGGGCTTTTTTCATGGAGATCACTGTCGCGTCGAGCAGCTCGAGAGTGAGAGAGGCGGAGCAGCGCGATTGAGTCCGCCGGACCGGAGAGAGCGTTCGGCGGTGCTCTTCCGTGTTCCGCTCTCCTTGAAGGTTCCTCGACATGATCACCGAGACGAGCTCACCTGCGGCGCCCTTCGCGCTGCTTGCGCGCGCCAAGGCCGTCCTTCGTGCGGCCGAGCTGCTGCTGCCAAACCTTACCCGTGGCGAGCGGATCGATGCCCGGTGCCTGCGCCTGGTCATGCAGACCGCGTTCGGCGCCAGTGACGCCGATGGAAGCTGGGATTGGAAGACCGCCTACGAAGCCTGTGAGATCGCCTCTGTCCAATTCCTCGTCAAGCACGGTCCAGCGATGATCAAGGCCAGCAAAGGCACTCCCCCGGCCATGCTGGCGATGGTCGCAAAGGTCGCGGGCCTACTGCCGAGCCACACCAGGCGCTCGCTCGAGAGCCAGAGTCTTCAGCAGTTCTCGACCCCGCTGCCATTGGCGTTCGCTGCGGCCGCGGCGGCGCAAGTGACCTCGGCCGATCGGGTGCTCGAGCCATCGGCGGGGACAGGAATCCTGGCCGTCTTTGCGGAGCTTGCTGGCGGCTCGCTTCTGCTCAATGAGCTCGCTGCAAGTCGCGCAGCCTTGCTCGATCTGGTGTTCGCGGGTCTGATCGTGACCCGCTTGGACGCCGCGCAGATCGATGATCATCTCGATGCGGCCTTCGTTCCAAGCGTGGTTCTGATGAATCCCCCGTTCTCGGCGACCGCGAGTGTGGACCGTCCGCTGGCCGATACGGCGTTGCGCCATGTGTCTTCGGCCCTCGCACGGCTTGGAGACGGGGGGCGACTGGTCGCAATCACGGCCGCCGGCCTTGCGCCCGACAATCCGAGCTGGACGGATGCCTTCGTGCACCTGCAGGAGCGCGGTCGTCTGGTGTTCTCCGCGGCGATCGATGGCGCAGTCTATGCGCGGCAGGGCACGACGACCGCCACACGGATGCTCGTGATCGACAAGCGCCCAGCGCCGGACGCTCGTGTGTTTCCGCGATCTGCCGGCGTGGCACCTGATGTCAGGACCTTGCTCGGCTGGATCTCGGCGCTCGTGCCACCGCGGTCGCCGATGGCCAGCCGGTTTGTCGCTCAGGTAGGCCGGCGTGCAAAAGTTTGTTCGAGAGATCGACGGGATCTGGATCCCGCACGCTCCTCGCCATTGCCGACGTCCGGTGAGCCTGAGGGCTGCGAACTCGCCTACGACACCGTCGATGAAGTCTCCGACGAAGGAACTCGCCTGACTGACGCGCTCTATGAGACGTATCAGTTGCAGTCGATCCGGATTCCGGGCGCGCAGCCTCATCCCACGAAGCTCGTGCAGTCGGCGGCGATGGCCTCCGTCGCACCGCCAAAGCCGTCCTATCGGCCGCATCTCCCGGCCAGGATCGTCACCGAAGGCGTGCTGTCCGGCGCGCAGCTCGAGAGTCTCATCTTTGCCGGCGAAGCGCATGGTGGACTCCTCACCGGCTTTTGGACGGTCGACGAGACCTTCGACCAGGTCCGTGCGGTCGGCGAGGACACGGAGAGGGCGGTCCGCTTCCGGCGCGGGTGGTTCCTCGGTGATGGCACGGGCGCCGGAAAAGGCCGCCAGGTCGCGGGCATCCTGCTCGATAATTGGCTGAAGGGCCGGCGCCGGGCGGTCTGGATCAGCAGGTCCGACAAGCTGATCGAGGACGCGCAGCGCGACTGGGCAGCGCTCGGTATGGAGCGGCTTCAGGTCACGCCGCTGTCGCGCTTCCGCCAGGGGGCGCCGATCCGGCTCGATGAGGCCATCCTTTTCACGACCTATGCCACGCTGCGGACCGACGAGAAGGCCAAGAAGCTTTCCCGCGTGCGCCAGATCGTCGACTGGGTGGGACGGGATTTCGATGGCGTGATCATCTTCGACGAGAGCCATGCGATGCAGAACGCCGCAGGCCACAAGGGCGATCGGGGCGATCAGGTGGCTTCACAGCAGGGCCGCGCCGGATTGCGGTTGCAGCACGCGCTGCCTAATGCCCGCATCGTCTACGTCTCGGCGACAGGCGCGACCACTGTTCACAATCTGGCCTATGCCCAGAGGCTGGGACTGTGGGGCGGCGCGGATTTCCCGTTTGCGACGCGGGCGGACTTCGTGGCGGCGATCGAGCAGGGCGGTGTCGCGGCCATGGAGGTGATGGCGCGCGATCTCAAGGCCCTCGGGCTTTATGCGGCGCGCTCGCTGTCCTTCGAGGGCGTCGAATACGAGCCGCTCGAGCACCGGCTCACGGACGAGCAGGTCAGGATCTATGACGCCTATGCCGAGGCGTTCGCGGTCATTCACAACAACCTCGAGGCCGCGATGCAGGCGGCCAACATCACCGGCGCAACCGGCACGCTGAACCCCCAGGCCAAATCGGCCGCGCACTCGGCCTTTGAGTCGGCCAAGCAGCGCTTCTTCGGGCACCTCCTGACTTCGATGAAGACGCCGACGCTGATTCAGGCGATCAAGCGCGATCTCGATGCTGGCCACGCCGCGGTCGTCCAGATCGTCTCCACAGGTGAAGCCCTGATGGAGCGCCGGCTGGCCGAGATCCCGACCGCGGAGTGGGGCGACGTCCAGGTCGACATCACGCCGCGCGAATATGTCCTCGATTATCTCGTCCATTCCTTCCCGGTCCAGCTCTACGAGCCGTTCACCGATCGCGAGGGCAATCTGTTGTCGCGTCCGGTCACTCGCGATGGCCGGCCGGTCGAGAGCCGCGAAGCGGTCGCTCGCCGCGATCGGATGATCGAACATCTCGCTTCGCTCGCGCCGGTGCCGGGTGCGCTCGACCAGATCGTTCAGCGCTTCAGCACGGACATGGTCGCTGAGGTCACGGGCAGGTCGAGACGGATCGTCCGCGTCCGCGATCGGATGGTGGTCGAGACGAGGGCGACCTCTGCCAACCTCGCTGAGGCCGCAGCGTTCATGGATGACAGGAAGCGCATCCTGGTGTTCTCGGATGCCGGCGGCACAGGCCGCAGCTACCACGCCGAGCTCTCGGCGACGAACAAGCGGCTGCGGGTGCATTATCTGCTGGAGCCAGGCTGGAAGGCGGATGCCGCGATCCAGGGGCTTGGCCGGACCAATCGTACCAACCAGGCGCAGCCACCGCTCTTTCGCCCTATCGCCACCGACGTGAAAGCCGAGAAGCGCTTCCTGTCGACGATCGCGCGCCGGCTCGACACGTTGGGCGCGATCACCCGTGGCCAGCGCCAGACCGGCGGACAGGGACTGTTCCGGCCGGAGGACAACCTCGAAAGCCCGCACGCCCGCGATGCCCTGCGTCAGTTCTATGGGCTGCTCGCCCGTGGGCAATTGGGGAGCTGCTCGCTGCAGCGGTTCGAGCAGGCCACGGGATTGAAGCTCACGGACGAGAACGGCCTTCGCGACCAGCTGCCGCCGATCACGACGTTCCTGAACCGGCTGCTGGCGCTGACCATCGAGCTGCAGAACATCCTGTTCACGGTGTTCGAGCAGTTGCTCGCGGCGCGGATCGAGGGCGCGATCGCATCCGGGACTTTCGATGCCGGTCTGGAGACGCTGCGTGCAGAAAGCTTCGTCGTCATGGAGCGGCGCACCATCAACACCCATCCGGCGACAGGTGCCGAGACGCATCTCGTCACCATCGCCCAGCGTGACCGCAACCGGCCGATATCGCTGAACGAGGCCTTGGAGCGGCTGCTGCAACGCCGCGCTGTTCCAGTGATCCACGTCCGCTCGGGCCGAGCGGCGATCCAGGTGCCGGCGCCGAGCTGGTTGCTCGACGATGGCGAGATCGAGCAGCGCGTCCATCTGATCGGACCGATGCGACGCCAGACTCTGCCGCTCGCCAGGCTGGCCGAGCATGATTGGGCCGAGGCAGACCGCGAGCAGTTCAAGGCTGGCTGGAGTGCGGAGCTCGCATCCATTCCGGAGTTCACGACCACCACGATCTACCTCGTCACAGGGCTTCTGCTGCCGATCTGGAAGCGCCTCCCTCAGGAGTCCGCGCGGGTCTACCGGCTCCAGACCGATGCGGGCGAGCGCATCATCGGCCGCAAGGTGCCACTCAGTTGGGTCACCGCAGCGTCGACCGAGCGACCTTCGCTCGCTCCCGATGACGCGTTCACATCCGTGCTGCGTGACGGCTACGTACTCGATCTTCATGAGGGCTTGCAGCTGCGGAGGGTGCGCGTCATGGGCGCCAACCGAATCGAGCTCTTGGGCTTCCCTGCGGGCTTACGGGATTGTCTCAGGGCCTGCGGGCTGTTCAGCGAGATCATCTCGTGGAGGCTGCGGATGTTCGTGCCGACCGATGCAAGCGGCCCGGCGATCCTAGCCAGCGTTCTGGAGCGGTTTCCCATTGCTGAGGTCCGCGGGCGGGAGCTGTCGTGATGTCAGACGACGCGTCTGAACTGGCGCGCCGCCTTGCGCGTGAGGCCGAGGCGGTGTGCCGTCACTATCTGTCCAGCGGCAGACGTCAGGGACGCTACTGGTTGGTCGGTGATGTCAACAACACGCCGGGCCGATCATTGTTCGTGCGATTGCACGCCTCATCGAAGGGGCCGGCCGGCAAATGGACGGATGCTGCGACCGGAGAGCATGGCGATCTGCTCGACGTCATCGGCTCGGTTTGTGGCCTGAGCAGCTTTCACGCGGTTGCCGAGGAGGCGCGCCGTTTTCTGAAGCTGCCGGACTGGGAACGCACGCCTCCAGTCGGTGCTGTGAACGCCGTGCGCCCCCGCGACTCCGCCAGAGCCGCTCGCCGGCTGTTTGCGATGGGGCAGCCGCTGTCTGGAACGCGCGGCGAGGCCTATCTCGCTCATCGCGGTATCGACCCGCGCGCAGGCACTGACGGTCTACGTTTTCATCCACGTTGCTATTATCGGCCGGACGATGCCACCGATGTCGAGACATGGCCCGCGCTGATTGCCGCTGTGACCGACCTCGAGGGGCGTATCACCGGGGTTCATCGCACCTGGCTGGATCCCGACGGCTTCGACGATCGCAGGCTTGGCAAGGCGCCAATCGACACGCCGCGGCGGGCGATGGGCGATCTGCTTGGGCATGCCGTGCGCTTCGGGACCGCCAAGGACGTGCTTGCGGCCGGCGAGGGCATCGAGACCATGCTGTCGTTGCGGACGGTGCTGCCGACCTTGCCGGTTGCTGCTGCGCTCTCGGCCAACCATCTGGCGAATCTGCTCTGGCCGGCCACGTTGCGCCGGATCTATGTCGCTGTCGATGCTGATGCTGCTGGTATCGCCGCCGCAGAGACGTTGACGACCCGCGCGCTGGACGCCGGTATCGAGGCGATCGCATTATGCCCTCGCCTGGACGACTTCAACGAAGACCTTCGCGGTCTAGGGACAGCCAAGCTCCTGGACGTCTTGGCTCAACAGCTGCTGCCCGAAGATGCCGAGCGCTTCGTGAGCGCGGCTGCGACCTCAACGTCGGCTCGACGCTAGAGAGTCGTTCGGCGCTCGCCGCGCATCGTCGGGACAAGGGGATCTCGTCAGGGCGTCGGAGAGCCGCGCCGGGGCCTTCTGAGAGGCGATCGGACGGCGGGCGGTCCGGTCCGGCAATGGCGGTGCGTGGCTATTTTCCGCCAGCCCGCAAGCGGGCCTTTGCATCGCGAGGCAAAATAGCCGCGCACACCGCCATCCTCCGCTGTCGCTCCGGCCCGCTGCTCGAAGAGATCAGCGGGTTCTGGTCCGGTCCTCCCGCCGTCTTGGAGATCGCCATGGAAGGCCGCGATCGACGCGGTCACCGAACATAGACGAGGTCCCCATGTCCGACCAGCAAGACGAGATGCATGAGCCGCACGATACGCAGTCGAGCACCGACAACGCCCTGACCGAACTCCAGCTGTACGGCTACCGCCCCTTCGACGATGAGCCTGATCCTCGGCCGCTCCCTGAAGGCAGGGTCATCGCCGGCGCGGTCGCCGATATCTTCGACGCCCTGGTCGCGACGCTCTCGGAGACGCGCCTCGAGCCTGAGCTGAAGGAGCTCTTGTGGTCAACGGTCAACCTGTTCCACCGTGCCACGATGCGCATCGAGCGCGAGCTTGACGACAACGAGCAGGCGCAGCGTTCGAGTCAGCGCGAGCAGAACGGCTCGGAGGTGCGCTCGGTCGAGCTCGAGCGCCTGACGTCGGAAGGACTGTCACTGGTCGAGCGTCGCAACGCAATGGAGCTGTTCCGCGATCTGGCCGCCGAGGCCTTCGAGCTCCATACGCGATCGCCGTGGCGGCCGCGGTCGGGATCGCAGGTCAGCCATCGCACGCTGACGGCGGCCATGATCGACTCCCGCGATTTCCTTGCTGCCAAGCATCGGGCTGAGACGGAGGTCATGCTGCCGCCAGGCCCCAAGATCGCACTGACCGGCGGACCGGACTTCAATGACGTCGTACTCATCTGGGATCGTCTCGACAAGGTCCACGCCAAGCATCCGGACATGGTCCTCCTGCATGGCGGCTCGCCGAAGGGGGCCGAGCTGATCGCCAGCAAATGGGCATCGAACCGCAAGGTGCCGCAGATCGCGTTCAAGCCCGATTGGACAAGACACAATAAGGCCGCCCCCTTCAAGCGCAATGACGCCATGCTGGCGACGCTGCCGATCGGCGCCATGGTCTTCCCGGGCTCCGGGATCCAAGGCAATCTCGCTGACAAGGCTCGCCGCCTCGGCATTCCGGTCTGGACCTTCGGGCAAGGCGGCGCGTGAGCGCCGTCAACCGTGCAGATCCACTGCGTTCGTCCAAGCGGCTGTGGCGACATCCCAAGCGACTCCTGCGCTCGGCGTCGACATGTCTGTCTGCTTGAATGCGTCAGACCTGGTGGCGCAGGGGGGCATGGTGGTCGCTGACCGCCGCGACGATGCCTGCAACGGCAGCGCTACCTCTCGACCGGAATATCCCCGAACAGCTCTCGTGTTTGACGACGGTCCGCTACCTGCAAATGGATCAGCCTCTCGTCGCTGTGCCGACCTTGATGTGCCTTGCGATTGGCGGCACAATTGCTGGAAGGTCAAGCTGTCGAGTGAATCGAGGTTTGATGGTCGCGTGGACGGCGCGGACGTGTTGGAGCTCGGCGGAGTGCCTCATGCGCCGCTCGGCCACTGAGCATCGGCCTATCGTCGGCGTAGCTCGGACGGGCTATGCCCGAATTTCCGCCGGAACACGGTGCTGAAGTGTGACGAGCTGCTGAATCCCAGCTGGTAGGCGACCTCAGTCACCGACAACACGCGCTGCTCAAGTCGTGTCAGCATATCGTAGGACCGTTGCAGGCGCCGGTCGAGAATCCACTCCGACACCGACATGTCCGTGAGTCGAAAAAGATAGTGCAGGTGCCTGAGCGAGACCCCGTTGTTCCGTGCGATCTTCTCGAGCGAAAGGTCGTGGTCGGTGAGATGCTCCTCGATCCAGGCTTTGACAGAGCGCAGGCGGGCCTTCTGAGCCGTGGCGTCCTCGGAAAATTGGTCCTTGTCGCCCATGTCCAGGGCGAGAGCCAAAACATCCATCAGCTCGTCGCCGAGCCGCGACCTTGCCGCTTCATCGACCGACGATGCTTCCGATGCCAACGTCGAACAGAATTCGGCGGCGATCCGGCCAAGACCGCGTCCGGTCGCAATAGTCATCGCAACCGGAATCCGGTTCTCGGTGAATCGCGACGAAAACTCCTTGCGCGGAATCTCCAGATAGAGGGATCTAACCTTCCCTACGCACTCCAGATCGTAGGCTTCGGCCGCGGAGAAGATTGCACCTACGTGGGGATTCGTATTCAGCGTCTGGCCGGCCTGCAGGACGTTGATCTTGCCCTGTTGAACGAATTCGACGTAGTAGCAATCCTTGTCGAGCCTGGCGATGTGCCGCTCCCGTCGCGATATCCGCTGCTCCGACAGCAATACGTCGGTCATCGTCAGAACACCAAATCGTGCTTCCCGGATGAAGCCCTGATAGTCGGACCGTTGCTCGGCCTCGACGTCGACATGGACATAGACGTCGCAAATGGCGCCTTGCCAGGCAGCGTAGCGCTTGGAAGGCTCGAGGCTTTCCGTTGTGAACACGAGCTCCATCGGTCATCCATCGCGAGCAGCCCAAGCTGCATTTTGCATCGCACAAGGACCGTTCCGCAATTCTAGTTGCCCAGCGGCTCTACGCAAGCCAACTTTGCGCGGCCATGCAAAAGCTTTGCGCTCCGAGGCAAGCGTCACTCGGGGCGGCAAGCTAAGAGAACAAAAACGGGGGGAAGCAGTCGCGGATGCCGATGCGGGCGTGCGTGATTTGCCGTGCCAGGGACTGCAGCAATGGGGGGAGGCCTGCCTTCACCGATGACGACGAGGTTCACGCGCCCTGTCGGCTCCATTGCTGATATCGTGGCGCTGGAGCGGCTGCCATATGACACCCTCGTACCTGCGCGAAATCTGTATCACCTGTTCGAGGCGACCGCCCGATTGCATCCGGACCGGCAGGCACTGACCGTCCTGACACCTCGTGAATCCCGCGAAATCAGCCTCACTCACCGTCAATTGCTTGCCGACATATCCCGCGCGGCGAACTTGTTCAGGGCGTCCGGTATCAGACCGGATGGACCAACCGTTGCATTCCTCTGCCCGAGCCTGCCGCAGGTCTTTCCGGCCTTGCTCGGCGCCCAGGTCGCCGGCGTCGCGAGCTCGATCAACTATCTGCTGAACGAGGACGCGATCGTCGATCTCCTCGAAGCGCAGAATGCAGCGTTGCTTGTGATCCCGTCGGAAGCCGACGATCCGGCGCTCTGGCACAAGGCGAACAAGGTCGCCGCACGGGTCGGATCCTTGCAGAAGATCCTCGTTCTAGGTGAGGGTCGCGGCGCGAACGGCCGAATGGCCGCCTTTGACGAAGCCGCTTCGAGGCACCGAGATGCGCTCGATTTCGAACCGTCAAATGATCGGCGGTCGGTGTGCGCGCTCTTCCATACGGGAGGGACGACCGGACGTCCAAAGCTCGTCCGCCTGACACATGGCAACCAGATCCACGCCGCATGGGGCTTCGCCCAGGTTCACGGGTTCGACGAGTTGGACACCGCGCTGAACGGGTTTCCGCTGTTTCATGTCGGCGGCACCATGACTGCAGGTCTGTCGATTCTCGCCGCTGGCGGCCACGTGATCATTCCGTCACCCTACGGTCTGCGAGTCCCGGAGGTCATCCGCGACTATTGGTACACTGTCGAACGACATCGCGTGACGATCGTGAGCGGCGTGCCGACCTCCATTGCGGCTTTGGCGGAGGTGCCGATCGGGTCCTGCGATATCAGCTCGGTCCGGATGGCGCTGACAGGAGGTGCGGTGCTCCCGAAGGCGGTCGGTAACCGTTTCCAGGCCAGGACGGGAGTGAGGTTATTCGAGACTTACGGGATGACGGAGACCGCGGCGGCGATCGCGTTCAACCCGGGTCGCGGCGAGCCGCTTCAGGGCAGCGTCGGATTCAGGGCGCCGTTCTCGCGAACGAAGATCGTGGCACTGGGCGACCCGGAGCTGAGGAAGGAGTGTCCTCCGCTCACGAGCGGGCTGGTGCTGGCCAAGGGCCCGCAGGTATTCCCCGGATACGTCGATCCCACGCACAATGTTGGCGTCCTGACCGACGATGATTGGATCGTGACCGGCGATATCGGCTACCTCACCGCAGACGAGCGGCTGGTTCTCACAGGTCGGGAGAAGGACCTCATTGTTCGCAGCGGCCACAACATCGATCCCGCCGCCATCGAAGATGTCGCCAATGCATATCCTGGCGTGCAAATGAGCTCCGCCGTTGGCATGCCGGACGCCTACGCTGGCGAGGTACCGATTCTCTTCGTTGTGCCGTCGCCTCAGCAGACGATCGAGCTCGCGCGGCTCTGCGACTACCTCGAGCAGAATGTCCACGAGCCCCCCGCTCGCCCGAAGCGCGTGGTGGTGCTTGACGCGCTTCCAGTCACCGCCGTGGGCAAGATCTTCAAGCCGACGCTTCGCGATCTCGCTGTTCGGGAGAAGGTCAGGACGGAAGTCGATCGGATATTCGGTCCTGCAACCGCGGCGGACATCCAGGTCAACAAGGACGACAAGCTCAACACGGTCGTCTGCATTGCGGTCGAAACGATCGACGAGGTGGCGCTGGGCCGGCTTGCAGAGAGCCTGTCGGCGTTGCCGCAGACCTATCGTATTGAAGCGACACCGCCACGCGGGCGGGCGTAGTTGGGAATTGGTGAGAGCAAACGATGAAGCACTTTCGGCTTGGTCAACAGGAGATCGTGTTCGCCGTCTTCGCGGCGCTATTCCTGGCCTTCTCGATCTTCCTCAAGGGCTTCCTGACCGCCGACAACATGCTGACCCTGCTGCAGAACGTCGCCGTCCTCGGCATTCTCGGCCTGGCGATGGCCGTTGTCGTCATCGGGCGCGGCATCGATCTGTCGCTGATCGCTGCCCTCGCGGTCCCCGGCGGGCTCGTTCTGCAGATGGTGCAGAACGGTCACTCGTTGCCGGCCTCCTTGCTCGCCGCCGGCCTCCTGGCCGTCGCCATTGGTCTCGTCAATGGCTGGCTGATCGCCTATGCGGAGGTGCCGCCGCTGTTTGCAACGCTCGCGACCGGGCTGTTTGTTGCAGGACTTGGGCAAGCGGCGCTGTTCCAGCTCGACGTCGTCCAATGGAGCGACGGCATGGCGGGATTCGAGCGGCTCGGGCAGGGCAGCATCCTCGGCATTCCGACGTCGATCGTGATGTTTGCGATCGCCGCAATCGCTGTGTTCGTTCTGCTGCGTCAGACCCGTTGGGGGGCCTTTATCTACGCGGTTGGTGACAATCCGTTCGCCGCACGGGTGACCGGCATTCCCTCGCGCCCGATTACCGTGCTGCAATATGTGCTTGCCGCGGTGATCGGCTGCTTTGCCGGTCTCGTGATGGCGGCATCCGTCAACTCGATGCCCACCCGGATCTTCAACTCGACCATGATCTATGACGTGATCCTCGTCGTCGTGCTCGGGGGCATCGGATTGTCCGGCGGCCGCGGCGGCGTCGTGAACGTCATCATCGGCACGCTGCTGATCGGGACCATGCTGAACGGCATGACGATTCTGGATATTCCGTACGCCGGACAGAACCTGATCAAGGGTGTCGTCCTGCTGATCGCGGTGATTACGGATACGATCTTGAATCCGCGAAATGAAGAAACGGCCCAGCAAGGCGACATCTAGCTCAGTACCAAAAATGAAAACATCAAACGGGAGAAAACGACGATGCGCACGCATAGCTTAGCACTTGGAAGTCTGGTGGCGGTGACGCTCGCGGCGGCTGCGGCGCCGGCGCTTGCGCAGCAGGGGCTTGACGAGCCCTTTCAGAAGACCTTTCGCGAGGCGCTTGCGGGCAAGACGGTTGCCTACGTGCCGGTCGCCATGAATTTCGATCTGACGGAGGGCTGGTACGCGGGCCTGAAGAAGGAGCTCGAACCCTACGGCGTCAAGTTTGAGATTCGTGATCCCAACTGGAACACCAACGCGGGGGCGCAGGCCGTCACCTCGCTGATCTCTGAGAAGCCGGCGGTCATGGTGATCCACAATCCCGACGTCCAGACCTATGCCAAGCTGTTGCAGCGCGCCGAAAACGAAGGGATCTACGTTATCCAGATCAACATGGGATCGGCCTATCGCAGCTCGGCGTTCGTCGGCGCGAACTGGATCGAGATCGGTGAACGCCAGACCGAAGGCGTGGTGAAGGCCTGCCAGGGCAAGTCGAACAAGATCGCGATCATTCAGGGTGCGCTGTCCGCGGCCGCCAGTGCCTACACGCTCAAGGGCGTGGAGAACGTTCTCGCCAAGCATCCCGAAATCAAGGTGGTGTCGAGCCAGGCGGCCGATTGGGATGCGGCGAAAGCCAAGGCCATTACGCAGACCGTCCTGAAGCAGAATCCCGACCTGTGCGGCATCGTGGGCTTCTGGGATGGCATGGATATCGGCACTGCCGCTGCGATCAAGGAGGCCGGGCTCACCGGCAAGGTCTTCCTGGCAACATCGGGCGGTGGAGAGCGCAAGGGCGCCTGCGAGCTCGTGAAGAACGGCTCGTTCGATCTGAACATGAGCTACGACGTGCCGACGCAGGCGGCGCAGATGGCCGGAACGATCAAGTGGCTGCTGTCCTCGGGGGTGAAGGCGGGGTCGGTCAAGGGCTTCGAATACAGCACGCTCATTCCGATCACCAAGGAGAACGCTGACTCCCAGACGTCGTGCTGGAACCTCTCCGATCTCAAGAAGTGACGACGCTCCGCGGCGCGCGTTCCGGCTCGGCCGGGACGCGCATCAAGACGATTGCATAGGCAGTACCCATGGAAGGCAGATGCGCGAGACATTGACTCGGCTGCGATATCGCTACTGGCCCGACCATCTCCTCGGCGAGATCTTGTCCAAGAGGTGGACCGAAACCGCCGTTCCTGTGCTTCTGCTCCTGATCGTCGGCTTCGCATTGAGCCGGGTCCTGGAGCACTTTCTGTCCCCCGCGAGTCTCGCCGACACTGCGCGCCAGGCCGGAGAGATCGGTTTCATCGGTCTCGGAATGGGGCTTGTGGTCATCGTCGGCGGCATCGACCTGTCGGTCGGGTCGATGTTTGCCCTGACGGATTTCTGCGCGCTCTATCTCCTGGACGTTCTCAATTGGCCCGTTCCGGCAGTGGTCTTGGCGACCATGGTCGTCGGCGGGCTGCTCGGTGCCGTGAACGGGGTCTTGATCGGATATCTGAGACTTCGCGCCTTCATCGCCACGCTGATCACGCTGATCATCTATCGCTCGGCGTTCGATCTGCTGATTCAACGCTATTCGAATGCGATCGCGTCATCGCTTCCAGATATCCCCTCGTGGGATTTCATCGGCGGCGGGGATGTTCTGGGAATCCCGAGCGTCGCGCTGCTCTATATCATCGTCGCCATCGTCGGCCATGTCTTTCTGACGCGGCTGCGGCCCGGCTGGCACATCACGGCGATCGGCGGATCGCGCCGCTCGGCCTACAATTCTGGCATTCCGGTGCGGCGGACCATCGCGCTCTGCTACGTCGCGAGCGGCGTTCTGACCAGCATCGGTGCGTTGTTCTTTGCCGCCCGCCTCGGGACCGTGGGTGGCGACATCGGCGTCGGCCTCGAGGTGATCGTCCTGACTGCAACCGTCCTCGGCGGGATCACGCTCGGCGGTGGCAAGGGTTCGGTCGTCAAGTCGCTGGTCGGTGTGCTCATCGTCCTCCTGATGACCAACGGCTTGACGGCAATGAACGCGCGTGGCGGCGTCAACCGCATGGCGCTCGCGACGATCCTCCTGGCGGCCGCCATGGTCGATATACGCTGGCAGAAGAACCGCAACCGGATAATCAGCAAGGTCTACGTCGCCCCGACCTATCATGCGCTGCCGCCGCCACCCCCGACCGAGATCGGCGAGGGCGGCCCGTTCGAGCAGAACGACAAGCTTCGCGATGTGTCTCTCATCGGGCTCGGACGGATCGAGGCGCCGGAGGATGTCATTCTCGACCGCAACGACGTGCTCTATGCCGGCTCCCGTCACGGTGACATCATCCGGTTCTTTCCGCCGGACTACGAGCGGATGGAGGTGTTCGCCCATATCGGCGGCCAGCCGCTCGGAATGGCGTTCGACCGCCAGGACAATCTGTATGTCTGCATCGGCGGTATGGGTCTCTACCGCATCACGCCCGACGGAACCGTGGAGAAGGCCACCGACGAGACCAACCGCAGCCTGTATTCGGTGAATGACGACAGCCGTCTGCGGCTCGCCGACGATCTCGACATCACCGATGACGGACTGATCTTCTTCTCCGAGGCGACCGTTCGCTACGAGATGGATGAGTGGCCGGTCGACGGGCTGGAGGCCCGCGGCAACGGTCGCATCATCTGCTACGACACGAAGAGTGGAATGACCCACACCGTGCTGCGCGGACTTAAGTTTCCGAACGGCGTCGCTGTTGCCAGCGACGGTCAGTCGATCTTGTTCGCGGAGACCTTCGGCTGCTCGATCAAGCGATACTGGTTCGCTGGTCCGAAGAAAGGCGCGGTCGAGACCGTCATGGATAACTTGCCGGGCTATCCCGACAACATCAATCTGGCGTCGGATGGCAACTATTGGCTGGCGCTGGTCGGCATGCGCAGCCCTTCGCTCGACTTGGCGTGGCAGATGCCGGGCTTCCGGCGGCGCATGGCCAAGCGGGTGCCGATCGACGAATGGCTATTTCCGAACATCAACACCGGGTGCGTCGTCAAGTTCAACGAGCAGGGCCAGATCCTGGAATCCCTCTGGGACCTCAAGGGCGTCAATCACCCGATGATTACCTCGATGCGGGAACACCGCGGTTATCTCTATCTCGGCGGCATCGCCAACAACAGGATCGGGCGCTTCAAGCTGGAGAACGCCGATCCGGACTTCGTACACTACGATACGCGCTGGAGGAGGCATTCGTGATCGCCGCCATCCGTGAATTCGCAAACCGCTTGCTCGGCCGTGGCGATGCGACCATCACCGTTCCGTCGTTCGACGGGGCGCTGAAGGCCAATCAGGTGCTCGAGGCAGCCGAAACGCTCCTCGAATGTGAAGCACCGGAGGATATTGCGTCCGACGGCCGTTCCCTTCTCATCGCCGACGGCGCGCGACTCCTGCGTTGGACCGGGTCGTCGCCTGCGGAGATCCGCAGGTTTGCGCGGCCGATCTCTGCGTTGGCGATGCTTCCGTCCGGCGGTCTAGCCGTTGCCATTGGCGGCACTGAGGTTCATATCTATGATGCCATCACCGCCAAGACGCCGGTCTCGATATTTACCGGTGAGTTGCGCGCCGTCAACGCGCTTGCGCCTGCAGGCGACGGCGCCCTGATCGCAACCGATGGTTCGTCCTCGTATGAGGTTGGCGATTGGGCGCGCGACCTGATGGAGCTCGGTGATACCGGCCGTGTCTTCAGGCTCGATCCGCGGACGCAGGCGATGCAGCAGCTTGCGGGCGGGCTTCGCTACGCCTTCGGTGCCGTCGCAAACGGCAACGACGTGCTGGTCAGTGAAAGCTGGCGGCACCGTCTGGTCTCGATCGCACCCGGCGGCACGCGCACGGTCGTGCTCGGTCACCTGCCGGTCTATCCCTCCCGGCTTGCACCGGCGCATGGCGGCGGCTTCTGGCTGACGGCGTTTATCGCCCGCACGCAATTGGTCGAGTTCGTGCTGCGCGAACCGGCCTACCGGCGCCGCATGATTGCTGAGATCGAGCCTGACTATTGGGTGGCACCACGGCTCAGGTCCGGCCAGTCCTTCAAGGAACCGCTGCAGGGAGCGCACATCAAGACCATGGGTGTCATGAAGCCGTGGGCTCCCCCACGGTCGTACGGACTCGTCATCCGGCTCGGTGCCGACGGACTGCCGGTTTATTCGCTTCATAGCCGCGCTGATGGCGTCAATCACGGCATCGTCGCTGCCGTCGAATTCGGCGCCGACCTCGTCATGATCGCAAAGGGGCCGGGCAGGGTGCTCAGGCTGCCTCTTGCAACCCTTGGCCGGGAGGTCCTTCCATGAGCGAGGTCATCCTGTCCCTGTCGAAGGCAACCAAGCTGTATGCCGGCGTGCCAGCGATCGAGGGCGTCGATTTCGAGCTGCGGCGGGGCGAGATCCACGCGCTGGTCGGCGAGAACGGCGCAGGCAAGTCGACCTTGACCAAGGTCATGGCCGGCGTCGTGGCCTTGACGTCAGGTGCAATGACGGTCGATGGCGTCGCGGTGTCTCCCAGAACGCCGCTGGAGGCGCGGCATCTTGGCATCGCAATGGTGTTTCAGGAAAACAGTCTGGTGCCGACGATGACCGTGGCGCAAAACCTGTTTCTCGGTCAGGAGAGATTTTATAATCGGCTGCGTGGCATCTACATCGCGGCTCAGCAGTTCCTCCAATCTCTCAATTTCGACGTCGCGCCGACGGCGACCGTCGGCGGCCTGGGCGCGGCCAAGAAGCAGATGGTCGAAATCGCCCGCGCCGTGCTGCACAAGGCGAAAGTCATCATCTTTGACGAACCCACGGCGACGCTTACGCCAGAGGAGAAGAAGTATTTCTTCGATTTGGTGCGGGATTTGAAGAGGCGCGGTGTTTCGATCGTCTTCATCTCGCACGCGCTCGAAGAAGCCTTGCTGCTGGCCGATCGCATTACTGTCCTGCGGGACGGCAAGCACGTCGTCACCGACGACGCCTCGGGATTCGATCGAGCGCGCATCGTTCAGGCCATGGTCGGCCGAAATCTCTCGAATACGCTCTACGGTGTGCGGAAGGACAAAGTGCGCCCGGCCGGCAGGCGCGTGTTGACAATACAGAATCTCAAAATGGCGCCGATGGTCAGGAACAACTCATTGTCGGTGTTCGCGGGCCAGATCACGGGCGTGTTCGGACTGGTCGGCTCGGGCCGAACCGAGACCTTTAAGATCGTCTCGGGTATTCTGAAGCGTGATTTCTTTCACGGTGGAGAAATTCTGCTCAACGACAAGTCGGTGCGATACCGCGTGCCCGCGCCGGCCGTGAAGGCCGGAATCGCCTATGTCACCGAAGACCGCAAGGTGGAGGGCTTTTTCGAGACGGCCTCGATCGCGCGCAACATCTATCTGGGTCTGCTTGCCAAGTTTCCGGTAGGGCGAGCCTGGTTGTCACGTCGTGAAAGACATGAGGTCGGTAAGACCTGGATCGAACGTCTCAAGGTTCGCGCCATCGGCGACGAAGTCAAGGTTGTCGAGCTTTCCGGCGGCAATCAGCAGAAGGTTGTCATCGCGAAATCATTGATTCAGGAACCGGAGCTGATCATCTTTGACGAACCGACGCGCGGGGTCGACGTCGGGGCCATCGTCGAAATTCACGAGTTGATCAACAGGCTCGCCGATGAAGGCAGAGCCGTGGTCGTGATATCCTCCTATTTGCCGGAGATCATCGCGCTATCCGATCGGATCCTGGTATCAAGGCAAGGCAAGGTCGTCGAAGAATTCTCGGCGATCGAAGCGACCGAAGAGAAGATCATGTATGCCGCCATCCACTGATGCGCGCGGCCTCCAATCGATCAGATCCCTTTTCTCTCGGCTCGGGGATCCAGGGCAACCTCGCCGACAAGGCGAGCAGGCTTGGCATTCCGGTGTGGACTCCTGGCCAAGGCGGCGCGTGAGCGCGTTAACTCTGAATCTCTTCTTGCTGAAGCGGCCCGCGCCGATATCCCAAGCGATTCTCTGCACTCGTCGTCGAGATGCATGTCTGCTCGAATCGTGTTGCACGTGGTGGCGTGGGAGCGCCTTGGTCGTCTGACGCGCTGATTGGGCGACGATCCCTGCAATCCCGCAACAATTGCTTTTCGTCACGGCCTCTTGCCTCGTTCTCAAGCAGCTTAATCGGATCGCTAGCGCTGAACGACGGGGCGTCGAGCTCCATCGGAGAGCTAGTCGCGACCCTGCTTGAAACGGCTGGACCCCCTTTCGGATCTCGACTGTCCCCGGCCTTTCGCCGGGCGTGACGGACGTCTGGCAGCCAGGAGCACACATCAGCACTCGCTTTTCTTCTCCGTGGCTTCTGATCTTACGCCTGATCATCCCGATCTCTTGTGCAGCCTCAATGTACCATGTCTCTCCCGTGAGCTGATCAGACTGCGACGTACCTTGCCTCGTGATGGCTTGATCTGGCCGAAGGCCGGCTGCGCCTCGATCGCCTTAGCGCAACGCCGCCGGCCAACTTTCTTCCCCTGGGCTGAAGCCCATTCCTCGCGGGACAAGAAAGTTGGCCGGCGCCGTCCTCCGCTGCCGCTTCAGCCCTTCGGGTGCGCCGTCGCTCGCCTTTCGTCCGAGATGCGCCATCGAGGCCGCGGTGGTCGTGGCCCGAAACAGCCAAGGAGAGACAAAATGGCTTCCATCGGTTCCTTCAAGAAGGTCGGCGACGATTTCCAGGGAGAGATCATCACCCTGAGCCTCAAGGCCAAGGGCGTGCGCATCGTCCCCGAGGCCAACCGCTCCAGCGAGAATGCGCCCAGCCACCGCGTCTACGCCGGGCGTGTCGAGATCGGCGCCGCCTGGGCACGTCGCTCCGAGGAGGGACGCGACTATCTCTCGCTCAAGCTCGACGACCCCTCCTTCAACGCCCCGATCTACGCCAACCTGTTCGACGACGAGGGCGGCGAGGGTTACACGCTCCTGTGGTCGCGGCCGCGCAAGACCGCCGAGTGAACCGATCGCGCCCCGTCCGGATCTGCTGGGCGGGGCGCATCGCAGTCGGCTGGCCGTTCCGGCTGCGCGGATTGCTCCTCGCTGGTCTGACGTCGGGAAGCAACCGAGACGTTATTGCGCCAACGGGCAGTTGCCGTCGGCCAGAGGGCGAAATGCGCGATCGGCCGGGATCGTGGCAATCACCTTGTAGTAGTCGAACGGCTTTTTCGATTCCTCTGGCTTCTTCACCTCGACCAGATACATGTCGTGAACGACCCGGCCGTCGGCGCGCACGGCGGTCCTGCCAAACAGTGGATCGTCAAAGGTGCCGGCGTCGCGCATCGCCGCAACGACGGCTGCGCCGTCCTTGGAATGGCCGACCGTCTCGACGGCCCGCAGATAGGCCAGCGTGGCCGAATAGGTGCCGGCCTGACTCATCGAGGGCACCTTGCCGTTGTTGCGCTTGGCGAACCGCTCAGCGAAGGTCCGTGTCTTGTCGTTCAGATCCCAGTAATAGGCTGTGGTCAGCATGAGCCCGTTGGCCGCCTTCAGGCCGAGCGCATGGATGTCGTTGATGAAGAGCACCAGGCCGACCAGCTTCTGCCCGCCGGCGACGATGCCGAACTCGCCGGCCGTCTTGATCGCGTTGATCGTATCGGTGCCGCCATTGGCGAGGCCGATGATCTCCGCTTTCGAAGCCTGGGCCTGCATCAGGAAGGACGAGAAATCCATCGCGTCGAGCGGGTGCCGGACGGAGCCAAGAACCGCGCCGCCATTGGCTTTGACGACGTCTCCAGCTTCCTTCTCCATGGTCGTGCCGAAGGTGTAATCGGCCGTGAGAAAGTACCACCTCTTGCCGCCGTTCCTGACGATGGCCTCGGCCGTGCCGTGGGAATTGGACCATGTATCCCACGTCCAGTGCAGCGTGTTCGGCGTGCAGGATTTTCCGGTCAGCTCGGAGGTGCCCGCCGTGGTTGCGATCAGGACCTTGTTTCTGTCCTTCACGAGGCCCGCAAGCCCGAGGGCGATGCCGGAGGTCGGGATGTCGATGATCATGTCGACGCTTTCGGCATCGATCCAGCGGCGAGCGATCGCGCCGGCGATGTCGGTCTTGTTCTGCGCATCGCCCGAGACGAGCTCGACGGACAGTTTCTTCGAGCCCGCGTTGAAGTCCTCGATCGCCAGCTTGGCTGCCTCCAGAGACCCTGGGCCGCTGAAATCGGAATAGGGCCCCGACATATCGCTGAGCACGCCGATCTTGACCGGTGTCTGGGCGACTGCGCCCGAAGCGCCGAGCACGAGAGCGAGCAGTACGGCACTTGCCTTTAGAACAGTGTTCATAGGTTTCCTCCTGCAATTTGGTTGTTGGTTGATCTGACTGGGGCCAGCGCCTCGGAGGCGTTCAGTTGAATGCAGCGATGCCCGTGATCGCGCGCCCGACGATAAGCGCGTGAATGTCGTGCGTTCCCTCGTAGGTATTGACGACCTCGAGATTGACGAGATGGCGGGCGACACCGAACTCGTCGCTGATGCCGTTGCCCCCCATCATGTCGCGTGCGGTCCTGGCGATCTCGAGCGCCTTGCCGCAGGAATTGCGCTTCATGATCGACGTGATCTCTACGGGGGCGGCCCCCTCGTCCTTGAGACGGCCGAGTCGCAGGCAGCCCTGGAGCCCGATGGTGATCTCCGTCAGCATGTCCGTGAGCTTCTTCTGGACCAGCTGGTTCGCCGCGATCGCGCGGCCGAATTGCTTGCGGTCCATCACATATTGCCGGGCGCGCAGATAGCAGTCCTCGGCAGCGCCGAGCGCTCCCCAGGCGATGCCGTAGCGCGCGCTGTTGAGACAGGTGAACGGTCCCTTGAGACCGCGCACCTCGGGAAAGGCGTTCTCCTCGGGACAGAAGACGTCATCGAGCACGATCTCGCCGGTAATCGAGGTGCGCAGCCCGACCTTGCCGTGAATGGCCGGCGCGCTGAGGCCCTTCCAGCCCTTCTCCAGAACGAAGCCGCGAATGGCGCCGTCATCGTCCTTTGCCCAGACCACGAACACGTCGGCGATCGGACTGTTGGTGATCCACATCTTCGCGCCGGACAGGCTGTAGCCACCGGCCACCTTGCGCGCCCGCGTGATCATGCCGCCCGGATCAGAGCCGTGGTTCGGCTCGGTCAGGCCGAAGCAGCCGATCCATTCACCGGACGCGAGCTTGGGAAGATATTTTTGCCGGGTCGCCTCGGTGCCGAACTCGCAGATCGGAACCATGACCAGCGAGGATTGAACGCTCATCATCGATCGATAGCCTGAATCGACCCGCTCGACCTCGCGCGCAATCAGCCCGTAGCAGACGTAGTTCAGGCCCGCGCCGCCATACTGCGATGGGGTCGTCGGTCCGAGCAGCCCGAGCTCGCCCATGCTTCTGAAAAGACGGGGGTCGGTCGTCTCATGGCGGAAGGCGTCCAGCACCTGCGGCAGCAGCTGCTCCTGGCAATAGGCATGCGCGGTGTCGCGGACGGCGCGCTCCTCATCGGTGATCTGCCCGTCGAGGGAAAGAGGATCGTCAAACTGGAAGATCTGGCGGGCCGTCATGGACATCGAGCGCTCCTGTCGAATGGAATGGAAGGGATCACATGGCCCAAAGCTAGCGGTGGACGAAGACGGGCTTGCGCTTGTCCAGGAAAGCCTTCATGCCTTCGCGCGCATCCGCAGTTGCAAAGCGGGCGTGGAGTTCGCGACGTTCGAAGAGCGTCCCTTCGCTCAGCGGCTGCTCGAAGGCGCGGTTCACGCATTCCTTGAGCGCCATCAGCGCTGGCGCGGAGAACGAGGCGATGGTCGACGCGAGCCGCATGGTCTCCTCGCGAAGCCGTTCGTCGTCGACGACGCGGGCGACCAGGCCGTAGCGATCGGCTTCGTCGGCGTCGAGGGTGCGGGCCGACAGGCACATGTCCATGGCCTTCGCCTTGCCGATGGCGCGAGGAAGCCGTTGCGTGCCGCCCGCGCCGGGCAGGAGACCGAGCTTGATCTCCGGCAGCCCGAATTTGGCGCTGCGGCCCGCGACGATGATGTCGCAGGCCAGCGCGAGCTCACATCCGCCGCCGAGCGCCAGCCCGGCGACGGCGGCAATGACGGGCTTGCGCACCCGGCGAATGGTTTCCCAGTTGCGCGTGATGAAGTTGGAATTGTAGACGTCGCTGTAGCCCCAGTCCGCCATTGCTGCGATGTCGGCGCCAGCTGCGAATGCCGTTGCCGACCCCGCGATCACGATGGCGCCTATCGCGTTATCGGCGTCGAGATCCAGCAACGCTGCGCCGAGCCTGTCCATCAGCTCGTCGTTCAGCGCATTCATCACCTTCGGACGGTTGAGCGTGACGAGTCCGACACGTCCGTTGCGTTCGATTAGTATGACTTCGTCTTGCACGCGCGTTCTCCATCGCGCCGCCGGCGCGTTTCGATTGACAGATTCGAGAAGTGCAGCCGGGACGCGCGGGGCGCGTGAGCGAGCCTAGAGCTCGCCGGCCTTCAGCATGTCGCGCAGCCTGAATTTCTGGATCTTGCCCGACGGCGTCGACGGCATCGCGTCGCGCACGATGAGCTTCTCTGGAATGTACTGGATCGCGAGCTTGTGCGATTTGAGAAATTCGACCATCCCGGGGAACTCGATGGTCTGTCCGGCCTTGGGTACGATGACGGCGCATGCCCGCTCGCCGAGGCGCTCGTCGGGATAGGCTACGATCGCGACCTGTGCGACTGCGGGATGTTTGTAGAGCAGCGCCTCGAGCTCGACGACGGGAATGTTTTCTCCGCCACGAATGATGACGTCCTTCGAGCGTCCGCTGATCCGGATGTAGCCGGCGGGCGTGATGTAGGCCAGGTCTCCGGTATCGAACCAGCCTTCGGCGTCGGTGCCGTTCCACTGCGGCCGCTTGAGGTAGCCGCCGAAGTTCGAGCAGGCGCGCACGAGGAGCTTGCCGGACTGTCGCGGCGGCAGCGGCTTGCCGTCGGCATCCACCACCTTCAGCTCGACGCCGGGGAGAGGGCAGCCATCGGTGGTCGAGGCGAGCTTGTCGTCGTCATCCAGGTTGATCAGCGTGACCGCGCCATTCTCCGTCATGCCCCAGGCCGAGACGATCTTGGCGCCGAGGCCCGCCTGGGCCTGCTCGGCCAGCGGACCTGGGATCGGCGCCCCCGCGCACAGGAAGCTCCTGAGAGAGGGCACCGGCTTGCCGGTCTCGGTCACGGTGCGGGTCAGATCCGTCAGGAACGGCGTGGATGCCATCGTGAAGGTCGCCTTCTCGGCGCGGATCAGGTCCACCGCCCGGTTCGGCTCCCAGACATCCTGCAGGACGGCGCTGGCCTTCAGCATGATCGGCATCATCAGGCCGTACATGAAGCCGGTCTGATGGGCCATCGGGGAGGCCATCAGGACCACGTCGTCGGCGCCGAGCTTCAGGCGCTGGGCATAGGGAATGATGTTGGCCATCAGCGTGTTCGCGCTGTGCATCACGCCTTTCGGCTCGCCCGTCGTTCCCGACGTATAGATGAGCTGCGTGATGTCGTCCGGGCCGGGGCGGGCCGAGCCGAGGATGGCCTTCGCATCCGTCGCCGTCTCCCATTCCGGCAACGTCAGCAGCGCGTCGAAATCGTCGGCACCGCCGCCGCCGATGACGACGAGGCGCGTAAGCGACGGAAGCTCGGGCATGAGGCCCCTCAGCATCGCCTCATGGTCGAAGTTGCGGAACGCCTTAGGGACGATCATCACCTTGGCTTCGCCGTGCCGAAGCATGAAGGAGAGCTCGCGCTCCCGGAAGATCGGCATCAGCGGGTTGATGACGGCGCCGATCCGGCTGCAGGCAAGGTAGAGCAGCGTGAACTGCCACCAGTTGGGAAGCTGCATGGCAACGACGTCGTTGCGGCCGACGCCGAGGCGCGACAACCCGATCGCCATCCGGTCCGCCAGCGCTGCCATCTCGCGATAGGTGAAGCGACGCACGGTGTCGGTGTCGGTGTCGAGGCGGACTGCGGTCAAAGCGATCTTGTCCGGGCACGTCGCCAGACAGGCGTCAAGATCGTCGTTGATGGTTCGGTCGTGCCAGTGGCCATTGGCAATGCTGGCCGCGCGGCGCGGCCCGAGCAAGACGGCATCGAATTCCATGGCTTCCCCTCCCGTTCGTTCGTTGTTTGATGTCAGGCAGGCACGGCCGAGCGTCCCGCGCGCGCGCGTGCGATGATCGTTTTCATGATCTGCGCCGTGCCGTCACCGATCTGGAAGCCGAGGACGTCGCGCAACCGCTGCTCCATCACGCCACGGTCGTAGCCGCCATGGCCGTGCATCAGCAGGCATTGATGGATCACGTCGTAGGCGAGTTTCGGCGCCCACCATTTGCACATCGCCGCCTCGGCGCTGTGGGGGAGGCCCTTGTCCTTCAGCCACAACGCTTGCAGGCAGAGCAGTCGTGCAGCCTCGACCTGCGTATCGAAATCGGCGAGGGGATGCGAGACGCCTTGGAAGGCCGACAAGGTCTTGCCGAACGCCTGCCGCTGCGCGACATACTGCCAGGTTTCGTCGAGCGCCGCGCGCGCCACCGCCAGCACCTGCAGTCCGATCAGCGCGCGCGAGAAGTCGAACCCCTGCATGACCTGCACGAAGCCTTTGTTCTCGTCGCCGAGGCGATGCGCGCCGGGTACACGCACGTTCTCGAAGAACAGCGACCCGCGTCCGATGGCGCGCTGGCCATGACAGTCGAACCGCGAGCGCGTGATTCCGGGCAGGTCGAGCGGGATCAGCAACGCGGTGATGCCATGTGCGCCGGCTTCGACCGTGCCGGTCCGTCCGAATACGACGGCCGCATCGGCCTGGTCCGCAGCCGAGATCGAGGTCTTCTCGCCATTGACGATGTAGTCGTCACCATCGCGCTCGATCCGCAGCCGCAGATTGGCCGCGTCGGATCCGCCGCGCGGCTCGGTGAGCGCAATCGCGAACAGGGCCTCGCCGGCCATGAGGCGCGTGAGCCAGGGTGTCACGATCTCTGGCTTGCCGTGCTGTGACAGGATCTGTCCGTTCAGCGAGGCCAACAGATTGATGTAGGACATCGAGAGGTCGGCGCGGGCAATCTCCTCGTGGATGACGCCGGCCGCGAGGGTCGCCATGCCGAGGCCGCCATATTGCTCGGGCAGTTCGGGGGCGATGAAACCCATCGTGCCCATCTCCTTCATCAGGCCGCGATCGAGAACGCGGGTGCGGTCGCGCTCCTGAAATCCCGGAACCAGCCTGTCTGTCGCGAAGCGGCGCGCCTGGTCGCCAAGCGCAACGAGGTCTTCGTCGAGATACGGATTCATCGGCACGTCCTCCCGGATCTGGTCACGTTCGCATGGCTGCCCCTCGGAGACGTCTCCGAAGGGCAGACGGCACGGCATCGCCAGCAGCGATGCCGCCTGTGCTGCTACTTCACGAACTTCCGGAATTCCGGCTTCCGCTTCTCGGTGAGCGCCTTCACGCCTTCGCGGGATTCTTCGGTGTCGTAATAGAGCTTCAGGGCATACATCCCCATGCCGGCGATGCCGGCCTGGTGGGCGGTGTCCATGTTGAAGGAGCGCTTGGCGATGGTGATAGCGGTCGGGCTGCGTTCACAGAGCTCCTCGCCCCAGGCCTGCACCGTCCGGTCCAACTCGTCGTGCGGCACGCAGAGGTTTGCAAGGCCCATCGCCTCGGCTTCCTTGCCGGAATAGCGCCGGCACATGTACCAGATCTCTCGCGCCTTCTTCTCGCCGACGACGCGGGCGAGGAAGGCGGTGCCGTAACCAGGATCCACAGAGCCCATCTTGGGACCGACCTGGCCGAAGATGGCCTTCTCCGAGCAGATGGTCATGTCGCAGATCGTCGCCAGCACATTGCCGCCACCGATCGCAAAACCCTGCACGCGGGCGATGACAGGCTTGGGAACGTCACGAATGGCCGTATGCAACTCCTCCATCGGCAGGCCGATCGTGCCGCGCCCGTCGTAGTTGCCGTCGTGCGCCGATTGGTCTCCGCCGGTGCAGAAGGCGCGGTCGCCGGCGCCGGCGAGCACGATGCAGCCGACATCCTTGTCGTACCCTGCCTTGTAGAGAGCCTTGATCAGCTCGTCGCAGGTCGTGCCGCGAAAGGCGTTCATCTTGTCCGGACGGTTGATGATGATCCAGGCGACGCCGTTGCGGACCTCATAGATCAGATCCTGAAACTGCATGGTATTCCTCCCGTCTTTTCCTGTTCAGCCGTTCATTGTCAGTCCGCCGGACACGCTGAGCACCTGTCCGGTCACGAATGCAGCGTCATCGCTGGCGAAGAAAAGAATGGCGCCGGGAAGATCATCCGGCTGGCCAATGCGGCCGAGCGGGATCGAGCGCGTGAAGGCCTCGACCAGCTTCTCCGGATTGCCTGCGCCCCGCTTGTAGTCGGCGAACAGAGCCGTATCCGTCGGTCCCGGGCACACCACGTTCACCGTGATGTTGTGGCGGGAGTGCTCGCGCGCGATCGTCTTGGAAAACGCGACGAGCCCGCCCTTGCACGCGGCATAGACCGCCTCGCCCGACGAGCCGACGCGCGCAGCGTCCGATGCAATATTCACGATCCGGCCGGACCGGCGGGCCGCCATGCCGGGCAGGACGGCATGGTGCATGTGCAGAGCGCCGGTCAGATTGATCGCGATCAGGCGCTCCCAGTCCTTCGGCTCGGTCTTGGTGAACGGCTTGAAGATATCCCAGCCTGCATTGTTGACGAGGACATCGATCGGGCCGAGCTTTGCCTCGGCGGCAGCGAGCGCGGCATCGACGCTCGCGCGGTCGGTGATGTCGCAGCGAAAGGCCTCGGCGGTCTGTCCAGCGCCGCGAATGCCGGCCGCGACCGTTTCGGCGGCTTCCGGGTTGAGATCGAACACGGCGACCCTTGCGCCTTCGGCCGCAAACCGGCGGCATGTCGCGCCCCCGATTCCACCGCCGCCGCCGGTCACGATGACCGTCCTGCCGTCGAAACGTGCCATCCTCGCATCCTCCCTGTCGAAATTGCCGGAGTCGCCTTTTTGAGCGATCTTCGCTTGAGCAGTGACTATTTATGCAACATATTGTCTTAAATAGCATGCGATGACCGAGGATGCAAGTGGAGCAATGATGGAAAACCCTGTGCTTTCAGGCGAAAAATCTCAAGACACCAAGATTCAGCTGGCTAACCGATTGTTTTTTAGGCTCTATCAATGTGCTAATATGTTGCATAAAACGGGGTCGAGGGCCGTGCAGGAGGAGGGGCTGACGACCCAGCAATGGGCCGTGCTGGGCGCGCTGTCCCGCCCCAAGGCGCAGAGCGGGATGAGCATCGGCGACCTTGCCGAGTACCTCATGGTCAGCCGACAGAACCTCGCGGGACTCGTCGGCCGTATGGAGCGCGACGGACACGTGACAATCGCTCAGGACGAGCGCGACCGTAGATCAAGGCTCGTCACGATGACGGAGACCGGGCGCCATGTCTGGCAGACGCTCGCGCTGCCGAAGATTCATACCTATTACGATCACGTGCTGGCGGATTTTTCCGTCAACGATACGGTGCACGCTCTGCACTATCTGCTGAAGATTCTTGAAAGCATGAAAAGGCTCGATGAGGGCGACAATCAATCCGAAGACGAGCAGGCCTGAGACAACATGGATCGAACCGCTGCGCTATCCTTCAGAGCCCGTCGGAGACAAATGCGGAGAAAAAACGATGAGCCTCGCTAGGAACGCGGAACCTCTGAGCGAAGCTGCTAGTAGTCATTCGGCTGGGTCTGCTCATAGCACCCAGCTTCCGGTCCTCAATTCCGCGATGGGGCAGAGCGACCTTCCTGCTCTCGCACCACTCAATTGCGCTTGAAATCCGGGATCGGACGCCCTGGCCATACCCTACGGGTCCGTATCGAGGCACAAGCGGCCATTGCGCCGCAGGACCAGGTTTAGGTTCGTGTTGTCAGCGTCGATAACTGGTCGGTATCGTAGCGGTCTCGCAGCTCGGAAAGCGCCTTCGGATCGGGGGCGCCGTGAGCAGTGAGCTTCGCAAGCTCTTCGAAATAGCGCTCGTGACCAGGCGGAGAGACGGTCATCAGCACCCGGGCCGGTTTGTCGCTCACATTGGTGATATTGTGCGGTACGCCCGGAGGGATGAACAGATAGGTTCCCGGCGTTGCACGGATGGTATTTTCACCGGCATGCCACTCGCATTCACCTTCAAGCAAGTAGAAGGTCTCCTCCTGCACTCGGTGAACATGCAGCCCGGTGGCGAACCCCGCCGGGATTGTCCAGTCAAACATGCTCGTGTGTTTTGTATCCTCGCCGGTGACGAGGAATACCATCGGATGGCCACGCAACATGACGCCCTTGGTCTCGCCGACCATGCGGATGACTGGTTTCGCGCTCATTTGTGCTCCCTCCGCGGGCCGCGCCCTTGCGCCGGCAACCGCCGCGACAATCTGCCGGGTCTGCCCCGGAGTCGTGAAACAGCTGCCAAAAATTTGCTAAAAGCTTCGCATGGCAGTGAGCGACGACGTCTACAAATTCGGTCCGTTCCGCCTCGATCCGGAGGCTGGCATCCTCTCGTATGGAAGCGAGCCGATCATGCTCGGGCAGCGCTCCGTCGCGCTGCTGCGGCTGCTGCTCGACCTGGCGGGCGCGCCTGTGTCCAAGGATGCGCTGATCGAAGCCGGCTGGGGCGGACGAGCGGTTGCCGACAACAACCTCACGGTTCAGATCGCGGCCCTACGCCGGGTGTTGGCCGAGGCGGCGGACGCCGAGAGCTGGATCGAAACGCTACCGCGCCGTGGCTATCGCTATATCGGTCCCGCGGTCACACGCAGCGACCCGCGCGGTGGGCAGATAGGTCCGGCGCTCGTGCCGCCCGAGAAGGCATCCGTGGCCGTGCTTCCATTTTCGAACCTGAGCGGCGACCCCGAACAGGGATATTTCGCAGATGGCATGGTCGACGACATCATCAGCGGTTTGTCGCGCATCAAATCGCTGTTCGTGGTCGCTCGTAATTCAAGCTTCACCTATCGGGGGCAAGCAGTCGACATCGAGCGGGTTGGGCGCGAGCTCGGCGTGCGCTATGTGCTCGAAGGCAGCGTGCGGAGGGCCGGCGGCAGCTTGCGCGTGACCGCTCAGATGATCGACGCATCGACCGGCGCGCATCTGTGGTCCGAGCGCTACGACCGCCGCTTCATCGATATTTTCGCGCTGCAAGACGAGATCGCGCTGTCGGTTGTTGGGGCGATCGCACCGAGTGTGCGGCGTGCCGAAATTGATCGAGTGAAGCGCAAGCGTCCCGAGAACCTCGATGCCTATGACCTCGTATTGCGGGCCCAGTTGGACGTCGATTCCGGGATGCCCGAGCGGGTGACGCGTGCGCTCGTGCCGCTCGAACGTGCAATCGAACTCGATCCTGCGTACGCACTGGCATACGGTAACGCGGCAATGTGCCACCATTGCCTCTTCCTACGTGCCGGCCTGCAAGAAACAAATCGTGCCGCCTCAATACGCCATGCTCGTTCCGCGATCCTCCACGGTCAGGATGATGCGACAGCGCTGACGCTTGCAGGATTTTCGATCGGCATGGATGGGCATGATCGAGGCGCTGCTTTCGCCGCCTTCGAAGCCGCGCTTGCCATCAGTCCGTCATCGGCGCTGACCTACATTCTCGGTAGCGTGATTCTCGGATGGAGCGGAGAGGCAGAGCGGGCCATCGAGTGGAGCGAGCAGGGCATGCGGCTTAGTCCGTTCGATCCATGGGCTTTCGCCGCCTTCGATGCGCAGGCGATGAGTTATCTATTGCGGGGCCACCACCAGGAGGCTTGTCGCGCTGCCTACAAATCCGTTCAGGCCAATCCAGCACACAGCATCACCTATGTGCAGTTGGCTGCTGCGCTCGTCAGACTCGGTCAACTAGAGCAGGCGAGGGTCGCTGCTGCGCGAGTGCTCGAACTTCATCCGACCTTTCGCTACAGCCGCCAGTTTTCCGGCGTGAACTGTGCACCAGAGCTGGCGGACGTTCTTGGCGCTGCATTGCGGGCCGTAGGGCTGCCTGAGTAGTGCGACGTTGACGCTCACCATTCTGATCGACAAGCATGTAAATGCCTGCTCGACATCGAACCATCGCCAGGGAACGGCAAGCAAGCCGACCTCGTAGACAAGAGCGGGCCTTGCGGGCGTCAGGTCGATCTTTCTTCCAGTACCTTCCCATCGCGGACACAGAGCCGGCGATCTGGTTTAGAGCTCCGATCAAATAGCGTCCATTGCGGATCTCCGTCGGCGGTCATGAAGGAAACGATTCTATGCCCATTTGAAAGACCGATCGCTATCTCGGCAAGCTGTCCAAACAGCTGAAGTTCGATTGCCTTGGCATTCTTGAGGCCGAAGAAGATCGGTTCCCAAAGGGAGTCGTCATTCGAACTTCCGCACAGGATAGAGTTGCCCCGTTCAATCCTCCAACTCCACTGGATCATGACGCCAAACTCGCCCCGCCTGGGCTACGTGGTTCGCCGTTTCTATGTGTCCGCTCCCGGAGTTCGCCGAACTCGAGAAAGATCGCCGAGCCGTAGCCGCGCCACACGTGGGCCAGATCCAAGCCAATCAACCGGCATCGGTAGTGCTCGATCAACGTATGCATATAGACTCATCGGTCGAAAATGGATCCTGATAGGGTTGCACCGAATTTCGCAATCAGACAAGAGATCGCTCATCATCATGATGATCCCGGAATAGGCGGTCTCGCGGCTGGCATCTGACGAGTGGAGATGTGCTCGGGACTTGTCTTCAGGTCAATCATCGCGCCGCAGAAGCAGCGCGAGCGGCCTGACTTGGTCTGGGTGGGCAGAGGACATCCGGCCTCCCACATCTGATCCTTCCAGGCGACGAAGGCCTGATGCTGGCGCCATTCGTCGAAATTCTTGCTGTGACCGATTCGATAGGAAGACGTTCCATGCGGCCTGGAACGCGTCGCGCGCCTGCTCATAGGTGCCGGCGCGGCCGAGTTGTTGCTCGCCTGGATGACTGCCTGGATAGAAGCCGCAGAACCCTGCCAGACGGGCGAACCGGAGGGGCTTCTGGCCGCTCCGCGATCGTTCCTGCCTCGGCTTCGCCGAAGCATATGCGCCAGGTCTCGTTTGGCGAGCGCGGATCGCGGCGACGGGTGAGTATGGGCATGGCGCATTGATTCCAGTCCGGTGGCTGAAAGGAAAGCCGCTACGCCTTGGGTGCAACTACATCGCCGTCCTCAATCTCTGGGCCGGGCGGTTCGGGAACCTGAATGGCAGCGCTTGGTCTTGAGCTCGATCGATAGCTTGGATTGCACGGCGGTGTGCATTCCTGCCCGGCGGCGAGAGATCCGGGCTATTCTGCCGCTCACGGAACTCGCACTTGGGTTTGCGGTTCTCAGATACCGATCGCCAGTCCTCTGTGGTGTGGGAATTCGACGCGAGCGTCCCGCGCGCTTTGGCACCATCGGCCGTGAGTACTATTCTCGGGATGAAATCTGGACCTGCGTCGGCTACACGAATGCAGGCTACGAGCCAAGCGTGAGCGAGCGCTTGCAGCAAAACGCCTTGAATTAGACGCAAGCGCTTCATGGTGGCGGCAAAGACGCGTCGAATTGTCTTCTCAAACAGCTCCGGCTTTGCCGGCATTTCAACACGGACATCTTTCTCTCATGCGGGAGCGACAGCTGAAGACGTTTGGAAAGCGGTCTCGGGCCCGGATCTCGACGGGGTCCGTGCGGCTTTTTCAGGTCGACAGGTTGTGTTCGCTCCGAACAGGTTCTGACCAATGCCCATTCCGCCGCTCGATCCCACTGTCGCCGACCTCGCGCCGACTGATTCCGTTCTGACAGCCTACGATGAAGAACATGCTGTGACCTATCTCCGCCTTCTGGATGCAGCATCCGAGGGGGCGGACTGGGAGGAGGTTGCCCGCCTCGTCTTGCACATCGATCCGGTCAACGAACCCCAGCGTGCCCGCCGCGCCTTCGATAGCCATCTGGCGCGGGCGAGGTGGATGTCTGAGAAGGGTTATCATCATTTGCTACGCGGATCGGATCAGACGTAGCTCTGAGCTCCTGAGACTACGGCAGTCCCGCTTGGCTTGGAAACGAGCCGCGGTCCGTCGCGAGCATGGATTGAGCGGGCTTGCGAGATCAGGCAACCGAACTCAAGTTGCGGTAGAAGCGATCGAATATGCGGCGCAGCTTTAGCAAGCTTCGAAGCCGCCTTGCGGCATGCGCCGCGATCCACGGTCTTGGCCGTCACTCAGATCGTTCTCCAGGCGACTGAGGGCGTGGACAAGAGATCAGGGCGGAAGCCGCACGCGGAGCGTTCCTGGGCCGCGCCTGAGGCGTCATCTGGCTGCCGCTCGCACTTGATCCTGCCGGTGGTCTGCGAGTTCGCCCAATGGCAGCGGGCGGGCGATCGCTAACAAAGAATTTTCGGAACTGCCCTTGAGCGCGGCATTCAGCATGCCACCGATCGGCCTCCTATGCCCAGCCGCACCAGTCACCGGTGAAAAGACGGCTCGTGGCCGATAGGGGCTGTCACTGAGGCTGTGCCCGCCGCGGCAAAGACGAGTCGCTTCCTTGAGGCGAGGGGGTGCCGAAATCGTGCCCCTCGATCTCCGGCATCCCCCCTGGCTCCCCTGCGCGTCGATCATGTCCGTCGACGCGCCGAACGACCCGTGAGGGCGCGAACCTGTCCCGGAGGATGCTCGATGCCCGATCAGATAGCCGGTCCCCCGCCGCGCTTTCTTCGTACACCCGAAGCTGCGCGTTACCTTGGACTGTCCGGCCGCACCCTGGAAAAGCACCGCACCTACGGCACCGGCCCCTTATATCGCAAGATCGGCGGCCGCGTCGTGTACGCGCTCGACGATCTGAAGGCCTGGGCCGATCGCGGTACCAAGACGTCGACGGCTGATCCTGGCCAGGGCACCGTTCTGCCGGCGAAGCGACATCCAGGTCTCATTCCCTATGCAGGGCAGGAGCGTCGCGCGTCGCGGGCTGGGCGGGCTTGAACGTGCGAGGTTTGCGCAAATCCGAGCGCGATCAGCTCGATCTGTTTCGCGCGCTGCCTGGCGACCTGGCGCCGCGCGATGCGCAGGATCTGATGGCCTATCCGTTCTTCTCACTGGCCAAGAGCAAGCGAGTCGTGCCGATCGACTTCCGCGCGGGGCCTGTCGCCATTCGGGTCGAGGCCGTCGCCGAACATGGCATGGCGACGATCTGGGATGCGGATGTTCTGATCTGGGCGGCGTCACAGATCGTCGAGGCTCGCGACGCCGGACTGAAGACGTCGCGCCTGATGGCCGCCACGCCGTATGAGATCCTGACGTTTGTCGGTCGCGGCACCGGCGTGCGTGACTACGACCGTCTGAAGGCAGGACTCGATCGGCTGCAGTCGACGACCGTGCTCACCTCGATTCGTCAGCCGGCTGAGCGGCGGCGGCACCGCTTCTCCTGGATCAACGAGTGGAAGGAGACGGCGGATGCCCATGGCAGGCCGTCCGGATTGCAGCTGATCCTGCCGGACTGGTTCTATTCGGGCGTCATTGACGATGCGCTCGTGCTGACGATCGATCGGGCTTATTTCGCGCTGACAGGCGGGCTGGAGCGCTGGCTTTATCGGCTCGTGCGCAAGCATGGCGGTCATCAGGATGGCGGTTGGAGCTTCGATCTCGGCTATCTGCATGCCAAGTCCGGCAGCCTCTCGCCGCTGAAGCATTTCGCCTACGACCTTCGCGAAATCGTCCGCCGCCAGCGCCTGCCGGGCTACGAGCTGGTCCTCACCCGCGATCCAAACGGCACCGAACGGCTGAACTTCGCAGCCGCCGTTACTGACCCGGTCGCGAGGCGTTTCGCCAGGCATCGCCCGTCGAGCTCCGCAGGGGACAAGCTGTGAATTGTCTCGTGCTATCGGGGACTGGAGGACGCGTGCCATCGAGGACCGGATCATCGTGCCATCGGGGACCGAAATCGACCCTAAGCCTTTGCTCTGGCGCGTCCTTTCCGCCTTCTAACTTACCTAACTGCAAAATCCTTCGGATTTTGTCTAACGGGCCCGCGCTTTGGGGCGCCGGTGCACGCTGGCTTCTCCTGCTGTCGACAGCGGAGACCGCTCAACACGCCTCCGGGTTCCTCATTCCCGGCCCGCAGAGCCGTCCAGATTTCGTCAACCTCAGAGTTTGCCAATGAGCGAGCTGACGCGTGTCCAATTGCTATGGCTGCAGGGAAAGATCGAAAACCGCATACGCTTCGGTCGAACCGTGCGGGAGCTCCGCCTCGACCAGTATCGCCGGGAGGTCGCGTTCACGCCGGGAAGCATCTTTGCCTTCGTGCGCTGGTCGTCGAACGACTACGGCACGGTTCTGTCGCGGATCAACGTTCTGCAGGCCGTTGGCCCCGGAGAAGCCTGTGCGACCGTGCCCTTCGTCGCTCCGGGAGCAGCGATCCTTTTGCAGGTGTTTGGCTGGCCGAAGGTCGAGCGGGTGCTGAAGCAGATCGACGCGATCGAGGCGCTCGGCATCGATCCGGCGGATGTCGCACCGGATCATTGGTGGCACGTTCAGAACCGCATGGCCGCCGGACAACCGCCGCGTCCCTACACGGATTTGCGCCATCGGGCCTGGCTGCATCGAAGGACGATCATGCCATGACGAAAGGGCTTGCCATTGGCGTCGCGATGCTCGCTGGGGTTTGGCTCGTGACGGAGGTCGGGCGACCAAG
The DNA here is from genome assembly GCF_051167995.1 of Bradyrhizobium sp. HKCCYLRH3073. Classification (NCBI taxonomy): domain Bacteria; kingdom Pseudomonadati; phylum Pseudomonadota; class Alphaproteobacteria; order Hyphomicrobiales; family Nitrobacteraceae; genus Bradyrhizobium; species Bradyrhizobium sp. HKCCYLRH3073. The sequence continues at coordinate 49,426 of NZ_JBNPUD010000012.1, forward strand.
GTTGCGTCCGCTGCTCATCTGGAATGTCTCCGGCAGCGTTCCGATCGGCCTCTATCTGGTTCGGCCGGTCCGGCAATGGGTCACCAACGAGATCGTCGTTGTCCTGCCCCACGGCGTGTTGGCCGGATGGCTTGCGGATGAAGGCTACCTGCCCAGGGGCGTACCGATGCTGAAGCGCATTCTTGCTCTTCCAGGCCAGGCCGTTTGTCGTCGCGAGCATGTCATCCTGATCGATGGAGTCGAAGTCGGCATCGCGCAAGAGAGCGACAGACGGGGCCGGCCGCTGCCGGATTGGCGTGGCTGCCGCATCATCGGCGGGGACGAGCTCTTTCTGATGAACAGGCAATCGGATAGTTCGCTGGATGGACGCTATTTCGGTCCGACGGCGACATCGGACGTCATCGGGCGTGCCATTCCCGTGTGGACGAGGCAGCCGTGATGATGCACGCATTCTGCGCACGACCTGCGAACGTCATGCCGACTTTGATGAGCAGCCGCTGCGATCGGAAACGGTCGTCATTGAGGTTGGCACGAGAGGCTTTGAATGACAAAGCCGACCGCAGCGGAGTTCCTCGTGACGTTGTCGTGCGGTGCGATGCGTCGGCCTCGATGATGATTGTCCGTCGCAGTCCTCACGGCCGCCGCTGCTTCGCTGTTGTTTCCGGCACGCCGGCGCGGGGCGTGAAACCAAGAGCCGAGGCGAGGGTCCAAAGTCAGCCGCAAGCTGCCGACGGTCGATCGCAAGATAAAAGCGGCTCGCCTGTTGATCAGCAAGCCATTGACATGGCTCGCGTTCAACCGTGCCGTCCGGTCGGAGCGCGTGTCGCGCTGATGCTCTTTCTCAACAACATCAATGCTGCCTTCGGCACTATAGCCTCAATCCTTGCCGCGGGATGCCGCGCATGAGCACCAGAGAGCGCGAATTCCGCATCCGCCCGGGGCGCATACGCCAGGCGCGTGAGAGGAAGGCCAGGAGCTTCATCAATCGCGTCCTGCGCGCGGCGAACGCCGCGGGGCACGTCACACTGCCCTCGGTGATCGACGGACGCCGGCCGGCCCGCACCCATTCGACCTTCGGCCGCGGCCGTCTCGGCTTCAGTCGCGAGCGCCTCTTTGCCTCGGGCCGCCGCGTCACGGTGAAGGCCCGCATCGCAAGGCACAAGGGCCACGCGTTTCGGTCGGCGCCGCTGGCGATGCATCTGACCTATCTCAGGCGGGAGGGGGTCACCCGCGACGGCGAGCCGGCAAGGATGTTCGATGCGCGAGCTGATCACGCCGACGAGGCCGCCTTTGGGGCGCGGAGCAGCGACGACCGGCATCATTTCCGGTTCATCGTCTCGCCGGAGGATGCAGCCGACATGGTGGACCTCAGAGCGTTCACGCGCGATCTGATGCGACAGATGGAAGCTGATCTGTCGACGCGTCTCGAGTGGATCGCGGTTGATCATTGGAATACGGACCATCCGCACGTTCATCTGCTCGTCCGTGGCGTCGATGAGACCGGTGCTGATCTCGTCATCGCCCGCGACTATATCGCCCGTGGCCTGCGCTCTCGGGCCGAGGAGCTGGTGGCGCTCGAGCTCGGTCCGAAGCCGGAGCATGACATCCGCAACGTCCTCGAACGAGAGATCACGGCAGATCGCTGGACACGGCTCGATCGTGAAATCCGCATGGCGTCCGATGAGGTGGGTGCCATCGATCTCCGTCAGCACGTGGCAGGCCGTCCAGATCCCGAGGTCCACCGCCTGATGCGAGGGCGCCTGCAATATCTCGAGCGCCTGGGACTGGCAGCGGCGGCCGGACCCAACGAGTGGATGGTCGAGCTTGGCGCAGAGCGACAGCTTCGCGAGCTCGGCACGCGTGGTGATATCATCAGGACCATGCATCAGGCGTTCGCTCGCCGTGGTGAGGAGCGGAGCGCTGCGGACTACGTCATCGATGGGATCAACGGTTCATCATCGATCATGGGGCGGTTGGTCGACCGTGGACTCCACGACGAGCTGACCGGCGAAGCCTATGCCGTGATCGATGGCATCGACGGCCGCGCCCACCACGTTCGCTTCCGCGGGCTCGAGGCCTTTGCGCAGGCGCCTCAGCTTGGCGGCATTGTCGAGATCAGGCGCTTTGGCGCTGCGGACGAGGCGCGGCCGACCCTGGTCCTGGCGACGCGCTCGGACCTGGCCCTGGTCGATCAGATCAAGGCCGAGGGAGCGACCTGGCTCGATCATCGGCTGGTCGAGCGTGAACCTGTCTCCCTGGCCCTCGGCGGATTTGGCGCGGAGGTGAGGAGCGCGCTGCGCAGCCGGGCAGAGTATCTCGCGGACCGGGGACTGGCGCAGAGACATGGCCAGCAGATCGTCCCGCAACGCGATCTTCTGAAGACGCTGCGCAGGCAGGAGCTTGAATCCGTGGGCGCGCGGCTGTCGGCGACCAACGGCGCGCCGCAGCTGAAGGTCGACCCCGGCCAACAGATTGCGGGCATCTACCGCCAGCGGCTTGTCCTGGCCTCCGGCCGCTTCGCCATGATCGACAATGGTCTCGGTTTCTACCTCGTCCCGTGGTCGCGCGACATCGATCATCGCCTCGGTCAGAAGGTCACGGGCCTCGGCAAAGCCGGTGGCATCGAATGGCAGCTTGGTCGCAAGCGCGATCTCGGTCTTTAGCAGTCGGAGACACCACATGCCAGCGACGCGAATCCAATGGACCCAATTGCTCACTGTCTTGCTGATCAACCTGCTCGCGATCTGGGCGGCGACCGAGTGGACGGCCTGGCGACTCGCCTTCCAACCGCGATTGGGGATGCCGTGGTTCATGCTGGCCGGCTGGCCAATCTACTTCCCACCGACGTTCTTCTGGTGGTGGTTCATCTACGATGCCTATGCGCCCTCCATCTTTGCCGAAGGTGCGGCTATCGCGGTCGGTGGCAGCCTCGTGTCCATCGCGGTTGCGATCAGCATGTCGCTCTGGCGATCACGGGAGGCGAAAGCCGCAGCCACCTACGGGTCCGCGCGCTGGGCCGAGCTGGGCGAGGTGCGCAAGGCGGGGCTGCTCGGTGCGGATGGCGTGGTCCTGGGACGCTTGGGAACGCGCTACCTGCGCCATGACGGACCCGAGCATGTGCTCTGCTTTGCGCCGACGCGGTCGGGCAAGGGCGTCGGTCTCGTGGTCCCTTCGCTTCTGACATGGCCGGGCTCGGCCATCGTTCACGACATCAAGGGCGAGAACTGGCAGCTCACGGCGGGATTCCGCGCGCGGCACGGCCGCATATTTCTGTTCGACCCGACCAACCCGAGTGCCTCAGCCTACAATCCGCTGCTCGAGGTCAGGCGAGGGCCCTCCGAGGTGCGTGACGTCCAGAATGTCGCCGACGTGCTGGTGGACCCCGAGGGATCCCTCGACAAGCGCAATCATTGGGAAAAGACCAGCCATTCGCTTCTGGTCGGTGCCATCCTGCACGTTCTCTATGCCGAGCCCGACAAGACCTTGGCCGGCGTTGCCGCGTTCCTCTCCGACCCCCGGCGCACGATCGAGGCGACGTTGATGGCGATGATGGCGACGCATCATCTGGGCGCAGCCGGGCCGCACCCGGTGGTGGCATCGACAGCGCGCGAGCTTCTGAACAAATCCGAGAATGAGCGCTCGGGCGTCCTTTCAACCGCGATGTCATTCCTCGGTCTTTACCGGGATCCGGTGGTGGCTGCTGTCACGGGGAGATGTGATTGGCACATTGCTGATCTGGTTGCAGGGGAGGAGCCCGCGACGCTGTATCTCGTCGTGCCGCCATCCGACATCTCACGTACGAAGCCGCTCATTCGTCTGGTTCTGAACCAGATCGGCCGGCGTCTGACCGAGGATCTCAAGGCAAAGCAGAGCCGTCATCGCGTCCTGATGATGCTGGACGAGTTTCCGGCGTTAGGCCGGCTCGACTTCTTCGAATCCGCTCTCGCCTTCATGGCTGGGTACGGCATCAAGAGCTTCCTGATTGCGCAATCGCTCAATCAGATCGAGAAGGCCTATGGGCAGAACAATGCCATTCTGGACAACTGCCACGTCCGCGTCAGCTTCGCGACCAACGACGAGCGAACCGCCAAGCGCGTCTCGGACGCGCTCGGCACCGCAACCGAAATGCGGGCCGTGAAGAATTATGCCGGGCATCGCCTGGCGCCATGGTTGGGTCACCTCATGGTGTCGCGCCAGGAGACGCCGCGTCCGCTCCTGACGCCGGGCGAGGTGATGCAATTGCCGGCGGCTGATGAGATCGTGATGGTCGCCGGCGCACCACCGATCCGCGCCAGGAAGGTGCGATATTTCGAGGATGAGAGACTGGTCTCGCGCATCCTGCCGCCGCCGGACATCGCCAGGACCAGAGCGTCTGTGGGTGCGGATGACTGGTCATCGCTTGCGCCCCTGACGCCCGTGCTCGCCGGATCCCGGCTGACGGTGCCCACCGAGACAAGGGACGAGCAGGCCAATGGCGGCTTGCGACGCGAGCCGGAGCTGCCGCCGCACGAAGCGATCGCGAGCGAAACCACGAGCGTAGATCCGACGGACGAGTTTTCTGTCGTGTTCGATGACGATGATGGGACGCCGCAGCTGGTCGGCTTACGCGATGCCAGCACGACGAGGATTGCGCGTCAGGCTGCGCTCGACCCGCGCGATGACATGGGCTTGTGAGGACAGACCAATGCGGGATCGAATGAATGTCTACTTCCCGCCGGAGCTGCTGCGGCAGATCGTAGAGCTCGCCGATCGCAGGAAGCTTTCGCGCTCGGCCATCGTCGAGGCGGCGGTTCAGTCGTTCCTGTCGCCGGATGCGGCTGATCGGCGCGAGGCGGCGCTCACACGCCGGCTCGACAGGCTGTCGCGGCAGATGCAGCGGCTCGAACGTGATGTCGGCATCCTTGCCGAGACGCACGCATTGTTCGTTCGCTTCTGGCTGACCGTGACGCCCCCGCTGCCATCCGAAGCGCAGGCCACAGCGCAGGTCAAGGGACGCGAGCGTTTCGAAGGCTTTGTGGAGGCGCTCGGCCGCCGGCTGCAGAAGGGGCAGAGCTTCCTGCGCGAAATCCCGGAGGATTTCGTCAGACCGCCGTCGAGCGAGCCCGGCTCCTGACGCGGAGGAAGCGTCGATCGGGACCGTTCCAGCGCGCGGGGGGCTGAGCTTGGAATCTACGCCAGAGTTTCTTTTCGCGCGCTGGGCTGCGAACGATCGAATCTTGCGCGTGCCAGGCCAGGGAAGCTGACCTAATCGGCGGACCAGATGAGGTCCGAACGATGAAGAACAAAGTCACTTTCCAGCTCTCCAGCGAAATTCTCGCTCGCCTCGCCGGCGCGGCCGAGGAAAGATGCGTGAACCGCGCGATCGTCGTGGAAAAGGCGCTCGAACGCTTTCTGGCCCAGCCGCTGGACGGACCGATGCCGGCGCAAGATCGCCTGCAGGGCCTGGAACAGCAGCTGCAGACGATTCAGCGCGACATTGCGGCCCTCAATGAGACGGTCGCCCTTCATGCACGATACCATCTGGCGTTGACGTCGCTGGCGGATCAGGAGAGCACGGCCGCAGCAAGGGGCGGCGATCGTGATTTCGACCAGGCGATGCGGATTGGCGCGATCCAACAGCTGCAGCGTGACTTGTCGGAAAGGCAGCGACAGACGCGACCCGACGGCGCTGCGCGAGCCAGTCAGGTGAGCCAGCCATCTCCGGCTCAACTTCGCCGTGCCGAGCCTCCAATCGCCGAGGTGTCTTGGGGCGTGCCTGCCGCCGGGGAGGGCGGCGAGGATCCCTTTCGCCTCCCGGCTCAATCAAGCCGTTGAGCGATCCCGCGAGCACGCAGATCACGGCAGTTCGTTGTCGGCCTATGCGTTCGGCCGAAAGGGCACCCAAGCCGGAGACCAAGGCCATCCCGAGATCGCAGGCTGGCGGCTCGCCGCCCTGGTGTTTGTGCCCTTCGCAATGGGCTATTTCCTGTCCTATCTGTTTCGCACCATCAATGGACTCGTCTCTGCCAGTCTTGCCTCAGAGCTCGGGTTGAACGCGGCCGATCTTGGTCTGATCACGGCGGCCTACTTCCTGGTCCTTGCGGCTGCCCAGATCCCGGTCGGCATGATGCTCGACCGCTATGGCCCGCGCCGGGTTCAGAGCGCGCTTCTTGTCGTCGCGGCCTTTGGCGCGGAGGCCTTCGCAAGGTCGTCGGGGCCGCTCTCGCTGCTCCTCTCACGCGCTCTGATCGGGCTCGGGGTCGCTGCGGCTCTGACGGCGGGCCTGAAGGCCATTGTTCTGTGGTTTCCGCGCGAGCGGGTGGCATTGGTCAATGGGTACATGGTCATGCTCGGGGCGCTTGGCGCTGTCAGCGCGACGCTGCCCGCCGAAGCGATCCTGGTGAAGACCGGATGGCGCGGCCTGTTTGACATTCTGGCGATCGCGACAGCTGCAGCGGCGATCCTGATCTATTGCCTGGTGCCGGAGCGCGAAACGCAGGGCTCGTCCGCGTCGGAAGCAGGTGGCTTGCGGAGCATTCTTCGCGACCTCCGGTTCTGGAGGGTCGCGCCGCTATCCGGTGCCTGCATCGGATCGGCGTGGTCGCTCCAGGGCTTATGGGCATCGGCGTGGCTGGCCGACGTGGAGGGCATGACCCGCGCCCAAGTCGTGACAGCGCTGTGTCTGACCGCCCTGATGCTCAGCGTCGGTGCGTGGATGCTCGGTGCGCTGGCCAACTGGACACGACGCAGGGGAGTAGGTCCAGAGCATTTGCTGGCTTTGATCGCAGTGCTCTCCATGGCGGCGCAGCTGGCCCTGGTATGGCGGCTGCCATTGCCGGCGATCGCGCCATGGCTGATCATCGCGATCGTCGGCGCCGCCACCGTGCTCAGCTTTGCGATCATCTCGGACTATTACCCAAAGGAATTGGCTGGCCGCGCCAACGGGGCCTTGAACGTGGTGCATTTCGGGTGGGGGTTTCTGGCCCAGTACGGGATCGGTGTCTTGCTGGCCCAATGGCCGCAATCCAATGGGCACTATCCTGTCGTCGCCTATCAGGTTGCCTTCGGAGTGAACCTCGCGCTGCAGGCAGCAGCACTGATTTGGTTTGCCGCTCCACGAGAGCAGAGGCCGCGATCATCGGAGGCGAGCAGCGGGACCGAATTTGTCATGGCCGACCTCGCCGCGACCTCAAGCGATCGCCCGGCTCTCTCCCGCGAGCCGCCAAGCCATGCCAGATGGTGAGCCGACGCCGCGGCGCCGGTGGCGACCTCCGCCTTCGCTAGAGCAGAGTTCGCCGTCGCTCTCGGCAGCGAGGGGGCGGTGCTGCGGGCCCACGACCCGCGCTCTGAAAGCTGCTGCCCCGCCTTGGTGATCTGCTTGTCCCGCCCGAAAGAGCCCTCCTGTCTCTACGCTTTCCTGCGCCAGGCTACACCCGAAGCTCCGTTGGTCTTGCTGCTGCAGGAGGTCTGCATCTTTGATCATCACAAGCGTTGCTGACCGCGCTTCAATGATCGGAGATGAGAGTGACCGGCTTCGTCCAGACACAGCGCATCACGCGTGGCGCCCGCATGCTGCGGACGGCATTGGGGCCTGCCATCGCGCGTCATCTCGACGATCGATCCGTCGTGGAGATCATGCTCAATCCGGATGGCCGGCTCTGGGTCGATCGGCTCGCGTCTGGCTTGGCCGATACCGGTGAGAGCCTCGCTGCCGGTGATGGCGAGCGCGTCGTCCGGCTGGTCGCGCACCACGTCGGGCTCGAGGTCCACGCGGGCTCTCCGCGCGTGTCGGCGGAGCTGCCGACGACGGGCGAACGTTTCGAAGGCCTGCTGCCGCCGCTCGTTGCAGGCCCGACATTCGCCATCCGCAAGCCGGCCATCGCCGTCTTCACGCTCGACGACTACGTGGCTTGCGGGATTGCGACCGCAGAACAGGCCGGCGTGTTGCGGCGGGCTGTTGCCAACCGCTGCAACATTCTGGTGGCCGGCGGCACCTCGACCGGCAAGACCACGCTGGTCAATGCCTTGCTGGCTGAAGTGGCGATGACCGGCGATCGCATCGTACTGATCGAGGATACGCTCGAGCTGCAATGCTCGGCGCCCAACCTCGTGACGCTTCGAACCAAGCAGGGTGTCGCGTCGCTTTCGGATCTGGTGCGCGCCGCGCTTCGGCTGCGCCCAGATCGCATTCCGATCGGCGAGGTCCGCGGGCCCGAGGCGCTCGATCTCGTCAAGGCCTGGGGCACCGGCCATCCCGGCGGCATCGGCACCATTCATGCCGGGTCCGCGCTCGGCACCCTCCGGCGGCTGGAGCAGCTGATTCAGGAGGCCGTCGTGAGCGTCCCACGTGCTCTGATTGCCGAGACGATCAACGTGATCGCCGTTCTCGCCGGGCGCGGCTCGCAGCGGCGGCTCGGCGAGCTCGTGCGTGTCGAGGGGCTCTCACCTTGCGGAGACTACATCCTCGTTCCTTTGGGAAATCAGCGATGAAGGCGCGACTGTCCTGCTGGTCCGTCGCCACGATTGCGATTGCTGCAGCCGCAGTGCTCGTGGCGGTGGCGCCGGCGCATGCGGCGGGCTCGAACATGCCTTGGGAGCAGCCGCTCAACAAGATCCTGCTTTCGGTCGAGGGACCGGTCGCCAAGATCATCGCCGTGATCATCATCATCACGACGGGTCTGTCACTGGGGTTTGGCGAAACCTCCGGTGGCTTCCGGCGGCTCATCCAGATCGTCTTCGGTCTCTCCATCGCCTTTGCCGCCTCGAGCTTCTTCCTGTCGTTCTTCTCCTTCGGCGGCGGCGTGGTGTTCTGATGGATGGCGAGATCAAGGGCTTCAGCGCGCCTGTGCATCGCTCGCTGACCGAGCCCATTCTGCTCGGGGGCGCGCCGCGATCGGTCGCGATTGTGAACGGCACCGTGTCGGCGGCGCTCGGCCTCGGTTTGCGGCTCTGGCTCTTCGGCCTGCTGCTCTGGTTCGTCTGCCACATGGTCGCGGTCTGGGCGACACGGCGCGATCCGTCCTTTGTCGAGGTCGTGCGCCGCCACCTGCGGATTCCCAATCATCTCAGCCAGTGAGGCTCTCATGTTCAATTTGGCCGAATACCGCCGCACCAATATCCGGCTTGCAGACTTCCTGCCCTGGGCGGCGCTGGTGGACGAGGGCGTCGTTCTCAACAAGGACGGCTCGCTGCAACGGACGGCGCGTTTTCGCGGGCCTGACCTGGAGAGCTCGGTCGCATCCGAGCTCACGGCAGTCGCCTTCCGTCTCAACAACGCTTTGCGGCGCCTGGGGTCGGGCTGGGCGATCTTCGTCGAGGCGCAGCGGCATTCGGCCGGAGCCTACCCAACTTGCGTGTTTCCGGATGCCGCGTCCGCCCTGGTCGATGCCGAGAGAAAGGCACAGTTCGAGGAGCAGGCGGCGCACTACGAGTCGAGCTATTATTTGACGTTTCTGTACCTGCCGCCGCGAGAAGACGTCGCCCGCTCCGAACGAGTGCTCTATGAAGGCGCGCCGCAGCCGGAGGGCTCGCGCGGCCGCGACATCCTGCGCAGCTTTGTCGATCGCACCGACCGCATTCTGCAGCTCGTCGGCGGCTTCATGCCGGAATGCGGCTGGCTCGGCGACGACGCCGTGCTGAGCTATCTGCACTCGACCGTCTCGACCAAGCGCCAGCGGGTCCGCGTCCCTGAAATCCCCATGCATCTGGATGGGCTGCTCGCCGACCAACCGCTGACCTGCGGCCTCGCGCCGATGTTGGGGGCGGTCAATCTCCGCGTGCTCACCATCATCGGCTTTCCCTCTGCGACGACGCCAGGAGTGCTGGACGAATTGAACGGGCTTGCGTTCGCCTACCGCTGGTCGACCCGCGCCATCATGCTCGACAAGCAGGATGCCGTGAAGCTCGTGACACGGATCCGCCGGCAGTGGTTTGCCAAGCGCAAATCTCTGGCGGCGATCCTCAAGGAGGTCGTGACCAACGAGGCGGCAAGCCTTGTTGACAGCGACGCCCACAACAAGACCGCTGACGCCGATGCGGCGCTGCAGGATCTCGGCTCCGATGAGATCAGCCAGGCCTATGTCACCGCGACTGTGACGGTGTGGGATCCTGATCCGGCGAGAGCTGACGAGAAGCTGCGCCTGGTGGAGAAGGTGATCCAGGGGCGCGATTTCACCTGCATGACGGAGACTGTGAATGCGGTTGAGGCCTGGCTCGGCAGCCTTCCGGGGCACGTCTATGCCAATGTGCGCCAGCCGCCGCTGTCGACGCTGAACCTTGCGCATCTCGTCCCGCTCTCGGCGGTCTGGGCAGGCGAGGTGCGTGACCATCATCTGAGGGCGCCTGCGCTGCTGTTCGGCCGCACCGAGGGCGCGACGCCATTCCGGTTCTCGCTCCATGTCGGCGATGTCGGCCACACGCTGGTGGTCGGACCGACCGGAGCCGGCAAATCGGTGCTGCTGGCGCTGATGGCGCTGCAGTTCCGCCGCTATCCGAATGCGCAGATCCTTGCGTTCGATTTCGGCGGCTCCCTGCGGGCCGCCGCGCTTGCCATGGAAGGTGACTGGCATGATCTCGGTGGAGCGCTGTCGGCCGATAGCGAGACCTCGATCGCGCTGCAGCCGCTGGCAGGCATCGGTGATGTGATGGAGCGCGCTTGGGCGGCGGATTGGATCGCTGGCCTGCTGGCTCGCGAGAAGATCGTGGTGACGCCGGACGCCAAGGAGCATCTCTGGTCGGCGCTGACCTCGCTGGCTTCCGCGCCAGCTTCTGAGCGGACTCTGACCGGCCTGTCGGTGTTGCTGCAGTCGAACAGCTTGAAACGGGCCCTCAAGCCGTATTGCCTCGATGGCGCTCACGGACGACTGCTGGATGCCGATCATGAGCTCGTCGGCGATCGGGCGGTGCAGGTGTTTGAGACCGAAGGGTTGATCGGGACCGCTGCAGCTCCGGCTGTCCTCGCTTATCTGTTCCACAAGATCGCCCGGCAGCTCGACGGCCGCCCGACACTTCTGATCGTCGATGAAGGATGGCTGGCGCTGGACGACGCCGACTTCGCGGGCCAGCTCAGGGAGTGGCTGAAGACCCTGCGCAAGAAGAACGCCTCCGTCGTTTTCGCGACCCAGTCGCTATCCGACATCGACGGCTCGCCGATCGCACCCGCCATCATCGAGAGCTGCCCGAGCCGCATCCTGCTGCCGAACGAGCGGGCGCTCGAGCCACAGATCATGGGCATCTATCGTCGCTTCGGTCTCAATGATCGTCAGATCGAGCTCGTCAGCCGTGCGGCCCCCAAGCGCGACTATTACTGCCAGTCGCGCCGCGGCAACCGCATGTTCGAGCTCGGTCTCGGCGAGGTCGCGCTCGCCTTTGCCGCGGCGTCGTCCAAAGCCGATCAGGCCGCGATCTCGGACGTTCTGAAGTCCGCCGGCAGGGACGGCTTTGCGGCAGCGTGGTTGCGGCACCTCAAGCTTGGCTGGGCAGCCGACCTCATCCCCGGCCTGGACAATCTGGAAACGCGGCAATGATCTCTGGCAAGCGATGGGCCGCGGCGTTGGCGCTGCTGGTTCTGACCTCGGCGGGTCCGGTGCGGGCCCAGCTCGTCGTCTTCGACCCCAACAATTATGCTCAGAACGTGGTGACCGCAGCGCGCGAGCTGCAGCAGATCAACAATCAGATCCTGGCCCTGCAGAACCAAGCTCAGATGCTGATCAATCAGTCGCGCAACCTCGTCAGCCAGCCGTATTCGTCATTGACGCAGCTGCAGCAATCCATCGAGCGGACCCGGGAACTGCTCAAGCAGGCTCAGCGCCTGGCCTACGACGTGCAGCAGATCGAGCAGGCGTTCAAGACGATCTACGCGCCGGCAGCCGCCGGCGCCAGCGCCGCTGACCTCGCAGACAATGCGCGCTCACGCTGGCAGACGTCCGTAGCCGCTCTGCAGGATGCGCTCAAGCTTCAGGCAGGCGTGGTCGGCAATCTCGACACCATCAAGAGCCAGTCCGCCGCGCTGGTTGCCGCGAGCCAAGGAGCCGCCGGCGCCTTGGCTGTCAGGCAAGCCGGCAACCAGATCCTGGCGATGCAGGCGCAACAGCTTGCGGATCTGACGGCGGTCGTGGCCGCCCAGGGACGGGCCCAGAGCCTCACCATGGCGGAGGGCGCGGCGGCAAAGGATCAGGCACGCGAACAGCTTCGCCGCTTCCTGACGCAGGGTCAGGGCGACCAGCCCTCCAACGTACGAATGTTTCACTGATGATGAAGAGAGTTCTGGACAAAACCTGCGGATTCGCTGCTGCCGCGCGGCAGCTCATCGCTGAGATGGCCCGATGACAGGAACGGGGATCATCGATCAGTTCCTGGAGACCTTTACCCGGACCATCGACAGCGGCTTTGGTCTGGTGGGCGGTGAGGTCGGATATCTCGCAACCACGCTCGTCGCCATCGATGTCACGCTGGCTGCGCTGTTCTGGGCTTTCGGCGGCGAGGACGATGTCATCGCCCGGCTGGTGAAGAAGACCTTGTTTGTCGGCGTGTTCGCCTACCTGATCGGCAATTGGAACAGCCTCGCCCGCGTCGTCTTCGAGAGCTTCGCAGCACTTGGCCTGAAGGCGGCTGGCTCGGCGCTGTCGGCAGCGGACTTCCTGCGCCCGGGCAGGATCGCGCAAGTCGGTCTCGACACCGGGCGGCCACTGCTCCAGGCGATCTCGGGCCTCCTCGGCTATGTGAGCTTCTTCGAAAACTTCCTGCAGATTGCGATCCTGCTGTTTGCGTGGGTGGTCGTGCTGCTCGCCTTCTTCATTCTGGCCATTCAGCTCTTCGTCACCCTGATCGAGTTCAAGCTCACGGCGCTTGCTGGATTTGTGCTCATCCCGTTCGGTCTGTTCGGCAAGACCGCCTTCGCGGCCGAACGTGTGCTCGGCAATGTCATCTCCTCCGGTGTGAAGGTCTTGCTGCTCGCCCTGATCTCAGGAGCCGGCTCATCGCTGTTCGGGCAGTTGACCCAGGTGACGGCTGCCGATCCTCCAACGGTGGAGAGCGCCATGACCCTGGTCCTGGCGTCCCTGTCGCTGCTCGGCCTTGGATTGTTCGGGCCCGGGATCGCCAATGGTCTTGTCAGTGGCGGACCGCAGCTTGGAGCAGGGAGCGCGGTCGGAGCGTCGCTTGCAGCGGGCGGTCTCGTCGTTGCCGGCGCCGGCATGGCCGCTGGTGCAGCGGGACTCGCAGGCGGCGCGATCTCTGGTGCGAGCCGTGCAGTCGCGCCGCTTGGCGCTGTGGCGTCCGGCGGAGGGCGCGTCGGTGGCGCTGCCGTCGAGGCCGCAGGAGCGAACGCGAGTCCCCTGCGTCCAAAGGCGAATGCCGAGGCCGGCGGCTCGGATCAGCCGGGTCAGGCCGACGGCCCTGGCTCTCCAATGTGGGCGCGGCGCATGAAGGCTGCGCGCGCCGTCCATCAGGGCGCATCTACAACGGCACAGGCCGTTCGCCATGCCGAGCACGGCGGGCAGGGAAGCGCGGTCGATCTCTCCGAGGGGAAATCCTGACATGTTCAAGCGATCATCTGTTCATTACGGCCGTACGCCCGAGCCGGTGACGCCCTATCAGAAGGCAGCACAGGTCTGGGATGAGCGCATCGGCTCTGCGCGCGTGCAGGCCAAGAACTGGCGGCTGATGGCGTTCGGCTGCCTCACACTCGCCGCAGGCCTCGCGTCCGCCCTGATCTGGCAGTCGGCCCGCGGTACGGTGACGCCCTGGGTGGTCGAGGTTGGCCATCTCGGCGAGGTCCAGCGGGTGGCGCCTGCGGTGGCTGACTACATGCCAACCGATCCGCAGGTCGCCTTCCATCTTGCCCGGTTCATCGAGGACGTGAGAGGTCTGCCAGCCGATGGCATCGTACTGCGCCAGAATTGGCTGCGCGCCTACGACTTCACGACCGATCGCGGCGCGGCTGCCCTGAATGACTATGCCCGCTCCAACGATCCTTTTAGCAAGCTCGGGAAGATCCAGGTCTCGGTCGAGGTCTCCAGTGTGATCCGCGCCTCGCCGGACAGCTTCCGGATCGCCTGGGTCGAGCGTCGCTACGAGAACGGCGCCTCGGTTGCGACCGAACGCTGGAGCGCGATCCTCACCCTCGTGCTCGCCATGCCGGACGATGCCGACCGCCTGCGCAAGAACCCGCTCGGCGTCTACGTCCAAGCCATCAACTGGTCGAAGGAGCTGTCGCAATGAGCAAGCCAATGGTCCGGAGGGCTGGAGGGCCAATGATGGCGGGGGCCGCCGTTCTGGTTCTGCTCTGCAGCTGCACAACGACCAATCTGCCGAAGATCACCTATGACAGCGAAGCACCACCCTTGCCGGCGCCGCCAGCCGCGCTGGATGGAAAGGTTCAGCCGCTTCATCTTCCGCCGCCCTGGAAAGTGTCCCTTGGTGGCAAGGCGGGAGCCCAGGAAGAAGCGGAGCCGCTCGACCGCGTCGAGATGGCCAATAGCGCGGCGCGGGTCGAACCGCGCAAGAAGGGCTACTTCAACGCGACGCAGATCTATGCCTACAGTCCCGGCGCGCTCTATCAGGTCTATGCGGCGCCCGGGCAGATCACCGACATCATGCTCGAGGAAGGTGAACAGCTCACAGGGTCGGGACCCGTGTCCGCCGGCGACACCGTGCGCTGGGTCGTCGGCGATACCGAGAGCGGTGCGGGCGAACGCCGCCGCGTTCACATCCTGGTCAAGCCGACGCGTGCCGCGATCGAAACCAATCTCATCGTCAACACCGACCGGCGGACCTATCTGCTCGAGCTGCGCGCTCGTGACAAGCCGTATATGCCCGCCGTGGCCTGGTACTATCCCCAGAATGCCGAGACGAGAGCGCGCCAGCTCGTCTTGAGGCCGGAGCTGCCCAATCCGGCGCTGCGACGCTTCCGCTATCGCATCGAGGGGGATGATCCGCCATGGAGGCCGGTCAACGCCTATGACGACGGTCGCAAGGTCTATATCGAGTTTGCCCCTGGCATCGTGCAGGGTGAATTGCCGCCCTTGTTCGTCATCGGGAGCGATGGTGCGCCCGAGATCGTCAACTACCGTGCCTTCCGCAACATCATGATCGTCGATCGGCTGTTTGCCGCAGCCGAGTTGCGCCTCGGCGGCGAGGAGCAGCGCAAGGTCAGGATCGTCAGAACCGATGGAGCCTCAGGGTGAAAAACGAGGAGGATGAGGCTTCTGCGTCTCAGGCTCCGTCTGCAGCCGAGAAGGCTGAGCGGCGCACGAAAAGAATGCACCTGAACGGAGATCTTCCCCCCGTCACGCGGCTGTCGCGCAATGTCCTGGCCGGCGGCAGCGCAGTGGCGCTCCTGTTGATGGGAGGCGCCGTCGTCTGGACATTGCAGACCAACAGGCCGAGCAAATCGGGCCCATCCGAGCTCTACAGCACCGATCATCACGACGTCGCGGACGGGGTTTCGGCCCTGCCGCGTGACTACGCCAGTCTTCCCAAGAATCTCCCGACAAACGTCCCAGTGATCGGACCGCCGCTGCCCGGGGATCTCGGCAAGGCGATTGTCGCTGCGCAGGGCCAGGCACTTGCGGTCACCCCCGATCAGGAGCAGCTCCGCCATGAGCAGGAGCGGGACGCCGCTCGCTTGAGCCGCCTGTTCGCGACAGTCAATGTTCGTGGCACCGAGGCCGCGGCGAGCGGGCCTCAGACCAGCCAACGCGGGGGCGCGATGTCCAGTCCCGACGACGCGTTCACCCAGAATGGCCAGGACCGCAAGCTCGCCTTCGTCAATGCCGCGGTCGATCGCCGGACCACGAGTCCCGACCGTGTCAGCCGGCCGGCCTCCCCCTATGTGGTTCTGGCCGGGACCGTCATTGCGGGGGCTCTGATCACGGGCATTCGCTCCGATCTGCCGGGACAGATCACCGCTCAGGTCACGGAGAACGTCTTCGATTCCCCGTCAGGCCGCTTCCTGCTTGTCCCGCAGGGAGCACGGCTGATCGGGATATACGATAGCCAGGTGACGGCCGGGCAATCGCGCGTGCTCCTGGTCTGGACCAGGCTGATCATGCCCAATGGCCGGTCGATCGTCCTGGAACGGCAGCAGGGCGCCGACGCTGCCGGTTATTCGGGTCTCTCGGACGAGGTCGATAACCACTTCAGGCAGCTGGTTGGCGCAGCGCTGCTCTCGACGCTGCTCTCGATGGGCAGCGAGGTCAATGCGGGCGCCAATCAAAATACGAACAATGCCGCGATCATCCAGGCGCTCCGCCAGGGCTTCGGCAGCTCCATGAGCCGCACAGGTCAGCAGCTGGTTGCTCAGCAGATGAACGTCCAGCCGACTCTGACAGTGAGGCCGGGCTTTCCGGTCCGCGTGATCGTCAATCGTGATCTCGTGCTCGAGCCGTATCAGGGGTAGCAGTCATGGCGAAGCTGAAGATCTCGGAACTTCCCGATGAGAAGCCGGTCAAGATCACGGTCGAACTGTCAGCGAACGTGTTTCGCGATCTGCAGGCCTACGCCGAAGCTGTCGGCCGCCATTCGGACCAGCCGGCCAATGATCTTGGTCGCCTGGCCTCGGCCATGGTGGCACGTTTCATGGCGACTGATCGGGCGTTTGCCAAGTCGAAGCGAGCACCCGCCATCAAAGCCAGATAGACCCGGAGCCGCGCATCGCGTCGGCTTGCTCCGCAATGCATACAACCCACGACCGCCCGGCGCTCAAAGTTGATGCATTCGGCGTTCCTGAAGCAGGAAGCTTTGGAGCGCCAAATCCAGCGTGGCGGGCTTTCTTGAGCGAAGGAGCCGACGCGTTGATCGCCACCGATTGCGGTGATGCCGC
Organism: Bradyrhizobium sp. HKCCYLRH3073; assembly: GCF_051167995.1. Lineage (NCBI taxonomy): Bacteria > Pseudomonadati > Pseudomonadota > Alphaproteobacteria > Hyphomicrobiales > Nitrobacteraceae > Bradyrhizobium > Bradyrhizobium sp. HKCCYLRH3073. The sequence goes on from NZ_JBNPUD010000012.1 coordinate 66,227, forward strand.
ATCTTCTTCAGAGACCGTCAATCGCGCTTAGGCCCAAAGCCTGATGCAAGCGCTGATCGGCCCTCGCTGGCGGGCCCTACGGCGGCAAGATGGTCGAAGGTTCGGGATCGCGCTCATCCAGCCTCCACGAGCCCTTCCAACTCCGGGCTGCAGGCCAGTCCTTTGGTCTCCGATGGAGCATCCTCTGCCAAGCGCGGGGACAGTGCTGATGCGGCAGGTCCAGGAGAAGGGCTCTCATGCAGCGCCTTCGGAAGGCCGGTATGCTGGCGAACCAATTCCAGCACGGCTGATGATACCCCGATATAGGCTGCCCCAATGTCATGCCCCGGAAACGGCAGCTTCGCTCCCAGTGGCCTCACCGGGCAGCCATGGGCAGCGATGACATTCTTGAAGATCCAGCTGGGCATGACGCCAAGATAGGACGAGATGCCGTTGGCGAGGCCGAATTCCTGACAGGCCTGTATGAGCTGCCCGATCACTCGGCGCCGTCCGCCGGCGCTCAGCGCACGATCGCAGCCGAATCGCGATGCTTCCCAGATTTCGTCCGAATGCGGCAGCAAGCCTTCAACCAGGTTGGGCCACAAGGACTTGACCATGTAGGGGCGTGTGGTCGGAATCAGCCGTGCAGTTCCAAGCGCCTGATCTTGCTCGTCCACGACCAGGATGTAGGTGGCTGCCGGTGTGTCGAACTCATCATATTCCATGCCCTGATAATGAGGCACGGACCAGCCCTGGCGCTCGACGAACATCCGGTACCGCAACCGATGATGCGAAATCCAGGCTTCGCCATATCGATGGACGGTTTCCCACCTGATCAAAAGGGTACGCATGAGCATCTTCCAATGTGCCACGTGACGGGAAGATGCAGACTAATCGGCACAGCGCCAGCGAGGCAGCTACCCAGTCGAGTAGTTCATGCGTCTATGGAGCGGCTGCGGTCCTACCGGCTGCTCAGAGGAAGACAACTGTCAGACATCGCCCCAATATCACCTACAATCGGACGCAATTCTGGGTTGTATTGGGGTGTAGTTCTTGGCTTTTGCAAGGCTCGTCCAGGCCCGTTTGAACGGGTTCAGTGTGGGATGGCCGCGAGGCCTGACTTGCGCGTGCTGCGTGCCGGGAAGAATGTCCCTAGTGCGCATGATCCGATCGAAACTTAAGCCGGCAACCTCATGCATGCTGACACACGTGCCGAGGAGCGCTTATCAAACAGGCACTTTGCTGCGCGATCTGGTTGCCTGAGTCGGCAAGACCGTCAGGGCCGCCGCTTCCGGAGGAGGGCGATGTTGATGACATCGCGACTTCTGAAAAGATCAATCGAATATGATCGTCAATTGCACGGCGAAGCGTATCATGGTACGGTCTACCTCAGGTTGGGTCGGGGTTTGGACAATCGAGCGCCTGCTTCTCGCCTTGATAGAGGCAGACGAGGGGGCCGAGGGGGCAAGGACGGACCGTCGGCAATCGGGACATTCAGACGGATTCGTTTTCACGATTACATCTGGGCCGAAGTTTGCGCAGCTTTGTCTGCCGTGAGGTAGCAATGGACCTCTTCAGCTTCATCGATTGTGCAAACCGCACGCAGTCGCTGTCCGACCTCTTCGATCTTCTCGTCGGTTCTGCAGCCGATGAGGGGTTTGGCCAAGTGGCTTATGGCGCCCTGAACTATGAAGAGACGGTACGGCTGCCAGAGCATCCTATGCCGGCCGTCGCTCTCAACTTTCCGCTCGATTGGCGAGAGCACTATTTCGAGCGCAAGTATCACGAGATCGATCCGGTCGTCAGGCGAACCCCGTTTCATAGCAGTCCATTCATGTGGGATCAGCTGCTCGAGCAGAAGCAGCTGCAGGACGGTGAGCGGTTGGTCCTTCGTGAGAGCCGCGAAGCCGGTCTCAAGCACGGGGTGAGCGTGCCGCTGTTTGGGCCGTCGGGGCGCATCTCCGTTCTATCCTTTGCATCCAGCTTCGACGATGCCGAGCCGATCCGGCACATGAAGCATCTTCACGCCTTGGCGTGTCAGTTCCATGTTGCTTTTGGCGAGCTTGCCCAGCCAGCGATGGGTAAGAAGGCGATTGGGCTCTCGCAGCGCGAACGCGAATGCCTGAAGTGGACCGCAGAGGGCAAATCCTCCTGGGATATCGGAATCATCCTCAAGATCAGCGAAAACACGATCAATTTTCACCTCAAGAAGGCGATGAGAAAGCTTGGCACGAACAGCCGGACGGTCGCCGTCGTGAGGGCAATAAGGCTTGGTCTCATTGAGATCCCTGGATTATCCGGCTCATCCGTGTCGGCGTGGACCGATACGCCACCGACTGAAGCCGACGCCGCCCAACCGTTGCCGCTTTGACACTCACGAAGAAGCGCCGGTCCTGCGCGGCGCGCAATTGGCGAAACGGCGCGATGGTCGCGCGCAATCGCTAGCTTTGAGATCGATCGCTTCCGTAAGCCAACCACGGCGCGTTCTCCGCCGATGCGCGCGGCGGTGTGGCGGCACTCGGTTCCGCGTGCCGCCTGTGACGGAGCTATGCTCATGCTCTCGTGCGGGGCCGTTCCGGATGGAGGCGGCGCGCTCCGGGTAGACGATTCGCCGGGTCTGCAGTCACTGCCGCCGCCTGGATCCTGGTACTCGAAATTTCCTGCCGCGGTTGAGCTTCGCCGTTAGCCCATAACGCCCAAGAATAGGTCTCCTTGATTTCGGACTTTGACAGAGACGCGGGACTCTTCCAGCCTGACGCGTGGGCAACGGGCGAGGCACCGGATGAAGTACGTCTCTATGAAGTACGTCTCTATGAAATACGTCTCTATTTTGGCTTTCTGCATCGCCGTCACGGTGCATGCGACCGGTGATGTGTCTGCAGCGGAAGCCCCGGGGACCACCCTGCAAATCGGGGCCGGTGGATCAGACATTACCACGCTTGACCCCCATCGTGCGACGACCAGCACCGACAAGCCGCTGATCGGCCTGATGTTCAACGGCCTGGTTCGATTCAAGCCAGGGAGCGCGGACCCCAAGGATCTCGAACCCGATCTCGCCGAGCGCTGGGAAACGTCTCCAGACGGACGAGTCTGGACCTTCTTCCTCCGGAAGGGCGTCAAGTTTCACGGCGACTGGGGCAGCCTCACCGCAGATGATGTCGTCTACTCGCTGACACGTGCCGCAGACCCCAGCCGATCGAGTTTCGCTGCAGACTTCTCCGCGGTGGATAGCATCGCCAAGGTAGACGGGTCCACCGTTCGCATTGCCCTGAAGTATCCAGATCCGAATTTCCTCGGCCGCTTGTCCAACTATCACGGTGGAAACATTGTCTGCAAAAGAGCAGTGGAGGAGCTCGGAGACAAGTTTGCCTCCAACCCCGTTGGTACGGGTCCGTTTGCGTTTTCAGAGCATGAAACGCAGCGGCATGTGAAGCTGGTCGCAAACGAGGGCTATTTCCGCGGCCGGCCGCAGATCAGCAATATCATGTACCGTACGATCCCCTCCGACAGCGCCCGCGAGCTCGCCTTTGCGTCCGGAGAGCTCGACGTCATCCAAGGCCGGCGCGAGCAACGCTGGGTCGATATGACCCGCCAGCGCGGCAACATGGTCGTTGATGTCTTCCGTCCAGGAGAGTTTCGAACGCTTCACATCAACAACAGTATTCCGCCGCTCGATGACTTGAAGGTCCGACAGGCAATCGCCGCTGCGGTCAATCTCGACGATCTCGTGCAGTTTGTCGGTAAGAGCGTGAGTCTGAAAGGCTGCTCGGTCGTGCCCCCGGGCTACATCGGAGAGGATTGTTCATCTGGGGCTTATGCTTACGATCCGGTGAAGGCCAAGGCGCTTCTGGCCGAAGCGGGCTACCCAAATGGCCTGACGCTCAAGGTCGTGGTGTCCAATATCTCGGCTATCCTGCCGACAATGGAAATTATTCAGCGCCAGCTCGCAAAGGCCGGTATCAAGCTGGATATGAGCGTTGTCGATCACGCCACCTATCAGAGCCAAATTCGCGGCAATGCCAGTGCTCTGGTGTTTTATGGCGCCGCCAGATTTCCGGTCGCCGACACTTATCTGACCGAGTTCTATCACTCGAGCTCGAGCATTGGAAAGCCGACGGCGGTTGCAAATTTCTCCCATTGCGACGTTGCGGACGCCGACATACAGGCGGCGCGGGTGGAAGGCAGTGTGGAGCGGCAGCAGGAGCTGTGGAAGGAGGCTCAGCGCAAGATCCACGACGCCGTCTGTTCTGTTCCGCTGTTCGAGCTTCAGCAGGTCTGGGGGCACAGCAAGCGTGTCAACTACGGCTATGAGCTCAAAGGAGCCATGAATCTCGCTCCGCCGATCACCGAGGCGACGACGCTTATGCCGCGCTGAGCGACTCCTGGGAAAGCCGTGCGGCCGTCGTGCGCGCCTGCTGCAGGAAGGCGTCGACCAGACTTGCATTGCGGCTGTCGCGCATTCGACAGAGCTGGAAGTCGTAAGACAAAGCGGGCTCGAAGCGTCTGATGGCCAGACGATCCTGAAGCCCGCTGAACATCAAAGGGTGCACCAGCGCGACGCCGAGGCCGGCTGCCACGAATTCGCACAGGGTCGGCGAGACATTGGCAACGAGCACGGTGTTGGGTCTGACGTTGTAGGCGTCGAACATCGTCGCAATGCACTGACCGGCCTGGCTCTCAGGATCGAAAGACACGAAGGGAATGTTGTCGAGATCATCCGGCTCCACAACGTTCTTCATGGCGAGGGGATGATCGGTCGGCATGATGCAGACGAGCGGGTGCTGGGTCAGCGGTTCGGCGATCACATAGGGATTGTCGATCCGCGAGCTGACAAGGCCGACATCGAGCTTGCGTGTGACCAGCCAGTCCACGATCCATTCCGAGCTGCGTGACTTGACCGAGCAGAACACGTTGGGATGCTGCTGAAGGAAGCCCATCGTCGCCTGCTGGATGAACGAACGCGACAAAGCCGGCATGACTCCGACAAGAAGCTGCCCCTGCTCCTCGCGGCGGATGGCCTCGACGGCATTCTCCACCTGGCGGACACCTGAAAAAATCCGATCAATCTCCTTGTAAAGCCGCATGCCGCGTTCTGTCGGAGCAAGGCGCCCCTTGACGCGATCGAACAGGCTGAGCCGGGTATCCTCTTCGAGATGAGCGATCAGTTTGCTCATCGCGGGCTGGGAGATGTTGAGGATCAAAGCGGCTCGGCTGATCGAGCCGCTCTCGATCACCGCTTTGAACGCCTCAACCTGTCTGAGATTGATCTGACGAGCCATCCCATAACCCTGAAGAATACAGCCAGAGATTTTCGACTTTGACCAAATATCTCTTTTTGTCGTCATATTGGGCAAGAGGAAATCTGATGCATCCTGAGATAATAGTTATCGGTGCGGGCACGGTTGGTGCTGCGATCGCTTATGGGCTTGCGCGAAGACAACGCCGAGTACTCGTGCTCGACGGTGACGATCGCGACCATCGTGCGGCGCGGGCCAATTTCGGCCTTGTTTGGCTACAGGGCAAAGGCCAGAACATGCCCGCCTATCAGCAGCTGTCACGCCGTAGCGTCGGCATGTGGTCCGACTTTGCGTCGGAACTCACTGATCTGGCCGCGTTGGATCTTCAGTATGAGCAGAATGGCGGTTTGGCGTTCTGCCTCGGAGATGACGCGTTCGAGAAGCGCCGCTTGGACCTTCAGCGGCTGCAGAACCAGCTCGGCGGAGCGGAGGCGGATTGGCGGATGCTCGATCGCGCTGAATTGGGCAAACTGCTTCCGAAGGTTCGATTGGGGCCCGACGTGGCCGGCGCCAGCTTCGGCCAGCGGGACGGGCATGCCAATCCGCTCCAGCTCCTTGCCGCTCTTCATGCCGGAATCCTGCGTCTGGGTGGGGATCTGCGCCGAAACGCTGCGGTGCGGCAGATCGTGCCCAGCGAGGCGGGCTTTACGGTGACGTTCGGAAACGAGACCGTCAGTGCGCCGCGCGTGCTGATCGCTGCGGGTCTCGGGTCTCAGGCGCTGGCGCGGCAAGTGGGTCTTGAAATCCCGCTGCGGCCTCAACGCGGGCAGATCCTGGTGACCGAGCGCCTCGAACCATTTCTGCCTCTGCCGACGAGTGGCTTGCGTCAAACCCGGGAAGGCACTGTGATGATCGGTGCTACCCATGAGGAGACCGGTTTCGATAGTTCCGCGACCGCGATCGCGGCGGCAGATCTCAGTCGGCGGACGCTTCGCATCGTGCCCGGGCTTGCTGAGGCTAAATTGGTTCGGCAGTGGGCTGGGTTGCGCATCATGACCCCTGATGGGTGTCCCGTCTACGCCCAGTCCCAGAAGCACCGGGGAGCCTTCGTGGCGTTGTGCCATTCAGGCGTCACGCTTGCAGCTCTGCATTCCACCGTCTTGGCCGATGCCATCTCGGCCGGCCAGTTGCCGGATTCGCTCGATATCTTTCATCAGAGTCGCTTTGATGTTCCGAAAGCTGCATGAGCCCGCTGAGACCGTGACTGTCTATGTCGAAGGCAAACCTGTCACGGCGGAGCCCGGCGAAAGCTTGGCAGCTGTGCTGCTCCGGCAGGCTGTCGTCTGGTCGCGCCCCACGCCGGTCAAAGGGAGCGGGCGAGCTCCCTATTGTATGATCGGCGTCTGCTTCGACTGTCTCGCTCAGGTGGATGGAATCGCCTCGGTTCAGACCTGCATGACCCCGGTTCAGGAGGGCATGAAGGTTGAGCGCCAGCAGCGTAAGCGGTGCTTGCCGTCATGAGCACGACCGACCTTCTCATCGTAGGGGCTGGCCCTGCTGGCATGACAGCGGCCATCACAGCGCGCGGCCATGGAATTGACGTCCTGGTTGTGGACGATCAAAGTTCGCCTGGCGGGCAGATCTGGCGCTCGGTCGAAACCCAAGCGGCGACCCCGAGGGGAGCCATCCTTGGAAGGGCTTATCAGGACGGAAAGGCTGCGACCGATGCATTCCGCGCAAGCGGCGCGCGGTACGAGCCTCGTACACAGCTTTGGCAGGTCGAACCTGGTTTTCGTGCCTTCGTGACCCATGATGGCAAAGCCCGGACGATCGAGGCGCGCGCCATCATCCTCGCAACCGGCGCCCAGGAGCGGCCTGCTCCCTTCCCAGGCTGGACACTGCCGGGAGTCCTCACGGTAGGTGCCGCTCAGGTCCTGTTGAAGACCGCCGGGCAGATCCCCTCCAAGCCAGTCTGGGTCGCTGGTTGTGGCCCGTTGCCGCTTCTCTACCTCGTTCAGTTGCTCAACGCCGGAGGTCAGATCGCCGGCTATCTGGACACGACACCGGCCGGGAGTCATTGGGCGGCGCTCCAGCATCTGCCGAAGGCCCTGCGTGCCAGTGGGGCGCTCCTCAAAGGACTCGCGTGGAAGGCCGTCCTTCGACGCCGGCGTGTGCCCGTCGTCCGTCATGTCGTCGACCTCGTGGCGCACGGATCGGACCGGATCGAATCCATCAGCTATCGAGCGGCCGATGCACAAGAGAAGACCGTTTCCGCGGATAATCTGTTTGTGCATGAAGGTGTCGTGCCGAACGTTCATGCACCGCTGGGGCTGGGCTGCGCGGTTGAATGGCGTGACGAGCAGGATTGCTACGTTCCGGTTCTCGATCAATGGGGTGAAACGACCAAGGCCGGTATCTTCATTGCCGGGGATGGCGCGGGTATTGCTGGCGCGAAGGCCGCGCAATATCGTGGGGCGCTCGCAGCACACAGGCTGGCGGTCAAGCTCGGCTATGCGGGCGAGCAGGTCGTGCTCAAGGAAGCGTTGCGCGTTCAAAGGAGTTTGGCTCGCGAACTTGCCTTGCGGCCCTTTCTTGACACCATGTTCAGACCCCACGGCAGGATTTTTAGTCCGTCCGATGAGACTGTCATATGCCGCTGCGAGGAGGTCACGGCAGGAGAGATCCGGGCGATGGCGCAGATCGGCGGCTCCGGCCCGAACCAGATCAAGGCCTTCACGCGTGCAGGGATGGGCCCCTGCCAGGGGCGGCAATGCGGTTATAGCGTCACCCGCATCCTCGCGGAAATCCAGGATTGTCCCGCAAAGGAGGTCGGCTTCTATCGCGTCAGGCCCCCGCTCAAGCCCGTGACGCTTGGAGAGCTGGCCACACTCGATCAAAAGGAGGAGGTGTTGTGAGGCACTTTCCTTGTCTGGAGAGAAGAGTTCAGTCCGAACATTCTGGTTTCTGTTCGCGAATGTGCTGGGTGGTCCAATGATCAGCTTTGCCTTCAAGCGGCTGTTGCTGGCCATCCCCACCTTGCTGGTGATGCTGACAGCAATCTTCGTGCTGGTGCGTCTCGTTCCGGGTGATGCGGCATCCGTCATCCTTGGCGACCAGGCAACCGAAGCCTCGCTTCGCGCGATGCGAGCCCGGCTCGGGCTCGATCAGCCGATCCAGGTTCAATATCTTCACTTTCTCGGTGAGGTGCTCACTGGAAATCTCGGGCAATCGCTCAGCAGCGGCCGGACTGTCGTGCAGGAGGTCCTGCTGGTGTTGCCCTCCACGATCCAACTCACCTTGGCGGCCATCGTGATCGGAATCGTCCTGGGTCTGCCGCTCGGAATTCTCGCCGCGCTCGGCCGCAACAGCTGGATCGACTACGTCTCGCGGCTGGTCTCGTTGGTCGGGCTATCGTTCCCAGCGTTTGTGTCAGGCATTCTGTTGCTCATCGTATTCGCGATCCAGCTGGGATGGTTCCCCGTTCTCGCGTCCGATAGCACTGATCCGATCGAACGGTTACGAAGCCTTGCCTTGCCTGCGCTGAATCTCGGCTTGATCCTGATGGCCTATGTGGTGCGTGTCACGCGGTCATCCATGCTGGGAGTTCTTGGCGAGGATTACATCCGCACGGCGCGCGCGAAGGGAGTGACTCCCACGCGCCTCGTCATGCGACACGCTCTGCGCAATGGCCTCATTCCAGTGGTGACCGTTGTTGGCCTCTACTTCGGTACGTTGATCGGAAATTCGGTGCTCACGGAGATCATCTTCAACCGACCCGGCCTCGGCAAGCTGATCTTCGGGGCACTCAACGCTCGCGACTATACGCTGCTCGAGGGGCTGATGATCATCTTTGCCATCTGCGTCATCGTCGTGAATACGCTGACGGACATTACCTATGGGCTTATCGATCCGCGGGTGAAATACAAATGACGATCGGGGTTGCATCGGTTGCAGTGTCGCAGCCTAGTCGATTGTGGCTGGCCTTCTCCAGAAATCCTCTCTTCTGGCTGGGGGCGCTGCTTCTTGCAATCATCATCGTGGTGGCGGTGCTCGCGCCGCTGATCGCGCCTCATGACCCGCTGGAGCAGAATATCGTGGCCAGGCTCGAGCCGCCGTCAGCGGAGTTCCTGTTCGGAACGGACAATTACGGCCGAGATGTCCTGTCCCGTCTGATCTATGGAGCCCGCATCTCCCTGATGGTCGGCTTCGTCGCCATCCTGATTGCGATGACAATCGGCTGCACGATAGGAATCGTTGCGGGTTATGTCGGAGGAGCGCTGGATCAGCTCGTGATGGGAGTGCTCGATGTCATGCTTTCGTTTCCAGCTCTCCTGCTCGGCCTCATGATTGCGGCGATGCTCGGCGCCAGCCTTCAGAACCTGATCATTGCAATCGCAATCACGGAGATCGCGCCGTTTGCGCGAGTTGCCCGGGCGCCTACGATCGCCTTGAAGCAGCAGGACTTCGTGATCGCCGGTCGAGCGCTTGGGTTCGGACCCGTCCGGATCATGGGGGTTCATATTCTCCCCAATCTCATCTCGGATGTCGTGGTGATGAGTTCACTATGGATGGCTTCCGCGATTCGCACGGAAGCATCCCTGAGCTTCATCGGGTTAGGAGTTCCGCCTCCGACCCCGACCTGGGGCAGCATGATCCGAGAAGGGTTCGACAACATCCTCGACGCCTGGTGGCTCGCGGTCTTCCCGAGCCTTGCCATCTTGGTGACCGTGCTTGCCCTCAATCTCCTGGGAGACGCTCTGCGAGACGCCATCGATCCAAAGTTGCGGGGGGAATAGCAGGCATGACATCGTTTCCTAGGCCAGCTCTCGACCTGCGCAATCTGCGGACCGAATTCCGAATCGGCGGCCATTGGTACCCCGCAGTACGAAACGTCTCGGTATCGCTGATGCCAAACGAGACGCTCGCGGTCGTCGGCGAGTCGGGCAGTGGCAAGAGCGTTACGGCCCTGTCCATCCTACGGCTGCTTCCGCATGCCGGTGCTCGCATCCAAGGCGGAGAGGTGTTGTTCGAGGGGCAAGATCTGGTGACCTTGTCCGAGCGGGACATGAGCGCGATCCGGGGCAATTCGATTGCGATGATCTTCCAGGAGCCGATGACGAGTCTCAATCCGACCATGACCGTGGGAGACCAGATCGCGGAGGCGATTCTCATTCATCGCGGAGGGTCGCGCATGGAGGCCAAGGCCGAGGCGCTTCGGCTCTTGGCGGAGGTCAAGATTCCGTCGCCGAAGAGCCGTCTGGATGAGTATCCGCATCAATTTTCGGGAGGGATGCGCCAACGCGTCATGATTGCCATGGCACTTGCCTGCCATCCGAGGGTTCTTCTGGCCGACGAGCCGACGACGGCACTCGATGTGACGATCCAGGCGCAGGTGCTGACTCAACTCGAAGAGCTCAAACAGGCCTACGGAATGTCGATGCTGTTCATCACGCACAATCTTGGCGTGGTTGCGCAGATCGCCGACCGCGTTGCCGTGATGTATGCAGGCGAGATTGTCGAGCTTGCGACTGTCGACGCGCTGTTCGCAAAGCCAATGCATCCTTATACGGCGGCGTTGCTGCGCGCCATGCCGCGAGCTGACCGGGCCAGCGAGAGTCTGGAGCCGATCCCCGGCAGCGTTCCGGCCCTGTCTGCTGTTCCAGCAGGCTGCGCCTATGCGCCCCGCTGCCCGTTCAAGGACCGCAGCTGTACCGAACTGCACCCAGAGCTCATATCATCAGGTGATCCCGGACATTTGGTGCGCTGTCCCGTCAGACCGGTCGGAGGAGTGCATTGATGACGACATCCCTGGGAAGCGGCGACTTTGTTGTACGTCATCTTTCGAAGACCTTCGTGAGACACGGAGGTTCAGGCGCTAGACGCGTCCGGGCGGTCGATGATGTGTCCTTCCGCATTCCAAAGGGGGCTTCCCTTGGCCTCGTGGGCGAGTCCGGTTGTGGCAAGTCAACCGTCGCGCGTGCCATCCTGCGGCTCATTGAGCCCGATAGCGGATCAATCCTATTCGACGGCATCGATGTCCGCGCCGCCAAGGGGGCCACCTTGCGCGCGTTGCGGCGCCGGATGCAGATCGTATTTCAGGATCCGTATTCTTCGCTCAATCCGCGCCGGACAATCCGCCAGACTCTGGAAGAACCCCTTCGTGTTCATCTGCGACTCTCGTCCAAGGACATCCGCGAGAAGGCGGAAGCCGCCATGCTCGAGGTCGGGTTGCCGCGAGAAGCACTGGAACGTTATCCGCACGAGTTCTCCGGCGGGCAGCGGCAAAGGATCGGCATTGCACGGGCGCTGGTCTTGGATCCCGAACTGGTCGTCGCAGACGAGGCCGTTTCTGCTCTCGATGTGTCGGTCCAGGCGCAAATTCTTCGACTGCTGGAGGGGCTGCGCGAACGCCGCGGCCTGTCGTTCTTGTTCGTTTCACATGATCTCGGGGTGGTCCGCCATTTCTGCGACCGAGTCTCCGTCATGTATCTGGGGCGCATCATCGAAGAGGGGCCGACGGCAGATGTTCTTGACCGTCCGTTGCATCCTTACACCAGGCTTCTGCGCGACAGCTATCCAGTGCCGGATCCGCGGGCCCGCCGGCCTCTGATCCAGATCGTGGGAGAGGTTCCTTCTGCAGCCAATCCGCCTCCGGGCTGTGGCTTTCATCCGCGTTGCGCGCGAGCGGAAGGCCTGTGTTCCGTCGAACAGCCGCAGTTGGAGACGTCGGGGGACGGCCGATTCCGGGCATGCTACTTCCCGGAAACAAGCGAGATCGCGTGGGGAAGCTTGCGCATCGGAGCGCGATGATCAAAGCCCCGCCAAAGAAGTTCATTGGCGAGTATGCCGTGATCGTAATCCGGTCGCCCAATTCCTTGGATTGAAGTCGACCGAGCGGAAGCTTCGCTGGAGGCGAGCGCCAGAGTCGCTCCCTGATCAGCGGCGAGCGGGGTTTATCCGATCCGATCGGTGCAGCATTCGCGCGTTGCTGACCGGCTCAGGTCGGGGAAGGTAGGTGGCAGGTCCGTCCGGGGCGAAGTCGAGCGAATAGCCCAATCCTCGCACCGTACGGATATAGTTCGGCTCGCCACGTTCGCAAAGAGCCTTGCGAATGCGGCTGATATGAACATCGATCGAGCGAACGGCGTTCTCCTGAGTATGTGCTCGGATGCCGGATAGGATCTGCTCCCGAGAAAAGACCTTTCGGGGGCATTCGAGGAGCTGTTGCAAGATCCGATACTCGACGGGGCAGAGGCGAATGCAGCGCGCGCCTCGGGAGACGCGATGCGCGTCGGCCTCCATGACAATGTCGGCAAATCGAAGCACTTTGGGACTGGGACAAGTCGATTCGCGCAGAAGACCATGCAGCCGGTCGATGAAGATGTCCGGAAGAAACGGCTTCAATATATAGCTTGTCCGATCCGTATGGACGCACGCCTCCTCGAGGTGAGGCGATACGCTTGCCATGATCAGCGTCGGGACATTCTGCGTTGCGGGGTCCCGGTGCAACTGTTCGAGCGCGAAGGCCACGCAATCCCCGCACGATACATCGTCCAGGGCAATCAAGCCGGGGCGCGCGGCGGTGGCGGAGGCGATCGCATCTGTCAGGGTGTCTGTCAGCATGCAGTCGAAGCCGTTGCTCTCGAGAATGTATTTGAGCAGGCTCGTAAATCCCTTGTCGCCGACCAGCAGGACGCGTGGTCTCGAAGGCACGGAGACGGAGCGTCCTCCGTCGCGGGCTGCAGGAGCAGACATCTGGCCGCATCCCGCCGCGGGTTGGTTGGCCCCCGAATCCGGTGTCCAGCCGGTCGCGAATGCAAGGCTCTTGTCCTGATTTTTAGCTGAGTTTGCGACACCGCAGAACTCTTCTGCCCGCTCGTCACTGCCAGCTAGGATTGCCCTGTGCACCATTCCCATCTCCATCATGTGTCTGCATCGTCAGATGCAGTAGAGCAGCTTCCGGCGCGCGCGGAAGCTACCAAGCCGGATAGGGGGCCGGACGTGTACGGCTGCCGTCGGCAACCTTGGGACGGGTACGGATCCGTCAATGGTGATGCAATTCGGCATATGCGGTCGTCGCTGCGGAACAAGAAGTCTCCGCTCCGGACCGCGGACCTCTACCAGGGTTGGTAGTGGCAGTGTGTGGTCGGTCGCCCTATGTTTGCGGTGCAGGCTCTCCGTGCCGCAGCCGGTCGCAAGTCATCAAGCTTTGGCGCGTCCAGTCGAAGGATCCATGATATGATTTTCGGAGAGGCGCAGATGGTCAGCCGCATCGGATTCATGCAGGGTGATCTGATCGAGCCGGCTGACAAGAGAGGACGAGGCTTTCTCACGGACTGCTGGCGCGAGGAATTCTCGGTTGCCCAAAAAGTCGGCTTCGAATTGATCGAGTGGAGGATTGGTGAAGAGCCGATCCTGATGAATCCTGTGATGTCTTCCACTGGACGAGATCAGATGCGGCAGCTTAGTCGCGAGTGCGACATCTGCATTCCATCGCTGTCCGCCGACTTCATGATGCAATCCCCCTTCTACAAGGTCACCGGCCGTGAGCATTGGGCGAGGCTCGATCTGCTCGGTGCCGTGATCGAGGCGTGTGCTGAGATCGGCATCAAGCTCCTGGTGATGCCACTCGCGAACGGCGGGCAGCTTTCCTCCCGCGAGGCAGCGGCACTTCGATCCGGACTGGATCGGCTTGCGCCGCTCCTCGAGGCTTGCGGCGTCGTCCTCTCCCTTGAGTCTGATCTCGATCCGCCGCTCTTGGCATCGCTGATCGAACCATGCCCGGCAGACCGGTTCGGCATTACATACACGGTTGGATGTCGACCTTCGACGAGCGCTGATGCGCATGAGGCCCTTGCCGCTTGCGGCAACCGGATCGTGAACGTCCACCTGAAGGACTGGAATCTGCACGTCAACCGCGCTTCGCCGTCTCGTCAGCGAACCAACCTCGCCGGCGCGCTCAATCAGCTGAGACTCGCGGGTTATCGGGGCGATCTTATTCTTCAATCGAGCCCCGGTCACTGTCGAGCAGCATTGCTCGCCCAGTACGGTGCCATGGCTGCGACCTGGTGGAGCTTCGGTGGGCCGGATCATCTCAGTCTTGCTCCAGGGATGGTCGAGGCGAACGAGAACCTGCAACAGCTGTCGCATACGCGGTGAGCTTGGAGCTCGACGCCACGCCCAGACGAATTCCCTGCAGGTTGTGACTTCGCACCTCTCTGCATGAATTGGTGCGTCCCAGAGCTCGCTTTGGACGAAGCAGGATCCTGGCGGTTGTCCTTGGCCGAGCGGAGGATGACGCCTCCGCGCGCGTGAGCCAGTCGTGCAAGGATAAAGGCGATCTATTGCCTGCACAGGCAAGTCAATGCGCGCATCTTTGTGTGTCCTCGCCAGCCCATTATTAGTGTCCGAGGCGCGTACGTGAGCGAGATGCTTCCGTATGTTTACAGGATTATTATGTTGACCGGATCGCGCTGCTCCAAGAATACTTATCTACGTTAGGTTGCGTCATGGAGCAGCGACATGCAGACGTCGGTTTCGATCATTGGTGCCGGGAATTGCGGATGTGCCTTCGCGGCCGATCTTGCCAGTCGAGGAGCGAACGTACTGTTGTACGCGCACCCCGAACATCGCCGGCACGCGGAGACAATCGACCGCAACGGCTATCTGGAAGCAGGCCTCAAGATCGAGGGGCGCTTCCATCCGGATGTCAGCTCGGACATGGCCGACGTCGTCCGGTTCTCCAAGTTCATCATCATCACGGTCCCGTCATATGGCCATGAGGCCGTCCTGAGCGAACTCGCAAAGTTCGACCTCAGCAAGCATGTCGTCATTTCGATCACGGGCAACTTCTTCGCTCTCATGGCGCGCAGACAGATCAATGCGCGGTACATCCTCGAAACCGCCACGGCGCCCTACGCCTCGAGAATGCAGGATGGCAAGGTGACGGTGATGGGCATCAAGAGCATCATGCCGATCGCAGCGATGCCGGTCGATGTCAGTGAAGCGTTGCGCGATGAGATTGGCGCGATCTTCCCGATGCCGCTGGAGTGGCGCAGCAATGTTCTCGAGATCGGCATGTCTTGCATTACCGGCGTGATTCATCCGACGCCGGCGCTGATGAACGCCGGATGGATCGAGACGCGAAGGGGCGACTTCTATTTCTATCGTGAAGGCATGTCGACGTCGGTCGCCCGCGTCATCGACGAAGTCGACAAGGAGAGAATGGCGATCGCCAGGGAATTTGGCTTCAAGCCGCAGCCTGTCGTGGCGATCATGAACAGCTACTACGACAGGGCCTTCACCAGTTTCGGCGAGTTCGCCAGAGAGACGGTCGAGCACAACACGACCAAGATGGCACCTCAGCACATGCGCGACAGGTTTATTGTGCAGGACGTTCCATACGTTCTGGTTCCCTGGTTCGAGCTCGGCGTCAAGGTCGGCCTCTATTCCACCGCGATCAAGTCGATCATCGATCTGGCCTCCATCGTCAACGAAACGGACTATCTGGAGACCGGCCGAAATCTGCGCAGGCTGGGACTGGATGCGGCTTCCAAGGGCCAGGTGATCGAGACATTCAGCGCACCGCTTGCGCCCTGGGACGATGAGCTTCGCCGTATCGCGTAGATCTTGGCCGCTTCTCGACCATGAGGCTTGTATGACGATCGTTAGCAGCCGGCAGGACGTGACAAACAGCTCGGTGTCATCTCACCTGCCGGCAATCGGCTATAAGGTGCTCTCGGCAGCGGTGCTCGCCGTCATGTTCGCCTTGATCAAGAAGCTGGGCGGCGAGTACCCCGTGGGACAGATCGTCTTCGTTCGGAGTTTCTTCGCTCTGCTGCCGATTCTCTGGCTTGTCCGGCGTCTCGGAGGTTATCACCTGCTTCGCACCGAACGGCCGGGCGCTCATCTGCGCCGCTCCGTTGCCGGTCTTTGCTCCCTCTTCTTCAGCTTCACGGCGGTCGGGATGCTGCCGCTCGCGACTGCGACGGCGCTGGGCTACGCGGCGCCGTTGTTCATCACGCTGTTTGCCATTCCCTTGCTCGGGGAGAGCATTCGCCTCCATCGTCTTGTTGGCGTCGTTTTCGGATTTGGCGGCGTGCTGCTGATGGCCCATCCCGATGGCCGGGGGCTCTCCTCGGGAGTCCTGTTCGCGCTGGCCGGTGCGGTGGCTACGGCCCTTGCATTGATCTCCATCCGCAAGATGCGGGACACCGAGACGAGCATGGCCATTGTTTTCTACTTTTCGCTCTCGGGCACATTGGTGAGTGCAGCGACGCTGCCGTTCTCTGCAGTCTGGCCGAGCGTGACTGACTTGCCGATCCTCGTCGCAATTGGCGTTCTGGGCGGCGCTGCCCAGATTCTGCTCACCAAGGCCTACCAGATGGCGCCGGCGAGCGTCGTTGCACCCTTCGAATACGCCACCTTCGTCTTTGCCTTTCTGCTTGGTCTCCTCGTCTGGCGTGAGATGCCGGTCCCGATCGAGCTGGCCGGGATTGCCGTCGTAATCGCCTCAAATCTCTTCATAGCGATGTACGAGCAGCTGGCCGGAGTTTCGTCAAAGCGTCGCCTGCCCGGCAAGTGGCACGACACCGCGACGGCCCGCGCCAAAACCGACTGAAAGGATCGGCGCGGATCCGGCTCAACCCCATAACTCCGACGAATAGGTGCTCACAAAATTCGACTTTGACTTCCTGCTGCCATTCGCGCGGAAGATGCTCAAGGCCAGCTTCGTGCCACTTCGATAGAGTTCGGTTTGCCAATCATGGGTCGGACGGATGCGCTAGCTCACCTCGTCCGATCTGCACACATGTTGAAGAATCCCTGGAGGCCCGCATGACATACACCGCTGCCGAGCTGTTGGCCGAATGGGTCAGCGCGAGCAAAGTTCCAGAAGAAGCCCGGATCAGCGCGGCGAAATGCGTGCTCGATTTGATGACCGCCGCGATAGCCGGCCATGAGACGCCAAATGCGGTCGCCGTGCGCCGAATAGCGAGC
Organism: Bradyrhizobium sp. HKCCYLRH3073; assembly: GCF_051167995.1. Taxonomy (NCBI): domain Bacteria; kingdom Pseudomonadati; phylum Pseudomonadota; class Alphaproteobacteria; order Hyphomicrobiales; family Nitrobacteraceae; genus Bradyrhizobium; species Bradyrhizobium sp. HKCCYLRH3073. The sequence continues at coordinate 83,440 of NZ_JBNPUD010000012.1, forward strand.
GCGACCTGGGGCCATGGACCGGCGGCGATGTGGTTTTCAGGAGAGCGGTCGACCGCTGCGGGGGCAACCTTCGTCAATGCGGCCTGCGCGTGCTCGCTCGACCTGGATGATGGCCACCGCGCCGCTTCGGGGCACCCCGGCGCAGCGATCATTCCGGGGGTATTGTCACTGCTCGGCAGTCCGTCCTTGGATGGGCAACGGGCGCTTGCAGCCATTGCCATCGGATATGAGATCGGCGTTCGTATTTCTGCTGCCCGGGATCTGCGAAGCGTCCCGACGGTGAACAGCGGCCTCTGGAGCGGTCAAGCCGTTGCGGCAGCGGTGGGCTGGCTGAGAGGGCTGTCGCGGAGCCAGATCGCACACGCGATCTCGATCGCTGGGACAACGGCACCGAGCCAGTCGGCTACTCCATACACCCGGTTCAGAGGCAACAGCGTCAAGGAGGGCATCCCATGGGGAGCTGCCAATGGCGTCCTGGCGGCCGATCTGGCCAAGCAGGGCTTCACCGGACCGATCGACATTCTGGACAGTTCAGAACGTTACGATCGCGCGCGGCTTCTCGACGGGCTCGGAACGAGTTGGCTCATCAACAGCACCTATTTCAAGCCCTATAGTTGCTGCCGTTGGATTCACGCGCCGATTGACGCGCTGATCACATTGCTGAACGATCATGACATTCATCCGAAAGCCATCATCAGCATCGATGTGGAGACCTTTGGGAGGTCGTTGACCCTGAGCAACGAGGCGGCGCCGCGTACGCTGGAAGGAGCGCAATACAGCCTTCCGTTCTGCCTCGGTGTCGCCGCGATCAGCGGCGCACCAGCGTTGCTCCCCTTGAGCAACGAGTCGCTGACAGACCAACGAGCCATCGAGATCGCTGGACGCGTCCACATGACGGTCAATCCCGAATTTGAGCTGATGTTCCCGGCTGCGGTTCCTGGGCGGGTTCGCATCACCACGGCTTCGGGCACCTTTGAGCGGACCGTGTTGGCGCCGAAGGGAGAACCTACGAACCCCATGAGCTGGGACGACATCGGGTACAAGTTCCAAGCCATTGCAGCTGGTCGCGCCGATGCTCGTGTCGCGGCTGGGATTCCAAATGCGATCGGCGCGTTGCGAAGGGGAGACGTTGCGCCGTTGCAATCGATGCTGGAAGCAAGGCTGTTCGCCAGCTCGAATGGCGCGTCGCCCGTCGAGCGGCTTGCGGTCGCCCAGTAGGCCCAGCGGGCGATGAGACGGCGGCAAAGGTATTCCTGGCAACAGGCCTATACAGATGGCTTTGTCCCATCCCCTGGACGGGAGCGTACGTGTGAAGCCGGCGAGGAGGGACCGGCCACTCAGCTTCTGCATATCGGGAAATCCTTCAGTGCGGTGAAGACGACGCTACGGTCGCCGTCGACGTGAAAGCGCCATACGTCAATCGGATCGACCTTTAGTCTCTGTTTGAAATCTTGTTTTGAGCAGCGAGAAGGCCGGCATGGTCAAGACACCTGTTTTCATCGGACCGAGCGTCGCAACGGATGCTCCCGCCCTTGCACGACCGGATACTGCCCGTCTGCTCTGTCCCCATCGGGCAGATTGCGGGACGAACTGGCGGGGATCAAAGGCGAACCTTGTGTTCGCAGCAAAGCTGCTCGGCTGCTTGCGCACGGGAACGTCACCGCCACCATCCGCGCTCGAATGGTCCGGATTTGTTGAGCACTGGACTGTCATCGTTCGCGACGACATATGTGTGCTTGAGGGAACGGTATGGCGTCTCCCATTCTGCCAGGGCAGCTTGGCTGCACCTCTTTTGGCCATTGATCCTGCCGCAGGGTGGGCGCGCGCGCTCGGGGAATGGCTTACGATAGGGGCGCCTCACAGGAGCACCGGCGTAGCCGGACTTCGTCCGGAGCTGATCTCTGATCGTGCGGCACGATGGCTGGAACATCAGCTCGCCCCCGCAGATTGAGCTGCGGCCAGATCGCTTGACCGAAATTGCCAAGGTCGGACGAAGCACTTCTCAAACGGATGTGAGCGCCATTTGAGAGCGCGCGTGAGCTTCGGGCGTAAGCAAACTTGATAGAGTCGCGCGACGGCCGTCGATTCTGCTGAAATCCTTGGCAAAGTGGACCCGAGGCAAGGCCAGTATGGCGCAGACAGCAGCGGGGCCTCATCATCGCTGCCCGGAATCGCGCGATTTGAGTGAAACCGAAAGTCCCAGGAATACGCAAAATCCACCGTGTTGCGCTCGATCGGTGCCAACTCCGCAGATTGATAGCCCCGTGCAGAAGCCCTCGTTGCTAGCCTCTGCAAACGTTGTTGAGAGAGCGGAAATGGCAGGGACGAGTGTGTAATGAGCGAGTTCAACTGGCGGTCGGCCGAGTCCTACAAGAAGCTCGAAACAGCCGATGCGGCCGATTTTGCCTGGGAATGTCTACGTCGTAATCCAGACTATCGGCGAGATTACAGCGATCTGCTTGCACAAGACAAAGACGGCCCGACCCATCCTGAATTCCGGCAGCGATGGGGGCTTTCTTTTCGCGGCTGACCCAATGCGCCGGTTTGATGCTCAGGCCATATTCTGGGCGCCGGAGGTGCTGCCGACCGTGCTTCGCCTTGCTCCAGCCTCGCAAGGCTCGCTTGCGCCATTCTCTCATCTCGACCTTCGCGGATCGCCCGGCGCCGAGCTGAGACGGGCGTCCGATGGCTGGTACGCGGTGCTGCAGTTGGGCGGCGCCACGCACCGGCTGCTGCTCTCCCGGCTTCCGGCGAAGGGGACGGCCGTGGCTGTCGAGCTGCCGCTCGACCGTGATTTCGATTTGCAGACGCGCGCGGCCTATCGGCTTTGGACGGCGCTGAGACGAGGTCCGATCCGGCTGCCGGCTCACACCGGGCCCGTTCAGCAGCGCCGGCGCCTCGTTCTTGCGCTGCGCGCCTTGGATGGCCGCCTCGCGGGCCAGAATTATCGGGCGATCGCCACGGCTCTGTTCGGGGCCGAGCGAGTTGAAGATCGGGGATGGAAAACGCACGACCTGCGCAGCCGGACGATCCGGCTGGTTCAAACAGGTCAGACCCTGATCCGAGGCGGCTATCGAAATCTGCTGCGTAGCCAGCGGCGATCAGCATGATCGGCGCGCTGGTCCGTCTCGCAGCCGCCGCGGACGTCGACCCTTCTGGCAAGGACTGCATGAGGGATGCGAAAACTCAGTCATTCGGCTTGGCCGATGTCCTGAGCGCATTACTCGTCGTCGCGCGAGCGGAGAAGTTCAGCCATCTGCAGCACCTTTCGGCGAAGCCGCTCGTCGGATATGCCGAAATAGAGCTCGAGCAGTTGGCGAGATTCGCGCTTGGTCACAAGCTCACTGAAGTCCGCGGTCTGCTCATGAGACGCCTCTGGCACAGCGGCGCCTGCCTTGACGTCAATCTCGTCAAAGAACCAGGTGATCGGAACAGCGAGCTGGTTTGCGATTTCGTACAGCCGAGATGCGCTGATCCGGGTCTCGCCCGCTTCATACTTCTGAATGAGTTGAGCTGTCACGCCGAGGCGTCTTGCCAGGTCATCCTGGCTGAGATCGAGCAGGTTCCGTCGCAGGCGCAAGCGCGTTCCCACATGCTGATCGACATGATTGGGCTTCTTGGATGACCTCCTGAGCCGCTTGCCTTGGTTTCGGGACACAGCGGGGCGGCCGTCAGGGAGCTGTTTGGAAGTCGCCACGTCCGCTTACCTCATGCCGTATCCAAGATGTTCGTCCATGAAGCATCAATCTCAGCTTGAAACAATCAACCAGAATTATGTCATTCGCGCTACAACTACAGAGGATAGATCAAATGCAATCGTCGCCAGCCACGGTTTGATGTGCGTGACGTAGCAAAGGGCAAGGAATGTCGATGCAGGATTGCTGTCCTCAATCTGGCCGCGTGCCTTCCAATCTGAAGATCGATCATGGTCCGATCGGCCTCCTGGGACGCTTCTTCCTCGCCGCTGACACCGCCGCCCAAAAGCGCGGCGTCAGCGTCTATTTTGCGAGCCTACAGGATTTGCTCGACGTCAACAGCGCAAATTCCGACAGCTGGCGACCGCTGGTGCCGATCTTCCAGCCCGACCTCGGCGGCGCGACAGCTGAGAACACCTTCGTTATGGTCGGAAAAGACAAGAACGGGGAGGTCGTCGCGACACAGGCGGGTCGGTACTACGACTGGACAGCCACGACGCTGTTCGAGGAAGCCATCTCGCTTCGTATGTTCTACGCAGATCCGGCAGCCGCCTTGGCGCGCGGCGACGGTTGTATGATTGCGACCCCGGTGGCGTCGACGATTGCGGGCAGGGTCGTGTTTTCCGGCGCCGGCTGGTACCGGCGCGATTTTCGCGGCAGAGGGTTGGCGCGAATCCTGCCCCGGATTTCGCGTGCCTATGCTCATGCGCGCTGGAATACGGATTTCACGATCAGCATGATGGCCGACGCTGTGATTGCCGGCGGCATGGCGGATCGCACCGGCTACACCCGGATCGAGCGGTCGAGCGTCGAACTGGTCGTATCTCCGCTCGGATCGATGCGCTGTGGTCTTGTCTGGATGCCGGTGCAGGAGATGCTGGCCGATCTGGAGGCCGCCATGGGCGTAAGCTGGCGCGAGGAATCCGATCCGCGCGCAGCGGCGATGTGAGCAGAGCCGGCTCTCAATGGCGGGGGAAAGCATGCAGGGACCGCTGGGTCACCGGGAAGCCGAGGCATATGTCAGGCACCTGTTCGCCTGTATCGACGCTCACGACTGGGCAGGCTTGTCCAGCCTGCTGGATGACGGTGCCGTCTATGAGCGTCCAGGATATGAGCCCTTTGTCGGCAAGTTGGCCATCATGCAGTTCTATCGCCACGAGCGCATCGTGGCCTCGGGAGAGCACCTGCTTGAGCAGGTGCTGAGCAACGGCAAACAGATCGCCTGCTGGGGCAGCTTTGCGGGCCAGGACAAGAATGGGCGTCCCTTGAAGGCCAGATTTGCCGATGTCTATCATCTCAGCGGTGGCCGCATCGGCCTGCGGCGGACGTTCTTCGACAGTCCGGCGCTCTGATCAGCACAGTGGCCACGCGCTCTCGGCAGCAGTGAACAACTGCTCTGCCCAGGGGGCATCGACAGGATGGGGTGCCGCGGTGCAGCCGTCGGGCATTGGCCACAGATGGTTGGTTGGACATCGTTTGGGCCAATGCGTGTACAGCGCGGGCGTCAGGCCGTCATGGCGCGCGTCTCGGAACGCCAGGCTGCCGCCTGCAACGCCTCGCCGTCCATCCCTGTGCGGGGCAGCCCGAGATGGGCCAGCACTGTCGGCGCGATGTCGATAACGCGCGCGGGCGGCTTGCGGATCCGACCCGGACTGAAGCCTTCGCCCCATGCCATCAGGAACGGAGCCTGCTCGTAGGTCCCGAGTCCTCCATGCTGTCCGCATCCAAGTCGGTCGGGCTTGCCAAGGGCAGGCTTGGCCGCGAGGCTCGAACCGCGGATTCCGAAGCGGTTGGGGACGTCGCTGGACCGCATGGACACGGCAAACGCAAGGCCGCCGGTGTGAGCTTGTCCAACGCGGTCGAGCTCGTCCGGCCCGAAGACCTGCCCGGCCCAATCACTGCGTTCCAGAAGCGATCGCACGCTTTGCAGCGGGGGGCCGCGCTGGGAATCGACATAGATCAAGGCCGAGGTCCCGTTCGAGATGGCCAGAATCTCGTCGGACATGGGGTTGGCTTTGAGTCCCGCGGTGATCAGCGCCGCATCGATGTCGACGATGTCCTCGACCGTTTGATGACCATGATCCGATCCGATCAGAAGCAGGATGTCCTCGCCCTGGTCGCGCTGTCTTTCGACGGCTGCGATCACCTCGACCGCCCGACGATCCGCCTCCGCCAGCACGGCAAGATGGTCAGGAGAACCGAGCGGTGCGTTGTGTTGAATATGGTCCGGTTCGCCAAGCCACAAAATGCCGACCGCCGGGCGACGCTTCACCACCACGTCGTCGATGAAGCGGGCTGTCATCCTGGCGTCACCGCCGCTGTCCAGCGTGACGTCCAATCGATCGCCGGCCGCGACTTCGATGCGGCCAGGACCGAACGAGCCGGCCCGGTGATAGACAAATCCATGCCCGTCGGGATCATGGGCGTATGCCGCCCCCGGGGACACGTTGCTGAAGACGATCTGGCCACCCACGGTCTTGACGCGTTCCGCCAGGGTCGGCACTTGCAGTGAGGATCCAGTGACTCGGCGCTTGTGTTGCAGAAACTGCGGATCTCCGGCGTCGCGCAGCACCAACCTGCCGGATTCGATCAGGGCAACGGAATTGCCTTGCAGTCCATGTCTTGCCGGAGTGCATCCGGTCGCAATACTCGCCGACACGACGCGTGTGCACGAAGGAAAGACGGTCCGGTAGTCCTCGAACCATTCGGCGCGCGCGGCGAAATCTGCGAGATGGGGCGTGGTCGCAGGCGAAATGAGGTCCCGTCGAAGTCCGTCGAGGATCATGATGACAACACGCTTCATGGTCAAAGGTCCACCTCATTGAGTGCGACACTGAAAATATCGAAATTGCGCAAAGTGCGCCCATCGGGCGCGCCCGGGCTCGCGCGAAGCCGATGAGACAGGATGAAGGGGACGCGCTGCTCGGCGAGACCGCCATGCGAGCGCAGCCTCGCGCCCGCCAGGTTGGAAAGCTCGTGGTCGCATGCCCGGGCGCCCAGGGCTATTCCCTTTGCTGCGATCACGCAGACGTCGCCCTCGCGGTCGCGCGGCAGCTCGAAGCGGGCGGCCGCATCGTCTCCGGTCAAGGCGAGACCGACGCCCGGAAGCCCCGCGAGAAACGAAACGACGTCTGAGGCGCGCAGGACTGGATCCTGGAGGTGAACCCGGACGAAGCCGCCGAGCGCGCCGTGATGGCGGACGAACGGGTCGGTGATGGGGCAGATCACCCGCGTCCGCCCGAGGCCGAAGACTGCGTCGAGCTGATCGCCGAGAAACATGACATTGGGCGAACCATCGGCGTGCGCCATATCACTCATACCGTGATCGGCGACGATCCCGACGAGCGCGCCCTCGGCGAGCAGTGCGCCGAGTCTCTGATCCACCTCGGCCATGAAGGCCAGGGCTTCCGGCTCGTGCGGTGCGTAGGCGTGCTGGACATAGTCGGACAGCGACAAATAGATCAGATCAGGACGATGATCCGCCAAGAGCCTGAGACCCGCGTCCAGGACGAACAGGGACAGGTCCGCCGAATACTGACGAGGGACGGAGCGGCCGATCCGCGCCGGCACGTCTGCAATGCCATTCTCGGCTTCGCTGCAGCAATCGGCCTTCTCGGCCGAGAACACGATGCCCTTGAGGTCCTTGCCAAGCGCCTTGCGGAGCTTGTCCTTGGCCGTCACGGCGGCCACCTTGGCTCCGGCACGGGAGAAGGCGGAAAGGATCGTCGGCGCCCGCATCGGAGATGCGTCCACCATCATCACCTCCTCTCCGCTCGCGGAATCGATGTAGAAGTTGCCCGACACCCCGTGGTGCGCGGGCGCAACCCCGGTGACGATCGAAACGTTGTTTGGGTTGGTGAAGGTCGGCATGGCCGCGAGCGCCGTGGTCGCAAAGCCGTCGCGTCGCATGCGATCGAGGGCAGGGACGATGCCCGCGCTGCTTGCCGCTGCGATATAGTCGGGATCGCAGCCATCGAAGCAGATGATGACGGTGGAAACGCGCGGCCAATTGTAGACCCGTCCGTTCACTTCGATCTGCGTGTCGCAGCCCGTTGTCGGCTCGGTGGCGGATGTATATCGCATCAATGATCAACCCGTGTTGGCAGGCGGCAGGTGTGAGCAATCCAGGCGGCGCTCTGAAGCAGCTCACGGTCAGAGCCATGACGCCCAATGAGCTGGAGACCGATCGGCAAGCCGTGTGCGCCGCAGAGCAGCGGCATTGAGAGGACAGGCAGACCGCACAGGCTCCAGGGCATGGCAAGACTCCCCGAGCCGGGACCTTCATCGAGCCTTGTCGCCTCGCCCGGCGCCGAAAGGGTCACAAGCACATCGTGCTGGGCGAACAGCTTCGACGTCAGGCCGATCAAGCGATCGGCCGACGCGTTCAACTCGATGTAACGTTTTGCGCCGAGCGCGATGCCTGCGGCAATTCCATCCCGCAACGGTGGACACAGCTTGGCAGCGAGATGCTGGGGTAGATCGCCGAAGCGAGCCGCCAGATGAGCGTTCAAAAGGCCAAGAGCCACCTCGATTGCATCGCCGAACTCGCTCGGAAGATCCAGCTCGTGGACCGCGACCGGCAACGCACCGATGAAGGCCGTCAAAGCCTCGCCCGCGTCCGGAGCGACCTGCTCGAATCCCGGTCCGCGCACCACAGCGAGCCTCGGAGGGCGCCCGATCCGGTCGGCGGCGCTGTCGACAACGGGATCAAATGCACCGGCGAACAAGCAGAGATCCTGGACGGATCTCGCGAGATAGCCAATCTGCGCAAGCCGCGGCACCAGGATGTTGGAGCCTTCCATGCTTGCAACCCCGAACGACGGCTTGAACGCATGCGCTCCGCAGAATGATGCCGGCAGCACCGTCGACGCCGTGTGCTGAGTCCCGAGTGCAAGAGGGACCATCCGGTCGACCACAGCTGCCGCCGAGCCGGCCGAAGACACACCAGGTGAGCGCCCGAGATCATTGGGATTGCGGGTCGCGCTCGGATGATACATGCCGAATTCCGACGTCGTCGTCTTGCCGATGATGATGGCGCCGGATCGCCTGAGGATCGCGACCGCCGCGGCGTCCGCTGCCGGGCGACGGTCGCGCAGCAGGCTGCTGCCATATTCTGATGGCATGTCGATCGTATCGAAGACATCCTTGATGCCGACGGGCAGGCCGTGGAGCGCTCCGGCGAGCCGGCCTTCCGATTGCGCCTTGTCGGCGAGGAACGCCTGTTCGCGCGCCGCGTCCACCGCGACATGAGTGAAGGCGTGGACCTCGCCGTCGCGTGCCGCGATGCGCGCGAGGCAGGCCTCGAGCAGTGTGGCCGCGGAGAGGCGTCGTTCGCGTATGGCCGAAGCTGCAGCCGTGGCCGTCAGCTGCGAAGGATCGCCATCCATCTCGCAAAGCTGACGCCGACTGTGTGGGATCGCCATGGTCATGATCGGCCCGTCTCCTCGAGGGTCTCGGCAGGTGCGAATGAGCTGGCGCTGGTCCCGCGGAGCCGCGAAGGCCAGGCGAACGCGTGTCGAGGCATCATCCCGTCACGAAAGGTCAGGACGCATGATGCGAAGACGACGCCCTGGAGCACCTGCACCCAGGCCCCATAGGGAGCGAGAAAGTGCTGCATCGTGACCAGGACCGTGGCGCCGACCAAGGGTCCGCTCAATGTGCCGAGGCCGCCGATGAGGCACATCAGAACAGCCTCTCCGGAGAGGTGCCAGTGTGCGCCGGACAAAGTCGCGAGCTGAAAGGCAACCGCACTCAGTGACCCGGCGAGGCCGGCACAGCCGGCGGCGATCGCGAAGGCGAACAGCTTGAGGCCCCGGGCATTCTGACCAAGGGACAAGGCGCGCCGCTCGTCGTCGCGGACCGCGACAAGCATCATCCCAAGCTGAGACGACAGCAGCCGCTTGATGCCGAAATGGACGGAGCAGAAGGCTGCCACGGCAAGTGCATAGACGGCGAGGTCGTTGCGCAGATCAATCAGACCGAACAGGAGGCCACGCGGCACCGCCTGCAGCCCGTCCTCGCCATGCGTGAAGCTCGACTGGACGAACACGAAGTAGACCATCTGGGCGACGGCGAGCGTGATCATGGCTTGATAGATGCCACGCCGCCGGATCGCCAGCGCTCCCATGACGATGCCGAGCAGAATAGCGGCAGTGATCCCCGCCAGCATGGCCAGCTCCGGCGACATCGCCCAGTGCTTCAGCGCATGCGCGGTGACATAGGCGGCCGTCCCGTAGAGCGCCGCCTGTCCGAACGACATGACCCCGGCGAACCCCAGCAGGAAGTTGAACGACGCGGCAAGAATCGCAAAGCAGAAGATCTTGACCAGGAAGATCGGGTAGAGCAGTGCCGGCAGGACAGCGAGTGCAGCTGCGATGATGACGACGATCAGGATGCGCTCGTATTTTCTGTCCGCGCGTACATCCGGCGTGGCCGTGACCGGGGGAGGAATGCCGGCAAAGGAATGATGACGCAGCACCTCGATGCCGAACAGGCCCTGCGGCCGGACCGACAGGACGATGCACATGAAAGCGAAGATCATGACATTGGCCGCTTGCGGGAACACCGCCAGTGTCGCGCTCTCGAGCAATGCCAGGCAGTAGGCCGCCAGGATTGTTCCTCCGAGAGAGCCCATCCCGCCGATCACAATGATGGCGAAGACAACAAGCAGGACGTCGGACCCCATCAACGGACTCACCTGATAGATCGGCGCCGCAAGAGCGCCGGCGAGGCCCGCAAGCGCCGCGCCCAGCCCAAAGGTTGCCGTCATCACCGCAGGAATCGGGACGCCCAGCGCTTCGGCCATCTTGGCGTTCTCGGATGCCGCCCGAAGCGTCGCTCCAGCCTTGGTTCGTGCGATCGCGATCCACACCCCAAGGCAAACAATAAAGGCGACCATGACGACCCACAGCCGGTAGACGGGGAATACTGCAAAGCCGAGATCGACCACGTCCGACAGCCAGGCGGGCGTCGTGAAGGGCAGTCCCGTAGAGCCGAAGATGACCTGAAATCCGCCCTGGATCGCGGTTGCGAGCCCGAAGCTCAGCATGAATCCATAGAGCGGATCGAGACTGTAGGTCCGCCGCAACAAGAGGCGCTCCAGCACCATCCCGGTCGATCCAACCAGAACGGCAGCCGCACACAGGCCCACGAGATAGGGAAGACCAAGGCGCGCAACGGCCGCCCAGGCGGCAAATGCACCCATCATGTAGAGCGCGCCGTGAGCCATGTTGAGGATGTTCAAGAGCCCGAAGATCAATGCGAGGCCGAGGCAGAGCAGGGCATAGAACGATCCATTGACCAGACCGATCGTGAGATACGAGAGAACGAGGTTTGACATAAGATTCACACGGCAACGTATTTGGAGAGGCGCGCTTCGATGCGCTCGGCCTCGCAGGTCGGGCAATTGTCGACAACCAGTCCGTTCTCGATTGCAACAACCCGGTCAGCGACGCCCAGCACGAAAGCGAGGTTCTGCTCGACCAGCAGGATGGTGTAGCCGCGCTGCTTGAGCGCGGTGATCGCCTGTTCGATCTGGTGGATGATGATGGGGGCCAGCCCCTCCGTCGGCTCGTCCAGCAGCAGAGTTCGGGCACCGGTTCGCAGGATCCGCCCGATCGCCAGCATCTGTTGTTCGCCGCCGCTCAGCTGCCCGCCGAGATGGCGGGTCCGCGACCTGAGATTCGGAAACAGTTCGAAGATCTCATCATCACTCATGCCGGAGCCGCCCAGCGTGGGCGATAGCGCCATGTTCTCGGCCACGGTGAGGCTGGCGAAGATCCCTCGCTCTTCCGGACAGTAGCCGAGACCAAGATGCGCGCGCTCCGATGGACGCAGCGAACGCACCTCTCGCCCCTGCACCAGCACATGCCCCGACTGCCGCTGCAACAGGCCCATGATGGCGCGCAGGATGGTGCTCTTGCCGGCGCCGTTGCGGCCCAGCAGCACGACGACCTCACCCTCCGATACGGTGAAGTCGATCCCGAACAGCGCCTGGACCTCGCCATACCAGGCCTTGAGGTTGGATATCGCAAGGGGAAGGCCTGCTTCGCTTCGTTCCGGATCAAGCATCAGCGGCTGCACCCAGATAGGCGGCGCGGACGCGGTGGTCGCGCGCAACGTCTTGATAGGATCCGTCGCTCAGAACGGCCCCGTTCGCCAGGACGGTGACGTGGTTCGCGAGCCGCTCGACGACCTTGAGATTGTGTTCAACCAGCAGGACGCAGCAATCCTGCGCTGCGTCGGCAATCATGTCGACGACTGGACCGATGTCTTCCCGGCCGAGCCCCGACATCGGCTCGTCGAGAAGCAGGAGGCGAGGTCTGAGGGCGAGCGTGGTTGCAATTTCGAGCAGGCGCCGCCGGCCATAGGAGAGTTCACGCGCCTGCCTGCGTCGGTCGGAGGCCAGGCCAGCTCGTGCGAGCAGAGTCTCGTTGTGAGGGGCGAGATCGCCGCTGACGCGGCGGCGCAACAGCCGGAGTGGTGGGCTGGCATGGGCCTGCGCCACCAACATGTTCTCCTCGACCGACAATTCGGGAAATACCGCGCAGATCTGGAAAGATCGGGCCAGCCCGAGCCTGGCCAGCCGATTGGCAGGCCAGGCCGTGACGTCGCGTCCAAACAGTTCGATCTGGCCGCGGGTGGGCTTGATGAAGCCGCTGATCGCGTTGAAGAGGGTGGATTTGCCTGCTCCGTTGGGACCGATCACCGCATGAATGCAGCCTTCCCGAAGGTCGAGCGACACCTCGTTCAAGGCGACGAAGTCCTTGAACTGAACCGTCAGAGCACGAACCTTCAGCACGGGATTGGTCGGCAGCGGAGCAGAGACAGCTCTCGGATCTTCGAAAGCCTGGAGCGAGGCGCTGGCTACCATGTCTATTGCGCCTTGGCCGCCTGCGAGCCGCAGCCGGATGCCGACGCGGGACGGAATGCCGTGCTCGCAGGAACCGTGGCCGTGCGGACGTAGAAGTCCCACGGCTCCTTGCTTTCGGCAGGTGCCTTCACGCGATAGACGCCGATCTCATAGGTCACCCGTCCATTCGCCTGAATGTGCGCTTCGCGGCCGAAGCGGTCGACCGGCAGCTGCCGCATCTGGTCGTTGACAGAAGCGGCGTCGTCGCTGTGCCCTGCCCGTGCGGCCTTCAAATAGTGCAGGACGCTGACATAGACGCCGGCCTGCTCACGCGTTGGCATCCGTCCGTGGGCGGCAAAAAACCGCCGGGCGAATGCGCGCGTCGCATCATTGTCGTTCCAGTAGAAGCCGGTGCTGATGATCAGGTTCTGCGCCGTCTCCAGACCGATACTGTTGATATCCGTCACGAAGGCATGCAGCGCGGCCAGCTTCTGCCCGGCCCGCCCTATCCCGAATTGGCCGGCTTGCTTGATGGCGTTGACGGTGTCGGCGCCGGCGCTGGCAAGCGCGATCACCTCGGCGGAGGAGCTGCGGGCCCTCACCAGGAGAGTGGAAAAGTCGGCGGTTCCGAGCGGATGGCGAGCGCTGCCGATCACCTTGCCGCTGCGCTCGTCCACGACCTGTTGCGCCACTCCCTCCAGATCATGGCCGAAGGAATAATCCGCGGTGAGGAAGAACCAGCTCTTCAAGCCCTGGTCGAGTAGCGACGCCGCAGTGCCGCGGGCCAGCGCATAGGTGTCGTCGGTCCAGTGCGTGACATAGGGCGAACAATAGCGGCCCGTGATGTCGGTGGAGGCTGCGCCGGAAATTAGAAGCGAGCGCTTCTTGTCGGTTGCGAGCGGGATCAGTCCGAAAACCACGCCCGAATGCGGCAGATCGACGATGGCATCGACGCCGCGCCGGTCAAACCATTCGCGGGCGATGCCGGATGCGATGTCCGGCTTGTTCTGATGATCTGCCGTGATGATCTCGATCGGGGTGCCGTCGACGGTTCCTCCGAAATCGGCAACAGCCATCCGGGCCGCGAGGATCGAGCCAGGACCACCAACGTCGGCGACCACGCCGCTCTGATCTCCCATGACGCCGATCACGACCTTGCCGTCCGAGAATTCGGCCAATGCGGCACTCATCGAGACGGACAGAAATGCAACCGACAGCAGTAGGCTTCGCATGGTCAGGCCCCCCATTTTTGGTAGGGGGTACTTAACCCGCTTCGCTGACACATTTGTGACGTGTAAGGTACAATTGGGCTATCCGGTATGGCAGTTGTCGTAGCGACCGCGACGGGGCACACATGGGTCCTGACCCAAACCCGACTCAGGCTGTGACGTGACCACCTCAAACCTGAAACTGCGCGACGGCGAGACCGACAACGCCGATACGATCCTGGAAGACCGGGTCCTGGTTGCCAGAATATGCTGGTACTACTTCAAGGAAGGGCAGACCCAGGAAGCGATATCGCAGCGGCTGAACATGACGCGGAAGCGCGTCAACCGGATCCTCGGGCTCGCGCGGGAAAGCGGCTTCGTACAGATCACGATCACCGATCCCGCCGGGCAGAGAACGAAACTCGAGGCGGAGCTCGCTGCACGATACGGCTTGACGCAAGCCATCGTGGTCCCAACCCCTATGACCGACCCGGACGTCAGGTCGTTTCTGGGAGCGGCAGCTGCCAACTACGTTGCTGAACAGCTCCCCGCGGATGGCTCGCTTGGGATCACCTGGGGAGGGACGATCAACGCAGCCGCCCAGAACCTGAGGCCGCGTCAGGGTCAGAACACCAAGGTCGTCCTGCTCTGCGGCGGATTGGCGGAAAGCGCGCCGATCAATCCGTACGACAACGCTGCGATGATCGCTCGCGCACTCGGAGCCCGCTGCTATTATCTCACCGCGCCCATGTTCGTCGACGACGCGGCCTTCCGAAACCTGATCGTGGACAGCGAGCCGGTTCGCTCCGTGCTGGCCATGGTGCCAAGTTTGGACATGGCCCTCTTGAGCGCGATCGACCTTTCCGAGCAGTCCAAGGTGCTCGAATACAACGTCATCTCGCGCAAGACCTGGACATCGCTGCGAGCGGCCGGCGCGGTCGGAGACATTTGCGGCCACTACCTCGATCGCGGTGGCAAACGGGTGGATCATCCGCTGTCGCGGCGGACCATCAATCCGCCCTGGGAGCATATTCATCGGATCAAGCACCGGGTTCTGGCAGCGGGAGGACTGCAGAAGGTCGCGATCATTCGCGCCGCGCTGCTGGCCGGGCTCTGTCATGTTCTCGTGACTGATGAAAATGCGGCGGAGAAGCTGCTGGTCGACTAGGTGGGCATTGCATGCGCGGCCGCTTCGTTCCTGGCGCGGCGGCTCGACCGCTTACTCGCTCGGTGGCAGCCGGCGAGCAGGTCGAGGCCCTAGACCGGCCAGGGCAGGGAGTAGGTTTTCACCTGCGTGAAGCTGCGCATTGCCTCCAGGATGCCCTCCTTGTGACCGAGGCCGGACTGCTTGATGCCTCCGAACGGAGTGAGTTCGGTGCGATAGCCGGGAACTTCCCACACATTGACGGAGCCGACCGCGAGGCCCTCGATGAGCCTCGTGACGTGATCGAGGCGGTTGGAGCAGACGGCGGCGGAAAGTCCGAACTTGGTGGCGTTCGCAATCCTGATGATCTCGTCGATATCATTGTTGCATCGGATGATCGGCAGAACCGGGCCGAACGTCTCCTCGGCAACGAGCTCGCAAGCGGGCGAGACATGATCGAGCAGGGTGAGAGGATAAAAGGCGCCGCGAGGTTCACCGCCGAGCAGAAGCCTGGCACCTGCCGCGACCGCACCGGCCACGCGTCTGGCAATCAGCTGAGCTGCGTCTTCGCTGATGACGGTGCCGAGATCAACGCAAGGATCGCTGGGGTCGCCTGTTGAGAGCTGCTGCATGTGGTGCAGGGCACGCTCGGCGAAGTGATCGGCAAGCTCCTCCACGACGAGCGCCCGCTTCACGGCCGTACAGCGTTGACCGGAATGTCTGACTGCGCCCTGCACGGCCAGATGCGCGGCCCGATCGACGTCCGCATCCGAAAGGACGATGAACGGATCGTTCCCACCCAGTTCGAGGACGAGCCGCCGGTAACCTGCCCGTTCCGCGATCTGGTGCCCGACGCGAACCGACCCCGTGAATGTCACGAGCTCGGCGTCCTCATCGGTGAACACGCAATCTCCAAGATCGCGCGGCGTTCCGGTCACGATCGAGAGCATGCCCTCCGGCAAGCCTTGTTCGCGGAGGATTCTGCCCAGCGCAAGTGCCGTCAGGGGCGTCTGCTCCGACGGCTTGAGCACCACGCGGTTGTTGGTCGCAATTGCCGGCGCCAGCTTGTGGCTGACCAGGTTCAGCGGATGATTGAAGGGGGTGATGGCCGCGATGACCCCCGCGAGCGGCGTACGCATTGAAAAAATGCGCCGCTGATGAGGGGTTCCGCCGATGTCGCCAGGGTAGATCTCGCCATCAGCTTGAATCAGCGCATGGGCGGCAAACGACCAGACGTCGCAGGCGCGCCTGGTTTCATGCAGGGAGTCCCTCAGACAGAGACCGGTCTCGGCGGTTATGAGTTGTGCGAGCCGGTCCTGATCTCTTGCGATCGCGCGCGCCGTGCCGAGCAGGATATCGGACCTTTCGCGGCGGCTCAGCTTCGGGCGGAAGCGCGCGGCCGCCGCGAATGCAGCCCGTATTTGACGTGGCTCTGCCTGCGGCACCGTCCCGACGAGCGCGCCGGAAAAGGGATTCCTGACTTCAATGACGCGATCCGCGTCTGCTGATGCTCCAGCCAGGAGCATCGGCTGGTAGATCGGCTCAACAGCGTCCATGTATGGCTCCTCAACTCAAAGGCTGCGCCGGCTGACGCTTGCTTGCGGCTTGTCGGCCTCGTCGATCTGGCTGAAAGGCGCTCTGGCCGGCTTGTTGCGCGAAGGCCGCTCTTCGCGTTGCCAGATCACGACCGTGACGCCCATGATGATCAGCAGGCAGGCAAGAACCGTGCGCAACGCGAGCTCCTCCCCCTGCAGGATGAGAGCTGAGATCAGCGCGACGACGGGAATGAGAACGAGGCTCTGAGATGCGATCCGCGCCGGAATTGAAGCCAACGCATAGTACCAGGCAACGAATGCGAGGCCGGTCGCTACGATACAGTTGAACGCGATCGGGAAGGCGAGAGCTGAAAGGCGCTTGACCTCGAAATGCGGCTCGAGGACGGCTGAGGCCGTCATGACCGCCATCCCTGCCGCTGCGAGCTGGAATGTGGTCCGGCTCCAGACGTCGATATCGCTGTGAGCTCGGTTGGCGAGCCACGTTCCCAAGGCCCAGCAGATGGCCGCAATCAGCAGCAGGGCAACCCCTTCCGCGTTGTCGAAAGTCATTGGCGCAGCCATAGGCCCGAGGCCATTGGCGCCCAACAACATGATTCCACCAAGCCCGCTCCCGATCGCTGCAAGCTCGAAGCCGGTCTGCCGCCTTCCGTCCAAAACCCACTCAATGATCGCAAGCCAGAGCGGCATCGTATAGAAAATGAGAGCACTTCGGCCGACGTCCAGATATTGGAGCCCAACAAGGCTCAGGCCCAGCCCGCAGGCCATCTGCAGCATGCCCACGGCAAGCAGGTTGAGCCGTCCGCGATCGCCGATGCGGAGCTGATACCCCAAGGCGAGGCGCGCCACCGCGATCGCCACCGCGCCGCCGAGAAGACGCAGTCCTGTAAAGAACAGGGGCGGCGCGATCTGCAGCGCGTCCTTGATGACGAGCCAGTTCATGCCCCAGATCAGGATCACGAAGATCAGGCAGAGGGCTGCCGAAGCAGACGTCTTGCGGACCATCACATCGTTTCCCTTTAGCCGGCAGCTGAAGGTTCAAGAACATGGCGCCCCATGGCGTCCTGGAATCGGCGCTTGTTCCCGACAGGCGTATGGCGGGTGGTCACGCGCGGAAGCGTTGCGGGATGGGAACGATTGATCTTGCAAAGCAGGAAATGCGGGCCCCGCGTCGTCGCAAAGTGCTCCATTGCTTTCAGGATATCCCCGGCTTCAGCACAACGCACCGACGAGCGATAGCCGCAGGCGGATGCGACAAGATCCAGGGACGAGCTTCGTGACGTCGAGGCCTGGCCACCGGTGGATGCGTAGCTTTCATTGTCGAGCACGACGTGGATGAGGTTCTGGGGTTGGGTGTGGCCAATCGTGGACATGACTCCCATGTGCATCAGCGCGCCGCCGTCGCCATCCAGTGCGAGCACGGGACGGTTGGGCATGGCGATGGCGAGGCCTGCCGCCAATGCGCTGCAGTGCCCGAGCGAGCCCTGCATGTAGAAATTCTCGGGACGATCGTTGACCCGGAAGAGCTCTCTCGTGATGAATCCGGTCGTCGAGACGATCGACGTGGTCGGATCGAGCCGCTCGCAGATCAGTTCGATCGCCTCTCCCGCGCTGAGCGGGTAATCGAGCGGTGCGTCAGGGGGCGCCCCTGCGGCGCTCGGCGTGAGCTGGCCCTTTCGCAACAGAACAGCAAAAGGTGCCTCCTGCCGATGTGCTTCAGCGGCGCGGACGAGAAGCCGATCCAGTCCGCCCGTCGTTCCGTCGAACTCGTCCCAGTCGATGGCGAGCTGATCAAGGATCGCCTTGGTCGCGGCACCCATGAAGATGTGCTGCGGCTCATCTGCGCTCTCGTCGGGATGGCCTCGCACCGAGATCAGCAACAGGACCGGGATCCTGTTGACCATCAACAACGAGGTGAGTGGATTGACGACGTGACCAAGACCGGAGTTTTGCAGCGCGACAACGGCGCGCTGTCCAGACAGCGCGGCGCCGGCGGCGAGCGCCACCGCGCTGCCCTCGTTGGCCGCGGGTACGTCGGTCAACGCGCTGCTTTCGGTCGCCCTCTCAAACAGGTCAGCGAAGTGCGAGCACGGAACGCCCGAGAAGAAGGTGTAGCGTGCTGCACTCAATCTCGATAGAAGAACGCTCGTCGGCACGGACATGTCTTTTTGCTCCTGCACAAGGGCATTGGGAGCGGCTCTGCCGCCCCCAATGAATCGACGTCCTGTGACCTCAACTGAGTTTCTTCGCCACGATCAGGCTGCGATTGCAGAGCGATCTGTGGTACTCGACCTGCCCGAATCCGGCCTGTTCGAGCATCCCGCGCATGTCTTCAAAGCTGTAGCAGCAGCCTTCGTAGCCCGTGGTCAGGAGCACCGAATATTCAGCTTCGGCGGCCGGGGCCGGACGCCCGCCGCGATCGTCGGGATGGCAGCTGTAGACAGCAATGCGGCCACCGGGCTGGAGGCTGCCGTGGGACTTGCGCATCAGCAGGCGGACCTTCTCGGGTCCCCAATTGTGAAGAACGTGGGAATAGAGATGAAGGCTTGCATCGCGTGGCAGCGGGTCGACAAACATGTCGCCAGCGACGATACGGACGCGGTCGGGATAGAGACCCCGTGCGATCAGACAGGATCGCGCGAGCTCGTCGACCGGGGGGCGCTCGAAGATGGTCGCGGATAGCCGAGGATATCGCATCAGCAGATGAGCGGAATAGACGCCGGAGCCGCCGCCGATGTCGAGCATGGACGTATCGCCGCTGCAATCGAGCAGGGTAGCGAGATGCGGGGCAAAGATCCGGCCGCGCTCCTCCATGCCGCGCGTGTTGAGGTCCGCGAACTCATCCGTCTGCATCAGATCGTCCCAGCTGGTCGTGTCGCCGCGCGCGACATGCCAGGTGTCGGAGCCGTCGTTCCGCAGGACGTCGTACAGCTCGCGAACCGACGACTTGTACTTCATTGTGGCGATGTAGGAGGCGACATTCTCGTCGGATCGGCTGCTGAGATATCGGACGGCTTCGATGGTGGCGTGAAGTTTTCCGCCCTCGCGGGCAATCAGGCCCCAGGATTCGAAGAGCCTGATCATTGTACGTGTCGGCCGGTCACGAAGCGAGAAATGCTCCCGCAGTTCGTCTTCAGAGACGGGATGACCGTCTAGATAGGTGAACAGGTCGAGCCAGGACACCGCTGCAATGTAGAGGTCGGCGGCGTATGAGCTGTCCCGCCACTTGATGACCTTGGCAATGTCGGGGCGGTCGACCTGTGAGACATCGGTCGGCGTGTCGATGCGAGATGCGAGTGCAGTCGGGGTCATGGGTCTGATCCTTTACGAGAACGGCATGAGTTGTTCGGCTAGTCTGGCTGGCCTGGCGCGGCATTCACGGGCAGGTATCGGGCCTCGGCGCGCGCCAGCTCGTCGTAGTGAAACAGCGAGAAGACATCCTCGAGGGTCGCGACCTCAGCCTCGATCCCCGCGATGCTCTGCTCGGTGATGATGCGCTCGCAGACATTGCGCATCGCGCTTGTCGCGGCGCGCATCGAATGATTGGCCCAGATCACGGTCGAGATGCCGGCAGCACGAAAAGCGGACGCGGGAGTCCGATAGTATTTCGTTGGGACGATCACGACAGGGAGGCGGTTCTGCCAACCATTGGCGAAGGCGAAGATCTCGTCCGCCGTGCTCTTCCGGGAATGGATGAGAATGGCGTCCGCTCCGGCGTCCGCATAGGCGTGAGCGCGGTGAAGGGCCTCGTCCATGCCGTGGCCGGCGATCAAGGCCTCGATGCGGGCGACGAGGACGAGTTCGTCTCCAACCGCATCCTTCACGGCGCGCAGACGCCCGGAGAATTCGCCGGCAGCGGCGAGCGGATGACGATCGCCGACGAACGAGTTCATCTTCGGAAACTGCTTGTCTTCCAGGGCCACACCGGCGGCGCCCCGCTGACGGAGCTTGTGGGCCAGAATGCGCGCATTGTTGAAATTGCCGAAGCCGCTGTCACCGTCGACGAGAACCGGGAGATCAGTCGAATCGACCATGCGTTCGACGACGTCGATGAGCTGGGTCCAGGACGCCTCACTTGCATCGCGATAGCCGAGAGAGCAGGCGATCGACAGGCCGGATGCCCATAGGCCCTTGAAGCCGGCGCGCTCGGCGACGGCGCTTGAGAGCCCATCATGGGCCTCCATCAGAAAGCTCAGATCTCGATTGCAGCAGATCTGCTCGCGGAGCACTGCGGCGCGAGTGACGAGTTCCGGACGATGATCTGCGGTATGACGGATCGATTGCGGTCGCGTGAGCATGCAAGGTCTCCCTTCCCCGTGCGGGTCTGTCATCAACCACTAGTTGACAGTTTTGCGAAGCTGGGATCAATTACTAACTCTGGTAGTCACAGCAGTGCATAGGTTCCGGTGGGGAGGGGCAACGGAGGCGATCTCGCCCGAGGGCGAGCACTGCCGGCGAGCAGGCAAGGGGGCCGCGGCCCTGCCGTGTCCGCTTGCGCCGCCGCGGAAAGTCGCGTGCCTGGAGAGAGGGCGATGGCCGGCCGCTACCTAAGCTTGTAGTAGCGGCGAGGACCGATATGCGTTCAACTGGTTGCTTCGTTCGGCATCCGGATCCGCCGTTTGGCGGATCTGATGACGATACATCAATGGGCGGCAGAGACGCTGGCGCGCTGCCGCGTTCGTATTGAAGATGGCGTGGATCCGATGACAACCATCCTTCTGGACGATCATGGGCGAGCTTGGGATGCTCATTCCCCTGTATTGCGGAGATTCCTGCAATGCCCGGTGTCGGATTTCGATTTCTCGTCCTATGTGGTCGACAATCTTGGATTTGTCGCTGTCACCATGATCGACAGCCGATCAGCCCGGATCCGGCTCAGGCCGAGGACCGCCTGCGGGATCAGCATCGCTTCGGCGCTATATTTCATCGCGGATAGGGCCGTGGAGCGAATCATCGTTGTGAAAACGGGCGATGAAGTTGTCGAGCGAATGTTCCCGAGGGTCGGCCAGGCGATGACCTATATCGGGGATGAGGTCGCGCGAGCCCGCCTGCATCTGTCGCCGGTGTTCAGAAGCCGTGAGTTGCCCATCACTGCGCTTGCCAAAGAGGCAGAGCCTCTTGGGGTCCTGTTCATGCGATGGCTCGAATGTGATCAGGGCCGCGACAATACCGAACTGAAGGGCCTCCTCGATCTACACTCGCTGCAGCGCTTCGTCATCATCGAGCCTGTCGACGGCCGGCTTATCTTCGCTGACATCGGCTCGGGGTTTGAAAGCTTCGGCAGAACCTGGCAGCAGCATGCGCCGGGATTGCCGCTCGAGGAGCAGCCCGACTATCATTACGGCCAATGGGTCCGTGGCGTTTACGACCATGTGCTTCGTACAGGCAAGCCGCTCTTCGACGACGTTGACGCCGTCATCCGGCGCCCGCACCGAAATGACAGGTTGCGGGTGCACTACAGGCGCCTCATCCTTCCCTGCGGTTCGACTGGCTCCAGACCAGCTCGGCTTGTCGGTGCGTCGCTCGTCGAGAACGTCGCATCCACCCCCGGATAGCCGGACGATCCAGCGCAAGGATGGTTGATGCAGCTCTCATGGCGCGTGGTTCGAGTACCACCTTGCGAGCTTTCCGGCTCTTGAACGCCCGCTTTCCATACGCCAGTTGCCTCGCAACTTGGCAATTCGTGGTTTGGCCCGCGGCAACGCGGCACGGCATCCCTTGTTTCTGCCATTGCGCAATTCAAGCGACCATAGTCGTAGCCACCTGCTCAACCGGGACATTTGATTGCGCCGCTCCATGATCTGATGCGGATGCGACGGGAGGGCGCAGCGCGATTGCGCGTGACCGAGCTGGTACCGGCACCTGCATGAATGGGAGATTAGCGCGTTCGCGCCGCAGGGGCATTCTGACCGCGCGAGCTTGAGACTGGTTGTGAGGCGGATCGTGAGACGTCTCGATGCACGATCTGAGAGATGGATCGGATCGATGTTCAATCTGGATGGCGGACCGATTGAATCCAGACTTTGGATCGACGTCCAAATGTGCGCGCCCGGCCCGGGCTCCCATCGCAGTGCCGAGTGGAGGTCGGCAGGCATCTGACTACTCGCGTAAGGCGAGCAATGATGAAGAAGGCTCGCCAAGCAATAGGCCGCACTACGGATGCCTGAACCAGTGACGCCGCCGCCGGCGTAGGACCACCAATCTCGGTAGCTCGCCAAGCGCAAGCTTGCGTGACATGAATGGGTCAGGCTAGCCGAGCGCAACCTCTCTTTCTGTGTCGGGTCATCTCGCGGCATGAGCCGGCGTCAAAGAAGACGCCTTATCCGGCGCTCGCCATGTGAGCTCTCCGCGTTGAGTCGTCACTGGACTCTGGCAGTCTGGGACCTATTGATTACGGCCTGAAACAGATATTGTATTGATGTTGATACGACTGGGCGATATCGTCTCACGTCGAGAAGGAGAGGCGGACGGTGTCCGCTGGGTGCACGTCGATCCCTTGCAACCGACCGGCTGTCGGCGACCTTCCACCGACCGTTTTCGGCCTGGAGTTCGGTGATGTCTCTTGATGAAACACTGCGGATTTTGGCAACCGTCGAGCCTGGTGGTCTGATGCTCGATGAGCAAGCCATCGAAAGCAATCCCGATGCCGTGCTGGTTGCTCTTGGCCGCAGCTTTGAAACGCTCTCCGCGGAACTCGTAACTCTCCAACAGCAAGATGCGCAATCAGCTGCCGTCACCTGCGATGCCAAATCGCAGGTGACCGCCGTGGTCGCGCCCTGCGTAGAGCGCATCGAAGCGATCTTGAGCTCGCTTGACCCGATTGAGCGCGCCATCATGGCGATTCCAGCCAGAACGGTCGTCGGTCTGGGGGTAAAGGCACGACATGCTGCACATGTGCTATCGAACTACTGGACGGACGTCCCCGAGAGGCTCGACTGGGATGCCCGGACAGTGCGGCATCTCATCGAATCCGCTTGTTCAGTCGCCGGTGTAGAGCTGAGCTAAGCTAGGGTCTTTTCTGCGGGCCGTCTCCGTCATGGGGCGGCACGATGGTCCCTTGGCGGCCGGCGTGTGCCGGCGCTCCCGCCGCTGTCGGTGTGGCCAAGTAAGTCGATTCGGCAGCGAAGTTTGTCGGCATCAGCGGCGTTGCGCAATGAGAACTTGCGATTCAATGACTTCTACGACGGCGCCGGCGGTTGCGAATGGCGACATCTCCATCGTCAAGTCCTGCGCCAGCTGACCTGAGAGTGCGCCCAGCTGTTCAGGCGAGGAGGTCGACATCGACAATGCGCGATCGATCAGGCGAGCGACAGGCACGAGACGCTGCTCAATGACACCAATTCTGGTGAGCTGACTGAAGCGCGACTCGAGCAGGATCGGTTCGTGACGTAGGCGCTCGGGTGCGAAACCGACACTCTTGTTGGTGAAGCGATCGACGACGTCCGAGTAACGCTTGTACCAGGCGTTCTGTGGAACATCGGGACGTACGTCATTGAACAGCAGGACTGCGCCGTCCTCCTCGATCAATGGGTCGAGCTTTCGCAGCGTATCGGCGCGATCCATCCAATGAAAGGCGCGTCCAATCGCGACGGCGCGAAAGCGGCCCAGCGGCGGGCTGAGGTCGAACGAGCTGCCTTCAATCAGTTCGATCTCAACGGCCGCCGCGTCGGCGATCGCCTGAGCAGCCTCCAGCATGGCAGGCTCCGGATCTATTCCGATGACCTTGCCGACCAGCGGCGCAAATGCGATGCCGAGCCACCCTGGTCCACAGCCAAGATCCATCAATCGGTGGTCCTTCGTCAGACGTAGGTGATCTGCCACGGCTTGGATGAGCGCGGGCGCGTAATTTGGTCGCCCGGCCACGTAGTGCGGGACCGTCGATTGAAAGCGAGGGAATGAAGGAGAAGCTGGTTCGGACGTCATCTGTGTCGTTCGGCCGCCGTGCAGAGGCTCATGTCTTGTGATGCCTCCCGGTGTGGGCCGGTCCGCTCGCGGCGGCCCCATGAGATCGAGAGCGCTTCCCTTCGCGCACCGAAATGTCAGTTGGGACAGGTCGTGCTTGGGACTTGGCGCGTTTGCAGGCAGGCTAAAAGTCTTTCAATGGCATGCGAAGCTCGTAGGTTGCAGGTGGAGCCAGCAGCTCGAAGTGCTGAATCGGACGTCCGGCACTGTCGAAATGAATGCGTACCACCTTCAAGAGTGGCGCGCCTATCGCGACATTGAGGCGTGCTGCGACGACGGGGTCGGCTGCAGCTGCCGTCACAATCTGCTCGCCAGATGCAAATGTGATGCCGAAGCGCTGCAGAATCGCATAGAGCGACCCTCCTTCCATGTCCTCAGGACCAAATTGCCGTCCGATCGCTTCCGGAATGTAGGTCGTGACCTGCAT
Source organism: Bradyrhizobium sp. HKCCYLRH3073 (assembly GCF_051167995.1). Lineage (NCBI taxonomy): Bacteria > Pseudomonadati > Pseudomonadota > Alphaproteobacteria > Hyphomicrobiales > Nitrobacteraceae > Bradyrhizobium > Bradyrhizobium sp. HKCCYLRH3073. Next base: position 108,280 of record NZ_JBNPUD010000012.1, read on the forward strand.
GATTGGCCAGTCATTCATGTAACGGATGCGAACTGTTCGCTGGAAAAGGTCGCTTGGCTGAGCTTGGAAGTGCTCGCGAACGTGACGAGGAGCCACCTTGAACTCGAACTCGACCACGTGAGCTCGCGTTGTGCGAACGATCTCCCTGTTTCGGGCAGCGAGGTCCATCATCGGAACGGTGAGGGGCTCTGGCTTCGAGAGCTCCCGCACGAACGTGCCGATGCCCTGGCGGCGTTCAATCAATCCGAGCTCATCGAGAGTGTCCAAAGCTGCCCGGATCGTCACGCGCGAGACGCCGAAGAGCACAGCCAGATCCGCCTCCGCGGGCAATACTTCTCCCGGTGCATAGCGGCGTTCTGCAATTTCGTCCTGCAGGACCAAGAAGACCTGATGATGAAGCGGTATGTCGCGCCGGCGTCTTGCAAGGATCGCGGACCGTCCTTTTGGGCGCTTGGGCTCATCTGTCGGACGCGTCTTCCGCGCCGTTTTCTTGACGGCGGAAGCAGAAGCGTTCGAATGCTGCGGAACTCGGGGCGCCACCACCTAGCCTCGATCCCACCGTGCCGCGAGCGCATTCATCGACCCGAGCTTTCCACGATGCGATGCTATTTCGATGCTAGCGTCTGGAGAGCCTTTTCGACGAATCTGTTCGTAAATGTCTCCGCGAGATCGACCTTCACGCCACGCAATTGCGGGTCGACGGTCGATAGCACCTGAAGCGCGATGCCTGCGCTGTCGGCGCTGAACCGGCCATCGGGAGAAAACATGTCTCGTGTACCTCGGATGGAGGCAAGGAATATGTTTCGATCGGGCTTCGCCCATTCCTCCGGGAGTGCATCGGCGATCTCATCGACGGATGCGCGATCAATCCACTGAAGGGCGCGCACCATCGCGAGAACAAAGGCCTGGAGCGTCTCTGGGTTGCGTTCGATGAAGTCCGACCGCGCGTAGATCGTTCCTGACGGATAGAGACCGCCAAAAATGCCGATGGTGCCTTCGTTGGTGCGAGTGTCCGCGACCAGTTTGACGTCGCCTGCGGTTGTCAGCGCCGTGAGTGCCGGCTCTCCCGTGACGACCGCATCCACAGCGCCGTTGCGGATCGCGGCAACCGCGCCTGTGCCACCACCCACACTGACGAAGGAAATGTCGGCTGGCGAGACGCCAGCTCGTAGGGCTATGTACTCGACCATGAACTGCGTTTGGGATCCCAACGCCGTCACCCCAATCTTCATACCTCTCAGGCTGCTCGGGTCGCGATATTCCGCAGCCTTCTCTTTTCGTAGAGCTAGGGCGAACGTCGGATGCCTGCCAAACAGCACAACCCCAACAATCTTCTGCCCCTTGGCATGCATCTGAATCGTGTGGTCAAAAGCGCCAGCGGTGAGTTCAGCACTTCCTGCCACGAGAGCCTGGAGCGCTTTCGATCCGCCGCTCACGTCAAGAATCTCGGGGTCGAGGCCCACGTCCTTGAAGAAGCCAAGGCGCTCTGCAAGCGTCACTGGTGCGTATTGTAGAAAAGCCTTTCCGCCGATCGTCACTCTGACTCTCGACATCTCGAGAGAGTTGCCCGCCGAGGCGAAGTCCGCCGAGGCACACAACGCCAATAACGGAAGCCCGAGAAAACTACGTCGCTGTAACACTGGCCGGGTCCCGCGAGCATTGGGAGGGAGTTCGTGCCGGCAGTGAACTTTTCTCACGATCCGATCACATTCGAATCATACGAACGATCATCCGCACGAGCAAGGTAAAAGCTCGCTGAGGTTGCGCAATCCGGATGCGCGCGAGGCGATAGTCATCCTAAACTGCGACCGAAAATTGTCGAAAGCAATTGAAGGGCGTCGGTTTTCTCCGGCAAAATTGGCTTCGCGGTGAGACCGAACTACTCCGCGCGCTCAAGATAGGCCGTCAACGCTCGCGGTCTGCGAAGCACACGCATCAGATATGCAAATCGCTCAACGAGTGCAGCTACGATCAGTCTCCGGCTTCGCAATCTGGCCTTGGGGAATTCGGCCGAGAGCGCCGCCTCCGGCTAGCTGCACCGGCACGGAAGCTGCACAGCCGTTGCTGTCCGGCGCAGTTCGCTGCCCAACGGCCATGAGGCGAGCGGCCGGCTCAGCAAAGTGACCATATTCCGACTTCGTCAGGCCATTCGACCGGAAGTAGCGAGCACGTCAAGCTCGCCCGATATGATCGAGTTCAGTCGGCGATTGACATCAGGCTGGGACGTCCGTCTTGCGGGTTACCCAGACAATACCGGCGCGCTTGCGGCAGACGAACGAGAGGACCTCCGCAGCCGCCGGCAGGCGAGCGAGCAACGACAGCCCGCGCCGTCCTGCGGACTGAATGCGGAACCGCATGAAGTCCGCCTCGGCGGGGACCGGAGGAGACCCAAAGGCCGATTGCCACCATCTTCGCAACTCACCCGGCGAGTAATAGAAAACGTCAGTTTTGAGCTGCCACAGCATGAAGTCGGCCCACTCTTTGCTGCTCTTGCCTTCCCGATAATAGCCGAAGCCAAGCCGATGCGCGGCTCGCATGTAGAGATGGGCGAATAACTCGGGCATGTGGTGCACGAAGTAGAGTCCCACGTGTCCCTCGAACCACGACGTGCGGTCGGGAAACAAGGCCAGGAATACCCCTCCGGGCTTTAGTACGCGCGCGATCTCGGAGACCGCAAGCTCCGGATCTCGCACATGCTCGAAGACCTGGTTGGATATGACAACGTCGAAGAACCCTTCGTCGAAATCGAGGCGTCCATTGCGGAGCGCGCGGAAGTGCTCAGGACGTTCCGATGCCGGGGCATCGAGGTCCGCTCCGAAGAACTCGTAGCCTGCGTTTCGTCCATAGACCACCACCTCGCCGCGCCCGCAGCCGTAATCCAAGACGCGGGGGCGTTCAACGCCAGACAGCGAAAGTGCTCGTCGAAACACAAACTCGTAATTCGGGCTCATGAACGAGACTTCGCAAAAACAGCGCGCCTCTGCAACACAATGTTTCCGCGTGTGACGGCAGGTTTCGAATATTGCTGCTTTGAACGAGCCGACCAAATTCCTGCTTCAACAGCGCTATGGCGTCGGTCAGCTGCCTGGGATGTTACCGATAGTGTATCCGCCACGGCAGTCCGGCTGCCCGAAGGGGCTAAGCATGTTTCCATCCAATCCGGGATGGCCGGTCACGCGAACGACGCCGATATTCATCCTTGCAACCCTGTCAGGTGGGTTCGCCAGGCTGAAACACTGAAGGAAGACGCTGCCCAGGTTGGTGCTGCGACGCTGGTGGGGGGCGACGGACCTGCGAAGCTCAACTCGCCAGAGCCGCCTCTTCTCGATATGAAACAGCGTCCATATCCAGAATGCCGTCAGGCATCCGCTTGCTACGGAGAAGGCGCTAGTCACGCCCGTCGCCATTGTGCCGATGCCTTCGCCGATATACTCGATTTGGCTCCCATCAATTTCCGTGCCGATGACCTCAAGCGCCAGCAGCCGCGGTCCCGCGCGCCCACGCGAGATGGAATGGCGGCGTGGCGCTGGACGTCTCCACGCTCGCTGACTGGATCGGAGCGGCGGCTGCTACATTGATGCCGGTGGTGGAGGCGATCGAGGTGCTTACGGGCGTGCGCATCATGCCGACGACACGGTGCCGGTTCTGGCCACGAGCAAGACGCGCAGCGGTCGGGTATGGACCCACGTTTCCAACGATCGTCCCTTCGTCGGGCATGCGCCGCCAGTAGTGTCATTCGTCTACCCACCCGACCGCACCGGTGCACGTCCCGACGGCATAGTGCCGGGTATGCCGGGTAATGCGGTCGGATGCCTATGCCGGCTTTTAGCCGCCTCTCCAAGGCCTCGCGCAAGCCGGTTCGATCATCGAGGTCGGCTGCTGGGCGCATGCAAGGCGCAAGTTCTTCGAGATTGCGCAGCTGAAAGCACGCGCCGATCACAACCGAAGTGATCGCGAAGATCGATGCGTTGTACGCGGTCGAGCGCGAGATCAACACCCTGCCGGCCCACCAGCGCAGGGCTTGCGCAACGAGCGCAGCTGCTCGCTGGTCGAAGAGCTTGAAGCTTCCCTCCACGAACGCCGCGCCGAGACGTCCGGCAAGACCTAGATCGCCGAGGCAATCGACTAAAGCCTCAAGCGCTGTGAGGTGTTCAAATGCTTCGAGCATTGCCCCTCGGCGGAGCATGAGCAGCAATGCTGCCGAACGCGAGCTGTGCGCTGTTGGGCCAAACACCGGCCTCCCTCCCGACCCGTCTGATCGAACCAGTCAAGCCTCGAATCTGAGCAACTGCTCAGCCGCTAGTCTACCAATCTCGTAAGGTGCAGGTCCATTCGAATGATCTTCGCCGCACCTACCTAGGTTGATAGTTGCATGCGCAAATCATCCTGTGATCGAAATGAATTCATGGAGCAGTGCTGCTTGTCGTCAAATCGGGGGAACGCTTCCCGCGGGCAAACGGGTGCTCACTCGGCACGACGTCGGCGCGCAATCGAAGCGACTGCATATTGAGGAAAGCAGCGATGATCAGACAATCGGCTCCGATCCCGCTCTCTGCCTATGACCAGTCGTTCGGCCTGGCGCCGTCGGTCATTCGTGTGCTCAGCTACAGATACGTTCCCGACATCGAGCGGTTCAACTTCGCACTCAGTCGGGCGTTCGAACGATTTCCGCAGTTTGCGACCGCACTCGCTCGATCGCAGCGCGGATCGTCCGAGTTGCTACCGCTACAGAGTCCGCAACGTCTGATCGTACGATCGCCGGTGACCTGGAATCCCGATTCAGATGCTGCGAATCACCTTTCGCTCTTCGTCACTGGCTTAGATCTAGCGCCAGGAGATCCGGTCTTCACCGCTACTCTGACCCCCGTGAACGGCGGATCTGTGATTGGATTGAGCATGTCGCACGCGGTCGGCGATGGCTATTCGTTCTATCTATTTATGTCGTATTTGCTTGAACAATTGGCAGCCGCACCTCCGTCTCGTCTATCCCCAGAGGAGCAGCTAAACAAAATAGTCCATTCTAATGCATCGGAGTCGCAGGCCGCATATGGACAACAAGACTTCCGCGTCAGGCGCGCGTTCAGCGTAATCGCTTTTGGTCGGGAGTTTCTGGATTCGCTGCGCGGCGAGCTTGCGACAGGTCAGTTCGTGCCAACTCTCAACGAAGCGCTGACGGCATTTCTGTTTCATCGTTACGGCCCGAAACTTCTGGGCGGCGCTACGGCGCTCCGCCTTCGCGTGCCGGTGAATGTGCGGAATGTACATCCAAATATTCCTCGCACGTTCATTGGTAATGCGTTTCTGGAGTCAATCGTTCCCGTTGCAGACGTGATCGACTCGCCATCAGCGGCGCGTGACACGGCGAGAAGAATACATGAGGCTGTGAACAGCGTGCGAAATCCAGACTACTTATCTTCGACTCTTCACATCCGGAGCGACCGGATCGAGTTGAGCGCTCCGGATTCCTATATTTTCAATAATCAAACTGACGTTGTCTCAACAAACTATGCACGAATGCCAGTTCACACAATTGACCTTGGGAACGGACCGCCGGTTCGCATCTTTTGCGCACTAACGGCGCCAACTGGCTTTGTCATTGTGCCAACATTTGATGGACTTGAGGCGCACATGTGTCACCTCGCGTGACGACGTCACGCGCGTTCCGGTCGACAGAGATAGGTAATAAATCCGACGCGAAGCAACGGCCTCCTGAAGGGAATGGTAACCACGCAATGACTCAATATAGCAACAATGAGATCGACGGCCGTGACGTGGCATTTGCAACCCCTCCGCATTTGGACCACGTCTTTCTGACGGTCGGCGCCGAAGCGTTGAAACTCATCAACGAATGCGAGTTCCTTCGCGGTGAACAGTTTAGTCGATTTGCAACACGCTCTTCGGAGAGCTCACTGCTATCGTCTTACACCGCAACGCGAGCCTACGGCAAAAACACTGTTGTGGAGATATTCCACGACAGATTCGGCGGCAACGATACGTTTATTGAGCATTGTGCAGGCATTGTACTCAGCTTCGACCACCCCGGCGAAATGAAGGAGGCTCATCGAGCACTTCATTCGGCCGGGCTTCCGTTCAGCAGCGAAATTGTGGAGCGGGTTACGCCACGGGCTGATGGTGGTCGTGACCGAAGCCCTTGGTATGAATTCACCAGACCTGAATTGGGCGGGATCAGCCCGATCGCATTGTTCCTGCATGAAATGCAACCCGGCTTCTTGGCAGAAATCGGTGCGAAGGTCGGTCCCGGTGGCCGGCAGGATCGATCGGAACGTTTCAACGCGGCCCTTGGACGGTTGCATACGGCTGACCACCTTATGGAAGACATTTCACTGGTGACCGTCCGACTGCGTCCCGGTCGAATTGAACGGGCGTCAGCAGTCCTCTCGACCTTGGGATATGACGTGTCAGCCATGGATTCCGGCATCCGAGTGCGTGGAACAGATGCCGAATTTATCTTTCTCGCGGATGAATCTCCACGAGAAGGGACCGTGGAGCTGAAGATAAAGATGGCCAGACCCGTCCCTGGCCGCCGCTTTGACTTCGGCTCCGAGTCGTCCCTCGTACTGTCGCCTGCAGGCCCCGACGATTGCTCGGCCTCGTGGACGTTTCTTCCTCACCGCAAGGCGTTGTGAGGCTGACATGACAGACCACTCGCAACCGGCCGGAGTTGATTGCGCTATTGCCGGACCAGCGCGCCCGCATGATGGGAGATCAGAGTTGCCGAAGCCGTTTTCGGCTTCGTGGGATGGGTCGCCCGGGCCGACATTGGCATCCTTATGGTTGAGGCGCATCGCGGAGCGCCCTGAAGCGATCGCACTCAGATGCGGAGACATCGCCCTTACGAACCGCGAGCTTAACGAGCGAGCCAGCGCAATTGCTGATCGAGTCTTGGCGCTTGCCCAGAACGGACAGGAAATTGCCATTGTGGCTCGTCGAGGCTCTCATCTCGTGGTTGCGATCATCGCCGCAGCCTTGTCAGGGCGGAGCTGCTCAGTTTTGTCGCCGTCGATGTGGCGGTTCGACCTTGTTGCGGCGACATCCGGTAAGATCGTTCTTACAGAACGTACCCTACTGGCGAGTTTTCCATCTTCGCCGGCCATCTGCATAGACGATTGGGACGTCATCGATCGATTGAATGGTGCCCATCACATTGAACCCGCGCCACCAAAGTCCGACAAGCCTCAGGCGGTTGGGTCGAACAAGGCGATGGTTCCCCAGCATCCAATTGTGACCTTTGTGGACGGTTTGAAGCAACGTCGCTTCCATCCGACGCGAATTGCGCTGTTCTCGGATACTCACTCAAAGGAGTTCCTGCCGGAGCTCTGGGCCGGATTACTTTTGAGCTCTGTCATCCATTTAATGCCTTCCGCGAGCGAGTCTTTAGCGGCACTCGTCAAGACGCTGTCTTCCGAGGCGGATGAGCATGGGAGCATGTCCATCTTTCTGACACCGGCTACGGCGGATGCCCTGTTGGCCGCAATACCAAATCTACTGAGAGCCATCGACGGGCTAATAATCCATGGAACAGGGCTGAACCCTGCGCATTCTGCCGCAATGGCTGCTCACGCGGCAAGCCACAGCACGCTTGTGGCGCTCACGGGATTCGGAGAGTCACCGGATCTATTTCTGCCGATCAGCCCGGCGGACAGCGACCCGTTGGTCGCGATTCACGAGGCTGAAGACGATTCATTGTTAGTTGTTGCTGACAAATCCGCCAATCCAGTCGAGCCTGGAGTGATTGGCCATATTTGGCTGCGCTCACCATCCAGTGCCCTCGTGCAGACCGGAATGCAAGGCTGGAAAACGCCAGCCGGTAGGCACGAGATTTTCGTTTCTGCGGAGTGGAATATTCCGCACGTATTTGAACCAGAACGGAGCCGACTGATTACCTACTGGCGTGAACGCCTTGCAGATCTGGCCCCGTGCGTCAACCTGCCGGAAGACCGGCATCGCGCGCCAGAAATGAAAACCGGATACGCGAGCATCACAAGCAGCCTTCCTCCTGAATTGGAGGCTAGCGTTGCCGCGCTTGGCAGGAAGCAGAACGCGTCCGTGCAGGCGATTTGCCTGGCGGCTTTCGCCTTAGTTCTACAGCGATATAATCGCGATGCGGACATCGCCATTGGCACGTCATTCCCGCGGAAGACGGGCGCTTTGATTCAATCGAACGGTGGCGTCTTCACGGATGTCGTCGTGGTGCGGCCTGTCGTCTCCACATCGCGTTGCTTTTCCGAGTTGGTCGATCGATTGACGACAGATTTAACCCGTGATGCAGAATACCGAATGCCGTTCGCGGCGCTAGTCGAGGTGTTGCGGCCAGAACCCGACGCCGCGCACGGTGCAGTTTGCCAAGTGTTCTTCGCATTTTTGCAGGGCCAGACGGATCTAACAGAGGACGAAGCGACGAGCGGCGGACTTCGACCCATGGGCCTCAGCGGTGCAGCCCATGGGGATCTCTCACTGAACGTCATCCATAATGGCTCGTCCCTCATTGTGCGATTGGCCTATTCGACGGCTCTATTCGACGAGGCGACGGCAAGCCGTATCGTCGGGCACTTCGTAACCATGATCACCGAAGGCGTTAATCGCCCAGGAGCTGATCTTGCACTTCTGGAGATTCTACCCACGCCCGAGCGTGACCTTCTCCTCAGAGAATGGGCTTGCGGAACAGTTGAGGTGGAGAATCGCCACCTCGTTCACGAACGCATTTCAGCCCAAGCCAAGCGCAGTCCAAGTGCCTCGGCCGTTGTTGATGCCGTGCGTACGATGTCATATCGAGACCTCGATGAGGCCGCGAACGCCTTGGCAGTACACCTGCAATCTCTCGGTGTTGGTCCGGACTCCGTGGTTGGCGTTTACATGGGACGTTCCGTTCAGACAGTCGTAGCGTTGCTCGGAATTCTAAAGGCTGGCGCGGCGTACCTACCCCTCGATCCTGAATATCCGATCGACCGCTTGTCTTTTATGGTTTCGGATTCAGGAGCCGCGATCATCGTTTCGACAATATCAATGCTGTCTGCGGCTCGTTCCTTAGGAGCCCACGTTGTTCCGGTCGATACGGTCATGAACTCAGGCGCCCAGCTAACGCCTGTCAAGGCGGATTCGGCACGCCTCGCCTATCTGATCTACACCTCCGGTTCGACAGGGCGACCAAAAGGCGTTCGCGTCACACAAGGAAACCTCGCGACATTCCTCACCGCAATGGATGCCCAATTCGGCGCCGACGCGCCAGGCACCTGGCTCGCGGTTACAAGTATCTCGTTTGACATATCAGTGCTGGAGATATTTTGGACCTTGACGAAGGGCTTTCGAGTGGTGATCAGAGCCGATCAGAAGCTCCAAGAAACGACCCCCTCGACACCGTTGCCTGCACGTCCGGCTTTCGCGTCGGAGCGACCGATGGAGTTCAGTCTTTTCTTCTTCGGCAACGCCGCGTCCGACAGTGATAGGAAAGCCGAGCGGTATCAGCTGTTGTTCGACGCCGCCAAATTCGCCGACCAAAATGGCTTCACCGCCATATGGACTCCAGAACGACATTTCCACGCCTTCGGTGGACTTTATCCGAATCCGTCCGTCCTTTCGGCGGCGCTGGCAGCCACAACTCAACGGATCAGCATTCGTGCGGGAAGTGTCGTGCTACCTCTCCACGATCCATTACGGGTCGCCGAAGAATGGGCGCTCGTGGATAATCTATCCGGCGGCCGCATTGGAATAGCGTTTGCGTCGGGCTGGCAGCCCGATGATTTCGTACTCGCTAGCGATCGGTACGAAGGCCGAAAGCAGGAGATGCTTCGGGGGATTGAAGAGGTTCGAAAGCTATGGAACGGCGACACGGTACGTCGGCGGAACGGTGTTGGGAAGGAGATCGACGTCTCTGTCTATCCGCGACCGGTCCAGGGGGAATTGCCAATCTGGTTGACGAGCTCGCGTCATCCAGAAACGTTTGTCGCGGCAGGTGAAGCCGGCGCTGGAGTTCTCACCCACTTAATCGGTCAGAGTCTCAGCGAACTTGCCGATAAAATTGCAATCTATCGAGATGCATGGAACCGGAGCGGACGGCCGGGGCGGGGACATGTCACTCTGATGGTGCACACCTTCGTGGGCAATAACGTGCACCTAGTGAAGAACTTGGTTCGCCAACCCCTCAAAGATTACATCCGCTCTTCATATGATCTTATGGCGGGTTTAGGCGTCGCCCATGGGGTCAATATACGAGATCTCCCAGAACAAGAACTGGAAGGCTTGCTCGACCTTGGGTTCGAGCGATTCTTCGCAGAATACGGACTCCTCGGCTCGATCGGCGACGTCGCGACGACCGTGGCAAAGCTGTCTGAGATCGGTGTCGACGAAGTTGGGTGCCTGATTGATTTCGGCATCGACGACAGTCTCGTCCTAGAGGCCTTGCCACACTTGGTCTCAGCTCGAGAATTGTATCTGAACAAGCGGGGGGCAGACGAGACGACGTACCAAGGTGGCAGCAGCATCATCGACGACATGCGACGTCATGATGTCAGCCATCTCCAGTGCACGCCAACCCTCGCCAGCATGCTCTTAGCGGAGCGTGGATCGGGCGATCAGATGCGGCGTCTGCAACGACTCCTGGTCGGCGGCGAAGCACTGCCGCCGGATTTGGCTTCTGCCCTTGCCAAAGCCGTTGGTGGCACAGTCCACAACATGTATGGGCCGACTGAGGCTACCGTGTGGGCAACTTCTTACACTGTGTCGCCCGATCAGGCGCCAATGATCGGACGACCGCTGCCGGGCTATCGTACCTATGTCGTCGATGCTGCGATGCAGCCAGTGCCTATCGGCGTGGCGGGTCAATTGATGATCGCGGGCGAAGCCGTCGCCGACGGTTACCATGATCGGCCTGAACTAACCAGCGAACGGTTCACGGCAGACCATTTCTCAGTCGACGGTCATGGGCGACTTTATCACACCGGGGACTTGGTCCGATGGCGTCCATCCGGGGACCTGGAGTTCCTCGGAAGAGTTGACCACCAAGTCAAGCTGCGAGGCCGACGCATCGAGCTGGGCGAAATCGAAGCTGCGATCGGTGCGCACGAGGCCGTCAAACGTGTCGTTTGTGATGTACGTGGAGACGGCGATGGACGGCGACTTGTTGCCTACGGCGAGATTGCTGCCGGGCATGCGTCACCCACTGTTGCTGAATTGCGCACCTTCTGTTCACGCACCTTACCGGAGTACATGGTCCCCTCCGACTTCGTCTGGATTGACGCCCTGCCGCAGACGCCTAACGGAAAGATTAATCGGCAGGCGCTCCCAGATCCAGTCGTGAATCACAATACTAACGAGGGCGATATGGGGCCGCTCAGCGATCTCGAAGAGAGGATCGCAGCGATTTGGCGAGAGGTTCTGGAGATCGATAGGGTCGGCCGGAACGACAATTTCTTTAGCCTTGGTGGAAATTCCGTACTGATTGTTGGGGCCCGGAGTCTTCTAATCGACCGCGTTGGAGATGTCTCTCTCGTGGATCTATTCCGCCATCCGACGGTCGCCACACTCGCCACCGCATTCGCGGCGCGTGCGCAACCACAAGAGGACAACAACAGTTCCGCGTCTCGCGCTGCGGAGGCGGCGGAGCGCCGCCTCGCTGCCTCACGCAGCCGGCGAAAGCGGATCAGTACAACAGGAGCGTCAGCATGAGCTACGAGGATATAGAGGCGATTGCAATCGTCGGCATGACAGTGCGTGTCCCCGGAGCACGGACGACCGACGAGATCTGGCACAATATTGTCCGGAAGATTGAATCGGTAACATGGTTCAATCCGGCTCAATTGGATGGTGCCGGAGTGCCACGCCAGCTTTATGGTGACCCGGCCTATGTTCCAGCCGCGGCGGTGCTCACCGACGCCGATCAATTCGACGCGGAATTCTTTGGCATCAGCCGGAGCGAGGCAACGATGCTTGATCCGCAACATCGGATCTTCCTGGAATGCGCTTGGGAGGCACTCGAGGACTCTGGTTATGACCCTCACCGATTCGAAGGAATGATCGGAGTCTATGGCGGCTGCTATATGAACCGCTATATCTTTAACCTTTATACTAACGAGGAATTCGCACGGTCACCCCTGGTTCACTACGCGTGGCGTTACAATGACAAGGACTTCATCACGGGACAGGTGGCCTATCAACTCAATCTTCGAGGTCCGGCCATCACGGTCCAGACGGCTTGCTCGACATCGCTGGTCGCGACGCATTTGGCATGTCAGGCGCTGCTTTCGCACGATTGTGATATCGCGCTGGCAGGGGGCGTTACGATAAGAGTGCCGTTAAGCGCCGGTTACTTGGCGCCGGAAGGAGCGATGTTCTCGCCTGATGGCCGTTGCCGGCCATTTGATGCCGCTGCCAACGGAGCGGTTCCGGGTGAGGGGTGCGCAATTGTCGCATTAAAACGGCTGAGCGACGCGATCGCTGATGGCGACAACATCCGAGCGGTAATCCGAGCTGCGGCAATCAACAATGACGGACGTAATAAGGTCAGCTTCGCAGCACCTAACCCAGAAGGGCAGATGCGGGCTATCATCGCGGCACACACCATGGCCGCGGTAAATCCAGACACAATCGGATACGTGGAGGCGCACGGAACCGGTACGCGTCTTGGAGATCCCATCGAGGTGTCGGCATTGACGGATGCCTTTCGGCTCCGTACGAAACGCCGGAATTTCTGCGCTCTCGGTTCGTTAAAGGCCAATATCGGGCACCTCGATGCCGCGGCCGGGGTGGCTGGACTAATCCGGGCGGTGTTGGCGCTCGAACGAAAATGTATCCCGCCACAGGCGAATTTTGTAGAGCCGAACCGCGAACTCAAGCTCGATACATCTCCCTTCTATGTGCCGACGGAGCCACGGGAATGGAAATCTGTCGACGGGCCGCGTCGAGCCGCCGTCAGTGCGTTTGCGGTGGGCGGCACGAATGCCCATGTTATTCTCGAAGAAGCACCGCCAAGAGCCGTTGTTAGCCCGCGGCACCGAACGCACGAATTGCTCGTATTATCCGGGCACAATAAAAAGGCGATCGATGTGGTGGCGGGGCGTCTCGCCAACCACATCGATGAGCATCTCGATCAGAACCTTGCAAGCGTGGCCTTCACCCTCTCAGAGGGGAGGTCGAGACTGCAATCGCGACGCTTCGTCGTGGCCGCAGACGCCGCCAGCGCAGCGCGAGCCTTGCGTGAGCCAGCACAGGCGGTCACTTCCGATGGGTCGAAGCCCCGGATCGTATTCATGTTTCCTGGGGTCGGCACCCAGTATCCGGACATGACACTCGACATTTATGAGAGTGAACCGGAATTTCGGAAGCAGGTTGATCTATGCGCCTCCATTGTGTTGCAGGGTCTTGGTATGGACGTTCGACACTACCTGTTTCCATCTCGTTATCCGGGCGTCGAGGTGGATCGGGAATCAGTGCCGCACGTGCTGTCGGCTATCTTCACCGTCGAGTACGCCCTTGCCATGCTTTGGCAGTCTTGGGGCGTCAAGCCCGACGCCATGCTCGGTCATAGCCTCGGCGAGTATGTTGCCGCATGCTTGGCCGGGGTTTTGTCGCTACCCGATGCGTTAGGCCTGAGCGTGAGGAGGGGGCGCCTTTTCGATCTCATTCCGGAAGGCCGTATGATGGGCGTTCCTCTTTCCGCATCTGAGATCAAGCCGTTCCTTGGCGATAAGCTATCCTTAGGAGCGGTAAACGCCCCTGAATTGTGCCTGGTCTCTGGACTCAACGGCGATCTCGAAGCGCTCAGCGAGAAGTTGGCGCAGCGCGGCGTCACGTGCCGCGTCTTGCCCGTGCGAATGGCAAGCCACTCCTATTTGGTTGATCCCTATCTCGACGGTTTCACAAGGACCGTGGCTGAATACCACCTTTCACCTCCGACAATTCCCTATCTCTCGTGCCTCACCGGCAATTGGATCAGACCCGAAGAAGCAACAGATCCCGGCTATTGGGCCCGACAACTTCGATCACCCGTTCAATTCGAATCCATGGTTCGCACAGCCCTTTCTCAGCTGGGTACGGTTTTGCTCGAGGTTGGACCAGGCAATACGCTCTGCACACTTGCCGGGGCACAGCATGCGGAATCACGCCCGAATGCCATACCATCGTTGCGGCACCCTAATGATCCGCGTACCGACTTCGAAAGCTTGCTGGGGGCAGCCGGCCGATTGTGGCAGTCTGGCGCAACCATCGACTTGAAATCCCTGACCCGGGCTGACGCGCCACAGCGCGAATCGCTGCCGACCTATCCCTTCCAGCGCAAGCGCTATTGGATCAACCGTGGCAAAGCTATCGGCCCCGGATCGAGTGGCGAAGAGTCAGGTTATGCCGCAGAAGGATCATTCTCTCCGGAAGTCGATCCGATCGATGTGGCGGACAATATCGCGGACGTGGAGATGTCCGAACGAGAGCGAGCCGTCGCGGGGATTTGGCGGAGCCATTTAGGCTGCAACAAGATCGGTCTTGATGATCATTTCGAGTCAGTCGGCGGCCATTCGCTTCTTGCGGCACAAATGCTGCCACATCTTCGCGCACTAAGCGACGCGCCCATCAAGATAACGGATTTCTTCGGTTCGCCAACCATCCGCAAACTGGCTGCACTGATTGGCGCAGCAGGGAGTCGATCCGCCGTCGATCTTTCCGCCGAAGTGGTTCTGGATCCGACAATTCGAGCATCCGGCCTTCCCGCGGCCCGGCCGGGAGAAGCATCAGCAGTACTACTTACCGGTGCCACTGGATTTCTCGGTGCGTTCCTGTTGTCGGAACTTCTCCAGCAGACGGAAGCGACCGTCTATTGCTTGGTCAGGGCTGTCGATCCGGTGGAAGGGGAGCACCGATTGCTGGAGACATTAAGCAATAACGGTTTGCCAGCTCCGAAGCCTGGTCGGCTCGTTGTCGTTCCAGGTGACCTTGAGAAGCCCAGGCTAGGCGTGCCGGCCGCCGACTACGAGGTTCTGGCTGGTCGTGTCGATGCGATATATCACTGCGGAGCACGCGTAAATTTCGTTCGGCCCTATTCGGTCTTGAAGACCGCAAACGTCCTCGGAACCGAAGAGGTTCTGCGCTTGGCGACTCGTCATCGTCTCAAGACCGTACACTACGTTTCGACGCTGTTCGTCAACGTGGGAGCCTTTGCAACCGGCGCAACGTTCGTTGGCGAAGAAGATCCGCTTCCACCTCCGGTCGGACATTCATCGTCCTACACAGAGAGCAAATGGGTCGCCGAAGGCCTCTGTCGTCTCGCCGCTGAACGGGGCGTACCCGTCGTGGTCTATCGGCCAGGCAACGTTCTCTGCCATCAGCATACCGGGATTTGCAATCCGGAGGACTTCTTCACCAAGTTTGCCCAGGGGTGCATCGATCTCGGCTTAGCCCCGCGCCGGCGCGCAGCTTATCCGGTCGGCACCGTAGACGATGTGGCTCGGATGCTGGTGATGTTCTCGCTGCAAGAAGATGCGATTGGCCGTACATTTCATCTTGTCCATCCCGAAGTGCTAGAATGGGAAGATATGTTCGGCCATTTTGATGAGTTCGGGTATGAAGCGCCGCTCGTTTCGTGGGACGTGTGGTACGCGGCCTTCGTTCGAAAGCGCGAATCGGGGAGCGACAATGTCCTCCTACCTCTGACAGATATGATTGACAAACTGAAGGTCGATAATCGCGATTGGCCGCGGTTCGGCGTAGACAATTCCAGACGCTTCCGCGAACGACTCGGACAGCCATATCCAGTACTCGACCGCAGCTACTTTGCGAGAATGTACGGGCGTCTCGCCGAATGCGGCTTGTTGCCTACACCAACGCTGAAGGCGGCCACACATCCACCTTTGCTCGTCCCTGCGAAATAGGCGTCCTATACCGGCGGTGTTCGAATGGTTCAATCCGAGGGTGCGTCCAGAGTCCTTTGGGAATCCATCGCGTACAAGTCGTCTATTGGCCAATTGGTCCTCACAGCGCGTTCCTTAAGGAGCGCTGCAAAGCGCGTTTGGTCCGACTGATTGCAATCGCATGGGACTTCTCCCAAAGGTCTCATTACTGGAAGGCTCGCAAGATAGAGGATGACGAATGAGTGCCTTGTTCGCGAAGCAAGAATGGTCGGCGGAATAAAAGGTGTCCAAGCTCGCCGCCATCATGGATGAGGCCGAGCCTGATGTGCTCGCCTATATGAGCGTTCCGGCTCGGCACTGCGCCAAGATGCACTCGACCAATCCAATCAAGAGGTCAATGGCGAGACCAAGCGGCGCGCCGAGGTAGTCGGCATCGTCCCAAACGGGGACGCCAGTTCGTCTCGTCGGCGCGATCCTGCTCGAGCAGAACGAGGGGGCGGTCCAGCGCGCCCGTGACATGACGCTGGAAACCATCGCGCTTTTGAGCGCTGATCCGATCACTGAGGAGGTACTGCCAAAACGCCAAGCGCGCTAGGGAGTTCGCCGGATCCTGGGACGATGGCGATCCACACTCTTTCCCAGAATCTCTGGCTAGAAGCTGACGCGATTGAGAGGTGCTGACGGTCCGAGGTGTCCGGCCTTCGTATAGGGGTCTTTGAGCGTCCAATAGTCGGAAAAATGATTGTGTGTTGTACGCCGACATCGCGTTCGAGTCAGAAAATTACTGAGAAGATTGGAAGTCGGCGGGAATACTGAGGCTCCTCGAGTATTCGGGGTCTACGCCGAGTGACGTTCCTCGTGTGATGCTGACAACGATAAGACTGTTGGAATGCTCGATGTTGAACGCGATACCGCTTATACGGGAGGTCGCGCTCACCATCTATGGCCATCCGCACTTTGCTAGTCGTGGGCTGCCGCCATTCTGGCACTCGTGGCGCAGTTACACGCTCTCTTTCATTCTTATTCCGACCTGGCCTTACGCTCGCTATCGTCATCCATGATGCTGACTGCGGCTGGAGATGGCAACTCTCGATCCGAAGAATGCAACCCAATCAGAGTAAAAACCGCCGCCGAGCCGACCACGGCAGCGATCGCGGCAATTGCAAAGATCGTGGCAAATACGTTGATTCCGGTCAAAATTAAACTGGGCTGTTCCAACGATGTTCTCATCACGGCACCGAACATCGCAATCCCGATAGCGAATCCACCCTGACGGAGGATTACGCTTATCGCAGAAGCTGCTCCCGCCTGCTCGCGACGTACAGATCCGACAATCCTCGCCGTTAGTTGCGGATTGAGTGCACCGTTTGCGCACCCCGCGATGGCCATGCCAATAAGGCCCATGACGAGATGCTGCATCTGTGCGGCCGCGGCCATCACAAAAGCGCCGATCGAGACGATCAGAAGCCCGGCGCCAAAGAAGACTCTCGCTTCCATTGCCAGTGCAATGCGAGCGGAGAACATGGGCAATGCAACCATAGGCATGGTTGCAGCCAGCATCAAGACCCAAGCGTCACTAAAAGAGCGGCCCAACCGTTCTTGCAGGAAGAGGGGTAGATAAATTAGCACGGCCCAGTAAGCGACCGACAGAGCAACTGGCACGAGACAGAATCCCACGAATGTTCGGCTGGAAAACATATCGAGTTCTATAAGTGGTTGAGTACCAAAGCGTTGAGTTGACCAGAAGGCAATAAAGAGGGCCAGTACCCATAGAATTGCAAGCCAACTGGGAATTTCGAAGGTCGAGATGCGTGCACCATGAAGCAGGAGCCAGACGACCGAAAGAAGCAGTGCACTCAACGTTGCGATGCCGCGGAGATCAATTTTCCGCTTAGCTGGATCGCGAGATTCGTCGACTACTATGATCGCTGCAATTGCGATAAATAAGCATATGGGGATGTTGATTAAGAACACCCAATGCCACCCCAATAGGTCCGCGATCAGGCCGCCCCCGGCCGGGCCGAGGGCTGTTGCGACTCCTGCCATCGTTCCGGTCCAGGCGAACGCCCGAGCGCGACTTGCTGTATTAGTGTAGCGATTACCAATTATTGCGAGCCCAGAGGACATCATAAAGGCCGCGCCGATACCCTGGCCTACGCGGCCAATGATCAGAGAAGTCTGAGCTCCAGCAAAGGCACATTGGAGGGACGCGAGAAGGAAGATGGCATCGCCACCAAGCAACATCATGCGCCTGCCGAAGCGGTCGGCGAGAATTCCGGCGGACAACAAGAAGGCCGTCAGCGCAATGCTGTAAGAATCCATGAGCCAGGCGAATCCGCCGACATCGAGTGCCAGATCCTGTTTTACGAGGGGCATCACCATAACAATTGCTGTGATATCGAAGTTTACGACGAATAATACCAAGCCTACGATCGTAGGAACCAACGTGTTCAGCAGCGATGTGGAGTCGTCTAAGCTGGTCGAACTTTCCGCGGTCAAGTGTCGTCCCCTATCTGAAGGTGTTGCCACATTTCGGGTGGGTTATCGGAGCTCTAGCGAATGAACGCATCCGGTGGATAACGCGTACGTCGGGAGAGCTTCCGAGAGTGGAAGACGACGCATTCCAGGTGATTAATGCCGGTTCGGAACGCAAGACGATAAGGTCCCAGCTGCGGGCTGCCCGGCCCGGATTGCTTTCTGCAGTTGCACAAAATGCAGGCTTTGCGACCAATGCTCGTTTCTCGAAGGCGCAATGGTCATACCGGTTTAAATGCCGAACAACTCGGGCAGACGCGAATGATCGCTTCTCAAAACGGCATGAATCTGTATCATGGTACGCGAGGTCCCATATGATCCGTCGCATGCCGCCCTTCGGCCCGCTTGTCGCGTTCGACGCAGTCGCCCGCAATCGCTCGTTTACGCGCGCGGCCGACGAACTGGGGGTTACCCAGAGCGCAATCAGTCATCAGGTGCGACGCCTTGAAGAATTCTTCGGTATGCAACTCTTGATACGCCGCAATCCAGGAGTCGAATTGAGCGATGACGGGGCAAGGTTAGAAGGCGAGCTCGGCCCACTCCTCAACGAGATAGCCGGTCTTGGGCCTAGGTTAAGATATAGATCGGCCCGACAGATGCTGCGCTTGGGAGCTGGCTCGTCGTTAGCCGGATGGTGGTTGGTTCGCCGGTTGAGAGCCTTTCGCCATTCCAACTCGGAAATAGAGATTGATTTCCGGCTTGTCGAATCTGAGGCTGTCGATGAACCGCCGCTGGATGTGCGGATATTGTGGACTACTCTCGCAGAGTCCCGCGCCACGCCATTGCAAGAACCACTCCTACGCGAACGTATCTTTCCGGTCTGCGCCCCGTCTCTGCTTCCTCAGGGCATACCTTTGTCGGACCCAACGGCACTGCTCGATCTTCCATTGATACAGAAAGGTCATCCCCCTGAGGGTGAATGGAGTTGGGCCTACTGGTTCGGGAAACTTGGGCTTAAGCGCACCGAACCGCGCGGTCTTTTATTGGGGGACATGGGCCTTTGCCTGACCGCCGCTGTGGAGGGGGCTGGCGTGGCCATCGGCCGCTCCCTCCTCGTCGCCGATGCAATCAGCGACGGGCGCCTCGTGCCCGCACTAGCGAGTGCTCCTCATGTACTATCCAAAAAGGTTCACATTGCGCGTTGGAGCCAGGATCGCATTGGAGATCCACACACCAGAGTTCTGGTAAATTGGCTCGCGCAAGCCGCCGAAGACACGAATCGCGCTATGTCAAACGACTGGCATGGGTTGTAGGAATGTACGGAGTTGCGAGACATCCGTTAAACTGACACCCCAGTCGAGCGCGCTTCCGAACCCGGCTGGTCCGCCTCGGGTTTGGGGAGGCCATTTGATCTACGATGCGCGGCCATGGCGGGTTGGTCCAGCATGGCGTAGTGTCGCTGCTCGGCTTCGGCCGGCGGGAGGTTGCCGATGGGCTCAAGGAACCTGCCGTTATTGAACCAGTCCACCCGTTCCAGGAGCACGAACTCGACGGCTTCGAAGTTTCGCCATGGCCCACGCCGATGGATCACTTCAGCCTCTGTAGAGGCCTTTGATGGTTTCGGCGAGAGCGTTGCCATGGTTGCCCTATCGTGCTCTTGCCATAGCTTTCGAGCCGGGATCATATAACAAGTTCCGCGCGACAGGGATCCGCGGCGCGGAGCCTCGCCTGAAACGCCATGGGCTACGGCAAAGCGCGCCCGGAATGCCAGCTTTCCTTGACCGAAAGAGCCGCCTCGCTGAGCCGCTCGGACCCGAAAGGCTGCCGGATAGCCTCTAAGCAGTCGCTCCGAAGAGCGATTTGAGATGGCTGCAGGTCCCCGCAATCACCGAAGATGAAGTCTGCCGGCACACGCTGCGCCGAAACAGATACACTGGCGGGTACAGCCAAGAGACGTAAGAAACTCTCTGTATATCATAGCGTAAAGTTCGATCCCGCCCCTGGCGGGCCACACCTATGCCCCTTGCATCGACGTTCTATTTGGATCGGGCGCGTGGGCCGTCGGCGCTTGCGGACCCAAGAGGCTATTACTCTGGCTGCATATCCGGGAAATACAGACTTACGAGCTCGCCCGAGCCATATCGCGGCTTGTTGAACCGAGCCTCAACATACTGCAGCCGCCCACTTTTCAGATCAGTCTGCAGCGCCCAAAATACGTCTGCCGGAAGAGAAGAGCCGGAAGTCCGGCTTGAGTCTCAAGTACAGCAACACGGGGTGTGCCTGAGCAGCATTAGCATCATTGCGATGAACAATGCGCGAGCACATCAGAGAGCAGCGGATTTTCCTGCCGAGGTGCTTGGGCATCTTGGGTTTGGTCGTGACGATTTCGGAAAGCAAATGGGTGATAGCTTCATCTGTGCTGGCGTCACGCTCGCTGCCATGCATTGAGATGTAGTAGCTCGCAGTGACCGATTTCACGTGAGCAACCGGAAAATATTCCTCTTCGGGTTGCTTGCGATTTGGCCGCCGGTCTCTAGCCCGCATTCGAGGTCTTTCCCTTTGGCCAGGTGGAGAGGTTACGAGGTAGCAGGCCATTTTTGCCCCAGCGGTCTGCTGAAACGTCAAATGATCTTTGCCAGGGATCGAACAGGCAGCATCAACCGCGCACGAAGATACGTGGCTCAGCGCTGCGTGCCGCGCTGGATCGGCATCACCTTCTTGGGATCGAGCCAGTGGTCGATACGATCAGCCCAATGCTGCATCAGCTTTGTGCGCGAGCCGATCAGCGCGAGTGGTCCGTGTTTCTTGTAGAGCCCTTCCACGGTTGAACTATCGAGATGCGCGAGCTGCAGCTCGACGACATCGCCATCCCATGCCTTGGCCTCCTTGATTTCTTCGTGGTGAGACAGGGTCGAGAAGGTAGTCCGGAATCCGTGGGCGCAATGATCAGTCTTGGTGTCAATGCCAAGCAGCCGCAAGCGCTTGTTGAGCGTGTTGTTCGATAGCGGGGTATCCTTTGAGCAGGAAAAAACGTACTGGCGATGGCCGGTCAGCTTTTGGACGTTGCGCAGGATTGCGAGTGCCTGCCGTGACAAGGGCACGACATGGTCCCAACCGGTCTTCATTTTGGCAGCCGGAATAGTCCAGCGTTCGGCGTCCCAATCGACCTCGCTCCACTCCATTTCATTGACCATGCCGGGGCGGGGAATGGTCAGCGCATCGAAGCGCAAGGCATGGCCAACAATGTCGCCAAACCTCCCTCTCGTCCACGGTGCGCTGATGAGCTTGAAGACGCGCGTCACGTCGCGTGGTTCGGTTACGCCGGGACGCGGCGTCGAAATGTTGGCAATCATCTGCCCATTCAGGTTGCGGAATGGGTTGTAGCCGTCGCCTTCGACGTCGGCATAGTCGCAGATTTGCGCACCGATGCTGCGCACGCGGTCGCGGGTTTCCAGCTTTCCCTCGGCTTCGTATGAACGCATGAAAGCGAGCACGTCGGGACGCTTGATGTCCTGCCTGCACAGCTTGCCGAAACGAGCCTTGACGTAGCCGACGCGCAGCTCGAGCACCTCGATGGTCTTGGGGTCGCGCACCGCGACGATCCTGCCCCGTTTGACTTTTTCCACCTTCTTCTTCGCGAGCCACTCGTCGGCCCATTGCTCGAAAGGCCGGGCGGCCGCCTGCCTGTGCTTATCGAGCTGCTTCTCGGTGCTCGGGTCTTTGCCTTCCTTGAGCAGGTCTTTCGCCTTGTCCCGCTCGCGCCGCGCGTCGGCGAGCGAAAACGTGCCATCCTTGCCGTTGCCGTAAGGGCCGATGGAGTAGGTTTTCTGACGGCTATGGAAGCGGTAGCTCATCCGCCACAGCTTGGAGGCCGCGTTACCAGGTCTGCTCTTGTCCGGCGTGACGAAGAGATAAAGACCGCCGCCGGTCACATCCGAGATCTTGGCGGGGCTCCACGCGCCCTTGTCGAATTTCGGTCGGGCGGTGCGGCAGTCGACGTCGGTCCTGATCTGCTTGGGGTTGGCGCACGCGCCGTCGTTCTTGCGGGCCATCGGCTCAATTCCTCGTTCGGAATAGCGAAAGTCGCCGTGAACGTTTGTTCTCCCGATACCAACACGATACCAACAAAAATACCAACAAATCGGACGGCTGGGATCGGATGAGAACAAACGGTGACGAACACCGATGTACGCGGAAGTGCCTATTTTTCAAGGGGTTCCGAGTGCTGCGCGAACGGTTGCGGGCGATTTAGAACGGGTCCGAACGGCCTAGTTGGTGCCCCTGGCCGGAATCGAACCAGCACTCCTTGCGGAACTCGATTTTGAGTCGAGCGCGTCTACCAGTTCCGCCACAGGGGCATTCGCCGGGCCTGTGCAGGAACCATAGCGAAGCGGGCGGACTATAGCGGGCGGTCGGGCCGGGTCAACCCGCACGGACGTGATGGGCGCGCATCTCGACAGCTTTCGCGGGCCGGAGTAGGAGCCGGAACGGCCCGGCATGGGACCGGATGCAGCCCCGTTCGGGAGGACCGATGACCAATACTTCTGTGATGGCGCGCCCTGCGGCGGGGAGCATGAGCCCGGCGGTGGCGGCGGCGCTGCTCGCGGCCGGCATCGCGGCGGCGGCCTTGGCCGGCGCCTGGTACATGCAGCTGGTCTGGGGCCTGCAGCCCTGCGAGCTCTGCCTGAAGCAGCGCTGGGCCTATTATGCGATCGTACCGCTCGGGCTGCTGATCGCGCTCGCCGCCAAAGGCGGCGCACCGCGCGCGCTGGTGCTCGCGGGGCTCGGCGTGGTCGCGCTGGCCGCGCTCGGCAATGCCGGGCTCGGCGTCTATCATTCCGGGGTCGAATGGGGCTTCTGGCCGGGCCCGACCGAATGCACCGGGCCGATCGGCAATCTCGGCAGCGCCGGCAGCCTCCTGGAGCGGCTCGACAGCGTCAAGGTCGTGCGCTGCGACGAGGTGCAATTCCGCTTCCTCGGCCTGTCGCTCGCCGGCTACAGCGTGCTGATTTCGCTCGCCATCGCCGCCATCGCCGGCTGGGGCATCACCCGGAAGCGCGCCTAGTCGTCGACATCCTCCTGCGGCCGTCCGAACAGATGGACGATGCCGGGGGTGGCGATGGTGACGAACACGAAGCGCGACAGGTGATGCGCGCCGACGAAGATCGGGTCGATGTGCAAGGTCAGCGCCAGCGCCATCATCGCGTCCATGGCGCCGGGCGCGAACGCGACGATGGTGTCGGAGAAGCGCACATGCGTCACCAGCACGATCACGGTGACGAACAGCGCCGAGATCGCCACCGCGATCGCGAACGAGCCGAGCGCGGCCCTGATATGGCCGACCAGGGTCTTCACCCGCATCCGCGCGAAGCGGCTGCCGATCAGGGCGCCGATGCCGACCAGCGCCACGCCGCGCATCCATTCCGGCAGGCCGCCCTCGACGAGGCCGGTGCCGTGCAGGAGGCCGCTGGCGACCATCGCGCCGAACAGCCAGCTCGCCGGAAATTTGATCAGCTGCATCAGCATCGCCGCGACCAGCGAGGCCACCAGCAATGCGAGCAGGCCGAGCGGCGAGGCGACGCTCTGGCCGAGCGAGATCGGCGCGGCGGGTGCGACGCCGGCCACGGCCAGCACCAGCGGCAGCGCCGCCGTCAGGATGATCACCCGCAGCGTCTGCACCACGGCGATCGCCGGCAGGTCGGCGCCGCGCTCGACCGCGAGCATCGTGATCTGCGACAGCGCGCCGGGACTGCCGGCGAGCAGCGCCGAGGTGCGGTCCCAGCCATGGACGCGCTGCAGATAGAGGCTGGAGCCGAAGGTCGAGCAGAACGTCGCGAGCGCCAGCAGGCCGATGGTCACCGGATAGGCGCTGACATGGTTGATCAGCTCGCGCGAGACCACGGCGCCGATCGAGATGCCGAGCAGCAGCAGAACGGTCTGGGTCAGGATGGGCGGCATCGCCAGCGGGCGGCCGGCGATCGCGGCGACCGCGGTCGCGATCATCGCGCCGGAGATCAGCCCGCCGGGCAGATGGGCGACGAGGAAGATCAGGCCGCCGGCGGTGCCGAGCACGAGGGTCTCGATCGCGCTCAGGGTCTTGGCGCGGCTCGGCAGGTCGAAGGGGAGGGAGGAGATGATCTGGCGCACGGCGCCTTATGCCAAAAGCTGCCTGCGCAAACAATTCCCGCCGTTGCGCAGGCGCCATGCGCGCTTGCGTCCGCGGGCGCTGGTCATTTCGGCTTGTCCGGCGTCGGCAAGGGAGCGGGCGCGGCGGCGGCCGCCTTGTCGCGCTTGCAGGCCGAGCGGAATTTGCCGCGTGCCTTGCCCTTCAGCCCCTGCTCGTCGGCCTCCTTGGAGCAGGCGATGGAAATCGTCCGGCGCGCAGCCTTGTCCAGGGTGGCGAACTTGTCGGTGGCGGCATCGGGCCGCGCCGGCAGCGTCAATCCGGGTTGCGCGCGGGCGGGGCCCGCGGCCGACAGGGTGGCCATTGCGATGGCCGCAATCGCCGCCCGGGCAGTTACTCTCATGCTGAAGTCCTCGAACGAAAGGCATGGTGCGATGTCCGGCGATGCTGAACCCGCAGTGAATGGAATGAGCCGGATCGCCGCGCGAGGCAAATTATATTTTCGCGCGGCCACGCTCCCGCCTGCTTTGTCGGTCGCAGGCGTCTCGCTAGAATTACCGTCCCATTCAACATGCTCCACAGGGAGATCTGGGATGAGTTTTCACGCAAAATCGTTGGTTGCTTCATCACTCGCCACGCTGGCCGTGATCGGCCTCGCGACGTTCGCCGCGGCGCCGGCGCAGGCGCTCACCGCGCAGGAATGCAGCGCCAAGTACAAGCAGGCGAAGGAGGCCGGCACGCTGGGCGGCCAGAAGTGGAACGACTTCCGCAAGGCCCAGTGCGGCAGCGATGCCACCGCGGCCGCGGCACCGGCGGCTCCGGCCGCACCCGCGGCCGAGGCCAAGCCGGCCAAGGAGGCGAAATCCGACGCCAAGGAGGCCGCTCCCGCGCCGACCGGTCCCGCCGTGTTCCCCAACGCGGTGGACCCGAAATATGCGAAGGAGAAGCCCGGCAAGGCGCGGCTGCAGACCTGCGTCGATCAGTACAATGCCAACAAGGCGACCAACGCCAATGGCGGCCTGAAGTGGATCCAGAAGGGCGGCGGCTACTACAGCGAATGCACCAAGAAGCTGAAGGGCGCTGCCTGATCCGGATTGACGTGACGTTGCCGGCGGGCCGGGGGCATCATGCGGCCGGCCGCCGCTCTCGACGCCATGCATCGCCGCGAGAGCGCCGGCCGGACTCCGCTCGGCGCATGTCGCGTGGCGGTCCTCGCCGGTGGCGGGGCATTGCTGCTCCGGTGATTTTGGGGCTTGCCTTCCGGTGCGGGAAATGACCCTGCTCTCGCCATGATCTCTGCTGTCCAAGGTATGCTCGGCCTGGTTTGCGGCGCGATGGTCGGGTTCTCGCTCGGCCTCGTCGGCGGCGGCGGCTCGGTGCTGGCGGTGCCGCTGATGGTCTATGTCGTCGGCGTGCCCGAGCCGCACATCGCGATCGGCTCGAGCGCGATCGCGGTCGCCACCAACGCGGCCATCAATCTCGCCAATCATGCGCGCGGCGGCACCGTGATCTGGCCGATCGCGGCGCTGTTCGCAACGGCGGGAATCGTCGGCGCCTTCACCGGCTCGCTGCTCGGCAAGATGGTCGATGGCCAGAAGCTGCTGGCGCTGTTCGCGCTAGTGATGATGGTCATCGCCATGCTGATGCTGAAGACGCGCGCCCGCATCGGCACCCCCGATGTGAAGATGAGCATGGCCAACATCCCGGCGATCGTCGGCTTCGGTCTCGCCACCGGCACGCTGTCCGGCTTCTTCGGCATCGGCGGCGGCTTCCTGATCGTGCCGGCGCTGATGGCTGCGACGGGCATGCCGATCATGAATGCGGTCAGCTCGTCGCTGGTCGCGGTGACGACCTTCGGGCTCACCACCGCGGCGAGCTATGCCTGGTCCGGGCTCGTCGCCTGGGATCTCGCCGGACTGTTCATCGCCGGCGGGATCGCCGGAGGTCTTGCCGGCACGCGCCTGGCGCGCCATCTGTCCGAACGGCGCGGCGCATTGAACGTGGTGTTTTCGGTCGTGATCGCGGTGGTGGCGCTGTACATGCTGACACGCAGCCTGCTGCATATCTGGAGCTGACCTCAATGAAGCGCGTCCCCTCGACTGCGATCATCTCCGCCAGCAGCCGGCGTGACGTGTTGACGCTTCTTGGCGCAACCGCGGCGCTGTCCTTGTGGCCCCGCGACAGTCGCGCCGAGGATGCCGATGAGCCCGACGAGGGCGCGGTGCTGCGCGATCCCGATGCGCCGGTGCTCGGCAATGCCGCGGGCGACATCACGATCGTCGAATGGTTCGACTACAATTGCCCGTATTGCCGCAAGCTCGATCCCGAGCTGCAGCAGGTCATCCATGATGATGGCAAGTTGCGCTGGGTTCTCAAGGAGTGGCCGATCCTCGGGCCAACTTCGGTGGTTGCGGCGCGGATGGCGCTGGCCTGCAAATATCAGGACAAATACGCCAAGGCCCATGACGCGCTGATCGGCGTCAGTTCGAAGCTCACCGAGCCGCGCATCGACGAGCTGCTCGCTGAAGCCGGCGTTGATATCGACCGCGCCAAGCGCGACCTCGCAGCCAACGCGAAGGCCATCGACGCCATGCTGGCGCGCAACGACAAGCAGGCGCGGGGATTGCGTTTCCGCGGCACGCCGTCCTTCATCGTTGGCAAGTTCAGGGTGCCCGGCGTGCTGACCATGGCGCAGTTCGAGCAGGTCATCGCCGACGCGCGCAAGGCCAAGGCGGCCAACTAAGGCGGCCAACTAGCTGGCAAAGCAAAGGCGCCTCGACCGAAGCCGAGGCGCCCTGAAAACGAAGCGTCGTGCGCGTTACTTCGACGAGATGCGAACCCAGTCGTCATGCGCGCGGGTCTTGAGCGAATTCCAGCTGTCCGCCGCGACGTCCCAGTTCACGATGGTCCGGCGCGACTGCGCGCTCGGTCCGTTGGCGACCTCCGAGGTCTGCATCGAATCATGGATGTAGACGCCCAAACCCAGGATGAGGGCCCCCAGGATCATTCCCACGAATGTCCGCATGTCATGTTCTCCAGTGTGACGGCCAACAACGCCGCGGTCGAAACTTGGTTCCGCGCTCGCCGCGGTCCCGGTCCACCGCGATCAGAACATCCTAACTGCGCGATTTTTCAGGCCGCGATTCCGGCAGCGAGGTGACGAGATTGAGGGCTTTCATCTCGTCGGGCTTGAACGTGAACAGCTGGTCATGCGGCGTCTCCATCGCATGCACCCAGACCTTCAGATCGATGCCCATCGCGGCGAGGTGGCGCTGGCATCGCGCCGAGATGTTCTGCGCAAGGCTCATGTCGTCGCCGGACCTCACGGTGGTCCCGGACGTGGGGACTGCGGCGATCTGATGCACGCCGATGATCGCCCGCTCGCCGGCCCGGCGCTCGACACCGCCGGCGAACACCAGCGGGCACGACGACGCGCAATATTTTCCCGCCTCCACTTCGGTTGTGAATTTCCGCGCGCGGATCAGTCGCCCCATCGCCAGCGCGTCGGCGACGGAGCCGCCTGGCGAGTTCAGCACGACCGTCTTGATATATTCGCCATGACGTTCGACTGCGTCCGCGAAGCTGCGCGCGCTGCCGGGCGTGATCGTGCCGATCGCGAACAGCCGGCCGCCGCCGCGCAGCTCGAACTGAATCGGCAGCTGCAAAGCACGATCGCCCTGCGGCAGCGGCATCAGCCGCTTCATCAGGGGCGCCAGAACGGATGGTGATTCGGCCGGCATGTCTGGCGCGTCGCGCCGAATGTCGAGCTGAGACGGGGCCGCATCCGATGGCGCCTGTGGAGCATTCAGCTCGAGCAGGTCCGCCGCGAGAACTGCGACGGTGACGACGAGGATGCTGCGGAAGACCCAACGCAGAATGCTCTCATCGGGATTGTCCGCGAGCCAGGCATGGACGCGTCGGTTCAGCGCCGAAGCCACGGGACTACTTTCCAAGCCGAGCCGACGACAGCGACGTCACGTTCTCATCCACCGCGGCCGGCGCCGGCTCGATGGCTGGCGCGGAAGGCTGCTCAGCAGGCGTTTCGGCAGGCCGTCGCTCGGCCGCCCGCCTGGCATCCTCGACCTCGCGCGCGATCTGCAATGCGGTGACCAGATCGCTGGCCGTCAGGCTGGAGGCGCTCACGGCGGGCAGGCCCTCACGGCGGATGGCGGCATGGACGACGCAGAGGATCAGCACCAGCACCGCCGGCATCAGGTCGATCGAGATCGCGCCCGCCCAGCTCGGGATGAAGTCGCCGGCGTAGCGCAGCACGGCTTCGGCGGGCGACAGCGTCTGGAACCGGGTCGGCTCGATCCGCGGCAGCGCCAGGATCTTGTCGGCGGCGTCGGCGAGCGAGGCGGCCTGCGTGGCGATCGCGCCCTCCACCTTGCCGACGACGGCGGTCTGGCGCTCGGCCAGGTCGCCGCTGCGTCCGCCCGGGGCAGGCGCGATGAATCCGGCCGACAGCGACGTCGCGGCGCGCTTCACCGCAGGGGCCACCGAGGTCTGCTGCAGATTGGCGATCACGCCCATCAGGTTGAGCGACTCCGTGGCGAAGGCATCGCTGCGCGTTGCGATCGGGCCGCGGTCGGAGATCAGCTCGCGCATCCTGGCGAGGCTCTTGCCGCCCTGCTCATAGAGAGCGGAGACGCGCTTGCCCGACTCCTGGACCTGCTGGCCCAGTCCGTCGAGCTGCGTCGACATCTGCGCGAGAAGCTGGACCACGGTGCCCGATCCGGAGGTGCCGGTGAGCGAGCCCGCGCGTTCGGCGTCCGCCAGCTTGGCGAAGCGGGAGGAGGCGAGCTGGATGTCCGGCAGCAGGCTTTGCGCAGCGATCGCCTGGCTGTTGGCCCGGTCGAGGTCGCGCGTGTAGTTCTGCACGGTGATCGCAAGATGCTGCTGGATTGCGGCGGCGCCGGCCAGCGCCGAGGCATTCAGCCAGGACGACATCGCGACGATCATCAGCGAGCCCAGCAACATGCAGCCGGCCATCATCAAGCGCCCGATCGTGCTGGTGACGTGCGGCATGAACTGCATCATGAACACCCAGAAGGCGTAGATGCCGACCGAGACCGCGACCGAGTAGATGACCGCCGCAAAGAACACCGTGGTCGGACTGCCGTTGAGCAATTCGCGGACGCCGAGATAGGTGTAGACGCCGGCGGCCAGCGCCAGGATCGCGGTCGTGAGCTTCAGCGTCACTTCGAGACGGCTGACGCCATTGGCGAGCACGACGGAGGTGGAGGAGCGGGCGGAGGAGACTTGCGCGACGGACGCAGGAGACGAGGGCATCAGCGGCGAGGGCATGAGCGGACCTTCGGCGGCCTCATGGCCGCCCGTATGCAGCGCCCCCGCTGTATGGCCGAGCAGAACCAGTGCGGACAAAATCCGCCGACATTGTGTCGGCGGCATTACCGATCAGCCATGTCGTCGGGAGACGCTGGCTCAGCGCATCAGCCAGCGCAGCAGCTCGACATTGGCCTCGCGCGGATAGCAATGGCTGAGATCATCGATCTCGCGATAGGCGACATCGGCGCCCGCCTTGGCCAGGGCGTTGGCGGTATGCCGCGCGATCTCGACCGGGAACATCCAGTCGAGCCGGCCGTGCACGATCTGGATCGGCAGCCCGCGCAGACGGTCGCGGTCGGCGATCTCAGCCATCAGCGGATGGAACGTCGCGGCCACCGGCGCAAGGTGCGTGAACGGCGAGCCTGCGGCCAGTCCGCTGACGTAGCAGAACGTGCCGCCGTCGCTCATCCCGGTCAGCAGCATGCGGGTGGGATCGATCGCGACGCGGCTGCGGACGAGGTCGAGAATGCGCAGCAGGTTCGGCGTATCAGCGTCGTCGCCCATCAGCGCCCAGGTCGGTCCGGCCGCGGTGGGGGCAACCAGGATGGCGCCGAGGCTGCGCGCGGCGCGCAGCCAGCTCCAGAGGAAGTCGCGGCCGTTGCCGCTGCCGCCATGCAGCGCCATGACCAGCGGCCAGGGCCGGTCCGCCGTGTAGTATTCCGGCACATACAGCGAAAAGCCGCCGCGATTGCCGATCTCGTTATGGTCGTGAAACACGGCGTCCTTGCCTGCAGAGGACGTGGCCAGCAACCGGCGCAGCCCGTCGTCGCCATCGACGGCGGGATCGAGGAAGAATTCGCTCAGCGGCGGCAGCGTCGCGGCGAGCGGAAACAGCGCCTCGAGTGCGCGCGGCAATTGACGCAGGGCCCTGAACACGTCGACCAGGTCGCCCTCGCCGCGCTGAACGGCGCGCAGGCCGGCAAACGACATCAGCGCGGCGTCCGCTGCGGTGTCGAAAGCGATACGGATATGGGCGAAGTCCGCCGGCCACGACGTGAGATGAATCCGCGCCGTGTGCAGCGCCTGCTCCGGATCGCCGACATCAGCCATCACGCGATCGAAATCCGGCGGATTCAGGTAGCGCGCGACGTAGGACAGGGCTTCGAGCGTCTGCAGCAGTGGCGGCAACACGATGAGAATGTCATCCACCACGGCATCCGTCATGCAGGTCTCCTTGATACGCGAACCGCGGGTCTGGCCGTCTCGTCTGTTTGCCGGCGAGCGCTGTCATGCAACGCAAAATCGGCCGTCCGGGCAATGACCATTTTCCGAACGCGTGTTCGCTCCGCGAAGCCGCAATCTCGCGATGCGGCTCCCGCAAGTCAACATGGTGCGGACGTTGCCGTCGCGCGTGGCAGGTGAGTCGCGCGCGAATACACGCGCAGACGATAGTTGATTGACAAAATTCGGGCGCGATGTCGCACTTGGTGAGAGCCGACGGCGCAGCGGAGGGTTCCTCATGGATCACCGCCCTGGGTCAAAACTGCCGATCGGTTGCCGAGGGGGGATTCGCATCATGACCAAGTCGCCGTCGGCCGCGTTGATCAACGCGGTGCTCGCCATGGACGTCTACAACAGAGGCGTCAACCCGACGCTCGTGGTCAATTTCAACCGTATCGGGAGCTATGAGCTGGTGGCGGCGAGCGTGACGTCGACCGCCGACAATTTCGAGGCCGCGACCTATCAGCTCGCGGGCGATCCATCGACACGGATCATTTCGTTTCGCGGCACCGACAGTCTCGCCGACGTGCCGTCGTGGCTCGGCGGCGCCGGTCTGGCTGGCTGGCCGACGCAGTTCCCGGATGCGGAGTCCTACTACAAGACATGGGCGACATCGAACGTCTCACTGACCGGACATTCGCTCGGTGGCGGACTTGCCGGCTACATCGCGGCGCTCAACGACAAGGTGGCCTATGCGTATGACGCGATGCCGTTCGAATTCGCGGCGGAAGTCCGCTACGACCAGTTGCACGGCTTCTGGGGCGCGCTGACGTCGCACCCGGTCGACCGCTATTCCGACATTCACATGGTCTCCCTGTCTGGCGAGATCCTGCAATATGTGCGGGCAGCGGCGCCGGTGCTGGAAGCGCCGCTGGCGCTGCTGCAACTCGGACCGGTCGCCGGCTCGCTCGCCATCGCCGATGCTGCGATCGGCATCTCGTCCGAGCAGAAGACCGTGCTCGGCGCGGGCACAGATCTCGGTCTGGATCCGGTCAGCCTGCACTCGATCGCGCTGCTGACGATGATGCAGTGGGCGAGCGACAACGGTGCCCAGGATTGGAAGAAGGCGGCGGCTGTGCTGCTGGCGCCGCTGGAGGATGACGCGATCGCTTCGGCGGTCGGCATTCCCACGGCCGGTTTGAGCGGCGAAGGCGCGCCGTCCGACAAGATGAAGGACATGATCGCCTATTCGACCGTCACCGATGCGAGCGGCTACGGCAACAGCGCCGTTCAGGCCCTGTTCAATAGCGGCGGCGTGCTCGGCAACAGCGTCAGCGCCGACACCGCGGCGACCTACCTGAAGAACGGCGGGGTCGAGAAGGCGCTGGCCGAGATCGTGGTGGAATATTCGGCGCTGCTGGCGCAGAACCACGACGAGGTCACGGCGACGCCCGGCGTGATCGGCCATGAGCACGGCATTTTCTATCAGGATACGGCCAACAACCTGCTGGTTGCGGATCTGTCGTCCGACCTGTGGTCGCACACCGACACCGGATCTACGGTGGACATCCTCGGCAAGCTCGCGCTGATCGATGCGGTTGCGAGCTTCGAGGGCGATGACGCCAACCTGATCGACATGGCGATCGGCGTGCTGTGGGGCGGCAAGACCGACAATCTCGACTGGCTCAGCGCGGCGCTGAGCGATGCCGCGACCTCGGTCGCGGTCGATCCGGTGCCCGGCGCGATCATTGCCGCCTCCGACGGTGCGCTGCTGATCGCCGGCGGCGGCAACGACACGCTGGCGGGTACCGCCAATGACGACCTGCTGATCGGCGGCGGCGGCAGCGACGTGCTCAAGGGCGGGGCCGGCGACAACATCCTGGTCGGCGGCGTCGGCGCCACCTACGTCTATGCGCCCGGCGACGGCAACGACGTCATCATCAACGGCGTCGCCTCGCTGTCGAAGCCGACCGGCACGCTCGATTTCGGAATGGCCTACACGGCCGACAATTTCTGGTTCGTCAAATCGGGCAACGATCTCGAGATCGACATTCTCGGCACCCATCAGCAGGTCACCGTCGCCGACTGGTTCCTTGGCGGCTCCTATCAGCTGCAGGAGATCAAGGCCGGCGGTCTCGAGATCGATACCCAGGTGTCGCAGCTCGTGCAGGCGATGGCGACCTACGCCCAGGCGCATCCGGCCTTCGATCCCACGGTAGCATCACAGTTGCCGACGGATGCGCAACTGCACGACCAGATCGCCGCGGCCTGGCACGTCAACGCGTGAACGCAGGCCCGCGGCCGCCTCAGTGCAGCCGCGGCGCCTTGAGCAGCTTGGCGCGGTCGGTCGAGGCGATGGTGACGTCGAAGGTGACGCCCTCATGGTGCACCGTTAGCGGCACGTCGACTCCGGCTGCGCCGAGCGCCCAGAGCTTGCGATAGAACTCGCTCTGGCTCGTCACCTTGTCGCCGTTGATGCCGAGGATCACGTCGCCCGCCTTCAGCTCGGCGCGGGCGGCCGGGCCATTGTCGGAGACGCCGATCACGACGACGCGATCGTCGACCTCGGTCGCGTACATGCCGAGCCAGGGGCGTGCCGGCTTGTTGACGCGACCGAAGCGCCTGAGATCATCGATGATCGGCTTCAGCAGATCGATCGGCACGACCATGTTGACGTGCTCGTCCTTGCTGTCGCGCTCGCGCTCCAACTGGAGCGACCCGATGCCGATCAGCTCGCCCTTGGCCGAGAGCAGGCCGGTGCCGCCCCAATTCGGGTGGGCGGGGTGGGTGAAGATCGCCTCGTCCAGCAGATATTCCCAATAGCCGGCGAATTCCTGCTTGGCGATGATCTGGCTCGCGACCGATCGCGTCCGTCCGCCGGCGCCGCCGAGCACGACGTGATCGCCGACCTTGGTTGCCGCCGACGAGCCGAGCGGCAGCGCGGGCAGGTCGAGCGACCCGAGCGCCTGCACCAGCCCGAAGCCGGTGGTGAAGTCGAAGCCGAGCACATGGCCCTCGACCACGCGTCCGTCATTGGGGTGCAGCCAGACGGATTCGGCCTCGGTGATCAGGTAGCCGATGGTCAGCACCAGCCCGTCGTCGATGACGACGGCATTGCCGGCACGCTCGGTCCCGAGCGTTTCCGCGCTGAAGGCGTCGGACGGAATGATGGCATGCAGGCCCACGATCGAGGACAGGGCTTGATCGAGATCGTATTGATAGTCTTCGGCGCGAGGCTGGAAGGCGGAGGGCACTTTCCATTCGGTCAAAGAAGGCATTTCGTTCTCCTGCTCTGTCGATACGCCCGGATGTATCGACCAAGCTTCTGCTTCGTGTCGCGTGACGGCCACAGCGTGAACGCGAGCTTAACATCTTTGGGCGGCTGCGCCAGTTCCGCGGGCCCCGCGCCGGCGCTGGGAGGAACTGCCCGTGCCGACTACCCGCGGCCGCAGCCCCTGCCGATCAGGGGCCAGACCAGCCACGCGCCGGCAGCATACAGGCTGCCGACAGTCGAGGCTCCGGTTCTGGCCGCGATGTGGAAACGTCCGGCATCGAGCAAGGCTCCATCGGAGGCGACGATCGCCGAGATCATACGGTCGGACGGGCCGAACACGACCACCGCATCCGGCTTGATCACCAGGGCCATGGCAGCCATGCCCGCAAACCAGGCGAGGGCAACGGCCAGCACGCCCTTCAAGGGAAGGGCGCGGGACGGGGGAGGCCGGTCAATAGTCGTAGGCATGCTCGAACGTATATCCCGCGGCTTCGAAACGGCCGATGTCCTGAACCAATGACCGCACCGGTACGTCGACGCCGATGCGGCGGGCACCGGGACGCGACTGGATCGGGACGCTGAATATAGGCAGCCCATCGAAAGCTGCCAGCCGTCCGTCGCCCGGCGGCACCATGATCGTGACCAGGATGCGATGGTTGCCCGCGACCTCGCCGAGCCCGGCGCCGTCATGACGGCCGAGCTCCTTGGCGAAAGCATCGAACTTGGCGTAGCGCTCGGTCTCCACCAGCACGCCCTTCATGCCTTTGGCGTCCGTGACCTCACGGATCACCTTCACGCCCGGCATGACTGCAAGCTCGGCGGCAGGCAGGCCGGTGACGACGCTCTGGATGGCCAGCACGGCCGGATCGTAGCCCGCCGCATAGCCGATGACGGCCGCATAGGCGGCGCGCCCGGCATATTGCAGGCTGAGCGAGACGCGCCGCTCCACGGCGCGGAACGACGGCACGAAGGGCGTCTCGCGCCAGAACTGATCGAGCTTGGCGACGAAGGGATAGCGATACCAGGGGGTCTGATACAGGAATGCCGCGTAATCCTTCAGCAGAGCGAGGTTGAAGACGTCCTCTGCCGTCTTGACGCCGTCCGTGGTCTCCCAGCTGATCGCCCCGATGCTCTTCTCGTAAGCGCCCTGCAACGCCATCTCGGCGGTGAAGCTGAAGCCGATGATGTAGTTCGTCAGCTTCTGCTCCGAGGTGGCGGGACCGGAGCCGGCCGCCTGGCGCGTGGCCCGGCACAGGCTGCGCCAGAAGCCGGAGACGCTCGATAGATAGTGGAAGTCGGACTCCGAGGCCTGCCCGGTCACCGCAGCGAGGTCGGCATAGGCGTGGACGATGTACCATTCAGGAAAGGTCAGGAAGCTGTCACCCTGCGACCTCGCATAGGCGGGATCGGTGATGCCGAAGTCGGAGTTCACCACCGGGGTCGGGACGTCGGCCACGCAGACCGTCTCGACGCTGATCACGGTGGTGGCAATGCCTATCGCCGTGGCTGCCAAGACGACGCCGAGAAGATACAGCGCTTTGCGACGCAGGCTCATGCGACGGCAGCCTGTCTACGCCACGGCGACCAGCCGACCGCGATGCCGATCGCGCCGAGCGCGAGATGCGGCAGGCTCGAGAGGATCTTCACCAGCCATGAGGTGTCGCGAATGCCGTCGATGACGATCGAGAGGTCGAGATAGCCCGAGCCGGTGAAGACGCCCATCACGCCGTCGAGGAAATACAGCGAGCCGAACACGCGCAGGAAGAACACCGCGCTGCGGCGGGTCAGCATCGCCGCCAGCGCCCACAGGCCGGAGACGACATGCAGCGCATCCTTGTAGATGTCGAGCTGGAACAGGCCGAACACGCGGCCCTGCGCATCGATGAAGGTCGGGATGTAGTCGGTCGCGGCCGCGAACAGGAGCGCCATGGCGAGCGCGAGCGCGGCGATGCGATAGCGGTCCAATGCGAAGCCGTCTGCTGCTGATGTATTCATGCGAAATAGGCGTCCCACATCGCGTTGCGGAACAGAAGGTTCGGATCATACTGCCGCTTGGCGGCGACGAAACGCGCGGCCGCCGGATAGGCCTTCTCGACCTGGTCGCGGCGGGCATGCAGACGATAGGGCAGGTAGAACGCGCCGCCAATCGCGGTGATGCGGTTGATCAGCGCTTCGGTCGTCCGCAGCATGTCGATCTCGCCTTCGGGCGAGGTCGCCTGCGAGAACGACATGACGGCTGCGATCCGGCGCACCGGCGCGATCGTGAGCGCGGGTGTCTTGTCCTCGGCGACGTAGCGCAGGGTGACGTTGAGGAATTCGGCGCGCGCTTTGGGAATGATCTCGCGGCAGGCGGTGAGGAACTCGCCGAAGCGCTCCGGCGCCACGAAATATTCGTGCAGGATGTCGGTGCGGTGCATGTCCTTCTGCGCCAGATTGGCGACCGGCTCGGCCATCAGCGAGTTGCGGGTGTAGCGGCTGTCGGAAATGGCGGGGCCGAGCCGGGTCTCCATGAACCAGCGCAGGCCCTTGGCGACCTCCCATCCGGTCTGGGCGCGATAGATCGTGTTGGCGACGCCGGTGAGCTTGCCGGAGCTCACGGCCGCGGGCAGGGTCGCCGGAGCATCGGGGGCGGGGCGGAAGGTGACGAGCAGGGCGTCGTCGAAGAACGCCTTGCGCGACACTGACATCCGTCCATAGGCCATCTTCACATTGGCGTCGCCATCGATGTTGCGTGTGAACTGCTCGGCGAATTTCTCCGGCGCCATGCGCTCGAAGCGCGGCTCGAGCAGCAGGTTCGGCACCATCTCGACCTCGAGATCGACGATGAGGCCGAACAGGCCATAGCCGCCCATCGCGAGCCCGAACAACTCGGCATTCTCCGTGCGCGAGCACTGCACCAAGGTGCCGTCGGCGAGCAGCATGCGGATCGATTTCACCGTCGAGCCGAACGGGCCGTACGGCACCGGCCAGCCATGGGCATTGACGCAGAAGGTGCTGCCGACGCCGAAATCGCTGTTCGACTGCATCACGGCCGGCGAGAAGCCCTTGGGATCGAGCGCGGCGATCACGTCCCACCAGCGGTTGCCGGCCGCGGTCCGATAGGTCTTTGCCGCCGTGTCGAGCTCGATCGCGCCGCCGTCGAGCGTGATTGCCGTGCCGTCGCGCGGCAGGCTCTGGCCGCCCATCGAATGCCGGGCCACGGCCGCGGTCACCGGACGTTTCGCGGCCGCAGCCTCCTTCAGCTCGGCGCGCAGCCGCGCGATCAGATCGTCGGTGGCGGGCTTGCGGATCACCACATGCTTCGCAACCGGCGTCGGGTTGAGCCGGCTGGCGTCGTTGAGGATGGTGCGCAGCTCGGCCCGCGCCCGCGGCATCCGCGCCAGGGGCAGCGCCGCGGCCGTGGCTGCGGCGCCCAGAAACCGTCGTCTCGACATCATGGCGCGGACTCTCCTTCCCCTGACGGAGTCTACGCCGGCATCGTAAACGTTCGAAAAATTTCCGTGCGGTCAGTCTGCGGCCGGTCGTGCCCGGGTGGGTGCGAGACGGAAGTCGCGGCCATCCTTGATCCATTCCGCGCGCTCGTCGCGCAGCAGGGTGCGGCGCACCTTGCCGGAATCGTCGCGCAGCATGGTGTCGACCAGCTCGTAGCTCTCCGGGTGCTTGTAGCGGCTCAGCCGGTCGGCGAGGAACGCGCTCATGCCGTCGACAATAGCCTGTGCGTTCCTGGCCCGGTCGATCTCGACGATCGCATGCACGCGCTGGCCGAGTTCCGGGTCGGGCAGGCCGACCACGACGCAGGAGCGGATGTCGGGATGCGCCATCAGCGCCGCCTCGACCTCGGCCGGATAGATGTTGGCGCCGCCGCGCAGGATCATGTCGGCGAGGCGGTCGCCGAGATAGAGGTAGCCGTCGGCATCGAGCCGGCCGATGTCGCCGAGCGACTCCCAGCCATCGGCGCGCCGCTTCGGCTCGGCGCCGAGGTAGTGATAGGTGCTGCCGGCGCCATCGGCCGGCAGGAAGTAGATCTCGCCGCTCTCGCCCGGCGGCACGTCGTTGCCTTGGGGATCGAGGATGCGCAGTTTGCAGGACTCGTCGATCTTGCCGACCGAGCCCTTGTGCTCAAGCCATTCGGTGCCGGAGATGACGGTGCGACCCTGGCGCTCGGTGCCGCCATAGAGCTCGTAGACGCGCTCCGGCCCGAGCCACTCGATCCATCTTTCCTTGAGCCATGGCGGCATCGGCGCGGCCATGTGGAACACCATCTTCAAGCTCGACACATCGTAGCTGTTGCGGACCGCCTCCGGCAGCGCCCAGATCCGGTGCATCATCGTCGGCACGAAGTTGACCCACTGGATGCGCTGCGCCTGGATCAGCCGCAGCGTCTCCTCGGCATCGAACTTCACCATCCCGGTCAGGCTGCCGCCGGCGAACAGCGCGTAGTGCGACACGATGAACGGCGCGTTGTGATAGAGCGGACCGGGATTGAGCAGCGATGCGCCCCTGGGGATTCCGAGCGGCGGCTCGGCGGCGGTGTCGGTCACCGCCGGCTGGTGATCGAGGATCACCTTCGGTCGTCCGGTCGAGCCACCCGAGGTCATCGCCTTCCAATAGCGCGACACCGGCGCGGCGAGTGGCGCGTCGGAAAAGCCCTCGGGCATGAAATCGGCCGGTAGCGCGTTCGGCGCATTCCAGTCGGCCTCGCCCCCGACGACCAGCGACGGCTTGAGGATATCGAGCACCGCGGCGGCCTCGCCGCGCGGCAGCCGCCACGACAGCGACGTCGGCGTCGCGCCGCATTTCCACACCGCGAAGCTGGTCTCGAACAGCGCATTGCCGTTGGGCAGGCCGATCGCGACGAAGTCGCCGGGCTTCACGCCCTTGGCCGCGAAGGCGCGCGCACGCGCATTGGCGCGGCGCTCGAGCTGCTCCCAGGTCAGCGTATCGGTGCCGTGCCGGACCGCGACGCTATCCCTGGGTTTGCGCTCCGCATACCAGCGCGGCACGTCGGCCATCGGAATCAGCATCCATTCCTCCACATCGTCGGCCGCCTTGCTCGGGCGCCCGTTCTTGGTCTGCGGCTCGGGCCGCCGACGTCAGTGACGAGAGGTGTTGTGCCTCAACCGAACCGGGTCGTCCATACGCGCGCGGCGCCAGGTTTCGGATGGCAGTTCTGCGAAATGGCGCTGATACACATGAGGCAGGAGTGAAAGGCTGGAAGCCGTGACGCAGGTGGACTGATAATTCCGTCACGCGGATCGTAAGACGGTCGAGGTCGCGCCACGGGGAACAGGTCAGGCATCGCACCGAACGGCGCGGCGATAAGAACCTTTGCAGCCGATCTTCATTGTCGCTCGCGGGGTCCAACGGACAGGAGCTCCCATGCACGCTCAACAGATGATCGAAACCCACCCGCACGTCCGCGGCCGAGTCGACGATGCACTCGTCCGCTGCATCGAGGAGTGCTACTCCTGCGCACAGATCTGCACCTCCTGCGCCGACGCCTGTCTCGGCGAGGACAGCGTCGCCAGGCTGACGCAATGCATCCGGCTCAATCTCGATTGCGCCGACGTCTGCAACGTCACCGGCCGGCTTGCCACGCGGCGTACGGGCTCCGACCAGGAGATGATCAGTCGCATGCTCGAGGCCTGCGCGGCGGCTTGCCGGCGATGTGCCGAGGAGTGCGAGAAGCACGCCAAGATGCATGCCCATTGCCGGATCTGCGCCGAGTCCTGCCGTCGCTGCATGAACGCCTGCGAGGAGGCGGGACGCAGCACGACGCACTGAGAGGCCGGTTGCGGCGCTGCTCCATCGAAGAATGGAGGCCCATTAAAAAGACAAAGGCCGGGCGCGAGGCCCGGCCAGTCCGACCATGGCGACCGGATTGCTCCAGTCCTGAGAACGCCATCGCAGACAATCGATCGGTCAGCCGCCGTTCAGCTTCGTGGTCAGGGTCGTGAAGATGCCTTCCAGGGTGAGTCCGAGCTTGTTGAGTATGGTGATGATCGCAAGGGCGATGCCGGCCGCAATCAGGCCGTACTCGATCGCGGTTGCGCCCGATTCATCCTCGTAAAATTTGAGAAGCAATTTCCGCATTGATCCCCTCCGGCGTCCGGCGAAAGCCCGCCAGGACGATGCCCGCGAAACTACGGAATGGAACCTAAGGTAGTATGAACGAGGCCGAGCCAAGTTTCGCAACTCTGCCGTTGATGTCGAAAATTCCAGTTGCAACATGGCCCACTGCACGTGAACGGGATCATGGCGGCACGCCGGCTGCGCGGAGCGCCTCCGCATAGGTTGTGGCGAGCGTCCCGGCCGGAAATGGGATCCGTTCGAGGAACTCGGACACCGTGAGATGCGGTTCGAGGCTCAGAAGCTGACGGGCGACGTCGCCGGCGCGCGCCATCTCTCCGTTCCTGACCAGGGCGACGATCAGGACGCGAAGCGCGACGGCGAAACGCCGGTTCTGCGCCAGCGCGATCTCCGCCCATTGAACGGCGCCGGCGAGATCGTCCTCCGCCACCGCACAGATCGCCAGCGCGCCGGCTGCGAACCAGCCCCGCGGATCGCGCGGGTTCAGCCGCCGCGCCCGTTCGATCATCGCGCGTCCCGCAGCCGTGTGTCCGGCCATGATCTCGATCCAGCCGCTCAAGGTCAGCGCCATCGCCGAGTTCGGGTTGATCACAAGCGAGCGGCGGAACAGCTCTCGTGCCGGGGCGATGTCCTCGGCCATGTTCCAGATCGCGAAGGCCGCCATCCACAGCACCTGCGCGTCACTGGGCGCATGCTCGCACGCCTGCCACGCCCGCGCCACGGCAGCCGTGCGATAGGTCTCGTCCGGCGCGCTCCAGCCCTGGAAGTGGCGCAGCGCCTGGCAATAGGCCCAAGCCGCCATCGCGGGTGCGCAGGCGGGATCGATCGCCAACGCCTGGTCCAGACAGACGATCGCCGCAGCGAGGCTGTCGGGCGTGAAGGCGTCACGCAGGCTGGCGGCGCGCAGCAGCAGGTCGTAGGCGTCGGGATGCAGCGGCGGCGTCGCCCGCCGCCGCTCGCCTTCCGCCAGTTCGAGCGTCGGTTCGATCGCGGCCACGATGCTTTCGGTGATGCGGTCCTGCAGCGCGAACACGTCGTCCAGCTGACCGTCGAAGCGCTCCGCCCATAGATGCGCGCCGGACGCCGCGTCGATCAGCTGCCCGTTGATGCGCAGGCGGGACCCTGCGCGGCGCACGCTGCCTTCGAGAACGTAGCCGACGCCGAGCTCGCGTCCGACCGCCCGAATATCGACGGCCTTGCCCTTGTATATGAAGGAGGAGTTGCGGGCGATCACGGCGAGGCCGCTGCAGCGGGACAGCGCGGTGATGATGTCCTCGGCCATGCCATCGGCGAAATAGTCCTGCTCCGGATCGCCGCTCATGTTGGTGAACGGCAGCACGGCGATGGCGGGGCCGTCGAACGCGGGCGCGGCCGACACCGCCGGCGTCTGCACCGCTTCGGCCTGCTCACGGACCTCGCCGACGAAGCGGACACCCTTGCGAGGAATGGTGCGGATGAGGCGCTGCGCCTCGCCGCTGTCGCCGATCGCGCTGCGCGCCGCGCTGATGCGGCTCGCCAGCGTCGCCTCGGAGACGATGCGGCCGCCCCACACCTCGGCGAGGATGTCGTCTCGGCTGACAACGCGGTCCCGCGTCTTGATCAGGAACGCGAGCAGGTCGAACACCTGCGGTTCCATCGCGACCAGGCCGCCGCCGCGGCGCAGCTCGCGGCGGTCGGGATCGAGCACGAAATCGTCGAAGCAATATACCACATGCACCGTCCTGGCCGCCGGCTTCACCTTCGCGTCACGCGATCAGCAAAATCAAGCCGGCCTCAAGGAAAAATCAATGCCTCCTCCAAGCGCCGCGCGGGCGCAAGGCGCACAACAACGGCACATCGGAACCAGGAGCCTCCGCCATGCCGACCGTTCTTCGCCCCAGCCGCCGCTGCTTCCTCACCCTTGCCGGAACCGCCGTTGCGGCCCTTCAACTCGGCTCCAGCGCTGGGCAGGCGCAGGGCTTCAAGTCGGCGTCGAAGCTGCCGGAGATCCGCCCGGGGGCGGGGACGTCGCTCGGACCGATCAAGCAGGTCACGGCCGGCGAGGTCAGCATCGGCTATGTCGATACAGGTCCAGCCGATGGGCCCGTAATCATCCTGCTGCACGGCTGGCCGTACGACATCCACAGCTTCGCCGACGTCGCGCCGGCGCTGGCCGCGTTCGGCCATCGCGTCATCATTCCGCATCTGCGCGGCTACGGCACGACGCGGCTGCTGTCGCCGTCCGCGTTGCGCAGCGGCCAGCCGGTCGCCGTCGCC
This sequence comes from Bradyrhizobium sp. HKCCYLRH3073, assembly GCF_051167995.1. Classification (NCBI taxonomy): domain Bacteria; kingdom Pseudomonadati; phylum Pseudomonadota; class Alphaproteobacteria; order Hyphomicrobiales; family Nitrobacteraceae; genus Bradyrhizobium; species Bradyrhizobium sp. HKCCYLRH3073. The sequence goes on from NZ_JBNPUD010000012.1 coordinate 150,860, forward strand.
GCCGACATCGTCGCGCTGATGGACGCGCTTGCGATCAGGATCGCAACCCTCGCCGGCTACGACTGGGGAGCGCGCACCGCCAACATCATCGCGGCGCTGTGGCCGGAGCGGTGCAAGGCGATGGTCTCGGTCAGCGGCTATCTGATCGGCAGCCAGCAGGCCGGCCGCATGCCGCTGCCGCCGGCCGCCGAGCTGCAATGGTGGTATCAGTTCTACTTCGCGACCGAGCGCGGCCGCGAGGGCTACGACAAGAACCGGCGCGACTTCGCCAGGCTGATCTGGCAGACGGCCTCGCCGAAATGGACGTTCGACGACGCCACGTTCGCGCGCAGCGCCGCCGCCTTCGATAATCCCGATCACGTCGACATCGTCGTGCACAATTATCGCTGGCGGCTCGGCCTCGCGCAGGGCGAGGCGAAATACGATGCGCTGGAGGCGAAGCTCGCGACCTTTCCTGACATCAGCGTCCCCACCATCACGATGGAGGGCGATGCCAACGGCGCGCCGCATCCGGCGCCAGAAGCCTATGCCAGGAAGTTCACCGGCCGCTACGAACACCGGCTGATCACTGGCGGCATCGGCCACAACCTGCCGCAGGAGGCGCCGCAGGCGTTTGCGCAGGCGGTGCTTGACGTGACGGCGAGCGCGTAGCGCCGACGATCTCAGGCGGGAGCGCGTTGCTTTTCTTGGCGTTGCAGCCACGTCTCGCGCCGCACGATCCATTGCTCGGAGCGGGTCTCGCCATTGTGGTGCGCGACCTCGATGAAGTCGACGAACTCGGCGCCCGTCTTCTGCTTGACCCGCCGTGACGCGATGTTGCTCGCGACGTTGCAGACGGTGAACTGATCGAGGCCGAGCGGACCGAAGGCGAAGTCGTTCACGGCGGCGACCGCCTCGCTCATCAGCCCGCGATTCCAATAGGGCTCGGCGAGCCAGAAGCCGCGATGGCCCTTCGTCGATTCCATGCGCGGCCGGAAGTGAATGTTGCCGATGGCCTCGCCGTCACCGTCGCGCAGCGCCAGCACCCATTGATACAGCTCCTCGCCGGCCGCGATCCTGTCGAGCTGCAGCCTCACGAAGGTCTCGGCGCCGTCGGGAGGATAGGGCCACGGAACGACGGCTGCGAGGTTGCGGATGACGTTCCAGTTGTCGAACCCACGCTGGATCGCCGGCGCATCGGCGAGCGACAGCGGCCACAGGATCAGACGGGCGGTCTGCAACGTGGGCGAGAGCATGACGCCATGTTGTCGTTTACCAAGCTCGTCCGCAAGCCGGGGTTGCTCCGCCGCCCGACCCGCATGTCACTGATAATGCGCATCGGGCGTCGCCATTAAGGTTGCCAGGAACTTTCACGCCCGTGCTGGAGCCCGATACTTCCACAACGTTGCATTGCAGTGCATGAATTCGGGCACACGCAACCTGCGCGACTGCAGCGTGCGTACAACCGTCGCAGGAAACTGTGCCGGCTCGGGCTCAGGGTTGCGCCCGAACGTCAACCATTCGTCTGCCGCGAGATCATCACGCAGATCTTGGGCGGGCGCGATTCGGGGTGTCGTGGACATGAAGCGCAAAGCGGCGGATCGTCAGTTACGTCGTCTGCAGGCGGAGCAGAGCTTCGATCCACGCACATGGCGCGATCGGCAGCTCGGCCGTGCCGTTCCGTTCTACGGCTCGGAGCTGTTCCAGCTCGGCTGCCCGCCGCTGGCGTCGTTCATCGCCGCGTTCCTCGGCTGTCTGATGACCCTGCATCTGAGTGCAACCGGGCTGTCGCCGCTGATTGCCTCGGCCGCGGCGGCTTTGCTGCTGTGCGCCTCGCTGATCCTGACACGGACCGCGGATCTGGTGCCGAGCACGTTCTTCTCGTCGGCCTATGGCGGCAGCTTCGTCGGCATGACTCCGGTGGCGCTGTTGAACGCAAGCGTCATTCGCGCCGGCCTGCCGCTCGACGCCGCCTTCGTGCTGCTCTCGCTGTTCTGTGGACTGGCGTTCTGTCTGGGCTGTGCGCTCGACATGTGGCTGCGTGGCGGGCTCGCGCGCGGCTATGGCGGACGACTGGGCGCGCTGGCGGCGGTCGCTTCGTTCCTGTTCGTCGGTCTCGCGCCGCTGCTCGGCACCGAGGGCGAGCTGTTTCCGATCGCGCGCCGCGGCGTGCTGGAGCAGGGGCTCGGCAGCACCGCGCTCACCTTCGCGTTGTGCGCGGTCGGCATGCTGGCGACGATGGCCGCCTTGCGCTGGGCGCCCGTGGCAGGGTCGCGCCGCGCGGTACGCATCTTCGTTGCGGCGTCGGTGGCCTTTGCCGGCCTCGTGGCGCTGCAGCTTCTGCCCAGCGGGGCCCCTGATCTCGACGCCTATTCTGCCGGTTGCTTCGTCGGCATGTCGTCGTCGCGGCGGCTGCGCAGCCTGCCGCAGGCGATGGCTGCGGCGGTGCTGCTGACGGGCCTGTTGATCCTCACCGGTCCCATCCTGCCGAGCGTCGGCGGCAGCCTCGGATACATCGCCTTCGTCTCGGTCATCTTCGTGGATGCTGCGGTTCGTCTGTTCGTCGAGGCAGGGGAATCGCCGTGGCAGACCGTCCTCGCCTGGACGCGGGGAGTCGTCGCCACACTCGCCATTTTCGCGGTGCTGCTCGCCAGCGAGCTGATGTTTCAGCCGCCGGTGGCGGAGCCCAACGGTCCGTTCGTGAACGCGGACAAAGCCGCCGCGCCGGCGCGGACCACGATGCCCTTACACGACGAGGATCGGCGCGATGGCGCGGCGTTCGGCGAGCCGGCCTCGGCCGCTGACACAGCGCCGGATCTGCCGCTTCAGATCCTGAATCCGGAGGGCGCCAATCCGCTCGCCCTGCGGCCCTCGAGTGAGCCGGCCCAGGAGTCCGCGTCGCCCGCGTCTGCAGAGCCGTCCCGGCGGATCGGTCGCGATGGTCGGCCGGCGGGCGTCCTGGCTGCGCGGCTGAAGCGCCAACAGACACGGGTGGTGCCGCACGCGACGACCCGACAGCACATCATGGCCCGCCATGAGGTGCAGCAGCCCGTGCCGGAGTGGCGGCCTGATCCGTCGACGTTGGCGGGCCCCTGACGGGCCGCGAGCATTTTTGCGGCCATAACCCGACTCGGCCATACCTCCGCACGCGTTTTGCCATGTTTTCACTGCATCGTGCACACAGCGGTGCTTAGCGGATGATGCAGGCCCGTCCGGCTCTTGTCTTCTGCTCGTACGTCAGGACGCAAACGACGTGGGATCTTTCGCCCGCATCGCGGCTGTCGTTCGGCGTCAGGAGGAGGTGAGGGCCGAGCCGATCCACATTTGGGGGCGGTTCGCAGATGCAGCAGGCCTTTGATGGTGCGCCATACCGGACGGGCCTGCCGGTCCTGTTCCAGCCGCGTCCTCAGCCGCGGCGTTCTGATCTCCCTGTTGCGCTTGTCGTGGCCTTCGCCGGCGCCTTTCTCGGTTGTCTTGCCACGCTGCATCTGAACGCGCTGGGCCTGTCGCCCGCGCTCGCCTCGGCGGCGGTGACGGTCGTGCTGTGCGCAGGCCTGGTCGTCGCGTCTCCGGACAACCTCGCCGCGACCACGTTTTCGTCCTCGGTCTATGGCGGCAGCTTCAGCGGCATGACTCCGATCGGACAGCTCAGCGAAAGCGTCGCTCGTACCGGATTGCCACAGGAGGCATCGCTCTATCTGCTGTCGATATCCTGCGGCCTGCTGTTCTGCATCTTCACTGCGATCGAAACCCGGCGGCGCGTCGTGCTGTTGCAGGGCTATGGTGGTCGGCTCGGCGTGTTGGCTGCGATCGGATCGCTGCTGTTCGTCACGCTCGGGCCGTGGCTCGCCGGACAAGGCGGATCGCTCCGTCTGGGGCATCTGAATCAATTCGACCAGGAGCTCGGTGGCTCGCTCGCGATCCTTGCGGCCTGTCTCGCCGGGACGTTCCTGACCATGGTCATGCAACGGCTTCCGCACGTCGCAGAGTCGGGGCGGGCAGCCCGCACCTTCGTCTCGGCCACGCTGGCGTTTGCCGGAATGGCGGTCATGCGAGGGCTCTGGTCCGACGAACGCTGTCTCGTCGATGCCTATTATGCCGGATGTTTTCTCGGGATGTCTTCGCCGCAGCGGCTGTCAGGCCGGTTGCAGCCGATCGTGGCCGCGCTGACGCTCACCGTGGTTCTGGTCCAGGCTTCGACGGTTCTGCCCCTGGTCGGCGGCAGCCTCGGCCTTGCGGCGTTCATTGCGGTGGCCGGCGTCGACCTGGCTTGGCGGACGGGTGGCGCGATGTCCATTCCCCCATCCACGAAGCTCGCGCTTGGCCGAAGCCTGGCCGTCGCCGTGACGGCGGCGGGGTTTCTGCTGCCGAGCCATGTTTTTCACGGGCTGGCCGACGAGACGGCCGGCGTGGTCCTGTACGAGCCGGATCCGGCCGACACTCCTTCTGCTGCGGTCCAACCTGAAAGGCAGATCGTGGACGCCGTTCCGGACGCAGGCTCGCCGGCGCCGGTCGGGCCTGCCGTGGACCTCGATCCGGCCCCCGCCGCCGTCACCAAGGCCGAGGTCATTGCGATTGACGCCGCGCCCCTCGCAGTCGCTGCTCCCGCGGTCGGCGAGGCCCCGGCACCGCCGGTGCGCGCAGAACAGACTCGGACCCGGCGGACGAGTCGCACCGTGCCAGGCTATTCGCTGCCGCCTCGGACGGATTCGGGACCCTGGGGCATCATCCGCAGCGGCGATCCCGGGCGGACCGGCGCGGCTGATGCCCGTCCGGTTCGCGCGAAACCCGCCGCTGTCCGTGCCGTCGTCCCGACATCGGCGGCGCCGCGCGCCCAGCTTCAGAACGCACCGAAGAAGCCGGCGCGGGCGGCCGCGACGGTCTCCCCCGAATGAGCCATTCCTGAAATTGGCGTCAGCCGAACTTGCGCCGCGCGTCGAGCGCGAGCCCGATGCCGACGCTGCCGAGCAGGTCGGTCTCGGCGATGCGCGCCGCCGGAAACAGCGCCAGGATGGCCTGACGCAGCGCCGGCACCATGCTCGAGCCGCCGGTGAGGAAGATGGTGTTGATGGCAGCGGCCTCGACGCCGGCATCGTCGAGCAGCTTCGTCACCGTGCCGACGACGCGCTCGACGGAATCGGCGATGGCGCGGTCGAAATCCTTGCGCGTGAACTTGATGCGCGCCCAGTCGTCCTTCTCCGACAGCACCGAGGTCAGCGACTTCGCCGCTGTCAGCGCGATCTTGGCCTGCTCGACGCCGATCGCGAGCGTATGGCCGCGATGCTCCTCCACCACCTTGATGAAGCGGTCGACCAGATCGCGCCGCTCGGCCTCGTAGCGGATCTGGCGCAGCTCGCCGATCACGCCTCTCTTGTAGAGCTGGTTGATGCGGTGCCAAGTGGCGAGCTCGTGGTAGTACAGCGTCGGCAAATTGCGCTTGCCGTCGGCGGTCAGGCTGCCATAGCCGAGATGCGGCATCACGCTCTTCAGACTGAGCAGCCGGTCGAAATCGGTGCCGCCGATATGGATGCCGCCATTGGCGAGGATGTCGTCCTCGCGATGCGCCTTGCTGCGCCGCTCAGGCGAGACGCGCACGATCGAGAAATCCGAGGTGCCGCCGCCGATGTCGACGATCAGCACCAGCTCTTCGTGCGCGACCTGCTGCTCGTAGTCGAGCGCGGCGGCGATCGGCTCATATTGGAACGCGATGTGCTTGAAGCCCTGGTCGCGCGCGATTCCCTCCAGCGCGCTCTGCGCTTCCGCGTCGGCCGCATCATCCTTGTCGACGAAGCGGACGGGACGGCCGAGCACGACCTGGTTGATCTCCCTGCCGAGCCTCTTCTCGATCTGCGTCTTCAGATGCGCGAAGAAGAAGCCGAGGATGCCGGCAAACGGCACCGCCTTCTGCCGGATATAGGTCTTCTCGTGAATCAGCGCGGTGCCGAGGATGCTCTTCAGCGCGCGCATGAAGCGGCCGTCGTGGCCGGTCAGATAGCGCTCGATCGCGTTGCGCCCGAACTGGATGCCGTGATCCTCGAAATCGAAGAACATCGCGCTCGGCAAGGTCCGCTGCTCGCCCTCCAGGGGGATGAGCTGGGCTGAGGCATGATCGCTGAGGCCGACGGTGGTGTTCGAAGTGCCGAAGTCGATGCCACAATGGGCCGCTGCCGCCATGCTCGTCTCGTTTCCGTCCGGGGGGCGGTCCGCTTAGCCGTTCGGCGGCGCGATGTCATCCGCCAATATGCGGAGCGGCGCGCATGGCGGTCGTCTGGCGGAGAGATGACTGTGCATCCCTGCCTGTCGAAGGTGCAGTCGGGGGCTCTCACGCCCCCGGCTGTCCGGTGATCATCCCGCCGGCCTGAACGCTGGTCCCTCGAAGCGCAGCCCGGCTGCGCCACGTTCGACGCTGTCATGCGCCGCGTGGATGAGGCGCGCCACGCCGGCGTCCGCCAGGCGCGCGCGGCCGTCCAGCAGTGCGGCGAGACGCGCGAGCGCCAGCGCCTTGTTGCGATGCTGCGAGCGGCCGTCGCGCGCGATCGCGACCAGCCCCGTCGGCACGTGAACCGCGCGCACCGCGCTCTCGGTCTTGTTCTGGTGCTGGCCGCCGGGCCCGCCGGCACGAAAGCTTTCGAACCGGACGTCGGTGGCCGCCAACGCCGCCATCCGTTCCGACAGGGGCAGATCGACGATGCCGACGAACCAGTTCTTGCGGCCGTGATGCGGCCGCAGCGGACTGCGGCACACCCAGAGCAGCGAGCCCTGCGTCCAGCGCCGCGCGAGGTCAGACGCCGTCGACCCGTCCAGCACGACGATCGCGCTGGCCGGCCCATGCCGGTCGGTCTGCTCTCGCGCGATCGCGCATGCGCAATCCGCCGCCTCGGCCTCGTTGGCGAGCCGCTGAAGCGCATGCGCCACCGCGAGCCGGCATTCGGCGGGACCGCGCCCCGCCGTGAGGAGCAGCCGTCTCATCGACGGTCCTCCTTGCGCGGCCGCTCGACGGCGATCTTCTTCACCGTCACCAGCGGGCGGAAGCTGGCGACGACGCGCGCGAGCCCGAATGCTTCGAGATCGGCGATCACGCCGGCGATCGGCTTGTAGGCCTCCGGTGCCTCCTCGGCGAGCAGCGCGCGGTCCTCGCAGATCACGCGGCCGCCGAACGGATTGCGCGCGAGACGCTCGCGATCCGATCGCGTGGCGCCGACACGGCCGATCATCGATGACCGGTCGAACTTGCGACCGGCGCCATGGGCGATCGACCACAACGCCTCGTTTGGCGCTGACGCGAGCGGCGCGACCAGATAGGACAGCGCGCCGCGCGAGCCCGGCACGACGACGAGCCCCTGGTCGGACGGCGCCGCGCCTTTCCGGTGCAGCACGCCGTCTGCGCGGTGCTCGATACAATTGTGCGAGCACGCGCAGACCGGATCGGCCTCACAGCGCAAGGCCGCTGCCGCCCGGCGAGCGATCACCTGGCGGTTCAACGACGCCCAGCGCAGCGCGTGGTCATGCGCGGCCAGATAGGCCTGACCGGCTTCGCTGTCGGGGGCGAGCGGCTTCAGCCCGTCCGCGACGTGCCGTTCGAGCAGCGCGTGGCCGAGGCCGCGCGAGCCCGAATGCACCAGCAGATGCGCGCGGTCGCGATCGATGCCGCAGGAGGGATCGAACACCTCCTCGACCGCCTGCAGCTCGCAGAAATGATTGCCGCCGCCGATCGTGCCGAGCGAGGCATCGAAGTCGGACGGTGCCAGCTCACATCTCGCGAGCTCGCTTGCGATGTCGCCGTCATAGGGTGTGGCGACGTCGCGCAGCCGGTCGGCCGCCTTGTCGACGCGGATGCGGCGCGACGCGAGGTCGAGCGCGAACAGCGCCATGCCGCAGCCCGCGTCGGAGCCGACGAAGGCCGGGTGGATATGGTCGGCGAGAATGGCGCAGCCGACCGGGCCGAACTTGCCGGGATGCAGGTCCGGCATGCCGGCGACGGCACGCACGCCGGAGATGGCAGCCACCGTTTCGAGCTGGCGCACGGCGGCGCCCTCGATCCAGGAGCTGGACGAGTAGTAACCGTGAATCGGCGCACGGCCGTCCACGCGATGGGAAATGCCCATGGGAGTACCTTGGAGACAGACAGGGAGATATGGTCAGGGATGATCAGCGCGCGCGAAGGCGCACGCAGGCCGCGCCACACCTCGCCTCACGCGAGGATCAGGCCCGGCGGCTCCTGGCGGAGCAACGGATGATCGCAGTCATCGTCTTTCTCCAATCGGCGGAGCGGAATGCTCGACGCCGGTGGCGTACTAATCACATCGTTCGTGGTTTGACAATGCGTCTGATGAGTTGATCTGCTGGCTGTGGCGGACGCGACACGGCAACCGCCGCAGCGATCAGAACAACGTCAGGAAATCGATGCGTCGACGATGACCTTGTCGAAGGACGGTGGCGGATCGATTACCGGGAGCACCCCATGCGACGGAAGCGCTGCGACCTGAGCGACATGTCCGCCACGCAGCCGATGATGCCGAGCCGGCGTACCCGAACGATCGTATCAGTCATGGTTCAAAGTCTCCCATGCTGCCGTCGGTCAAGCTCATATAAGGCGTGCCCCCAGCTGCTGCGCCTCCCAGCCTTCAAGGAATTCACGCTGCTGCGTGATCCAGCGGACCGGCTCGCTGCCCCACTCGCGCGAGCGGCTGGCCTGTTCGCCCATCAGCCAGATGTGCCTGACGATCACGAAGGCATGCGCGGCCTCGAAATCCGCCGCCGAGATCGGGCGGACCGATCGATAGCCGTCGACGAAAGCATGCCACGCCGCGTGAAAGCGCCGACCGAACGACAGCTTGGCCCACAGGAACACAGCCAGGTCATAGGCCAGATAGCCGCGGCCGCTATCGTCGAAATCGAAGAAGACGGCCTCGCCAGCGGCGCCGATACGCGCATTGAAGCCATGGCAGTCGCCGTGACAATGCGTCCACGCCAGGCCTTGCATCGCCTCGATTCCGGCGGCTGTTCGCGCACAGACCTCCTGAAGAAAGCCGCCGTCGTCGGATCCGATGGTGCGACAGAGATTCTCAACGCGCGCGAGCGGCCGGTGCAACAGATGGTCGAGGTCCAGCCGGTAGAGCGGCGCTTCCGGCTGATAAGACATCGCCGCATCGTGGACTCTCGCAAGCGTGACGCCGTTGGCGTGAGCATCGGATTGCGAGGCGACGTCCGGCATTCGTCCATCGATTGCGGGAAACAGCACGCCTTCCCGTCGGCCTTCCGCCGCCTCGCCGCGCACGAACAGGTTGCCGTCGCGCGCCGGAACGGCCGCGGCTACGGGCACGCCGCAGCGCGCCAGATGCGCGAGAAAGTCGGTTTCGGTGCGGACATCGGCCGCGCCTCGGGCGCGGTGATGCGACAGCCGAAAGACGTAGCGGTCGCCGCTCGCGGTCGTGACAAGATAGACGTCGTTGAAACCGCGATTCACCATTCGGCACGCGAGCGGCTCTGATAGCACGTAGTGATTGGCCACGAAGCGTCCGATGCTCTCGGCGCTGGTTGTCGTGTAGAGCGGCTCGAATTCGGGCACAGTGCCTGTTCCGGAATGATGCGATGTTGTGGCATCCTAAGCCGCTGCGGCTCGCGGTGGAAGGCGGCGAACGCGCGTGTGATGGAGTCGCTCAGGCGTATTCAGGTCGTGCGGGGCTGCCCGCCGGCCAAATCAGTCAATGTTTCGCGCGCAATCGGCCGACATTGTCCAGAGCCTCGACGAAAAAGATTCTTGTTTCTTGTTTTCGGAATTTGTGGTCATCTATCGCCATCCCGCCTCATGCAGAGGGGCGTACGCGTCGTCACGATACGCTGGGGTGGGGAGTGGTGGCCGTTGCGATGTCGGGCGCGTTCGCGCGCAGACGACTGACGCCGTGACGGACGGTCAAGCCGTGTGGTCCTGGCGCCCCGACGCTGGCGTCAAGTCTGCTGCGACATGACGTGTCGTGCGGATGACGGGGGCAAACAAGCCGGTCCCCGGGGAGAGCGCGGAGCAGCCGTGAAAACCATCGCGCGGGGAAGGCCGGGTCGATCCGGCTGTACCTGTGGTTCCTGCCCCGTGCATTTTCTCCGCACGGGGGCCACGGGCCTCAGCCGAGGCTCGGTCTTCCCTGCACCCTCTCGATTGCAGAGAGGGAGTTCTATCAGCACGGCTCGGGCGGATTGCGCCGCGAGAGCGCAGACGCGTGTCTCGGCAGACGCATGTAGCACGAACGCGACTGGGCGCCGGTGCGTCGGCGACCCGCGTTGCGCTGACAGGCGGTCGAATGCCGCAGCCGAGCGGATCTTGCGCAGGTCCCGGTTGACCGAGATCAACAGGGCTCGCGCCTGCTCCCTTAAGCCCCTACAACTCTGTTGTTCGTCGTGATCAGGAATGGAATTCGTGGTGCCGCAAGATCCAATCGTGCCTGCGTCCGGCTTGCGGCGTCGGCTCGGACTGCCGTTGCTCGTGCTCTACGGCACGGGCGTGACCGTCGGAGCCGGCATCTACGTCCTGATCGGCGCGGTCGCCGGCCATGCCGGCATCCATTCCTCCTGGGCGTTTGCGCTGGCGGCATTCGTGATGACATTCACCGCCGCCTCCTATGCCGAGCTTGCAACCCGCTATCCCGTGAGCGCCGGCGAGGCCGCCTATGTCCGCGGGGCCTTCAAGTCGCGGCTGTTGTCGACGGCGGTCGGCACGCTGCGACTCGCCACCGGCATCATTGCGGCGGCGGCGGTGACGCTCGGCGGTGCCGGCTACATCCGGCAGCTCATCGACCTGCCGACGCCGTTGATCGCGATGGCGATCGTGGTCGCGCTCGGCATGGTCGCGTCCTGGGGCATTCTCGAATCGGTGATGCTCGCCGGACTGCTGACCCTGATCGAGACCGGCGGGCTGCTGTGGATCATCGTCTCGGCCGTCCACTCCGGCGTCGCGTTCGGCCCGGCCTTGCTGATCCCGCCGCCGCTCGAGCTCGGCGTTCTCTCCGGCATTACCTTCGCCGGCCTGCTGGCGTTCTTCGCCTTCGTCGGCTTCGAGGACCTCGCCAACGTCGTGGAAGAGGCCAAGCGCCCGCAGCGCAACATTCCGTGGGCGATGGCGCTGACGCTGCTGATCACCTCCGCGCTCTATGTGCTGATTGCCGCGATCGCGGTGACCGCCGTGCCGCCGGGCGTGCTGTCGGCCTCGCCGGCGCCGCTCAGCCTGGTGTTCAATGCCGTCGCCGGCATCAGTCCGGCCACCTTCAATGCGATCGCGATCGTGTCCACGCTCAACACCATTCTCGCCCAGATGACGATGACGGCCCGCGTCGTCTACGGCATGGCGGGGCAGGGCGACCTGCCGCGCATCGCCGGTCGGGTCGATCCCCGCACCGGAACGCCGCTGATCGCAACCGGCCTCGTCATGCTGGCGGTCGCGATCCTGGCGCTGGCCTTCCCGCTGGAGCGGCTGGCGGAAGGCACCTCGCTCGCGACGCTGACGATCTTTGCCATCGTCAATCTGTGCCTGCTCCGGATTCGCATCCGGCGCATCGGGTCGGATGCTCCCCATGTCAGGGTGCCGCTATGGATTCCCGCACTCGGTCTCATCACATGTCTGCTGATGATCGTCAGCGCATTCGTCGCGCCGTGAACAGGTGTGATTCAGGACGATGGCGATGCCGGATGTCATGAGCCTCAGTCCCGAGATCATCGCGATCGTCGTCGCACTCGGCATCGGATTGCTGATCGGTCTCGAGCGCGAGCGGCGCAAGGGCGAGGGACCCGGTCGCTCGTCCGCGGGGTTGCGGACCTTTGCCGTGGCGTCGCTGGCCGGCGCGATCGGCATGCTGATCGGCGGCAAGCTGCTGCTGGCCGTCGTCACCGCCGGAATCATGGTCCTGACGGCGATCGCCTACTGGCGCTCGCGCAGCGACGATCCGGGACTGACCTCGGAGGCGGCGCTGATCCTGACCGTCCTGCTCGGCGGCCTAGCCACCGAGCGTCCGGCCCTGGCGGCCGGCGTCGCCGTCGTGCTGGCGGTGCTGCTCGCGGCGCGGCCGATGCTGCACGATTTCGTCCGTTCGGTGCTCAGCGAGAGCGAGCTCAAGGACGGCCTGATCTTTGCCGCGGCGACGCTGGTCGTGCTGCCCCTGCTTCCGGATCAGCCGATCGGTCCGTTCGGGGCGCTCAACCTGCGCGGCATCTGGACGCTCGTGGTGCTGATGATGGCCATCGGCGCCGCCGGGCATATCTCGATGCGTCTGCTCGGCGCCCGCGGCGGGCTCGCGGTGTCCGGCTTCGCCTCGGGCTTCGTCTCCAGCACCGCCACGATCGGCGCGATGGGCGCGCGGGCGCGCAAGGCTCCGGAACTTGGCGGTGCCGCCGCCGCGGGCGCGGCATTGTCGACGGTGGCGACCATCGCCCAGCTCGCCGCGGTGCTGGCCGTCACCAGCCTGCCGGCATTGCACGCGCTGCTGGTTCCGCTGCTCTGTGCCGGCGCGGCGGCGGCGATCTACGGTGGGATATTCACGATCGTCGGGCTGCGCCAGAGCGGCGCCGCCGACCTGCCGACGGGGCGCGCCTTCAGCCTGCCGGGCGCGCTGCTGCTGGCGCTGACGATCTCGGCGGTGCTGGTGCTCTCGGCCGCGTTGCGCGAGGCGTTCGGCGAAGCCGGCCTGGTGGCGAGCGCCGCCGTCGCCGGCTTGGTCGACACCCATGCGCCGGCGGTGGCTGCGGCCACGCTTGCCGCGTCGGGCAAGATCGGCGCCGCCGATGCCGTGGCGCCGGTGCTGGCGGCGCTGTCGGCGAACACGATCAGCAAGATCGTGGTGGCGTGGACCAGCGGCGGGTCGTCCTTCGCCCTGCGCCTCGTTCCTGGACTCATCGTCGTGATTGCCGCCGCGTGGGCCGGCGCCTTCGGTCCGGGCCTTGCGCAGATGCTGGTCCTTCCGTGACCGCGCCGCGCCTACGCGCTGCGCGGCAAGGGCTCGCCTGCGGCAGCAGCACCGCTGCGATGCTGGACGAGCCACGCGATCGCGTCGTCCTCCTTCATCGGCTTGCCGTACAGCCAGCCCTGTCCGTAGGAACAGCCGAGCATGCGAAGGCACTCGGCATCCGCCTCGCTCTCGACGCCCTCGGCGATCATGCGGTGGCCGAGCGGCAGCGCCACCGCGGTGATGGCGGCGACGAGCTGCTGATCCCGTCGGTTGGCGGCGATGCCGTGGATGAAGGAGCGGTCGATCTTGATGGTGTCGATCTCGACCGCCATCAGGTTGGCGATCGAGGAATGGCCGACGCCGAAATCGTCGATCGCAAGACCGAAGCCATATTGGTCGATCAGCTTCAATTCGTCGGCGCAGCGCCTGGGATCGAACATCGCCTCTTCGGTCACCTCGATCTCGATCCGGTGCGGATCGACGCCGTAGCGCTCGGAGACGGTCTTCAGGGTCTGCGCCGGCGAGTGAAGCGGGAATTCGCGCGGCGAGACGTTGATCGACACCCGGATGCCGTGCGCCTTCTTGCGGTCGAGCGCGCGCAGGAACGCGCAGACGCGCTCGCCCACGAACTCCGTGAGCTGGCCGGACAGGCGCAACCGGATCGCCGCGGACACGATGTCCGGCGGCGGGATCAATCCGGCGCTCGGATGCTTCCAGCGCAGCAGCGCCTCGAAGCCGATGACCTCCTGGGTCGCCATCGCCACCTGAGGCTGGAATTCGACGTGGAGCTCGCGGCGGGCCAGCGCCGCCGGCAGCTCGGCGTCGAGCCGGCGCTGCAGCGTCAGCTCGGACTGCATCTTGGCGTCGAACACGCGCATGCAGGCGCGGCCGTCGTCCTTGGCGCGGTAGAGCGCGACGTCGGCGCGGGCGGAGAGCTCTTCCAGATCGATCGGGCCTTCCGCATGCGTCGCGATGCCGATCGAGCAGCTGACGGGCAGCAACTGGCCCGCGATCGCGAGCGGCTGCGCGAGGGCGGCCATCAGCCATTCGGCGAGTGCGACGGATCGGCTCGCCACATCGTCGCCCTGCATGACGACGACGAACTCGTCGCCGCCCAGGCGGACCGGCAGATCCTCACCGCGGCAGGCGGATTGCAGCAGCGCGGCGATGGCCTGAATGACACGGTCGCCGGCATCGTGGCCGCGCGCGTCGTTGATGGTCTTGAAGTTGTCGACGTCGATCAGGAGGAATGCGACCCCGCGTCCGGACCGGCACGCCGCCGCGGCCACGCTGCGGAAGTGACTGCGATTGGCGAGCCCGGTGAGCGAGTCCGTGCGAACCAGACGCTCCAGGGCGTGATTGGCCTCGGCCACCGACTCCGCGAGCACCGTCGCCTCGATGGCGGTATTCTGGCTCGCGATGAAGTTGCGCTCGCCGAGCCGCGAGGCGCGGAACAGCATGAAGGTCAGGAACGCGACGTCGGCCGCGACGACGTAGTCGACGTCGCTGCCCGAGATCAGCATCCGCAGCACGGTCGCGCCCATCAGTGGCGCGCCGAAGGCGATCGCCATCGGCGAATAAGCGAGACTCTGGATGATGGCGCCGGTGGTGGTGCCGGCCATGATGAAGACGACGTCGTTGACGTTGTGCGCGCGGGAGAAGGCCGGCAGCGCGATCGGGACGATCGCCCACAGCACGCCGCTGGCGAAAGCCATGATGGTGAGATTGCGCAGCACGCGCTGGGCATCACGCTCGATCCGTCCGGATGCCTTCAGGTACGATACCCATCCGGCGCGGAATGCGGCGAAAACGATGGCGGCGCCCAGCCACCCGAAGATGAGGGTGCCGCCCTCCCTGAGATACAGCAGCAGCGCCAGCGAGGTTGCGATCGCCACGTTGGCAAACAGGGTCAGGGAAATGTTCTGCAGCGAGCTCGCCGCCTGGGCTTTCGCGAGCGCCGCCGCCTTGCACTCGGGGATTGCGGTCTGCATGCGCGGAACGGACAGCCTGCTCGAACAATGACGGAAGCGGGCAGCCATGATGGGGCCCACGCGGCAACGCGCGATCATGCTGAACAGGGGCCTAAGGCGGGGTTAATCCAGTCCATTATACCGCCGGACGGCCGCGCCATTCGGCCAGCGGATCGGGCGGCGGGGCATGCGCGGGCAACAGCCAAAGCGTCGCCGCGCCCAGGGCGACGTCCGCACCAGCTCCGACGACGTGCCGATCTGCTACGGATCGAGCTCGGTGTCCCAATAGAGATAGTCGAGCCAGCTATCATGCAGGTAGTTCGGCGGGAACAGCCGGCCGTTGCGATGGAGCTGGTGGACGGTCGGCGCATAGGGCGCCTGCTTGGGGAACATCTTGGCCTGCTGCGGCGTCAGATTGCCCTTGCGCAGATTGCAGGGCGAGCAGGCGGCGACGACGTTCTCCCAGGTGGTCTGGCCGCCCTTGCTGCGGGGAATGACGTGATCGAAGGTCAGGTCGTCGCCGGAGTGGCAGTACTGGCAGGCGAAACGGTCGCGGAGGAAGACGTTGAAGCGGGTGAAGGCCGGATGCGTCGACGGCTTCACGAAGGATTTCAGCGAAACCACGCTGGGCAGCTGGATCTCGAAGGATGGACTTCGGATCGCGCGGTCGTAGTACTCGACGATATTGACGCGATCGAGGAACACCGCCTTGATCGCGTCCTGCCACGACCAGAGAGACAGCGGGTAATAACTCAGCGGCCGGAAGTCCGCGTTCAGCACCAACACCGGCCAACCGCCTTGCGAGACATGTGCGTTCAAGTAACGCTCCTGGCCTCCATAACGGCTGCGAAGCAGCATGCCCTGACATACTACATGCAGCGTGACGGGATTGTGAAGCCCCAAGAATGGCTTGACACATGGTTTGACCTGGCTTCTCCCGCCTTTCGAGCTGCGGTCAAAGCGCGTCAGAACCGTGGCAGAGCGCTCAGCCGCTGCACTGCAAATCAGTTGCATGTCCTCGGCCGGGGCCAGCATCCGCTGGTGGCCAAGGTCAGCCAGGGACGCGCTCCAGCTTCTGCAGACAGCGATGGATCCTGACCTCGTCCGGCATCGGCCGGTCCGGAAAGCTCGTGCTCCAATTGGTGACGCCGACCTCGCCGACATAGATGTCGCCGCGGCTGTCGATTGCGAGGCCATGCGGCGCCAGGAAACGGCCGGTTTCCAGCCCCGGGCCATGCTCGCCGCCGAGCCGCGCCAGTCGCTTGCCGCCGGCGTCCGTGATCGTGAGCCGGGGGCCGAGATTGGGAACGTTGAGGTTGACCGGCATGCCCGGACCGAGCTCGCCGATGATGAAGGTCTTGCGGCCGGCGCCGCAGGCGCACAGCGCGCAGGGCCGATGCAGATTGTTCCACTGCGTCTCGTAGCGGCCGTCGCCGTCGAATATCTGGATGCGGTGGTTCTCGCGGTCCGCGACATAGACGAAGCCGTCGGCATCGGTCGCAATGTTGTGAACGATGTTGAACTGGCCGGAATCGGAGCCGGGCTCGCCCCAACTGCGGATTAGCCGGCCGTCGGGTGTGTATTTGTGGACCCGCGCATTGCCGTAGCCGTCGGAGACGTAGATCTCGCCGGATGGCGACAGCGCGGTGTGGGTGCAGCGGTTGAATGGTTCGCCGCTCATGAAGGGCGTCGGACGCTCCGGCAGGCCGATGGTCAGCAGCACCTTGCCCTCGGGCGTACATTTGCGCACGGTGTGATCACCATCGTCGGTGCAGTAGAGATTGTCGTCGGCGTCGATCGACAGGCCGTGGGCGCGGCTGAACAGCCCCTCGCCAAAACTCCTGATGAAATTGCCGTCGCGGTCGAACACGATCATCGGATGGGCGCCGCGATTGAAGGCGTAGACGCGGTCCTTGCTGTCGACGGCAACCGAGGCGACGTCGGTCAGCGCCCAGCCGTCGGGCAGCTTGGCCCAGCCCTTGACGACGCGATAGCTGTGCTCGCCGGAGCCGAGAGTGATGGACATGAAGCAGCCTCCGGGAATTCGCCTGATCTGAGCTGCCGCAAGGCTACACGCGACCGGCACCCGGCGGAAAGCGCCTCATGCCGTCATTGTCAGCATGTGCCCCTGATCCGGCGGAATGCGTCCTTGCAGCGTGTCGAGATAGATCCGCTGCACCGCGTCGGGACCGCGTCCATCCACGATCGTCAGCCAGCCGTCGAGCCGCGGGGAAAAGTCCTGCCACGCCGCGCCGAGCCGCTTTTCGATGCCGCCGGGTCCCCATTCCCTGGCGCGCTTCCTGATCTGGTCGGGCGCGAAGAACCAGGTGGGCCGGGCACCGGGAAGCGCGTCTGCGTCGTCGATGACGTCCTGATGCGTCAG
The DNA here is from genome assembly GCF_051167995.1 of Bradyrhizobium sp. HKCCYLRH3073. Lineage (NCBI taxonomy): Bacteria > Pseudomonadati > Pseudomonadota > Alphaproteobacteria > Hyphomicrobiales > Nitrobacteraceae > Bradyrhizobium > Bradyrhizobium sp. HKCCYLRH3073. Next base: position 168,121 of record NZ_JBNPUD010000012.1, read on the forward strand.
CCCGACGCGGCCGGAATAGACCAGGTTGTCGCCGTAGCGTCGATGCAGCGCGGCGCGCAGACTGGCATTGCCGGCCATGTCGACGAAGGCCGCGCTCGTCCCCGCGTCGAGCCTGTCGACCGCATCGTAGGTCACCACCTCGTCATAGCAGCCGAGCGAGCGGACGAAGGCTGCATTCGATGGCGAGGTCAGCCCGATCACGCGGATGCCCTTGCGCTGGGTATGCAGCAGGTGGGCGAGACCGAACGCGGTCTTGCTCGAGGCCGAGGACAGGATGACGGTCGTGGCGCCGAAATGCACCTGCTCGGCAAGGAAGTCGTCGACCAGGAACGACAGCATGAACAGCGGGCGCAGCAGGGCCTGATGATCGCCGTGCCGTCCGGCAAAGGCGGGATCGTCGCCCACCCGTGCATAGGCGTTGTAGACCGGCGCGACGCCCTGGCGGTGTGCGGCCGCGTCGCGCAGGCCGCGCTTGCTCACATCGGCGGCCTCGATGACGAGATGCGTCGCTATCGGGAAGTAGCCGAACAGGCGCTCGCCTTCCGCCACGGCAGGATGGCGAGAGGCGATCACGTCGCCGAAGCCCCACACGGGGATGATGCCGAAGCCGCCGGGCGCAGGAAACAGTTGCCAATATTTCAACTGCTCGCCGAGCAGGGCATAGGTGATGTTGTTGGCGGTGAAGGCGAAGCGGTCTACCTTGACCAGCAGCGCGTCGGCCGGAAGCGCGTCGCTGCCGGGAAGCTCGGTGACGATCGTCTGGCACTGCTGCAGATCGCTGCGTGCGACGATGAAATCGGACGATTGCATGATGAAGACCCCGGCCATGCGATGATGTGCGTCGTGGTGCGATCCTGGCCGACATCGATGACCGTTTTGCAACCCCAACTTTGTTTGAAACGGCGTTCACCGAAGTTGTTAGTTCGCCTGCGTGATGACGCCCTCGCGTTTCTTGAGCACGCGGTAATAGCTCCACCACAGATGCGCGGCCGCGCCGCGCAGCGGCCGCCAGCCTTCTGCAAGCGGCATCATCTGCTTCGCCGTCGGCCGCGCCGCAAGGCCGAGCCCGACCTTGACGGCCTCCTGCACGGCGAGGTCGCCCGCCGGCCAGGCATCGCCATGGCCAAGGCAGAACAGCAGGTAGACGTCGGCTGTCCACGGCCCGATGCCGGGCAGCGCGGTGAGGGTCGCATGCGCGGCGTCGGCGTCCTCATTGGCGAGAACGTCGAGATTGAGGCGCTCGGCGCCGAGTTCGCGCGCAATGTGCTTCAGCGTCTTGATCTTGGCCGCTGAGAGCCCGAGCCGGCCCAGCCGGTCGGCACGGGCGCGGCGGATCGCGTCGGCATCGAACGGATCGAACGCCGCCTGCAGCCGGCCCCAGATCGCCGCCGCGCTCGCGGTCGACAATTGCTGGCCGCAGACAATGTGCGCGATCCCGGCAAAGCCCGGCTCCCGCCGCCGCAACGCCGGCATGCCGGTGGCGGCGAGGATCGGAGCGAGGCGGTTGTCCTGCTTCACCAGCTCGCGGACCGCGTCCTCGAGAATGTCCTGGCTGTCGAGATGGAGGGTCATGTGTCTAAAGCTTTCTGCGTCGTCATGCGCGGGCTTGACCCGCGCATCCATCTCGGATCGAACGTAATTGAAGGATGATTGTCGGATCGCGCCAGCTCAAGTCCGGCAATGACAAGATGTCATGCCACCCGTTTTCCGATTTGCCCCCAGTCCGAATGGCTATCTGCATCTCGGCCACGCTTATTCGGCGCTGTTGAACGTCCGATGCGCGCAGCAGAGCGGCGGCCGCTTGCTGCTGCGCATCGAGGACATTGACCCCACCCGGTGCCGGCCGGAGTTCGAGCAGGCGATCTATGAGGACCTCGCCTGGCTCGGCATCGCGTGGGAGCAGCCGGTGCGGCGACAATCGGAGCACCTTGCCGAGTACCGCGCTGCGCTGGACCGGCTGCGGGGCATGGGGCTGGTCTATCCGAGCTTCGAGAGCCGGGCCGAGATCGCGCGGCTGGTCGCGCAACGGGATGCGGACGGGGCTTGGCCGCGCGACCCCGACGGGGCGCCGCTCTATCCGGGGACGGCGACCTCGCTTTCCGAAGCGCGACGTGCGGAGCTGATGGCCGGTGGCGTGCCCTATGCCTTGCGGCTGGACATGGCCGCGGCGATCGCGCGCGTGGGCCGGCTGGCCTGGGACGAGCAGGGCGCCGGGCCTTCGGGCGAGAGCGGCAGGGTCGAAGCAAGGCCGGAGGCCTGGGGGGATGTGGTTCTGGCGCGCAAGGAGACACCGACCAGCTATCACCTTTCCGTCGTGATCGACGACGCCCTGCAGGGGGTGACCGAGGTGGTGCGCGGCCAGGATCTGTTTCATGCCACCAGCGTCCACCGGCTGCTGCAGGTCCTGCTCGGCCTGCCGGCGCCGGCCTATCGGCATCACCAACTGATTCGCGACGCACAGGGCCACAAGCTGTCCAAGTCCACCCAGGCGACGGGATTGCGCGCCTTGCGCGCGGAAGGCGTCTCGCCGGCGGAAATCCGACACAGGATCGGCATGGTCTAGCCGCGTCCTGCCGCAAGCCCGATGTCTTCCCACGTTTCCGGCGGGGACAACCTCCGGGGCATCGTGACACCCGGAAACGACCGTGCCATGCTGCTCGGTGGCGCGGGTAATCGGGAGCTTCAATCGAAAGCGGCACGACGAGACATGACAGTAGAAGTGCCCCTTCGTTTTTCGGAGTTCATGTCACAGGGGCCATGATGAAGCGCGTTCGGAACATGAGTACGGGGCGCCGGGCCCGACCGGCCAAGCCGGCTGCGCCCAGGCCCGCCGCGGCGTCGAGGCCGGCCGGTGGAAAGACGCCCTCTGGAATGGCGCCGTCGAAGGTCTCGTCCAAAGCAGGGAAGCCGAAGACGCCCGCCGCGAAGGCGCCGCCGGCCAGGGAGCGCGCCAAGGCGCGACCGCTCAAGAAGCACGTTCCTCAGGTCACGGCGATGGCGGGGAGCCGGCGCAGCGCGGCCAAGGCCGGATCAGCCAAACCTGGATCAGCCAAGCCCGTCTCGGCGAAAGGGGCGGCGTTCGGGCCTGGCGGACCAGGTGCGGGAGTCGTCGAAGCCGCCTTGGCGGTGTTCGCCCACGAGGTCCGCACGCCGCTGACAGGCATTCTCGCCATCAGCGACCTGCTCGCCACATCCGAACTCGGCGAGCGCGAGCGGCGCTGGGTCGACACCATCAAGGCCGGCGCGGAGCATCTGTCGAGCCTGGCGACCCTGTTCGTCGATGCCGCCAAGCAGGAGACCGCGGGGACGCTGCTGCGCGAGGATCTGTTCGACCTGCGCGTGCTGGCGCGCGCCGCCGGGGACTCGCTGTCCGGCCGCGCCGCCGCCAAGGGGCTGGAGGCCAAGGTCCGTGTCTCCGACGATTTGCCGGGGCTCGTCGTCGGTGACCCCGTGCGGCTACGCGCCGCACTCGAAAATCTGATCGATAATGCGGTGAAGTTCACCGAGCAGGGGGGCGTGGCGCTGGACATCGCGCTGGCCGGCAAGGCCGGGCGCGGCAGGCCGATCAGGCGCGCCGCCAAGGGCAAGGTCGCGGTCGCCTTCCGTGTTTCCGATTCCGGCATCGGCCTGACCCTGCAGGAGATCAAGCGGCTGTTCCGCCCGTTCAGCCAGGCCAATGTCTCGATCGCCTCGCGCTTCGGGGGCGCCGGCCTCGGCCTGTCCTCGGTTCGGCAAATCGCGCGCGCCATGGGCGGCGACGTCGCGGTGGCGCCGCATGAAGGCGGCGGCACGACCTTCACGCTGACCGTGGCGCTGACCGTGGCGGCCGCGCCGCACACCACGGCGGGCGGCTCGGAAGATGGCGTCACCCTGGGGCCGACGCGGCCCTTGCGCATCCTCGGCGTCGAGGACAATCCGTTCGGCCGCGTGGTGCTCAACACGATCCTCAACGAGCTCGGCCACCAGGCGGAGTTCATCGGCCGCGGCGAGGCCGCACCGGAGCGGATCGCGGCCGGCAATTACGATGCGGTGCTGATGGACATGGTGCTGCCCGGCATCAACGGCGTCGAGGCGATTGCTCGCATTCGCAAGCTGGACGCGCCCCACGGGACTATCCCGATCATCGGCGTGTCCGGACGCGGCGAGGACGAGGCGGCCTCGCGTGCTGCCGGCGCGGACGCGTTCCTGCTCAAGCCCGTTTCGCCGCGGGCTCTAGCGACTGCGCTTCTTGGAGCGACACGCCGCGCGGCAGCCGCGACTTGATGATCGAAGCGTTCAATTCGCCGCCATACACGAAGATCGCGGCGATGAAATACAGGAACACCAGTGCGATGATCACCGATGCGAGCCCCGCATACATCGTGACGTAGTTGTTGGCGAAGCGCGCCAGGTACTGGCCGAACACGATGCCCGACACCAGCGAGGCGATGAAGGTGAAGACGATGCCGGGCAGGATCTGCATGAAGCTGCGCCGCCCCGCCGGCAGCCAGGCGTGCAGGATGAACAGCGCGACGACCAGCGCGCTGATGGTGATGCCGTAGCGCGTCAGGTTGACGAAGCGCTCGTTGGCTTCCACCGCCAGCGGCAGGTAGCGCCGGGCGGTGGCCAGCATCAGCGGGCCGAGCACGATCAGGAACGACATTGCCAGCGCCGTGAACGCGGCGACCAGGGTATAGCCGATCGATTCCAGCCGCAGCCAGTACCAGCGGCGCTGCTCGATCACGCCGTAGGCGCGGTTGAGCGCGACCCGCAGCGCCTCGACGCCGTTCGAGGCGAAGTAGACCGCGAGCACGGCGCCGATGGTCAGCGCATCGGTCCGGGTCGTGGTCAGCACGTCGTGGATCTCGCCGGTCAGCGCATCCGCCACCTGCGCCGGCCAGGTCTCGAGCATCAAGGTGGCGGCCTGGTCGGCCAGGTCCTTGGAGCCGAGAAAGCCGGCGAGCGAGGTCAGGACGATCAGGAACGGAAACAGCGCCATCAGGGTCGACAGCGCGATATGGCTGGCGATCGCCCAGCCGTCGTCGGCGAGGAAGGTGTAGAACGCGTCCATGACGACGTGGAAGATGTAGCGAAGCGCCTTCACCTGTCCCTGCACTCCGCGAAAGAACGTGATTTGTACAATCCGATATTACGGGTCCAAAAGCCAGAAGTTGCAGCGCCGGCTGCGCGGATCCGCCATGGCGCTCTTGCGTTTGCGGTGTTATCTAGCACCGATGGCTTCACTCCTCGGTAAATTCATCCTTCCCATCGCCGTCGGCGCGGTCGCCCTGGTGCTGTTTCTCGGCCTCGTCAACATGACGCGCGGCGGCTCGCCGAACCTGTCGCAGAAGCTGATGCGCTGGCGGGTGATCCTGCAGTTCGTCGCGATCGTCATTGCCATGGCGGCGATCTGGGCGATGGGGCGCTGAGACCGGGGCGTCGAGAAACGGACGTTGAGAACGCAGCATGGTGGTCCTGAATCGCATCTACACACGGACCGGTGACGACGGCACGACCGCGCTCGGCAATGGCGAGCGGCGTCCCAAGTACGATCTGCGCGTCTCCGCCTATGGAACCGTGGACGAGACCAACGCTGCGATCGGCGTGGCCCGGCTGCATCTGGCCGATGCGCCCGAGATCGATGCGATGCTCGGCCTGATCCAGAACGATCTGTTCGACCTCGGCGCCGATCTCGCCGTGCCGCAGCGCGAGGGCAAGGCGGAGCGGCTGCGCGTCGTCGCGAGCCAGGTCGACCGTCTGGAGCGCGACATCGATACGCTGAACGAGCGGCTCTCGCCGCTGACGTCGTTCGTGCTGCCCGGAGGGACCGCGGCGGCGGCGCATCTGCATGTGGCGCGTACCATTTGCCGCAGGGCGGAACGGATCATGACGGAACTCGCCGGCAAGCCGGACGAGCCCGTCAGCGAGGCCGCCATTCGTTATATGAACCGGTTGTCGGATTTCCTGTTCGTGGCCAGTCGGGCCGCGAACCGGAACGGTGCCGGCGACGTGTTGTGGGTGCCGGGGCAAAACCGTTAACCCGCAAAACCGTTAACGCGGGGGCGTGCGGGCCTGCGTTTTTTCGCCCCTCGCGCGTTGACCGGGGGGTACGGGGGCTTTAGGTTCCGCGCCCGAAAGGTCAACCCCGGACAATTTAGAGCGAAAGAGGATCGATGAAGGTTCTGGTGCCGGTCAAGCGGGTGGTCGATTACAACGTCAAGGTCCGCGTCAAGAGCGACGGATCGGGCGTTGAGCTCGCCAACGTCAAGATGTCGATGAATCCGTTCGACGAGATCGCCGTCGAGGAAGCGCTGCGGCTGAAGGAAGCCGGCAAGGCGACCGAGGTGGTGGTGGTCTCGATCGGGCCCGCGCAGGCGTCCGAGACGATCCGCACCGCGCTCGCGATGGGCGCCGACCGCGGCATCCTGGTCAAGGCCGAAGGCAACGTGGAACCGCTGGCGGTCGCGAAGATCCTCAAAGCCGTGGCGCAGGACGAGCAGCCGGGTCTGATCATCCTCGGCAAGCAGGCGATCGACGACGATTCCAACCAGACCGGCCAGATGCTGGCCGCGCTGCTGGGCTGGGCGCAGGCGACCTTCGCCTCCAAGCTCGAGGTCGAGGGCTCCGATTTCAAGGTCACCCGCGAGGTCGACGGCGGCCTGCAGACCGTGAAGCTCAAGGGGCCGGCGATCGTCACCACCGACCTTCGCCTCAACGAGCCGCGCTACGCGTCGCTGCCGAACATCATGAAGGCGAAGAAGAAGCCGATCGCCGAGAAGACCGCCGCCGACACCGGCGTCGATCTCACGCCGCGGCTCGAAGTGCTCAAGACCACCGAGCCGGCGGGCCGCAAGGCCGGCGTCAAGGTCAAGGACGTCGCCGAGCTCGTCAACAAACTCAAGACCGAGGCGGGGGTGCTCTGATGGCCACGCTGCTGATTGCCGAACACGACAATGCATCCATCAAGGACGCGACCAACAAGGCGCTGACGGCGGCGACAGCCCTCGGCGCCGATGTCGACGTGCTGGTCGCGGGCCAGGGCGCCAAGGCTGCGGCCGAAGCCGCCGCCAAGCTCGCAGGTGTCAAGAAGGTGCTGCTCGCCGATGATGCGGCCTACGCGCATGATCTCGCCGAGCCGCTCGCCGACCTCGTCGTCAAGCTCGCCGCGAACTACGACGCGATCGTCGCGCCGGCGACCTCGCGCTTCAAGAACGTGATGCCGCGCATCGCCGCTTTGCTCGACGTGATGCAGGTGTCGGAGATCATCAAGGTCGTCGCGCCCGACACGTTCGAGCGGCCGATCTATGCCGGCAACGCGATCCAGACCGTGAAGTCGAAGGACGCCAAGAAGGTCATCACCGTGCGCACCTCGACCTTCGCCGCCGCGGCGAGCGAGGGTGGCAGCGCGTCGGTCGAGACCGTGGCGGCCGCCGGTGATCCGGCGCTGTCGAGCTTCGTCGGCGAGGAGGTCGCCAAGAGCGACCGTCCCGAGCTGACGTCGGCCAAGATCATCGTCTCCGGCGGCCGCGCGATGCAGAGCCGCGAGAACTTCGCCAAGTACATCGAGCCGCTCGCCGACAAGCTCGGCGCCGGCGTCGGCGCCTCGCGCGCCGCGGTGGATGCCGGCTATGCGCCGAACGACTGGCAGGTCGGCCAGACCGGCAAGGTGGTGGCGCCGGAGCTCTATGTCGCGGTCGGCATTTCAGGCGCCATTCAGCATCTGGCCGGCATGAAGGACTCCAAGGTGATCGTCGCGATCAACAAGGACGAGGACGCGCCGATCTTCCAGGTGGCCGATTACGGTTTGGTGGCCGATCTCTACCAGGCGGTTCCCGAGCTGACCGACGCGCTCGCCAAGCTCGGCAAGTAACGCTCAAGACACCGGCCGCATGGGACCGCGGCGGCCGGTGTTCTCACTTCCAAGGGCATGGGCGGGCGCAGCAGGCGTGCCGTTCGGGTGGATGACAACATGGCTCAGATCAACAAGCTCGGTGTGATCGGCGCGGGACAGATGGGCAACGGCATCGCGCACGTTGCCGCGCTGGCCGGGCTCGACGTGGTGCTCAACGACGTCACTGCCGACCGGTTGAAATCGGGCATGGCGACCATCAACGGCAATCTGACCCGCCAGGTCGCGAAGAAGGTGATCTCCGAGGACGCCCGCAACCAGGCGCTCGGCCATATCTCGATCAGCGAAACCCTCGATGGCCTCGCCGATTGCGATCTCGTCATCGAGACCGCGATCGAGAAGGAGGACGTCAAGCGCAAGATCTTCCACGATCTCTGCGCGGTGCTGAAGCCGGAGGCGATCATCGCCTCCAACACCTCGTCGATCTCGATCACCCGGCTCGCCGCCTGCACCGATCGCCCCGAGCGCTTCATCGGCATTCATTTCATGAACCCGGTTCCGCTGATGGAGCTGGTCGAGCTGATCCGCGGCATCGCCACCGACGACGCCACCTTCGAGGCGGCCAAGGAGTTCGTCGGCCGGCTCGGCAAGCAGGTCGCCGTCTCCGAGGACTTCCCCGCCTTCATCGTCAACCGCGTCCTGCTGCCGATGATCAACGAGGCGATCTACACGCTCTATGAGGGCGTCGGCAATGTCGAGGCGATCGATGCGGCAATGAAGCTCGGCGCGCATCATCCGATGGGGCCGCTCGAGCTGGCCGATTTCATCGGTCTGGATACCTGTCTGTCCATCATGCAGGTTCTGCATGAGGGGCTGGCGGATTCCAAATACCGGCCGTGCCCGCTGCTGGTGAAATATGTCGAGGCCGGCTGGCTCGGCCGCAAGACGCAGCGCGGCTTCTACGACTATCGCGGCCCCAAGCCGGTGCCGACCCGCTGATTTTACCGCCGCCGGGCTCGACCGATACGCTTCGTTAAGGCTCCTCGGCTAGCGTGCCGTTAGCGAGGTAAGCGCGTATGGACATGAGCTTGGTGGCTGCGGTCATGGCGCAGCAGGCGAGTGCGACACAGCAGCAGGTCGCCACGTCGGTGCTGAAGCAGAACCTGAACGCCCAGAAGGATGCGGTGCTGACGCTGCTCGGCGGCGCGCAGCAGACATTGTCGCTCGCCAATGCCGGCCCCGGCGTCGGCGGCAATCTCAACATCGCCGCCTGAGTTCTCCGATTAGAGTCCCGCGGCCGCCTTCGATGTCGCCGCCTGGATCAGCTTGACCGCGTCGGCGCTGTCCCACTCGGCGGGACCTGCGATGGTGGCGATCTCGCAGCCATTGCCGTCGACCAGCACCGAGGTCGGCATCCCCAGCGCGCGGCCGACCGCCTTCAGATCCTGGAACACCTTGGCCTTCGGATCGCTGAAATAGGTGAGCTGCGTCAGCTTGGCGTCGGCGAGGAACGTCTTCGGCTTCTCCGGGTCGCGGGTGTCGATGTTGACCGCGACCACCTGGAAGGCGTCGCTGCCGAGCTTGGCCTGCAGCCCGTCCAGCGCCGGCATCTCCTTGCGGCAGGGCACGCACCAGGTCGCCCACAGGTTCAATAGCACCGTCTTGCCGCGGAAATCCGACAGCTTCTTCGCTGCCCCCGTGCCGTCCTCGAAGGCGAGATCCGGCAGCCGCAGCGGCACTGTTGCCGCCGTCAGCGCCGCCACCTCGCCCTTGATCAGCGGAGCGATCCGCTTGGCGGTGTCGACCGCCGCCTGACAGGCCTGGTCGCCCGCGGGCCGTCCCTTCAGCAATCCGCCAAAGGTCACCGCCGCGATGCCGGCCACGGCGACCACCGCCACGGCACCGGCCGCGAGCAGCGTCCGCCGCGAGGATGCGGGGCGGGCAGGGGAGGGATCAGGCTTATCGTTTGTCATCTCGGGTCGGTTGCGGCTATCAGAGGCGCGAATTTCGGGATACCGGACGGTGTGTCCCATCCAGCGGCGGTCAGCAAGGTCTTGGAAGCGGTTCAGGCATGAGCAACACGATGTGGGGCGGACGGTTCTCGGAGCGTCCCGACGAGATCATGGAGGACATCAACGTCTCGATCGACGTCGATCGCCACCTTTACGCGCAGGATATCGCCGCTTCCAAGGCGCACGCCGCCATGCTCGCCGCCCAGGGCATCATCACCGCGGGTGATGCGAAAAATATGGCTAAGGGTCTAGACACGATTTTGTCAGAGATCACCAAGGGTTCGTTCGAGTTCAAGCGGGCCCTGGAAGACATCCATATGAATGTCGAGAGCCGGCTCTCCGAGCTGATCGGCCCCGCCGCCGGCCGCCTGCACACCGCGCGCTCGCGCAACGACCAGGTCGCGACCGACTTCCGCCTGTTCGTCCGCGACACCATCGACGACATCGACGCGGCGCTCGCCGCCTACCAGCACGCGCTCGCCACCCGCGCGCTCGAATACGCCGGCACCGTCATGCCGGGCTTCACCCATCTGCAGACGGCACAGCCCGTCACCTTCGGCCACCATCTGCTCGCCTATGTCGAGATGGCCGGGCGCGACCGCGGCCGCTTCATCGACGCCCGCAAGCGCCTCAACGAATCGCCGCTCGGCGCTGCCGCGCTCGCCGGCACCTCGTTCCCGATCGACCGCCACGCCACCGCCGAGGCGCTCGGCTTCGAGCGCCCGATGGCCAATTCGCTGGACGCGGTGTCCGACCGCGACTTCGTGCTGGAGACGCTGTCGGCCGCCTCGATCTGCGCCGTGCACCTGTCGCGCTTCGCCGAGGAGATCGTGATCTGGACCTCGCCGCTGGTCGGGCTGATCAAGCTGTCCGACAAGTTCACCACCGGCTCCTCGATCATGCCGCAGAAGCGCAATCCGGACGCCGCCGAGCTGGTGCGCGCCAAGACCGGCCGCGTGATCGGCGCGCTGAACGGGCTCCTGATCGTCATGAAGGGCCTGCCGCTCGCCTATCAGAAGGACATGCAGGAGGATAAGCAGGGCGCGATGGAGGCGTTCGCGGCGCTGTCGCTCGCCATCCGCGCCATGACCGGCATGGCGCTCGACCTCATGCCGGACGAGGCCCGCATGAAGGCCGCCGCCGGCGAGGGCTATGCCACCGCGACCGACCTCGCCGACTGGCTGGTGCGCACGCTCAAGATGCCGTTCCGCGAGGCCCACCACGTGACGGGGCGGATCGTGGCCTTGGCCGCCAAGCAGGGCGTCGCCCTGCACGAGCTGCCGCTGAAGGCGATGCAGGAGGTCGAGCCGAAGATATCAGCCGAGGTGCTCGGCGTGCTCTCGGTCGAGTCCTCCGTGAAGAGCCGCACCAGCTACGGCGGCACCGCGCCGAAGAACGTGGCGTCCCAGGCCAAAGCCTGGCTGAAGCGGCTGGAAAAACAGCGAAAGTAGGGCTCCCGTTCGAAATTTGATCGGCCCGGCGTGGCACTCCCGCACTCGTCAGGCCGGTGCATTCTCTGTATGGTGCCGCCCGCATGGGGATTTCACACGTGAATCGCGCTCGCCGTCCGACCTCCGCCGCCCGGGTCCTGCTCGTCCTGGGCGCTTCAGCCCTTCTGCTGGCCGCCTGCGGCCGCAAGGGCCCGTTGGACCTGCCGGCCAACTCCCCGCCGGCGCCGCAGATGTCCGCCGCTCCCACCGACACCGCCACGGATGCCGCCAACAAGCCCGGCCTGTTCAACTCCGGCTACGGCGCTGATGCCGCCCCCGCCGCCACCCGCGGCCAGAAGAAGCCCTTCATTCTCGACCCGCTGCTCGACAGCAAATAGCGGCTGCGGCCTTCCTCAACTGACCAGCTGGGCATCCGAGATCGAGCCCGCCTAATTCCACCGTCATGGCCGGGCTTGACCCGGCCATCCACGTGGTGTGGCATCCTGGGACGGACGTGGATGCCCGGGTCAAGCCCGGGCATGACGCCGGAGAGATAGCCGGCCACAAGCGAACTCCGCGGGCGATCGCCCCTCCCCCTCCTCGAGGGGAGGGTGGCACCTCAATTGACAATCCCACCCATTTCCCGGCAATTCGCCGCCACAATCACTCAATCTCGCAGCCCCGCGCGCGGACCCGACCCATGAACCATTTCGACTACCGCGACGGCGTGCTGCACGCCGAGGACGTCAATCTCGCCGAGCTTGCCTCAACCGTCGGCACGCCGTTCTACTGCTACTCCACCGCCACCCTGGAGCGGCACTACCGCGTGTTTGCCGACGCCTTCGCCGGCCAGGACGTGCTGATCTGCTACGCGATGAAGGCCAATTCCAACCAGTCGGTGCTGCGCACCCTCGCCAAGCTCGGCGCCGGCGCCGACGTCGTGTCCGGCGGCGAGCTGAAGCGGGCGCTGGCGGCTGGCATCCCCTCGCGCAAGATCGTGTTCTCCGGCGTCGGCAAGACCGAGGCCGAGCTGCGCGCCGCGCTCGCGGCCGACATCCACTGCCTCAACATCGAGTCCGAGCCCGAGCTCGACCTGCTGGCGCGCCTCGCCGTCGAGACCGGCCACACCGCCCGCATCTCGGTGCGCGTCAACCCGGACGTCGATGCCGGCACGCACGCAAAAATCTCGACCGGCAAGTCGGAGAACAAGTTCGGCATTCCCTTGGAGCACGCCCGCCGCGTCTATGCCCGCGCGGCCAAGATGCCGGGCATCAAGGTCACCGGCGTCGACGTCCATATCGGCAGCCAGATCACCGATCTCGGTCCGATGGAGACCGCCTTCCGCATCCTCACGGACTTCGTGCAGACCTTGCGCGCCGACGGCCACGACATCTCCCATGTCGATTTCGGCGGCGGCCTCGGCATCCCCTATCACATGGACCGCGCCGTGCCGCCGGAGCCCGCGGAATATGCCGCGATGGTCAAGCGCGTGTCGCACAATCTCGGCTGCACCCTGATGTTCGAGCCCGGCCGCATGATCGTCGGCAATGCCGGCATCCTCGTCGCCAAGGTGATCTATGTGAAGCACGGCGAGGCCAAGAACTTCGTCATCATCGACGCCGCGATGAACGATCTGATCCGCCCGACGCTCTACGAGGCGCATCACGACATCCTCCCCGTCAAGCAGCCCGCGCCGAACGCGCCCGCTTTCGTGGCCGACGTCGTCGGCCCGGTCTGCGAAAGCGGCGACTACCTCGCGCTCGACCGCGCGCTGCCCGAGCCCAAGCCCGGCGACCTCCTCGCCATCATGACATCAGGCGCCTACGGCGCCGTGCAGGCCTGCACCTACAACACCCGCGCTTTGGTCCCCGAGGTGCTGGTCAAGGGCGACCAGTCCGCCGTGATCCGCCCGCGCATCGAGGTCGAGCAGCTGATCGCGATGGACACGCCGGCGCCGTGGCTGTGAGGGGGGGCCTGACGCGCACGCAGCTCGCGCGTCCACGCTCATCCGTCTCCACATCGTCATGGCCGGGCCTGTCCCGGCCATCCACGTCGTCCGGCATCCTGGGAACGACGTGGATGCCCGGGCCTTCGCCGCGCCGAAGCGGCTACGGCCGCGCAGGCGGGACAAGCCCGGGCATGACGGAGTAACTGATGAGCATATCGCTCGGCGGATCAGCCTGGATCGTCGCGACTGCCACGACTCGCCCGCTGAGCCATCACGACTCACGACGGCCTGCGGCCCTCTGCCTCGCCTTCGCCAGGATATCGCTCATCGTCGCGTCGCTGATCCTGAGACTGTCCGGATGCTCCAGCACCTCGCGATAGCGCGCGATCTGTTCCTCCCGGCTCAAGCTCTGCCACTCGGCCAGTTCGGTCTCGCTCGGGGGCAGGGCTGACGGCAGCAGCCTGGTTTGCTTATTGACCATGGTGATTTTAGTTTAGCCCGGATCAGGCGTTTCCGCGAAACCGTCTGTGCACGACCTATCCCGCAGTTGATTGGTCACACGGCCATTTCCACGGCGCGGCGAATTGGAAAGGCCCGGCCGGGCATCAGCGAGGAGGGGAGCACGGCGTTCCAATGGAGTCCTTTGCAGCACAATGGCTGACGGCTTTCTTTCTGATCGGGCTCATGTTCGGAGTTCTCTTCTCCCCGGTCAGAGAGTTTTTCCGAAGGTTCGTCTTCAGCGCCGTGCTGTTCTTGATTGTCTACAAGGCGCTCGTCAATGCTTCAGGGCATGCCGGGCTGCAATGGGAGCACCTGCTCGCAATTGCTGGCGTGGTCGGCAGTCTTCTGGGGTGCCTGGTGCGACCGGGGGTCGTTCATATCAATCGTAGATTACGTCGATAAGGTTGTGTGCGACCTGGTCGTAGGGCCAGCCTTGTTCGTCGTGGAGCGAACCAGTATCACGTCTCGAAGTCACTGAACTATCCTCCCCCCACCATCAGGACCCCACCCATGAGCATTCGCGTCGGCATCGTCGGTATCTCCGGTTTTGGCGGCGGCGAGGCGATGCGCCTGGTCGCGGGGCATCCCGCGTTCGAGCTGGTCTACGCCGCGGGCGAGGGCAGCGCCGGCCAGCGGCTGGCGGAGCGCTTCCCCGGCGTGCCGGCAAAACTCGCCGATCTCGTGATCGAGAAGTGGGACCCCGCGCGCCTGCCGCCGCTTGATGTGCTGTTCGCCTCGCTCCCCACCGGCGCCTCGCGGGAGGCGCTGGCGCGCGTGCCCGGCCACGTGAAGATCGTCGACATCGGCGGCGACCACCGCTACGCCGACGGCTGGACCTACGGCCTCGCCGACGTCTGGCCACGGGAGATCGCGGGCAAGACCCGCATCGCCAATCCCGGCTGCTTCCCCGCGGCGGCGCTGACCCCGCTGGCGCCGCTGCTCGCCGCGCAGCTGATCTCGCCCGAGAACATCGTGATCGACGCCAAGACCGGCATCTCCGGCGCCGGCCGCGGCGGCGAAGCCAAGTTCGGCTACGCCGAGAGCAACGAGAACCTGATCCCCTACGGCCTGCTCAGGCACGTCCACATGCCCGAGATCGAAAGCACGATCGCGCGCCTCAGCGGCGGCAGCGCCGCCGGCCTCGTGTTCACGCCGCATCTGGTGCCGATGACCCGCGGCATCCTCGCCACCATCTACGCCCGCGGCCGCGCCACCACGGCGCAATGCCTCGACGCCGCCCGCCGCTTCTACGCGAACAGCGCCTTCGTCCGCGTCACCGACACGCCGCCGCAGACCAAATGGGCCACCGGCTCCAACCTCGCCTTCGTCAGCTACGCCGCCGACCCCGACCGCAATCTGGTGATCGCGCTCGGCGTCGTCGACAATCTCGGCAAGGGCGCCGCCGGGCAGGCGGTGCAGAACGCGAACCTGATGTGCGGGCTGGCGGAGACGGCAGGGCTGGAGGGGGCGCCGGTTTGGCCGTGAGGGCTTTGCCAGCGTCAAAGCGAGGATGCTCCGGCGCCACGCGCTTCTCAATTCGGGGCAACATGGGGAAATTTTCGAACTACGAAGTTTACGCTTTCTGACTTCGAAAAAGAACTTCAAATTGTCGGCCGGACAGGATTGTACCCGTTGCTTCCCGGCTGCCTAGCCAATCAGGTTACCTATGAATGCCAAGCCGAGCATCAATCCACCGCAGACAACAGCCGTGATGGCGGCAAACTTTAGCGCCACGGCATCTTGGGAGGAGATTAGGGCCCGGTTCGACATGGCGCGGCTACTTCTAGTTGAGTTCTATTTCCCGAGTCTGGACACGCTCTGGTTAATATGCTGTTAAAATCGGCATTAGGCGGGACGTCCCCGAGACCATAATTCCATGCTCCGCGGGTTTTTACGCTTTCGCGACCGCTGGCTCCGCCGCTTCTGGCGCCTATGGGGCTATTTCTTCGTGTGGGAAGCCCGCGTAGCGACATTGCGCGATCAAGTTCGTGGGGCAGACATCCTTAGCTTCCACCCTGACGGTTCAATTCGCCTTTCGCACCCGACCGGACCCTTGCCGTTACGGCCAGTTATTGTTGCCAACGCTCGTTTCTCGACCAATCGTACACAGAGAATGGCGCGCCGCGCGGCGGCATCCTTGTTCGACCACTACGATCTTGGCGTTATTCCTGCGCAGTTCTGGCCGATTTTTGAACGGACATTTGATCCAGGCGAGGCCATGGATGCTTTCCTGTTAGCCGTGGGGTGTAGCAGCAATCGTTTCCGGCAAAGAGACCCGGACGAACTCAGCAAAGTTCGGGAAATCACTGAGCTGTTCCTGCGTTCAGGAAATATTCTGCATCGGCTGTCTCCAGAAGTGAGGCGTATCGTTGGTCTTCAGTTAGAGACAGGCGAACATGACAAGATAAAAACTCTTGCTGAAGTTGCGGCACATCTGGATGCAGCCGTCGATCTAGCGGCCCCATGGAACGGAAAGGTCGTTGTTGCCAGCTTCGGTGATCTCCTCAGGGTTATTGAGCGCTTGCTTTCTGATCCGCTCACGGTCGCAGCTGCCGACGCAGCCTCAACCGTCGGGCTGGTGGCGCAATTCGCCGACGCTCAACGTCACTTCGATGCCCTGATCGAGCAGTTTGATTCTCTCTCGGCCGCATTGGCGCACGCATGGCCGGAAGTTTGGCTGGGGGCGTCACCAGAGGAAGCGCTTCGCACTCACACCGGCGAGTTTGAACGGGTCGCTGAGACGATGCGCAATAACGCTGATTTGACGTTTGAGAATCTCCATGAGGGCAACACATTTCTCTATGGCTGCATCGCAGAGCTTGAGACGCTTCTCGGTGCCGCACGCCGGTATAATCTGGGCGACCGGGGGAGTGATCCAGGCGGACCTACCGGTGACGCGGATCATCGAACCGGCGGACGCCGCGGACATTCAGGCCGTGATGGGGCACGCTCCGCAAACCCTCCGGATGAAATAGACGTTGCGTTGCGCTTCTTTGGATTCAGCAGGGCATCGCCACCAGGATCAAAGAAAGACCTGAATAGCGTCTTCCGGAAGACAGCGAAGACCGTACATCCAGATTCCAAACCTGATGCCTCTGATGATGAACGGAGGCGGTTGCATGATCAGTTCGTTCTTTGCTCAACTTATTACAATCGACTGCTAGTGCACTTTAGTTGGCACTGATCCGTCTGATACGAATTTCGATGCGCCGCCGCTCGGAATCGCCTATCCGACGCTGAGCGGGCTCCGCACGATCCCGCGGAGAGATTAAGTAAGCAGCCGATAGCGGTTGAATATCGAGACTTGACGGGAGGCCGGTAGCACGAAGTGCGCGTGCAACGCTGACTGCTCGGGAGATGCCAAGCCCGACGTTGTCATAGGGAAAGAAAGGCGTTGTGTTGGCTGATTCAAGAAAGTGACTCAGAGAGTCGTCGAGGTTCGCTTTCACTCGAGACGTGTCGCGGATAGAAGTTCCATCCGTGTGCCCAATTACCTCCACGATTTGGGCCCCATATCGCTCGCTGAGCTGCGCGAGGCGAGGAACGATGTCTGATCTCAGCCTATCGAGAAATTCAGCCGATATCTCGGACGAGCCAGAGTCAAACTTGAAGCCTTCGGCCTCTCGAAGATTGATGATAGGCGGCTGGTCCTGTGGCGCAGTGGATTGGGCCTTTCCTGCTTGAGCTTCCTTCAGTCGTGCATCAGCTTGGTCCGCTCGCGCATCAGCTAGTGAAGCGTTGATCTCAGCCTTCTTTCGCTCCGCCGCCTCCGAAACTAGCCGAGATTGTAAGTTTTTGACTTGATCTTGGAGTTGCGCCTGCGCGTCGCGCAGCCGACGATTTTCCCTGAGTATCTCAGTGTAGTTGCGAGCCGAATTTAATGCTCCGCTTTCCTTGGACGTGCGCAATGCGAGCGCGGCGAGGATAAAATTCGCAACTAGCGAAGTGACTAGCAGAAGGTACATTACCTCTTGCCCCATCTGGAGGTGGAGCGTGCTAGCTGTGTTGCGCGCGATACTCATGCCAGAGTTCGATCCGGTCGGACGTAACGATCAACGCTGTCAATGAGTTTGCCGAGTGCATCGAGGAGCTCAGTGGCTTCCTTGGATGAGCTTTTTAGAGTCAATAAGTCTGTGGCCAAGCCTGCCGCGGAAACTCGGCTACCTTCGATGGCAATGCCAAAGCCGGTTGCTTCCGCCTGCATGCGCTGAAATGACACCTGAAGCCGCTCGGATTCAGTTTGAAGCATCGTCGCCAAGCTGGTAGCGGCCTTTACGGAGCCGGCTATTGCAGTTTTAAGGGCATCAGTGTTTGATGTTAGTTCAGTATTCATCGTTCGAAATTTCGCGGTTGCAAGTCTTAGCTCTTCCGCCAAGTTCGCCGCGTCCCGCGCGGCGTCGGCCAGGGCAGAGTCCCCCGTATCGATAGAGGTCTGGTTTGCCTCGATGTGACGCAGAAGTGTTGCGACGAACGGGGCGATCGCCGCTGCTCCAAGGCCTTCCGCAAACGGCCAAGCAAAACGACGCATATCGTCAAGCGTGAGATCGCGACCCGCAATCTCAATCATAAATTCCGAGACGCTAAGCAAGACGACCATAATGCTGATGATCAAAGTGAAGATGCCAAGCGCGACGAGCGTTTCGGCGGCAAGAGTAAGGTTTAGGCGCGGTCGCGTGCTGGAAAGCTTGAGTGAGAAGAAAAGCAAGACGGCTACAGAAAGTATGAATGTTGCCGCGAGAGATCCATGTCCCGCAATACCGAGTGTGCGTAGAAAGCCGCAAAAAAGGACCAAGGTGGCCGCCACTGACGCAGCTATGAGCCAAGTCAGGGTAGGTTTATCGACCTTCACTTCTTCGGCCCTTCGAGCAAAAGATTGCCGAATTCGGTCGCCGCTCGCGAAGTGACGTGAAAATCCTTTATATAGGTTCTGACAGCCGCACTGCCCTTCAATTTGGCAAGCATGGCCATAACGGCCATATCGATCATTTCTTGGCTTCCATCGAGCTTTCCGGATCTGCCTCCTGAGAGAAACGAGAGCTTCGCGAATTGCGTGACCGTGCGCGGGTCCTGCCCAACGACGAAGGTATGAATGGGTGTATTGTCCTGCCCGAAGTATCTCGCAATGTCTTCGGCGTGAAGACCGTCGTTGCCGGAGCCTTCGCGAATGTTTGCTCGGCTATTGGGTGGTTCGTCGCCCGCAAGTAGAATGGCGTCGAACCTGCCGGCTTTCTTAATTGCCGCCAACGCGCACTCGATAGCCTCGCCGTCGTTGGCGCCCCCGCCCTTTGCGACTATTCTGCTCAACCAAAATATGAGCTCATTGGCGTCATTCGTCGTAACCGAGATCTCGACGGGGTCGCGTGCCACGTCGTAGTCTCGATAGGCCACAAGCATAATTTCGACTTGCCGACCTGCGCCGCTCACGACGCGCTTCATTATTTCGGTGATCGACTGTTTGGCCGTATCGATGAGCGTTGCCATGCTTCCCGTGGCATCCAGGGCGATCGCAAAACGCGCCGTCGTGCCCCGAAGGATCGCCTCTGCTGCTTTTGAGCCATTCGGTGACGTTTTCTGAGCCCAGTCCGGTACTTGGGAGGGACCTGGGACCAGGCTCGTCGAACTCCTTCCGGCTACGCCTTTGCTGGAGAATTTGTCTAGTTCGCCCGCCATCGCTTGCTCCGGTAAACAGGGGTCCCCGACTACGTGCCGAATATTAAGGGCGGTTGCATTGCCTCTGCAACGAAACGATTACGTGTTGCGGCGGAAAAATTTCGGCTGGGCTCTTTTCATGCGGTGCCCACGATCTGGGTGGCATTCGACAATACAAGCCTTGCTTCGTCTTACTGAACCAGACCGCCAAGAAAGGTAATACCCACAATGAGTTAGTTAGTGGGGTCGTCGTAGTGTGCCCTCTCGTTGCGAGGCGCATGGTCGGCGTGACGCAACGTTCGGTGTCATTCTCGCAGATATTGATCTTGCGCTTTATCCGAATTCATGCTCTACTCCCCGTATCCCGTCCCGCTGAGGGGGCGCTTCGCGATCGTCACGGACGTCGGGTGCGGGATGCGGTGGGCGCATTGGGACGCAGCGCGGGCTTGCTCGCGCGGACGAACGATCCCGGTGCGACGAGGAAGTCGCGTGGTTCTGGCATCCCGGTGCTGATGCCAAGTGGGCGATGACGAGTCGTCCGCGACGGGGCCAACAAGCCGGTCCCCGGGAAGAGCGCGTATAAGTCGTAACACCATCGCGCAGGGAAGGCCGGGTGATCTCGGCTGAGCCTGTGGTTCTGCCGCGTGCTTTTTTGTTGCACGCGGACCATGGGCGCCGGCCGGCGCCCGGTCTTCCCTGCGCCCTCTGTTCGAGGAGGGTGAGATGTCGGGCATCACTCGGGCGCGGATGGCGTCGCGAGGGTGATGGGGCTTGTCTTGCTGATGATTTCTCCGTGGAGTGTTTGATGATGCGCGGCGGGATGTTCGCCACAGGCGCCATTGCGAGCGCAGCGACCTGTCCGCCGAAGGCCATCGGGCGAAGGCGGTCGCTGCGCTCGCAATGACGGAGTTTGAGGCAGGCGCCTGCGCCACACATTCGGCCGCCGCACCCGTAACTCCCCGGGAACCCGCCCCGGTCACACTCCCGTGTGATCCTCCTGCGCAGCCGGGAAAGTCTTGGCACGGTGCGTGCCTCATGGATGCCTTTGTGGTAGGGTGAACATCCAGGCAACCTGGAGAGATTGTTGAGCGGCATCACGAACGAGCCGGCCCCGCCGGCAAGCAGCACTCCCGACGGCCTTGCGCGCTTGAAGCTGGCGCAGGCGCTCAAGCGGGCTCGCTACGCCATCGCCTGGGAGCGCGGCTGGCCGCATCTGGCGCGGCTGTTGATGGTCGTCGGCCTGTTCCTGATCGTGTCCTGGGCCGGCCTCTGGCTCGGCCTGCCGTTCGCGGCGCGCATGATCGGCGTCGCGCTGTTCCTGCTGCTGCTGCTCGGCGCCGCCGTGCCGATGCTGCGCTACCGCTGGCCGAGCCGCGAAGAGGGCCTGTCGCGGCTCGATCGCGGCTCCGGCATCGCGCATCGGCCCGCGACCGCGCTCACCGATACGCTCACCACCAAGGATCCGATCGCGCAGGCGCTGTGGCAGGCGCAGCGCGAGCGCACGCTCGCCTCGGTCAAGCGCATCCGCGCCGGCACGCCGCGGCCGCGGCTGTCGCTGCACGATCCCTGGGCGGTGCGCGCGCTGGTCATCGTGCTCTTGGTAGCGACCTATGTCGCCGCCGGCGACGAGCGGCCGATGCGCATCGCCTCGGCGTTCGACTGGAACGGCGTGCTGACCCCGGTCACGGTCCGCGTCGATGCCTGGATCAAGCCGCCGCTCTATACCGCGAAGCCGCCGATCATCCTCTCCGCCGCCAACAAGGAAGGCGCGGTGCCGGCGAACGGCCCGATTGTGGTGCCCGCGGGCTCGACCCTGATCATCCGCTCCAGCGGCGGCAATCTCGACGTCATCACCGGTGGCGGCGTCACTGAAGCCGCGGCGAACGAGGTCGCCGCCGGCGACGCCGCGCCGAAGGGCACCACCGAGAAGCACTACACCATCAAGGCCGACGGCACCGTTCATGTGCGCGCGCCGTCGGGCCAGCCGCAATGGGTGTTTTCGGCGACGCCGGACAAGCCGCCGGTCATCAGCATGGCCAAGGACCCCGAGCGCCAGGCGCGCGGCTCGCTGAAACTGTCCTACAAGATCGAGGATGATTACGGCGTCACCGAAGCCCGCGCCAAGGTCGCCGCGCGTGCGCCTGAGGCCAAGCCGGACGCCAAGACGACTGATACGCCGGCGGCGCGGCCGCTGTTCCAGCCGCCGGAGTTTCCGCTGGTGCTGCCGAACGCGCGCACCCGCAACGGCGTCGGCCAGACCGTCAAGGATCTGAGCGAGGACCCCTATGCCGGTGCTGACGTCACGCTCACCTTGACCGCCAAGGACGAGGCCGGCAACGAGGGCACCAGCGAGCCGTTCGAGACCAGGCTGCCGGAGCGGCTGTTCACTAAGCCGCTCGCGCGGGCGCTGATCGAGCAGCGCCGCCTGCTCGCGCTCGACGGCAACCGCAATGGCGAGGTGTTCACCGCGCTCGACGCGCTGGCGATCGCGCCTGAGCTGTTCACGCCGGAGCTCGGCCAGTATCTCGGCCTTCGCGCGGTGACGCGCCAGCTCGAGGCTGCGCGCACCGACGATGCGCTGCGCGAGGTGGTGGCGAGCCTGTGGGCGCTCGCCGTCACCATCGAGGACGGCAACATCAGCGACGTCGACAAGGCGCTGCGCGCGGCGCAGGACGCGCTGAAGCAGGCGCTGGAGCGTGGCGCCAGCGACGAGGAGATCAAGAAGCTCGCCGAGGATCTGCGCCGGGCGATGGACAACTACATGCGCCAGCTCGCCGAGCAGCTGCGCAACAACCCGCAGATGGCGCAGCGGCCGCTCGACCAGAACACCAAGGTGCTGCGCCAGCAGGACCTGCAGAACATGATCGACCGCATGGAGCGGCTGTCGCGCCAGGGCGACAAGGAGGGCGCGCGCGAGCTGCTCGAGCAGCTTCAGCAGATGCTGGAGAATTTGCAGATGGCGCAGCCCAACCAGGGCGGCGACAACGACATGGAGCAGGCGCTCAACGAGCTCGGCGACATGATCCGCAAGCAGCAGCAGCTTCGCGACAAGACCTTCAAACAGGGCCAGGACTCGCGGCGCAACCGCAACAAGCAGCAGGGCGACCAGGACCAGAGCATGGGCGACCTGCAGCAGGACCAGCAGGCGCTGCGCGACCGGCTGAAGCAGTTGCAGGAGCAGCTCGCCAAGCGCGGCATGGGCCAGCAGGGCGAAAAGGGACAGAAGGGTCAGAAAGGCCAGAAGGGGCAGCCGGGCCAGCAAGGCGAGCCCGGTGATCAAGGCGACCAGGGCGATTCCGGCGACGGGCTCGACGATGCCGACAGCGCGATGGGCGATGCTGGCAGCCAGCTCGGCGACAACAATGCCGACGGCGCGGTGGAGTCGCAGGGCAAGGCGCTCGATGCGCTGAAGAAGGGCGCGCAAAGCCTCGCCGAGGCGATGCAGCAGGGCGACGGCGACCAGCCCGGCGACGGTCCGGGCCAGCGCGCCGGCCGCCAGCAGGGCGCGCAGCAGACCGATCCGCTCGGCCGTCCGATGCATCCCGGCCGCGACATCGACGATTTCTCGCAGAAGATTCCCGGCGAGATCGACGTGCAGCGCGTCCGCCGCATCCTTGAGGAGCTGCGCCGCCGGCTCGGCGATCAGTCGCGGCCGCAGCTCGAGCTCGACTACATCGAGCGGCTGCTGAAGGACTACTGAGGCGCGCTCAGTGCCGCCGTCAGTAGCGCTTCTCGGACAGGATGCGCGCCGCGTGCTGCAGCCTGTCGACGGAGCGCTCGGTGTCGGTCAGCGCGCAGCAGCTGACCAGCGTGTCGATGATCGCGAGCTGCGCGACGCGGCTGCTCATCGCCTCCGGGCGGTAGCGCGTTTCGTTGGCGACGGTGTAGAGCAGCACCTCGCAATGCGCCGCCAGCGGCGACTTGCCGAGCCGGGTGATGCCGATGGTGCGGGCGCCCGCCGCCTGCGCCAGCCGGGTCGCCAGCACCGTCTCGACCGTGCTGCCCGAATGCGACACGGTGACGGTCGCGACCTCGGGCCCGGTCATCCCCGCGCTGACCGCCTGGACATGCGAATCGACGATCGCATTGGCCGCGAGCCCGAGCTGCAGCAGGCGATACGACAGATCCTGCGCGATCGGCGCCGAGCTGCCGATGCCGTAGATCTCGACCCGCCGCGCCTGCCGCAGCAGCGTTGCCGCCTGCGCCAGCGCGTCCATCGACAACAGCCGCCGCGTCTCCTGCAGCGAGGCGGCATGCGCGGCGAAGATGTGGTCCGTCACCGTCGCCGGATCGTCGCCGCGATGCAGGTCTTCCTGGATCAGCCTGACAGGCTCGATCAGGTCCCGCGCCAGCATGATCTTGAGCTCCTGGAAGCCGCGCACCCCGACCCGCCGGCAGAACGACACGATCGTCCCCTCGCTGACGCCGCAGGCTTCCGCGACCTCGGTGATCGACATGTGGATGAACGGCTCTGGCCGGGCGATGACCAGCTCCGCGATCTGCCTGGCCTTGGGCGGCAGCTCGTTCTGCAGCTCGCGCACGCGGGCCAGGATGCCGTTCACGCCCGGTCCAGAACGAAAGGTCGATTCCGTCACGCTGCGCCCCGATACTGAGGAAATCTCATTCAGACTCATTTCGTAAATAAAAATTTCACAGCGCTGTCAAGCCGCGCTGATACGCCAGGGACGTTCGCAGGAGCAGGCCGGGCTCGCCCCGCCAATCCTGACGATGGTCTTCAGGATTTCAAAAGGTCGTATCAGCATGACAACACGTCGCGATTTCTTGGCAGGCGCCACGGCGGCGGCTGCCTTCGCCAGCATCCGCCAGGCGCTCGCCATTCCGGCACGGCGCCGGACCGGCACCATTCAGGACGTCAAGCACATCGTCATCCTGATGCAGGAGAACCGCTCGTTCGACCATTACTTCGGCACGCTGCGCGGCGTGCGCGGCTTCGGCGACCGCTTCCCGATCCCGCTCGAGAGCGGCAAGCCGGTCTGGTTCCAGTCCGACGGCAGCCGCGAGATTCCGCCCTATCACCGCGACTCCACGACCTCCAACGCGCTGGTCGGCTATGGCACGCCGCACTCCTTCGGCGACAGCCAGGCGGCGTGGAATCAGGGCAAGATGGGCTATTGGGCGAAGTACAAGACGCCCTATGCGATGGGCTATTTCGGCCGCGACGACATCCCGTTCCAGTTCGCGCTCGCCGAAGCGTTCACGATCTGCGACGCCTACCACGCCTCGATCACCACCGGCACCGATCCCAACCGCATCGTGTTCTGGTCCGGCTCCAACTTCAACCCGGCGCTGCGCGCCCAGGGCATCAACTCCACCACCAACGATTCCGAGCCGAACAATTTGCGCTGCTGGCCGAACCCGCATACCTGGGTCGCCGGCCAGCCGCAGCCGCAGGCGAACTACAAATATGTCGGAAGCGACTTCAACTGGGACACGCTGCCCGATCTGCTGAACAAGGCCGGCGTGAGCTGGCACATCTATCAGGACATGAACGACAACTGGACCGGCGCGATGCACGGCTGCCTGGCGTTCTCCAGCTTCCGTCACGCCCAGCCGAACGACCCGAACTACGTGCACGGCCTGACCGGCGGTCCGGACTATCTCGACCGGCTGAAGGCCGACGTCATGGCCGGCACCCTGCCGCAGGTGTCGTGGATCCTGCCGACGCAGGCCAATTCCGAGCATCCCGGCGGCGGCAGCCCGACCCGTGCCGGCAATTTTACCGACCAGGTGCTGGAAGCGCTGACGGCCAATCCCGACGTCTGGAGCCAGACCGTCTTCTTCCTGACCTTCGACGAGAATGACGGCTTCTTCGATCATCTGCCGGCCCCCGCGGTGCCGTCCTACGACATCAACGGCAAGCTGATGGGCAAGGCGACCCTGCCGCTCGACGGCGAGTATTTCTCCAACACCGTCGGCAACGTGCTGACCGCGACCGACACGGTCAGCGGCAACATCCGCCCCTGGGGTCTGTCCGCGCGGGTGCCGATGTATGTGGTGTCGCCGTGGAGCAAGGGCGGCTGGGTCAACTCGCAGGTGTTCGACCACACCTCGGTCGGCCGCTTCCTGGAGAAGCGCTTCGGCATCAAGGTCGAGGCGATCAGCCCGTGGCACCGCGCCGTCTCCGGCGATCTCACCTCGGCGTTCGATTTCGCCAGCCCCAACGATCCGCGCTTCCCGGAGCTGCCCGACCAGAGCAACTGGCAGGCTTCGGACGCGCATCAGAAGACCTTGCCGGCCCCGGTTGCGCCCGCGACGCCGCAGCCGCTGTTCCAGGAGAGCGGCGCGCGCTATTCGCGCCCGCTGCCCTACATCCTGCACGCCACCGCGAAGGTCGACGCCGCCGCGGGCAAGGTGAAGCTCTTGTTCGCCAACACCGGCTTTGCCGGCGCCGTGTTCCACGTCTACGACAAGCAGCGTCTCGATCTCATTCCGCGCCGCTACACCGTCGAGGCCGGCAAGATGATCGACGACGAATGGAGCGTCGGCAGCGATGGCCTGTATGATCTCTGGGTGCTCGGCCCGAACGGCTTCCACCGTCACTTCAAGGGTGACCTCGACAAGGTCAGGCCGTCGAATGCCGCCAACCCCGAGATCTTCGTCGGTTACAACGTCTTCGAGGGCGGCCTGCACATGCAGCTGCGCAATGACGGCCATGCCCGCGTGAGCTTCACGGTGAAGTCGAACGAGATCTACGGGCCGTTGCAGGCCGTCACCGCCTCGGTCTCGGCCGCGCTGGAGCCGCAATGTCCGGGCTTCGGTCCGCTGCCCGGCTTCCATCCGGTGGGCTTCGGCGCGGTGCCCGGCTTCCGCTCGGCGCCCGACTTCGATGCTCCGGGCTTCGGCTTTGGCGCGCCGACGTTCTTCCCGGGGCCGAGCCATGGCGGTCCGTCGACCTCGTGGACCGTCAAGGTGTCGGCACCCGGACGCCACGGCGAGCTGTACTGGCACCTACGCAAGTCCGGCCTGTGGTACGACTTCGTCGTCACCAGCGACACCGACGACAGCTTCTATCGCCGCGTCGCTGGCCACGTCGAGACCGGCCGTCCCTCGTTCAGCGATCCCGGCATGGCGCTGGCCGATCGCTTCTGATCGATGGATCTCATCTGAGTTCGGGGAGGGCGCCCATGGGCGCCCTTTCGCTTTGCGTCAGCCGCTGCCGAGGTCGTGGATCACGGGCGACAGGCTGGCTGAGGAGATATCCAGCGTCGCCAGCGTGATCGGCAGCCTGAAGCGGCGCGGCCCTGCGCTGCCCGGATTCAGGTAGAGCACGCCGTCGCGTGTCTCGACGCCCGCGCGATGCGAATGGCCGGACACGATGATGTCGATACACGCCGTTGCAGGATCGATCGCGAGATCGTGGACGTCATGCACGACATGGACGGCACGTGTGCCGAGCCTGATGGTCTCGGTCGCAGGATAGGCATTCGCCCAGTCTGCCGTGTCGATGTTGCCGCGGATCGCAGTCACCGGCGCGATCGAGCGAAGCTGCTCGACGATGTCGGGGCGGCCGATATCGCCGGCGTGGATGATGTGGTCGACGCCGGCCAGACGTCGCACGGCCTCCGGTCGTAGCAGCCCATGAGTGTCGGAGATGATTCCAACCTTGAGCATCGTTTCCCGCCGGGGTGATGGGCATCGCCTCAGGCGATCGTGAGAATCTCCAGCTCTTGTCCGGTCACCTCGACGACGTCGCCGACCGATTTGCCCATCAGCAGCCGCGCCACCGGTGAGACGTAGGAGATCATGCCGCGCTTCGGATCGGCCTCGTCCTCGCCGACGATAGTGTAGGTCTGCACGCGGCCGTCGCCGCGCTTGAACGTCACGGTGCTGCCGAACGCGATCTGATCGGTCGAGGCCGGTGCCGGCATCACCTGCGCGGTCCGCACACGCGCTGCAAAGTAGCGTGCGTCGCGCAGCGGCAGCGCCGACTCCCGCCGCCGTTCATTCACGTCCTCGATTTTCTGCGCCGCTTCATAGGCCGTCTGCGCCTGAAGCAGCTGCGCCTCCAGCGCCTTGAGGCCGGCGTTGGTGACGAGGTTCGGATGCGGCGAGACCGGCCGGTCGGGCAGCTGCGTCTCGGCCGCCGTCTCGGCGCTCTCTTCCTTGGTGAATGCGACGCTCACGCGGGACTCCTGAAAAAGGCCGCGAGATATCGCGGCCCTCAGGAGAGATCATGCCGGCTGTGCGGATTTCAAGCCGTGCGCATACGGCGTGCGAGCGCGCTTGACAGATGCGGCTGGGCGCGTTCTAATATTCGAACTATAGTTCGCAATCCGAACCATAGCAAAACAAGATGCGGGTCGTCAAGGCCCGGCGCCAAGCAGGAAACGCGGAGCTCCCCCGTGGACGAGGACAGCAAGGCTGGCAAAAGCGTCGTGCAGTCGCTGGCCAAGGGTTTTCAGGTGCTGAACGCCTTCACGAGCGACGCGCCCGAATTGGTGCTCGCCGACGTCGCGCGCCGCGCCACGCTCGACAAGGGCACCACCTTCCGCTTGCTCAACACCCTCGTGATGCTCGGCTATGTCGAGAAGGTCGGCGACACCAGGCGCTTCCGCCTGACGTTGAAATGCCTCGACCTCGGCTTCAACGCGATCGCTCGCTCGGAGTTGCGCGACCAGGCCCGCCCGATCCTGCGCAGCCTGGTCGGCGAGATGAACGAGGCCGCCTCGCTCGCGGTGCTCGACGGCAGCGACATCGTCTATGTCGAGCGCATCCAGGCGGGCCTCGTCCGGCTCGGCGTCGACGTCCGGATCGGCAGCCGCGCGCCGGTCTATTCCACCGCTGTCGGCCAGGCGATCCTGTCGCTGCTGCCGGTGCAGACGCAGATCGAGGTGCTCGAAGCGCAGCCGCGCATCAAGCGCACCGAAACCACGATCACGGATCTCGACGCGCTGCTGCAGCGCCTGCGCCAGGTGAAGGCCGCCGGCTACGCGCTCTCGAATCAGGAGAATGCACCGGGACTGTGCGTGCTCGCCGCACCGGTCGTCGATCGCGACGGCGTGCCGCTCGCAGCGATCAGCGTCGCCGCCCCGACCATGCGCGTGTCAGCCGATGAGTTCGAGCGCACCGGCGTCGCGCCGCTGCTGCGCGCCGCGGCGCAATTGTCGCGCGCGCTCGAAGCCATGGGCGGCGCCACCGCCACCGTTTCCAGCCGATGACACCAGAACTCATCAGGAGTCCGACATGAACGTCATGACCAACTTCAAGGGGATCATCCCGGCGATCGCCGTCCCCTTCAACGCCGATCACTCGATCGACGAGGCCGAGCTGACGCGCTATGCGGCGTGGCTCGGCAGGCGCCGCGGCATTGTCGGCATCATGACCAACGGCCACACCGGCGAGGTGTTCAGCCTCACCGCAAGAGAGCGCGCGGAGGTGACGCGCATCGTCGCCAGGGCGCTGACCGGCATCTGCCCGACGATCTCCTCCGTCGTCTGCGAAGGCATCAAGGACGGCATCGAGCATGCGCTGATGGCCAAGGAGGCCGGCGCCACCGCGCTCGACATCATGCCGCCGCATCACTGGCTGCGCTTCGGCTTCAAGCGCGAGCACTGCCTGGACTATTTCAACGCCATCGGCGATGCGACCAGGCTGCCGCTGATCGTGCACGTCTATCCGGCCTGGACCCGCGCCTCGTTCTCCTCCGAGCTGCTCGCCGAGCTCGCCCGGCTCGACCACGTCCAGGCGTTCAAGATCGGCACCCGCGAGATGAACAAATATGCCCGCGACCTCAAGGCAATCCGCGCGGCGGCCCCGGACAAGGCGCTCTTGACCTGCCACGACGAATACCTGCTGGCGTCGATGGTGCAGGGCGTCGACGGCGCGTTGGTCGGCTTCGCGTCGCTGATTCCGGATCTCATCTACGATCTGTTCGCCGCGGTGACGGCCGGTGATCTCAAGCTGGCGATGAAGTTGCAGGCCATGATCGATCCGTTGAAGGACGCGGTGTATGGCGGCGGCGAGCCGACCGGAGAGGCGCATGGCCGCATGAAGGCGGCGATGCAGGTCGCCGGCGTGATCCGCGATGCCACCGTGCGGCCGCCGACGCATGCGCCGAGCGCCGAGGAGATGGCCGCGATCCGCGCCGCAGTGGCCGCGGCCGGGCTGACGGTGCAGGCTGCAGCCTGAGCAACGAGAGGCGACGGCCGGTGACGGCCGCTGCCTGTGATCATAAAAACAAGAGACCGGGTGGACGCTCATGCTGATGATGGATGTCGACGATGCGCAACGGCGCGCTGCTGACACGCCCGACGATGTGCTGATCGCGATCGACCAGGTCTCGAAGACCTATGTCTCGGCCTCCGGTGCGGCGGTGCATGCGTTGAGCCGCGTCTCGCTGGATATCAAGCCGGGCGAGTTCGTGTGCGTGGTCGGCCCGTCCGGCTGCGGCAAGAGCACGTTGTTGCGTCTGCTCGCCGGTCTCGACGGCTACAGCGATGGCCGGCTGCTGCTCGATGGCGAGCCCGTCGCCGGTCCCTCGCGCAAGGTCGGCGTCGTGTTCCAGGCCGCCAACCTGCTGCCGTGGATGACGGTGCGCGACAATGTCGGGCTGCCCTTGCGCGTCGGCGGCAAACATGCGCCGGCCGGCGATCGCATCGAACGTCTGCTCGCCGTCACCGGTCTCGGCGATTTCGGCGACAAATATCCCTATGAGCTGTCCGGCGGCATGCAGCAGCGCGCCGGGATCTGCCGCGCCCTGGCGCGCGATCCCGAGATCCTGCTGATGGACGAGCCGTTCGGCGCCCTCGATGCGCTGACCCGCGAGCGTCTGAACCTCGAGCTGCAGCGCATCTGGCAGGAGAACCGCAAGACCATCCTGCTGATCACCCACTCGATCTCGGAAGCCATCTTCCTCGCCGACCGCGTCATCGTGATGTCGGCGCGTCCCGGCCGCATCCTGGCCGATCTCGCCGTTCCCATTCCGCGGCCGCGGTCGTTCGACGACATCGTGCTGCATCCGGACTATGCGCGGCTCGCCAGGGAGGTCCGCGGGCTGCTCAATGCGCAGGAGCATGGCCATGACTGATCTTGCCAACGTCGCCGTGTCAGCCATGTCGCAGAAGCCAGCGAGTCCACGCCGCGGCATCAGCCTGGGATCGCCGATCGCCTGGACCGGTCTCGCGGTGCTGATCCTGAGCTGGATCGCCGCGGTCAACCTGCTGAACATCCCGTCCTACATCCTGCCGAAGCCCGAAGCGGTGGTCCGCGCTCTGTGGTCGGGGCTCGCGGTCAGCCCGGCCAGTCCGCTCGGCTACTACCTGCCGCTGTGGAGCACGCTCAGCAACGCGGCTGTCGGCTGCGCCATCGGCGTCGGGCTCGGCCTCGTCATCGGCTCGCTGATGGCCGAGGTCGAGGCCATCGAACGGCTGGTGATGCCCTATGCGTTCGCGCTGCAGAGCCTGCCGAAGGTGGCGATCGCACCGCTGATCGTGATCTGGTTCGGTTTCGGCGACGGCTCCAAGATCGCGATCTCGGCGCTGCTGTCGTTCTTCCCGGTGCTGATCAACAGCTTCACCGGGCTGCGCGCCGTAGAGCCGGAGCGCATCGACCTGATGCGCTCGCTGTCGGCGTCGCGGTTCGAGACCTATCGCATCGTCAAGCTGCCCAACGCCGCGCCCTTCATCTTCGCTGGCCTCGACATGGCGGTGGTGTACGCGCTGCTCGGCGCGATCGTCGCCGAGTTCTTGGGCGCTCAGCGCGGCATGGGGGTGGTCATCACCCAGGCGCAAGCCGTCTCCGATGTCGCCGGCGTGTTCGCCGCGCTGATCATTCTCGGCGTGCTCGGCATCGTGCTGCACGGGATCGTGCGCTGGTGCGAGGCCAAGGTCGTGCACTGGGGCGCCAATCGGAGAAAATAGGACAACAGGGAGGGAACGTAGGATGGTTTCGCGCAGGTCATTCCTGAAGAGCAGCGCCAGCGCGGCGCTGCTGGTGAGCGGCGCCCCGGCCGGTCTGATGGCGGCGGACGCCAAGAAGATTCGCTTCGGTGTCGGGCTCAAGGCGCTCAACGCCACCATCATCAATTGCGTGATCGGCGAGGCGCTCGGCTACAACGCGCAGGAAGGGTTCTCGCTCGATGTCCAGGCGCTCGGCACCAATGCCAACGTCCAGGTCGCGACCGACCGCGGCTCCGTCACCATCGGCGTCGGCGTGCCGTCGACGGCGCTGCCGCTGCTCGCCAAGGGCGAATGGGGTGGCGCGAAACTGTTCTATCAATATACTTATCCGTACAAATGGGACATCGCCGTCCCGCCCGGCTCCGCGCTCAAGAGCTACACGGACCTCAAGGGCAAGAAGATCGGCGTGTCCGACTTCGGCGCCACCGAATATCCGGTGACCAAGAACGTGCTGAAGGCGCTCGGCCTCGATCCGGACAAGGATGTGAGCTGGGTCGCGGTCGGCAACGGCACGCCGGCGGGCGTCGCCCTGCAGCGCGGCGTGATCGATGCGCTCGCCTATTTCGATACGGGCTTCGGCCAGATCGAGGCGGCTGCCATCGAGCTGGCCTATCTGCCGCGTCCGACCACGATCCCGATGGTCGGCGGTCAGTTCCTGATGGCGATGCCGCAGACGTTCGAGAAGGACAGGGATCTCCTGGTTGGCTTTGGCCGCTCGGTGTGCAAGGCGTCGCAATTCCTGCTCGCCAATCCGACCGCCGGCGCCAGGGCCTTTCTCAAGATGTACCCGGAGACGGCGCCGCGCGGTGCCAGCGAGGACGCGGCGGTCAAGGCCGTGCTGCAGTCGATCAGCCGCCGGATCAAGCTCTACGCGCCGCCCTATGCCGATACGAAGATGGGCGGGATCAACGAGCAGGAGTTCCGCACCGAGGCCGCGATGAACGGGCTGGACATCAAGGACTACGCTGCGCTTTACACCAATGAGCTGATCGACAAGATCAACAATTTCGACGCCGTGAAGGTGAAGGCCGAGGCGGCTGCGTACAAGGGATGACGGTGGAGAGCCACGACAGCAGCACCGATCGCGGCCATGCCGTGGTGACCGGAGCCAGCTCCGGCATCGGCCGCGCGGTTGCCGAGCGCCTGCTTGCCGGCGGCTGGCGCGTAACCGGCATCGACCGTGCAGCCTCGGCGCTGTCGCATCCGCGTTTTGCGAGCTTGCAGGCTGATCTGTCGGACCCGCCTGTGCTCATCGAGGTCCTGGCTGAGGTTGGTACGGTCACCGCGCTCGTCCATGCCGCAGGCTACATGCGGGTCGGCCGGCTTGGCGAGCTCGCACCTGACGACAGTGAGGGCATGTGGCGCGTCCATGTTGGCGCGGCTGAAGCGTTGGCCAACGCGCTGGCGCCTGATATGCGCGAGGGCGGGCGGATCGTGCTGATCGGCAGCCGCACCGCCAACGGCGCGGCCGGCCGCAGCCAGTACGCCGCGACCAAGGCGGCACTCACCGGTCTCGCGCGCTCCTGGGCGATCGAGCTGGCGCCGCGCCAAGTCACCGTCAACGTCATCGCGCCAGCCGCCACGGACACGCCGTTCCTGCGCGACCCCAGCCGCGCCGGCACCGCGCCGGTGCTGCCGCCGATGGGCCGCTACGTCGATCCAGGCGAAGTGGCCGCGCTCACCGCCTTCCTGCTGTCGCCGGAAGCGGCTGCCATCACCGGACAGACCATCACCATCTGCGCCGGCGCCTCGCTCTGACGCGGCGCTCGCGACCACGATCAGGAGATTGACCATGACCGTTCGTATCGTCGACGTCCGCGAGGTGACGAAGCCGATCTCATCGCCGATCCGCAATGCCTATATCGATTTCACCAAGATGACGTCGAGCCTCGTTGCGGTCATCACCAATGTCGAGCGCAACGGGCATCCCGTGGTCGGCTACGGCTTCAACTCCAACGGCCGCTACGGCCAGGGCGGCCTGATTCGCGAGCGGTTTCGCGCGCGACTCCTCGAGGCGGATCCCGCCTCGCTGCTCGATGCCACCAAGGACAACATCGATCCGGACAAGGCCTGGACGGCGATGATGACGAACGAGAAGCCCGGCGGTCACGGCGAGCGCTCGGTCGCGGTCGGCACGTTGGACATGGCGATCTGGGACGCTGTTGCCAAGATCGCCGACAAGCCGCTGTTCCGTCTGCTCGCGGAGCGCCACAACCGCAAGGCCGATCCGCGCGTGTTCGTCTACGCCGCCGGCGGCTATTACTATCCCGGCAAGGATCTCTCGGCGCTGCGCCGGGAGATGCGCGGCTATCTCGAGCGCGGCTACAACGTCGTCAAGATGAAGATCGGCGGCGCGCCGATCGAGGAGGATCGCCAGCGCATCGAGGCCGTGCTCGACGAGATCGGTCCGAGCAACCAGCTCGCCGTCGACGCCAACGGCCGCTTCGACCTGGAGACAGCGATCGCCTACGCCAAGATGCTGCGCGACTATCCGCTGTTCTGGTACGAGGAGGCGGGCGATCCGCTCGACTATCATCTGCAGGCGACGCTCGCCGATTTCTATCCCGGCCCGATGGCGACCGGCGAGAACCTGTTCAGCCACCAGGACGCCCGCAACCTGATCCGCTATGGCGGCATGCGTCCGGACCGCGACTGGCTGCAGTTCGACTGCGCGCTGTCCTACGGCCTGTGCGAATATCTGCGCACGCTCGACGTGCTCAGGACCTACGGCTGGTCGCCGTCGCGCTGCATCCCGCATGGCGGCCACCAGATGTCGCTCAACATCGCCGCCGGCCTCGGCCTCGGCGGCAATGAGAGCTATCCCGACCTGTTCCAGCCCTATGGCGGCTTCCCCGACGGCGTTGACGTCATCGACGGCCACATCACCATGCCCGAACTCCCCGGCATCGGCTTCGAGGGCAAGTCGGATCTGCATGCGGAGATGCGCGCGCTGAGCGCTTGAGCCGCGCGCCGTTGAGCAGGGGCCTTCGAGACGCGCCGCAAGCCGCACTCTTCAGCATGACGGAAGCTGGCATCTCGAAGGGCGGCCCGGCGGCGGGGCTCACCAGACTCAATCTTCCAGCAGATTCTCCCGCAAGGTCGTGCCCGTATATCGCGTCCTGAACCGGCCGCGCCGCTGCAACTCGGGAACGACGAGATCGGCGAACTCCTCGAAGCAGCCGGGCGTGTAGGTCGCCGCCAGCATGAAGCCGTCGGCGCCGCCGTCATCCATGTAGTGCTCGATCTGGTCGGCGATGTCCTTGGCGGTGCCGACCGCGACCGGCATGCCCATGCCCTGCGCGTAGATCATCGCCGCCTCCTTCACCGTCACCGGCGCGCCGCCCTTGGCGTAGATGATCGACTCGAACAGACCCTGAATGCCCGGCACCTCGATGTTCTGCACGATGGCATTGCCGTCGAACTTGGAGAAATCCAGCCCGAAATGGCCGGACATCCAGGCCAGCGCGCCCTCCGGCGGAATGCACTCCTTGATTCGCGCGTACTTCTCCTGCGCCTCCGAGCGTGTTTCCGCGACCACGGTCTGCAGGCCGTAGATCAGCTTCACCGAACCCGGCTTGCGATCGAACTTGCCGGCGAGCCGCTCGTTCAGATCGCCGGCATATTGCCTCATGCGGTCGACGTTCGGATGCACGGCGAAGATCGCCTCGGCATGCTTGGCGGCGAAGTCGCGGCCCTGGTTGGATGAGCCGGCCTGCCATAGCACCGGCCGTCCCTGCGGGGAGGGCGCGCAAAAATGCCGGCCATGGCACTTGTAGTACTTGCCCTCGTGGTTCACGACCTTGATCTTGGCGGGATCAGCATAGATGCCGGACACCTTGTCGGCGATGATCGCATCCGGCTCCCAGGAATCCCACAGCTGGTAGCAGACCTCCATGTATTCCTCGAGCCGGTCGTAGCGGCCGCTGCGCTCGGTCATGGTGTGACCATAGGCATCCCATTCGCTCTTGGAGTAGGACGACACGATGTTCCAGGCAACGCGGCCGCCCGAGAGGTGATCGAGGCTCGAGAGCCTGCGGCACATCGAATAGGGATGCTCGAACGCCGTCGACAGGGTGACGCCGACGCCGAGATGCTTGGTCGCGGTGGTGATGATCGGCACGATCGTCGACGGCTCGTGGGTCGGGCACTGCACAGCCCATTTCACGATCGCGTCGGAGCTGTCCTCGTGTGTGTTGTAGGGCGCGAGCTCATCGGCGATGAACATGGCATCGAACATCCCGCGTTCCATCGTGCGGGCCATGTGCTGCCAGTAGTCCGGCCGGGCGAAATCCCAGCCGATCTTGTCCTTGACGTGGCGCCACATTCCGGTGGCGTGACTGTTCACGCCGTGCTGGATGAATCCCAGAAGATGAGCCTTCTTCCTCGTGGTCGTCGTCATGCAATGCTCTCCTTGCGTCCGAAACTCGTCCAGTCCGTCATGAACTTCGGGTGGTCGGTGATCAGGCGCTCTTCTGCTCGACGAAGAAGGCGAGCCCGCATCCAGCCGCCGTCACCAGCGCAAGCAGCGGGCCGGCATAGATCATCGCGGGGGTGAAGCCGACGCCGGCAATGATGACGGCGGACGCGATCACCGAGATCGCTGCCAGCCCGCCATAGCCATAGTCGGGCACGTCGGTCGGCTCGGCGGCGCCGCTGCGATATTCGGCGATGGCGTTCTGCAGGCCGCGCCAGAATCCAGCGAGGAAGAACAGGGTGACGAGAATGCCGACGATGGTGATCAGGACGTACATGGTTGGCTCCTTTGGGATGTCAGAGGGACGGGCGCGCCGAGGACCGGCGCGCCTCGCGCAGCTATTCGGCCGGGGCAGAGACCTCGTCGCCGATACGCCGCAGGCCGGTGAGGTCGAAGTTCTCGCCGCCGATCAGACCCGCGATGACGACGGTCAGCCCGCTGATCGCGACGATCGACAGCGTTCCGATCAGCTCGCCGGCCGTGGCGTAGATCGGCATGCCCACGCCGATCGCCAGCGCGATGCCGCCGACGAAGCCGATCATGTTGGTCTTCGGCCACAGGATGGACAGCACCAGCGGCAGCAGGATCGAGGTCTTCAGCGCATAGGTCGTCAGCACCAATGTCGTGAAGTCGAGGCCGGAGAGCACGATGAGGGTCGCGATGATGCCGCCGAGCAGGACCGAAAGCTTGGTGATCACGAACAGGCTGCTCTCGGAGGTCTGCGGGAAGTAGCGCTTGACGATGTCGACGGCGACGACCGAGGACAGCGCGGCACTGGCGCCGTCGATGGTCGAGTAGCAGGCGGCAAGGATGACGAGCACGTAAAGCAGGACCAGGGTCAGACCGAGGCCGATATGGGAGACGATATAGGGGCCGACCGCGACGATGTCGCCGCCGAAATCGGCCGGCTTGAGGCCATAGGCGATACCGACCAGGCCGAGCATGCCCAGGCAGATCGGGATCGGATAGAACAGCGCGCCCGACCAGAGGAACACGCGGCCGACGTCGCGGCTCTTGATGGCCCAGACCTTCTGCCAGAATGTCTGGTCCGAGACCGTTGCGGCGAGGAGGCCGAACGCAAGCGTGATGCCGAAGCCCGCGGCGGCATCGGGACGCAGCACCGACAGGTTGCGGGCATCGGCCGCGCCGGCGGCGTTGAAGACCGCTTCAGATCCGCCCGGGATCGCGGCATACACCGCGGCCACGACAATCGCGGCCGGCACGGTGATCATCAGCGTGTTGAGCGTTCCGGTCATCACGCTCGTCCACAAGCCTCCGAAGTATGAATAGGCGAGCACGCAGATGATGCCGACGACGGTCGCCACCTTCCAGTCGATCCCGAACACCGTCGAGACGACGACGGAGGTGCCCTTGAGATTGATCAGGATCTCCAGGATGATTCCGAAGATCATCGTCACGGTGACGATTGCGGTCGCGGCTTTCGACCTGCCGAACCGGTACTCGATGAACTCGGAGATCGTGTAGCCCTCCGGCATGTTCTTGCGCAGGATGCGGGCGAACGGGATCATCGCCATGACCGCGAAGCCGTTGGGCACCACGAACCAGAACAGGCCGGAGAGGCCCCATTGATACGTCATCGCCGAGCTCATCATCACCGCCATGGCCCAGGTCCAGACGGCGATCACCGAACCGACGCCGAAACCGAAGCCGACGCGGCGGTCGGCGATGATGAAGTCGTGAGTGTTTCGAACGAGCAAGGTCTTCACGGCATAGGACAGGGCGAGCGAGAACAGGCCTAGTCCGATCATCGACGCATACCCGAGGGTCGGCGTCAGGCTCGGCATCGCGGCAAAGATCGATTTGTCCATTGCGATTTCTCCGGGGTTCAGGAACTCTGGTGAAGCGTGTGATAGTTGCGGGCGTGGTAGAGCAGCGGCGCGCCGCCGCCCGCATGGGCGGAGGTTACGTCGCAGAGCACGATGGCGTGGTCACCGGACGGGATCAGGTCGACGATGGCAGTGCTCAGCTGTCCGAGAGCGCCCGCGATCAGCGGCGCCCGGCCGGCGCCTTCGATCGTCGCCACGTCATCATAGGAGCCGGGTGCGAGCTTGCTCGCGAAGCGATCGGACAAGGCCCGTTGGCCGGCGCTGAGGACGGAAATCCCAACGCTCAGGCCGACGCCGAGGCAGGCGTAACTCTGGCTGTTCTGCGCGACGCAGAACAGCACCCGTGGCGGCTGCAACGAGACCGACGTGACCGAGGTGGCCGTGAAGCCATGGAGCTGTCCGCCGCGCCGGAACGTCACGATGCAGACGCCGGATGCGAGCTGGCTGAACACGTCCTTGAAGCCCTGTCGTATGTCGCCGGCGGAAGTGATCGTGGCTTCGAGCGCGCTCATGACATCTGACCTTCGAAAGCGAGTGTGCGATTGTCCCTGAGCGGGCGGATCACCTGCTTCATGAACGGACCGGCGTCGCGCATCGGGTCGTCGAACTGACAGACGATGCGGTCGAGGCCCAAGGCCTGCAGCTGGGGGATGCGGTTGCGGATGTCCTCGAAGGAACCGATCAGGCCGAGCTCGAAGCCGGCGTTGGAATCGACCATCTGTTCCTCGCCGAGCGCGGCCCAGGCGGCGGCACCGG
This sequence comes from Bradyrhizobium sp. HKCCYLRH3073, assembly GCF_051167995.1. Lineage (NCBI taxonomy): Bacteria > Pseudomonadati > Pseudomonadota > Alphaproteobacteria > Hyphomicrobiales > Nitrobacteraceae > Bradyrhizobium > Bradyrhizobium sp. HKCCYLRH3073. The sequence goes on from NZ_JBNPUD010000012.1 coordinate 206,484, forward strand.
AGCTGCCGATCACCTTGCGGAAGAAGTCGATCGTCTGTGAATTGCGGCGACCTACGACCGTCTTCCAGCGCTGCCTTGCCTGCTCGGTCGTCTCGGTCGCGATGACGTAGGCATTCGCTGCGATCAGGATCGTCCGGCCCCAGCTGTTGGCCTCCTGACGTACCGCCTCGATGCGCCGCTTCAGCTCCTCGTCGCCCATGCCATTGAGGAACAGGCAATGGCCCCATTCCGCGGCCATCTGCATGGCGCGGCCGGAGTGGCCGGCGATCCACACCTCCGGCAGGGCGTTCTGGTCCAGGCCATAGGTCGGTGGCTGCTTGAGCTCGACCGGCTGCGCCTCTCCAGGCGGAGCGTCCGTCCCGGCAATTTCGGCAGGCGGCTGAAACAGGCCATAGAGCGTGCGCAGGAACTCGCCGGCGCGGTCGTAACGTCCGTCATGATCCAGCCAGTCGACGCCGGACAGGTCGAACTCCTCCTTCCACCAGCCGCAGACGATATTCATGCCGAGCCTGCGCTCCGCGATCTTCGACAGCGTGTCGAGCATCCGGGCGACGAGGAACGGCGAGCGGAAGCCGGGCTTGATGGCGCCGCAAAGCCCGACCTTGCTGGTGACGGCGGCGATCGCCGCCAGAATGCTCCAGGCGTCGGCGACGCTCTCGCTCGGGCCATGGATGCAGTTGAGCAGGTTCTCCGAGGCGTAAAGGAAGTCGAACCCGAGCGCTTCGGCCTGCTGGGCGATCGCGAGACAGGCGGCAACGTCAGGGCCGGTCGGTGCGTCCAGCGAACGCAGCCAGCCGCCATAGACGGGAAGCCAGATGCCGAACTCCATCACGCGACCCCGCATGCTGCGAAGGAGGCGCGCGGAGCACGATCATGGATCTGTGCCTCGTCGGTGGGTGTCGCAGAAGGTGCAGGCGGCATATCCTCGCTGTCCTCGCTCGAAAGCCTTCGTGCGAAGTAATTAGCAAGCGTCTTGCCAAACCGGGTCGCGCGCAGGCGTATGCGGTCGGTGCTGAAAATAGCGGCGTGATTGATCGATAAAACGTCCTGAAGTGCCTGCGGCGAAAGCAGATCGGAACTACTTATTCATTCAGTTCATGCGCACTGAAGTGTATGAATGATGCGGCGCCGCTTTTGATGCTGGTCCCTGCGAGGATGAAACGAATTCATCGAAAGCGATGGGAGTGACTGGTTTGACGGCAGGCCGGCTCGGGAACTGGTTCGAATTTGTCCGTGGGAGCGCATTCGGCGGCGAGCCGGACGTCGCCGAGGCCCAGGAGAGTCCATGACCTTCGAGCAAATGAGGATCTTCCTCGAAGCCGCTCATTTTGGCAGCTTCACCCATGCTGCCGAGCGGCTGGGCCTCACGCAATCGGCGGTCAGCGTCTCGATCAAGAAGCTGGAGGAGAAGCTCGACGTCCCGCTGTTCGACCGCTCCGGGCGCCGGCTGATGCTGACCGAGGCCGGACAGGTGCTGTTGAACGAGGCCGAGCGGATCCTGCGTGACATCGAGCTGACGATGCGCCGTGTCGAAGGCCGGCGTCCCGCCTCACCGTCCGCGCTGGTGGCATGCACCGCCAGTGCCTACGACTTCTGGATGCCGCATCTTCTGGCGCGGGACAATGGTCCCGGCGCGTTCGGTGTCGATCTCGTCCGTGGCAGCGTCAACGAGGTAGCGGCTTATGTGATGCGGGGAACGGCGGATGCGGGGGTGACCAGCGCCATGCCGAGCCACCCGCAGTTCCGCCAGGTCGCCGTGTTCGCCGACCGACTGGTGCTATGCGCTCATCCCGAGCGGGCGCAGCACGTGCCGGCCGATCTGAGCTGGAAGTCGCTGGCCGAGCAGGCGCCCTTGTTGTGGGAGCACGGCGAGCTGACGCAGACGCTGACCGCGGCGCTCGTCTCTCACCGGGTCGAGCCCGAGCGTGTGGCGCATCCCGTCCTCAAGCTGTCGTCGAGCACGGCGGTGATCTCGGCGCTGCTTGGCGGCCGCCATATCGGCTTCGTGTCGGATCGCGCCGCGCAGCCGTGGCTGGCGTCGGGGCGGCTCGTGCGGATCGGAACGCCGGAGATTCCCGTGCGCTATTGGCTGTTCGGCCTGCGTGAGCACGACATCGACAGGTTCGTGGCGCTGTTCGGTGCGCGCGTGGAATAGCTCCGGCCGCGCGCCTGCGCGGTGAGGGGCGATGACTGCCCGACGGGCAATCTGCTCATGACAGCTCTGCGTGAACTGCCCGTCGAGCCAGTTTGCCGCACCGTTGCGGCCTTGTGTCGTCGGGCAAATCAGGACGATGTTCCCACGCATCCCGCCTCACTCGGAGGGGCGTTGCGCGCGATCGTCACGACACGCGAGGCGGGGAGGCGATGGCCGCGAGGTGCCGCAGCGTAGCTTGCTACGCGGACGAACGGCAGCTTGCGGACGTGAAGTCGTGTGGTCCTGACCTCCCGGTGCCGAGGTCAAGTCGACGCCAGCGCTTCCGCGCTGCGTTGACGACGGGGGCAATCAAGCCGGTCCCCGGGGAGCAACTGTCTTTTTTGTAGACCGGTGATCGGCCGGCCTCAAGGCTGG
>NZ_JBNPUD010000013.1:0-194555 GCF_051167995.1 Bradyrhizobium sp. HKCCYLRH3073
GACAGGACGCCTCGCTGCGCTATCCTCTCAGCCGTGCTGCCGGCCGTCGTGCCCTACCGCGCGAGCGGTTTAGTCCTCTGGCCCCTCACGACCATTCACGCTGCAGCACAACTTCGGCCGCTCTAACGGCTAAAGTGGACATCGCGTTTCCATCACGACATTGAGTTTGGGGTCACGCGCCTAGTCCCCGATGATCCGCCTCATCCATTCCCGCGACGCCTCGGTCACCAGACATAGCGCATGGAAGCTCTACCGGAATAGGAACGTGTGCTGGTCGAGAACTCTCCGTCGAGGGTCGCAGCCGCGGACCAGCCATTGCGCCAATGTCGCTCTACACCCAGAGTGGTCAAAGCAGCATTTGGCGCCGGCCGCGCGCCGCTGACGGTAAAGCTTGCCCCCGGCAGTGATTGGAAAGTTGCAGCGATGCTGCGGTCCGAGTTGAAGTCATGAGCCCAGGCGACGCGGCCTCGCCAGCTGAACTCGCCATCCTCGTTCCCCAAGGACAGGCCGGTCCGAAGTCCTATTTCAGTCCGGTAATCTGTCACTCGCTTGGCGGAATAGCTCAGGGCGAATACGGAGGCGCCAGCGACCGACTGCTCGGCGTATTGGGGCAGATCCAGATGGGTGGCCTGGCCTGCTGCATAGGGCGTCAGACTGAAATTGCGGATCAAGGGCACCGACAGGCGATAGCCTGCTTCAACGCGTCCAGAATAGGCGTTCGCTTTGAACGACCCCTTCAACCGATCGACACCGGCTATGGTGCGATCTGTCGTTACATCCTGCCAACCGTAAGCCAAGGCTGCGCTCAGATAGGCCGGCCCTTGGACGTGCCGAACATAGGCGCCAGCCTGAAACAGATCAGATCTCCCTGTTCCGAGAGCGTTGACACTGAACCCTGTGCCGCCCCCCGCGAGAGCAAATCCCGCGATCGTGGCCGGCGTCAATGCGTACTCTGCCCCGACCGCAGTCCCGTAGATCCGGCTGGTGGAGTGAGCTGATCCGGCTCCGGCGCTTCCATCCGTCGACTGCGACCCGCCAAATCCGTCAACCCAAACGCTCCAGCGCGGCTCAAGCGATTCTGGTTGCCTGCTCATCAACGCAAACGCGTTCCCCGCCGGCCGACTCGGTGTCCTGCCAGCCTCGGCATAGGCCAGCGGGGCAACTTCGCCACCGCCGTCGCCTCCGGCCTGACCGTGATCCCCGAGCAGGCTGACAAACTGCCCCATCGCATTGAACGTAGCCTGCTGCGGAGCTGACGCGAGCTCTCCCGATACTTGGGTCAGTCCTGAAGGCGAAAGTGTGCCAAACACGAGCGGAATACTGCCGGTCGTATCGAAGAACCGCGTCAGTGCGTTGGCAACATTCCGCTGGTTCGCGGACAGGCCGCCACCGTAGTTCGGCGCGCTTGCCGGAACGAAATCAAGCGATAGGTCGAGATAAGCAGCATTTGCGTCATAGCTGAGGGCGGATTTGAAACCAGCCGGGAGATTGGTATTCACGAGGGAAGCAAACGTCCCGCTGACGCCGCCACCGGCGGACAGAATTGTATAGCGCTTGGCGACGTAGCTTCCCGCAGCAAAGATTGCATCGACCGTTGCCCCGCCCGCCGTCATCGTGCCGCTGACACTGGCGAAACTCGAGGCTGTCGGATTGAGCTGAATGAGATAGATCGCGCCAGATTGAAATGCGAGATTCCCCACGATCGCCATCGAACTCCCGGCTGTGCCGTTTCCGGGCGCGAGGACGGTGCCACTATTGATGCTGACCGTCAGGGGATCAATTGTCCCGGTGCCGGTTATCATCCCGGAATTCAGGTTGACTGCCGACGTCCCAGTGAGCGCTCCGTCTACTTGGAACACGCCGCCGTTGATATTCGTTGCTCCGGTGTAGCTCGCCGTCCCAGCGAGGACGAACGTACCCGCGCCCGTTTTCGTGAGACCGCCGGCACCGCTGAGATCAAGGTCTGCAGTGCCGGATTGAACGACAAAGTCTGTATTGGACGCGATCGCACCATTTCTGACCGTCCCACCCGTCAGGAAGACACCTCCATTTTGCGTCTGAATGGTTCCGCCAAGGTCGAGAATTCCGCCTGCGACCGTCGTTGATCCGCTGGCCGCACCGAGCGTGCCGCTGCCCGAAAGACGTAAGGTGCCCGCGTTGATCACGGTACCGCCGGTGTAGGCGTTGGCAGCGGCCAGGACCATTGTTCCAACGCCGTCGAACACCAGCGTTCCAGCAGACCCTCCATCCGAGATCGTCCCCTGGACGGTCTGCGTCGTGCCTGCCGGCGCCGCAAAATGTCCGCTCCCTGTGACCTGAATCCCGTTGCCGATTGCAAAGTCGGCCGTGTTCGCGAAAGAGAGGCTCGTTCCGTTCGCCATATTGAGCGTTCCGCTGCCCAAGGCGTTATTGTTGGCAATGGCCAAAGAGCCGGCGTTCAGCTGGGTACCTCCTGAATAGGTGTTGTTGCCGGACAGGATCAGCGCCCCGCTTCCAGCCTTCGTCAGACTGCCACCGGCCCCAGATATGACACCCGAAACCTCGGTGTCCGTATTCAACAATCCGGTCGTGAGGGCTTTTGAACCGAGGACAAAGTTACCGGCGCCAGCAATCGATCCAACACTTATCCCGCCAGAGGTCAGCCCAGAGATGTCGACCGAGCCGCCGAGATTGGTTATGAGCTGGGCGGTGCCGCCACTGCTGGTGTCGATAAAGCGCGTAACTCCAAAGGCGCCCGTGGTGATGACAGCGTCACCGGCCGTCGCCGAATTGGCAAACTGGAGCGCCCCGAGATTGCCCGTGACGCCGGAGACCACGAAACTCGGGCGATTGGCGGACTGATCGTCAATCCCCGCCCCACTGATCACCAGCGACGCGGCACCACCGGAGTTACCGGTCACATTGAATGTGTAGGCAGGAGCGCCGCTCAGAAAGCTCAAACCAGCCACCTGCGTTGCCTGCCTGATGTCGATTGCGGTCACCGTCGAGGCGCCGAACCGGGCGGTGTCTGTCGCAAGGGGGACCGATCCCACAGTCCAATTCGCTGCCGTGTTCCAATCGGAGTTGATCGGCGTGGCAAGCCATCCGGGCGCAACAGACACTACCGTCCGCGTCGCCGTAGCCACATCGTTCCAGTTGAAAGTTGCCGTGGGATTGGTGCTCAACCACATCTGAATCTGTTGCTGACTGGGCGTAGACCAATTCACCCAGATCCGTTCGAAGTTGAGCTGCAGCAAGACATCGTAGGTGCCAAACCCGGGAACAACGTCTGGAACGGAGAAAATCACCCGGCACTCCGCCGGCGTACAGTTCGTCCCAGACAAGCTCCCCAACGTGTAGTGAGCGGTCCCCAGCACACCTCCAGCATCGATCGTGATATTCGCCCCGACCACATTGAACGTGGACGGCGAGCCAGCTGATGCCGGAATGACGAAATTGGCCGGATTGACCAGAAACTGCCCGCCGCCGCGCGAGGACGTAAAATCGAACTGCCAAAGATCGGTCGCCAAAGCCGGAAACCCCGCACTGCAACCCAACGCGACCGCGATCGACACGCGAAACAACACCTGACGCATGAACCACCCCCAGATACCAAATTATCTGAGGTTTCCATTCATGTCATCATGTTACCGGAAGTTTCAAACAATCCGGTCTGCTCTGCCGGCCCGGCCAGCTGACGACATCCATACCAAAACCAGCCTCTCTTGCCTGAAACGCCAACCAGCCCCCACCGTGCGAGCGCTGAATCAAATTCTAAAAAACAGAAATTTTGTCTTGCGCCGTCGGGCAAATCAGTGGTTCATAGGGTGCTGACTCAATTCAGGGAGACAGCAATGGCTGAACACAAAGGTCCGAAGTCCGACCTTGTTCATATTTCGAAACTGAACGGCGACTTCCGACGAAACTACGGGCCGCTGCTCGGAGCGTATCTTTATCTTCGTTCTATCGACGCCGCCGGCCGGCGCCCTGTTCGTTGGTTGGGGTTTCTTTCAGTGCTCGGATCAGCGCTTGCGGCCGTGTTCGCCCGGTATGGTTCCGTGCGGTGACGAGACGAGCAACTGCACGAGCCAGGGCGCCCTCTGTCTTGAAGTACAAGACGCCATGATCCACGCGTCCCTGCTCCTGAAATCTGATCGTCAGACTGGCGTTAGCGACGGTCGGGAGAACAACATAATCCAGAATCGATCCGTTGCGCTCGCCAAGTCGGATGGCAATGATCAATCCCTCAGGCAGGTGCCGGCAAGACACGGTCCAAAATGGAGAAACACTTCGCCGACATGCTGCGGTCCAATAGGCTATTCGGAAAAAGAGGTGGCGCTTGGACCCGACGACCAGATGATGTTCCGGAGCAGAATAGACGTATCCTCTGACATTGCCGAAGCGGACACCGATCCCCGACTGCCTTTTTATCTCCGCGCAGATACGCGACGATAGCTTCACGAGGTCACTTGACCAGGCGCGCCGCACATCGAAATAGTCGCAGCGCCGCCTTGGCGTATACCCGACCAGTTCATATGCCCTTCTGAGAGTCCCGAAGTGATCCATGTATGTTTTGCAGCACGGCAGACCAATCGTCGAATTGATGATCGAGGGGCTGAGACATCCTTTCCTCTTTAATGTCTGTCGCAGCCGCAGCAGCATTTCCTCCTCGGAAAGGTCGACCCGCCGTTCCGCTATGATCTTTTGCACCTGCCGGAAGAGATCTTGATCGATAGTCGGCTCAAGGGCGGCTTCGCCGCGAACCCAATCCTCTGGCGGGTTGGAAACCGAGACACCGCCGAGCCTGCGAGAACGACGATTGTAGACGATGTTTCCCAGATAGTTCTCGTTGCGCAGAATCCTGCCCACCATCGCCCGATTCCAGACTCGGCCGTTGGCGGTGGGCGCCCCCCGGTCGTTGAGTTCGCGGGCAATCGCTGTTTCGGATCGCAATTCGGTAAAGCGCCTGAAGATCCACGCGATCGCAGCACGATCATTCATTTCGCCCGGCCGCAGCCTGACGTGGTCGGTCATCAGGTACTTTCGGTCTCCCCTGACCAACACCTTTTTTTGCTGTAGCTTCTCGTCAACGAGTACACGCTGAAGGCCGAACATCGTTTGGCCACCCAGCGCGAATCCCATCCGCGCAAACCTGCATGAACCGGCGTGAACCTTTTGCGAGAGCTCGCGACTATATTCCGCGGCCATAACCCTCTTCAGGTTCTTCACGATGTTGGACAGCATGCTGCCGTCATTGTCGAACTGCTCAGCGCAATAGCTGACCCTGATCCCTGCCTGCTTGCAGATGAACTCATAATGTGCGGCTTCGTCGACATCCTGAAAGCGCCCCCACCGGCTGATGTCATAGACCAGGATATGGTCAAAGTCGGCCCGCCTGTTGCTGACGTCTTCGATCAGCTTGGCGAGCCCCGGCCTGTTCTTGATCTTGAGACCGCTCTCGCCATGATCCGCATAGGTTTTGACGATCGAAAGCCCGTGGGCGTGAGCATAGGCCGCAATCACCGCAGCCTGATTCTGGATGGAGTAGCGCTGATAGTCCGTCGACATGCGAACGTATTGCGCTGCACGCCCGTTTGGTGATTGCGGAAGGTGGGTCTCGCGAACGATGAGCGCGTTGACCATCATCATGCCCCCAGCAGCTTCGTCAGCAGGATCAGACGCCTCCTTTGGTGGGCTGACAAGAACAATTGCGTCATGATAGGGAGCTCTGCTGGAAGGCCCATCATCGCTGTTACGCTGTGAGCTCAGGCAATTGGTGCGAGTTCGCCGGAGGCCTGGATCTCCTCCCTGTCCATTTCAATTTGGCCATCTAGCCGATTTGCCCGCCGGTGCCGGGGAGATCGTCCTTCAAAGAGACGGATCGATACCTTGCAAGGGAAGATTTCCTTCGGCTTCGTTACGGGCGCGTCGAGTGCGGTTTGTCTCAATACCGAGCATCAGAGATGCCGTAGTGGCAACCGCTCTTCATCCAGCAGATCCAAAAACTGTTCGATTCTTTGCAAGACCGGCGCGTTGCTCCGCCCGGCATGATGACCCAAGTGTCATCGCGCTGCAGGAACCGTGAGCACGACCTCCGGATCAGTTCCCCGACAGCAGCATTGCCGCAATCGCTTCCGGCCCACGTCGAGAGACGCATGATCCCGCACTCTCTGCAACTCATCTGAGCTTGGCGATTGCGAAAAGGTTGCTGGCCGCCGGCGGCAGCGGTCCGAAGCGGCGCCGTTTCGTCCTGCAGCTCCTCCAGCTCATCATCGGTCCGGCATCGAGCGGCGCGCGCGTAGATGTCGCGCCTGACTGCTTGAGACTGCACATAATCGAGGGAAGAAGCTCCGCGATCGGCAGGTTCAGCTCCGGAATCCAGAGAGCGAACATTCCGTCTCGGTCGCCCTTGAGAGCCGATGACGAGCCCCAGATCGGCACACTTGATCTCCTTCGATGCGAGCGAAAGCGTCCCAACCACGACCTTGAGCTCACCGCTTCTCTGTCCCTCTCGCACCTTGCGCTCCTCGGCCGTCGAGGCGACCCGCGGCAGACTTCCGACCTCAATGCCGATCGGCGCAAAGCGCTTGCGGAACGTCTCCACATGCTGCCGAGCCAACACCGTCGTCGGGACCACGATAGCGACCTGCTTTCCCGCCAGGACGGTAGCTGCGGCACGCTCTAAGTATCAACCGGAGCGGAGCGAAGACAGAGAAGGCACCCGTAGGAGGGTCAGCATAGCGGTCACCGCGCCAGCGGTGGGACCCGGGGCCGAGTGCAGTCGCGAGACCGGTTAACAAGGCACCCGCGTTCGGGGCAGTGATAGCGATGCCGCGAAGCGGCAGCCCCTAACGCGAGAGCCTCCGGCCAGCGACACCATATGTAGTCGGCCATGTCCGGACGAATTCTGCGGAGTCAACTCGCCGGCCCCACTTGTGTTCTAGGTCGTTGCAAAGTGCCAAAATAGATTAATTCTACGCCACCGTATCCGAAGCACACATCGAAGCATTGTCGCTCTTCCAAATTCGTACGGAGGCAAATTGACTGCATTCCGCAAGGCAGAAGGCGCTGCGAACTTCAAGCAGTCACGAGCGTCCCTGCCTGCGACGCGCGTACACGATTACTCACGTCGATATCGCGCAAAGTCCTCCAGGAGTGGAGCATCTGCAACGTGGTCAGAATCAATTTTCCTGTTCAAGCGTCGAATCCACTCGATCAAGGCACCTCAATTGGCAAAACCGATAACGACAACATTAAGCAGCGCCGTCTCGTCGAGTTCAAGGAAGGTTGCCGTTATGGCAAATTCGGCAAAACAAAGGCCTATGAACTGATCGCGCAGGGGCGGATCAGGGCGTACAAGATGGGAGGCAAGACACTCATCGACCTCGACAGCATTGATGAATATCACGCCGTGCTGCCGCGCGTTGAATCGCGGGCAATGGTCGTGTCCCCGGAGGTGGTGTAGCTCGGTATAGCAAACCCTTTCGCACGCTAGCCCTCAAATAGCGCCGTAGCGGGCGGACGGGTTTGCATTGGTCACCGGCGATTGCCCGGTAGGGTCGGGGTGCTGACGCCAACCTGTTTCGGGGGACCACCGATGATCGAAAAGATGATGCACCGTCGTGCGCTCGTGGAGAAGGCCCCGATGCCGATGTCCTGCGCAAGATGATCGGATTTGTCGCCCAGCGGCTGATAAAGATCGAGGTTGGCGATCTGACGGGCGCGGCCAATGGCGACAAGAGCGCCGAGTGGCTGGCGCAGCGCAACAGCTACGCGAGCGGCGCTCGGAAACCCGGGCCGGCAAGGTCGAGCTGCGCATCCCCAAGCTGTGCAAGGGAAGCTATTTCCCGAGCTTCCCGGAGCCGTCCATCCCACAAATAGGGTCAATCGCCGTCGACCGGGCGGCTGAGGAAGGCTTTCACCCCCGCCTTCGCGGGGGCAGGCTCTTGTCGTAGATCTCCCCTCCGAGGACGGCGCACGTGCTCGGCATAGACATCGGCCCGTCCGAGACCGAGACGTTCTGGACTGCGTTCCTGCGCAAGCTCGCCCGCCGGGAGCTTCGCAGCGTCAAGCTGGTGATCTCGGACGCTCACGAGGTCATCAAGGCCGCAGTCAGCAGGGTCTCAACGTCACTTGGCAGCGCTGCCGTGTGCACTCATGGGCAACGTGCTGGCGCATGCCAGCAAGAGCGGGCGCCGCGTCGTCTCCGTCTTCATCACCTCCGCCTTTGCCCATACCCGGGCCGCCAGGGCGCAGCGGCGCAGGGTCGCTGACCAACTCCGTCCCAAACGCCCTAAGGCCGCCGCTGGCGCGCGAGTGCGCGTCGGGGCCCGCAGTTTTTCATGCCCGCTCTACCGGGTGTCATCTTGTTGGTATTTCTGTTGGTATCGACAATAATTGGCACCGAAAAATACGTTATATTCAAATACTTACATGTATAGTGGACTATCGGCCAGGGGCACCACGCTTCGCCCTGCGGGCTACGCGTGGCGCAGCCGCGCGAGTAGCTCGCAGGGCGAAGCGTGTCCGGCGAAGCCTCTTGGCGAAGCCGGACGTTTGAGCCCCCCAAGTCTCGCTTGAGCCGCGCTCTCTGATTTCCCATCAACCCTGTCAAACAGCCTGCGCTCGTCGCAGCTACTGACGCCCATGCCACCGCGATCTCGCGACTTGTCAGGCCCGAGCTCTGCTGCAGTTTGGCGTCCTCTTGAATTGAGAGGGCGCAGGGAAGGCCGAGTGCCGACTGGCACCCATGGCCCCCGTGCGGAAAAAAAGCACGGGGCAGGAACCACAGGCTCAGCCGGAAACAACCCGGCCTTCCCTGCGCGATGGTTTGAACGGCTGCTCCGCGCTCTCCCTGGGGACCGGGCTTGCTTGCCCCCGTCATCGGCAATCGTCGCCAATCAAGACACCAGCGTCGGGGTGTCGGGACCACACGGCTTGACCGTCCGCAAAACGACGTTCGTCCGCACCCCCATTGAGATGCTGCGTCGCCCCGCGGCCACCACTCCCCGCCGCAACGTCCCGTGACGATCGCGATACGCCCCTCTCAGTGCGGGCGGGATGGCCGAAAATGTGCAGGTGATTTGCCCGACGGTGCAAGGGGAATCAGCACGACGGGCAGTTTGTGCAGGGGTGAGATGCGTGGCCGTTAGGAGAAGATTGCGTCACCGAAACTCCCCATACCATCATGGGCCACCGGACCCAACCTCAGCTCACTTCTTGCGTCTGGTCGGCTTTCCCTCGTTTTTGCGCGGCTTGCCGCGTCCTGAAGATGCAGCCCCCGAATCGTACGGAATCCACCAAGCGCGGCCTCCTTCATCGGGGATCGCGGGAAGGCGGCCCGCGATCTTGTTGGCCGGTATTCCAGCCAGAACCTGAACAACATCGTTCAGGACCCAGGGAGACAGACGGTAGTACTGATGTCCGTAGTGGGACCCGCCGTCGTCTCCCTGGGTTGATCCAACATCAGAGCAGTCGATCGAGTTGACCGTCTTGGAAAGCTTGCTCAGATCACGCGGTCCCCACTGTCCCAAGCGAGGATAGTTGTTGAGAAGAATGCTGCCGGACAGCGACAACGCCAGGTCACCGCCGTTCTTGTATACGAGAACTTTCTTGGCAAGGGTGATCAATGGCTTCAGTTCGTTGGCCTTCGACAAGGCATCGTAGTTTACGTCGGCCGCCATCAGAAACGCGCTTTCGAATAGCAGAGTGTTGCGTTCTTTCGCGGGTATCAGCTGAACGGCGTTTTGAAGTGCATAATTTCCCATCGAATGAGGGACGAGGTGCAAGACCGGGAGGTTGGCTTTAAGCGCCCTGAGAACGGCGAATAACCTGCGAAGCGAGTCGGCGACGGCATTGGCGGACTTGGCGGCCGCATCACGATCCGCCTTGTAGCTCGCCAAGTCCAATTTTCCTTGGGATGGCCATGAGAAACAGAAGATGTCTGCCGCTTTGTAGTTTGACATGACCTGCGCGGCACGGCTCATCGAACCTAAGAAGGTCGAATCGAAACCCGGCAGCAATATCAGGCCATATTGCGACGCGCGGGCCGATGCGAGCTCCGCGGCGACGCGATCTTGCGCGAACGCCACGATGTCATTGTGATTTTGCGTGGTCGGCTGGAACACCGACGCGTCGATCGGCGGATCAATTTGCACCGAATTGGAGTCCGGCACCCAACCGGTATCCGGAAGGTTGGACAGCCGGTAGACGTCGATTGATCCCGTGACATAGTGCTTCGGATTGTTGTCTCTGTACTTTGGCCCGAACAGATCGGGACCCGAGATGGGATTTCGATTGGTCGCAAATCGAACTCGGACTTTGTCGGTCATAGTGTTTCTCCGAATGCTGCGGATTGGGCACCAAGTTCTGATCAAACATAGACATCTGCCGAAAGCCGAAGCCGCGTTAGCGGCTTCGGCCCCGCAGTTTGGCACTGCCTGTACGTCATTCGGTACAGCCGGCCTGCAGCGTCGGGCCGCTCAAGTTTTCGCGATAGGCAACAAGAGCATTGTTGGGCCAGATCGATCCAAGGCTGAATGCGGCGCCCACAGCGGCAAATCCCGGTTGCTCGGCGAGGACATGTGCAACATCAGCCTGCGATTTTACCTGCCCCCGAGCTAGGTCCACCGCCTTGTTCGGATCGGAGAGCCAGCAGGCGAGCAAATTGACCGCGCCCGTCTGCGCCAGGCATGTGCCCGTCAAAGTCGAGCTAAACTTGTATTCGCACATTTTGCCGGACGTTGCCGTGTCGAGCGAGCAAGGCTGTCCAATGGGATTGCCGTCTCTAAAAAATGTACACGTGTACTTGGCTGCCTGTGCCGGCAACTGCATCGCAGCAAGGATCGCAGCTGCGAGAATAGCGGATTTGCGCATATCGTCCTCCATCAAGTGCCACACCAGCGTGGCTTGAAGCAGGATGCGCGGGCGGCGTGAGACGGGCGTCAACTCACCGCGAATTAATCGTCAAAACGCAAGCCACGAAAGTTTTTCTTGACGAGCGCGGACAGCGCTTGGCCTGTAATGTCGACGCGTGGGCGAAGATCGCGATACGCACGGTCTTTTTTGCGAAGGGCGCACGCTGCGCCAATCTAAGACTCAGGTCCGGCCGATAGCTCCTTCACCGCCGGATAGCGACGCCTCGGAATGTGTCCGTCGGAGCCAGGCCGGAAGATGTATTTGCCGAGCCGAGGATCGGGTGGATCGATGGGACTCGTCACTGGATTAGTCGCGGCCGGATTGATGCAACCCGGCGCGGCCGTACTGTCCGCAGCCGGATGAGCCATCGCCCGCAGTTCGTCTGCCACCTTCCGCACGATCTGAGGCGCGGCGACGCTGGTGCCGTTGAGCTTCACAGCCGAGCCGCTGAACGTGCCCGCGGCGAGGACGCCCCAGAGCGCATTGCCTTCGTCAGCGAACGCCGAGCAGTCCGGCCCGGACCGAACCAACGTGGGCCCGCTCGACGTATAGTCGGAAGGGGGATGCCCCTCCGATGCCTCCGCGGCGCCGACAACGATGACATGGTCGCTCTCATTCATCGAGCCGGTTGCAATCGACGATAGGGTGTCGGCATACCTAATTGGCCAACCGTCCCTCTGCAGCCGATAGTCGCCGGTCCGCGGATCTCGGTCATAAGCACCGGCGTGATCGAGGTAAGATTGGCGGCCGCGCCGCGGGTAGCCGAACGGCGTATCGTCGCGCTGAACGTAGACATGTGCCGTGATCGCCGTCCCGGTCAAATTCCGAAGAGACAGCTTCCAGCGACCGGAAGGTGCGATCTCGCGGCAGTCGTCGTTGCGCACGGTCGGATTGACAGCGAGCAGGATCAGCTCGCGTACGGATTTTCCGTGCTGAATGCGGTCGAAATAAATCCCAGCGATCGGACCGCCACCGATCGTCGCCTGGTGAATGTAACCCTCGCTAGGCCGAATGGGTGGGCTCGTCCTCTCGTCCTGTGCGGTCAGCCAGATCTCCACCGGTGCCTGTCCCGGCTTGCCTTCGGCGCCGGTATCGAGCCAAATCTCGACGTAGTTCGTTGCTGCACTATCGGGGTGGATGACCCAATCCAGGGTTTCGACCTCCTTTTTGAGCTCCAGTTTTGCGGCGGCGCGGGTGCGATAGCTGTTGCCCGCCGGCATGACCAGGCGGGTCAGATTGGGGTTTTGATGGCGCTTGTTGCGGTGGCGGACCATGCCGGCGAGCGCTTTTTCGAGATACTGAGTGCCATCCTTAGGACCCGCCAAAAGGCCATAGCTGAAGTTCATGACCAGCGGAATTGGCTTCCCGGCTTCGCTCAATGCATCGGCCCACGTCATGATCATCCTGACCGCCTGCAGCACATAGCTTCCCATCGTCAGCCCCGACGTGTCGATCGTCGCCACCGACGGCAATTGGACAGCGAGGATCGAAACTCCTTCGCTGCCCCGACCTCCGCCTGCAGCCAGATCGAGCAAATGCGTCCCATGGCTGACGCGTGCGGCCAGTGGATTGTAGGCGCGGGTCTTGCCGAAATCGGTCGCACCAACCTTCCGGTAAATGCGGTCTTCGCTTTTGGATTCCTGCAACAACTGCTTGATCTCGTCATGCATAAGGCGGCGGCCGAATACGACGGCGTTGTCTGCCGGACTCCGCTTCTCCGTCTCCTGTAGCCACATGGCCGCGATCTTCGAGACCATACGGCGATCTCGAAATCTTTCGTGCGCAAAGGCAATCCCATCGTCGATGATGCCGATAGCAACCTTGGTAGCCGCCAGGAAGGAAGGTTCGAAGCTGGTCGGATCGGGCTGGGGGTTGAAGTCGTTGAACTGCAAACCGATGATCGGCGGCCCCACGAAAAGAGAGCGATAAAATCCGGGATCGCGGAATCTGCCGCCACGATAGATGAACGTTTCCTTGCGATAGATGAAGAACTGCATGTCGACTTCATCGATCTCTGGCGGCTTAGGCCCTTCCAGGGCCTTGATCCACCAACTCAGGAGAGTCCGCTCGTCATCGCTCATTCGAATGGTGAATTTCTTGGCCGGGACGTCGTGGTCAGGCACGTACCCCTCATCGACGGCGCGTTGTAGCTCGTAAAGGCTCTCAAGAGCGCTGCGCAACGGCCTGATCTGGATTTGCACAGAGCACCAGGGATCCGGGTTGGGCTTGCGCCGGGTCCGGAATTCCCAGTCCAGATAGGGATCGGGACGGTCGCAAGCGGTCTTTTTCCAATGAAGCTTCATCGCGATTTGCCTACCACTCCGATCATCAACTGACACTCCGCGACCGCCTGGTCCCAGAGATGGTTCAGATCACAGGATTTCGGCACTTCGGCGCGCGTATTTCCAGATATTTTGCGTCCGCTGTCGGACTTGGCCTTTCGCTCCTGGGGGTCGTCGACGAATTCAGAGATCCAATCTTCGTAGCAGAAGTCGCCGTCGAATCCTCGCCCATCGAAAGCATGCGTCTTCAGAAAACGGCCGCCGCAGAAACGCGCAATATAGAACTCCGCCAAGGCGAGACCGAGCTTCATGCCGGCTACACTGTCGACTGGGAAGTGAACACCGGCAACCGTCCGGTTTATGGCGATGCGTTCGGCAATCCGCATCAGTTGCTCGAAAGTCGGATCGTCGCTATCGAATTTGATGCGTGCGCTTCTGGCTTGCGACAGCAACGCATAGAACACGAAAGCGGCGGCAAAGGATTCCGTCGCGTGCCCGCTTGGCAGTGAGCCGTGACCGGGCGTTGGAATCATCGGCTGGATCTGGGGCGAGTACTCGACCGGTCGCCGGCAGGTCAGCGCATGCTTGACCCGCATCTCGATTAGGCCGGTCACGTTCAGGACCAGCGTCAGCAGCTCGAACGTCCGCCGAGTTCGATCCGGGTGCAGGAAGCCCACCGAGCCGAGGAACGACAGGATGTCCGTCATCTCCGTCATGATCTCGCCGCTGCGCTCCATCCGAAGTGCCGCATAGTTATGCACAAAGATCAGTTGTTTGGCGAAATCGGATGGACTTGGCCTGATCATGTGAATCAACGCACATGTACCGTCTTCGCCGCGACCCCGATATTCGACGCAAACGGACTCGCTTGTTTCGTTGCAATCTCCGACATCGTAGTAGATTCCGGACAACAGTTCGGCGGTCAGGGTTCGCAATCGCACCGGCGTCGACCAGCGGTCCAGCGCGTACGGTTTGGCTTCGTAGTTTGCCGGGGGGGTACCAACATCCCGCCACATCCCCACCACGCCCTCGCGACCCGAGATGAGCGCCCGTGCTGCCGTGAACGACCGGGAGCGCGCGCTTTCGCCACTTTCACCGCTCTCGCCACTCTCGCCGCTCTCGCCACTTTCACCGCTCTCGCCGCTTATCCGCGCCATTTGCGCCTCCCCGGAAAAACCCGACGAACAACCTCAGGTACGTCGCGATGCTCAGTTCGAAGCCCTGAACGGTCAAGTCGTCCGCAGTCGGAATTAACGCAATTTCACGCATATTTCACGTTGACAGGTGTTTGCCGCAGGATTTCACTCCATGGTTGAGAAACGTCTTCCGCTACCTTTGAGGGTAGCGGGCTACGAAAGACAGGGCAGGACCCTCAAGAGCGATCCATGCGAAGTTCGACAGCCAAGGTGCATCTTCGGTTATTTGGTCCGCCCAAGATCATCAATTCGAACGGTGAAGATTGCACGCCGCGGGGACGGAAGGCATGCGCACTGCTGGCAATGCTGGCGCTATCGCCTGAAAACAAAAGATCGCGCGTCTGGATCCAGGATAAGCTGTGGGGCAGTCGAGGCAAGGAGCAGGGCGCGGCAAGCCTTCGCCAAAGCCTGTCAGAAATTCGAAAGGCATTTGGAAACGATCACGGAGTGCTTTTTGCGGACAGCTATGTGCTGGCGCTCGATCCGACCTTATTTGATACGGATTTCGATCTTGCCACAAAAGCGGACGACTCCGGCGAACTCCTGGAAGGCATCGATATTGGCGAAGATGGTTTCGAGGACTGGCTTCGATCGCAACGTCAGAACTTCAGCGATCGCCGCACTACGCGCCAAGCAAGGACCGATCGCCGTGCGGACATTGCCCTCGAAGAACCGGTGCGCGGACGTTCGATTCCACGGAATCGGATCGTGCTGGTTCGCAACTCCAAGTCTGGAGAGTCCGACGCATCGTTGCTCGCGGACAGCCTGATCGACTCGGTCGCAAAAACCATACAGGAACTCGGCGTCGCCGAGGTCATCGATTGTCGGGATACGATGGACCCGGCTTGCGACGACAAGGACGCAGCGCCGCGCAAGACGCTTTCGCTACATTCGGACGTGTTCGGAGGCCACACCAGGCAAATCGTCCGCCTCGCATTGTCGCAGCGACCGGAACATGCCCTGAAGTGGTCGTCCACGCTGCAGCTACCCGGCATTCAGGCGCTGGACTTGAACGATGCGGATGTCATGCGGTGCGTCAATCTCGTCGTCAACGTCGCCATCGATCAGTTCATCACGGTCCGTTCGGGAGGGCCGGATGCCGAGGTAGCCTCCGATCTCTGCTATTCGGGGATTCTGCATCTTTTCAGGCTCGGCAAGATCAACTTTGCGACGGCCGATAAGCTCTTCGCGGCCGCATTCGATATTGAATCACGCGGGATCTATCTGGCTTGGCGGGCGTATCTGCGAACCTTTCTACTTGCGGAACGACAATTCAGTTGCCGTCAGACACTGCAAGCCGAGGCCCTCGACTTCATGTACCGCGCCCTCGAACTCGAACCTCACAATTCTTATGTTGCGGGCCTGAGCGCGCACGTTCAGACCATGATGCGGCGGTCCTACGTCGCCGCATACGAACTAGCCGAACGCAGCATCCAATTGAACCACGCCAATCCGATCGGCTGGGCGTGTCTGGGAATCGCCAAGAGCTATCTCGGCAAGCCCGACGAGGGCTTCCAACATACGCTGCTTGCGCGCACCATCGCCGGAACTGCACCATTCAGATACCAGATGGATGCGTTGAGCTGTATCGCGGGGACGATGGCGGGCGAACTCGATAAGGCCGTCCATCTGGCGGAGGCCAGTCATGCGCTGGCGCCGACCTTCGCACCACCCTTGCGTTACCTTTCAGCGCTCTATGCGCACGAAGGCAAGCACGATCTCTCTTCCGAGATGGTGAGGAGATTGCAGGCCAGCGAACCGGACTTTTCATACGACAAGCTGCGCGACAAGGCCTATCCTGCGGCCGGCCTGCATCGGTCATCGATCATCGATTCGTTGCCGGCGAGACAACTTTGATGACGTTGAAGTCCGCCGGTATGCTGACCACGCAGCTCATTGATCCTCATTGCACAACGTTGATGAAGATGAACCGCCGTGGACGGCTCCATCAAGAGAGCCGAATGGCCTATGGACTCATAAATCATGTGAGTAAGGCTGTGAGTACCGACTTCGGGTGCTTCCAGGAAGCCTTGGTTACAGCATTCTTCGCGGTGCTTCGATTCCGGCCAGGGCACCATTTGGACCGTTCGCCCGCATCCGCCGTCGGCCGTTTACCCCTCAACATCAAAGACAAGCCGCATTTGCCCATCGCTGGCGTCCGCCCCCTCTGCCGGTATTCTTGATGGAAGTTCGCGGAGGTCATGGTATCGCGAGTCGTGGGTGGAATCGAACTGGCCGAGTCCGCCCCGTATCTCCGGCACCTGAAGCCGGCAGACAAGGATTACAAACGCTGAGATGAAGGCGGGTTTTTCATGCTCGCCACCGCGACTTTGGCGCTTCGCCTATCGTCGCCCGATTGGCGACAATACGCTCAATGCTGCGCTCTGCAGACTCGGCTGCGATAACACTGAGCGCACCACTCACGGTCTTCGTTCGCCCCCTCGGTCCCATCGAATGAAGGTGGCAGATGGAACGTGGGTGGCTGCGCGAACTGAACCACGCCAACCCGATCGCCTGGGCCTGCCAGGGAATCGCAAAGAGCTATCTCGGCAAACCAGAGGACGGCTTTCAGCACACATTGCTTGCCCGTACGATCGCTGGTGCGGCGCCTTTCCGTTTTCAGCTCGATGCCTTGAGCTGCATTGCGGGGACCATGGCGGGAGAACTGGACAAGGCCGTCCATCTTGCAGAAGCCAGCCATGCTCTTGCTCCGACCTTTGCTCCACCCTTGCGATATTTGTCAGCTCTCTATGCCCATAATGGGCACCGTGAGCTTTCTTTCGAGATGGTTCGCAAGCGGGAGACAACGGAGCCAGACTTCTCATATGACAAGCTGAGGGATAAGGCCTATCCCGCGGCTGGCCTCCATCGAACATCAATCATCAACTCGCTGCCAGCCCGACAGTTCTAGCGGCGTCCCCCTTCATCCGAGAGGTCATGGAGCGGCAATTCACGAGCGCCTGCCGGTCTAGAGGAGCCTCGCGTTGAGACAATCAGCTCCGCTGGCTTGCTCGATCCGCATCCCCCTCCCTCGAACCCGAACATGCATCGTCGCTGAAGGCTATTCATTTCGCTGCCGCATTTCACGGCCTTTGGATCTCGCCAGCTTGCTGGAATGCTCGCGAAACAGGGCCTTGCAACCTTCCGGCGGCCGCTCTTAGACTACCTCCAGTCTGCTGACGGCAATGGGGTTGTCGCGGGTGAGGACCCATGACCAAGAATAGTTCTGTCAACCTCGCCCTATTCGCGACGCAGCAAAAGCTTCTTTTTGCGGACTTCTTCAAGCTTTACCAGACTGTCGCACAGCCGTGCCGGATCTTCGTGATCGCGGCGGACGTCAACGCGGTCGCGCGGGTCGAGAAGCTCGCAAAGCGCATCAACAAGAGCGGATTCGTCGAGGGCAAGAGCTTTGTCGAGATGGCGTTGCTGCGGGTGCCGATCTCGTTTCGAGATGTCGCAGGCCGAATCGAGAGGTGGGTGGCGCCGACCCGCAGACACGGCCCCGCCCTGCTCGTCGTCGACATGAGCTGGGGCCTCGAGACCAACTCGGCGACGGCCAATTTCGAGGGTTGGCCCGCACTTGCTGAAACGCTCACCCAGCAGTCCGAGGTCTCGATCGCCTCTCTCTATAACCGCCGGGTGCTGATCGACGAGCAGTTGCTCGTCGCGCTGCGCGGCCATCCGCAGATCCTCACCAGCGCCGGACTGGTGGACAATCCGCATTGGCTGCCGTCGCGGCTGCAGACGCGCGGCGCGTTGCGTGAGCAGGTCGATTTCTGGCTCGGCGCGATCGCGCCGGAGTTGCGGATCGGGACATCGGCGGCCGCGCTGCACGCAGCCGAAGGCGCCGACCCCATGTGGCTGTTGCGGCGCTCGGCAGAAGAGCCCAGTACAGTTCATCTCGACAGCCGCGACCGCTGGAAGATCCGCTGCTTCGGACGGTTGCGGATCTATCGCAACGACGGCAGCCAGGTGAACTGGGACCCGCCCGGCGGAGCGACCCGCAAGACCAAGACCCTGTTCGCCTATCTGCTGCAGAAGGGCGGCCATGGCGCAGCCACCGACGAGCTTGCGGATCTGCTCTGGCCCAACGCCGAGGACATTGAGGCCGCGCGTAACCGCCTCTATCACACCGTGCGCTATCTGCGGCTGGCGCTCGGCCAGCCCAACGGACGCGACGAGACGCGCAACTATGTCCGACGCGAGGGATCGCGCTACGTGCTGGTGCCCCCGGAGCGCAGCTGGCTCGACATCTCAACCTTCGAGCAGCTCTGCCGTCAGTCCCAGGGTCACATCAAGGCGGGCGCCAGCGACGAGGCGCTGATCTGTCTGCAGGCGGCGGACCGTCTGTACACCGGCGACCTGTTCGAGGACATTCCGGTCGAGTACGCCGACGATGGCGAGCGCGACTGGTGCTGGAGCAAGCGCTATTGGCTGCGCGACATGTTCTTCAAGGTGCAACGCGACGCGGCACGGATCTATCTCGAACGCAACGACCACTCGGCCGCGCTCGCGCATTGCCAGAAGGCGCTGGCGATCGATCCCTTGTGCGAGATGGCGCATGCCGAGGCAATGCAGGTGTTCAAGGCGCAAGGACGACGCGAAGCGATCGACCGCCAGTTCAAGCTGTACCTCGACTCGCTCAAGCATTTCGACAACCGGCCGAAGAGCGCCTCGCTTCAGGAGCTGCACCGCAAGCTCACGGCGTAAGGCCGCTCGTTCGCGACCGGCTCGGCAACGCGACCTTTGCCGGCCAGGCCATGCGCCATGGGGCTGCCGCCGCCCGCATAATTGACGATTTTTCTCAAATTGTCATAGAGTTAAGGGCTAAAGAAAACCCAAAGGCCGCCGCTTAGAGTGAGCCCATGACAACGTCGCCACCAAGGGCGGCGAATGGGAGGACGACATGCCAGGTTCGGCAGCTCAGCTGGCGCGGTGTCCCTACAGCGACGCCGCCAAAGACTTCGATCCCTTCGAGATGCGCGATCCGTTCCCGTTCTATGAATGGGCCCGCGCCGAGGCGCCTGTCTTCTTCTCCGACGAGCTGAAATATTTCGTGGTGGCGCGCCACGCCGACATCAAGGCTGTGTTCGACGACTGGCGCACATTCTCCTCGGAGAACGCCCAGGCCCCGCTTCGCCCGATGTGCGAGGAAGGCAAGCGCATCATGCGCGAGGGCGGCTTCACCGCCTATTCCGGCCTGTCGGCGCGGGTACCGCCCGATCACACCCGCATCCGCAAGCTGGTCCAGGGCTGCTTCGGGCCGCGCCGGTTCAGGGCGATCGAGCCGGAGATCAAGGCGATCGTCAACCAGGCGATTGATGCCTTCGCCGATCGCGGACATGCCGACTTCTTCCGCGAGTTCGCCTATGATGTGCCGGCGCTGGTGCTGTTCAAGCTGGTCGGCATTCCCAATATGGACGTGCCGCGCGTGAAGTCCTGGGCGGTGAGCCGCGCGCTGCTGACGTGGGGCGACCTCAGCGACGACGAGCAGATCGTGCATGCGCGCAACATGGTCGAATACTGGACCTACTGCCGCGCGCTGGTGCGTCAGCGCCACGACGATCCGACCGACGATCTGCCGGGCGATCTGGTCCGACTACAGAAGGACGGCGCCGAGATCAGCGACGAGGAGATCGCCGGCGTTCTCTACAGCGTACTGTTCGCCGGCCACGAGACCACGACGACCCTGATGGCCAACGGCATGCGCGAGCTGCTGCAGCGGCGCGACAACTGGGAAGCCATCATCGCCGAGCCGCAGCTCATTCCGAAGGCGGTCGAGGAATGCTTGCGCTTCAGCCCGTCCATCGTGGCCTGGCGCCGGCGCGCCCTGAATGACACCCAGATCGGCGGCGTACCGGTGCCGAAGGATTCCAATATCCTCCTGCTCATCGGCTCCGCCAATCGCGACGAGGCGGTGTTCTCCGCGCCGACCCGTTTCGACGTCCGGCGCACCGACGCGAGAAGCCATCTGGCCTTCGGCTACGGCATTCACACCTGCGTCGGCCAGCAGCTGGCCCGCATCGAGTTCGCGATCGCGCTCGGCGAGCTCACCCGCAGGCTTCCTGGTCTCCGGCTCGCTGCCGACCAGACCATCGACTTCGTTCACAACATCTCGTTCCGCGTGCCGACGGCGCTTCGGATCGAATGGGACGTGACCTGACGCGACGATCGTCACTTGGCCGCGTTTCACAAGCAACAACAAGTCCGGAGCCGATCCGGGCCATAAGGTGGGGAACAGACGCATGGGCGCCAACGCAGCCGCATCCTTCATCGTGCCGTTCGAAGCCGCACGCGAGGACGACTTCCCGCGCATCGGTGGCAAATGCGCGAGCCTGGCGCGCATGATCGCCCAGGGCGTGCGCGTTCCCGCGGGATTTGCGGTCGCGACCGACGCCTACGCCCTTCATCTTCGAAGCAACGGACTCGAGGCGACGATCAGCGAGCGCCTGTCGCGGATCGTGCTCGACGATGTCGATGACGAAGAGAAGTTGTCGCACGAGATCCGCGACGCAATCATGGCGCAGCCGATGCCGGGCGCGGTCGAGCAGGCGATCCGCGAGGCGTATCGCCGGATGTCGCCCGACGGTCAGTTGCCGGTGGCGGTTCGCTCGTCGGCGACCGCCGAGGACCTGCCCGACGCCAGCTTCGCCGGCCAGCAGGATACCTATCTCTGGGTGGTCGGCGAGGACGCCGTGGTCGAGAAGGTCAAGGCGTGCTGGGCCAGTCTCTTCAACGCGCGCGCGATCTCCTACCGTGCCGAGAACGGGCTCGGCCAGATCGACGTGCTGATGTCGGTCGGCGTCCAGAAGATGGTCAACGCCGCCGCCGCGGGCGTGGCGATGACGCTGGATCCGATCAACGGCGACCGTACCAAGATCGTGATCGATTCCGCCTTCGGGCTCGGCGAGCCCGTGGTCTCCGGCGAAATCACGCCCGACAATTTCGTCGTCGAGAAGGTGCTTCTGCAGGTCATCAAGCAGCGCATCGCCGAAAAGGATTTCGAGCTCGTCGCCGATCATGCCGAGCGCCGGACCGTCGAGCGCGTGATCGCGCCGGAACGTCGCACCCTGCCTTCCCTGTCCAATACCCAGGTGCTCGCCGTCGCCAGGCTCGCCAAGTCGCTCGAGCGCAGCATGGGCTGTCCGCAGGACGTCGAATGGGCGATCGACGCCGATCTCCCTGAGGACGAGAACCTCGTCGCGCTGCAGAGCCGGCCGGAGACCGTCTGGAGCCAGAGGAAGAAGCAGTCGACCGCGATCTACGAGACCGGGATTGCGGGTGTACTTGGAACGCTGCTGGCCCCGGTCCAGGCCAAGCGGTGAGCATCACGACAACAAACAACAGATAACCGAGGGGAAAACGACAATGACGGCGCATGCGAAATTCCCAAGTCCCTATGACCTGAAGACGCCGGTCGGCGCCGAGGGCTGGGAGAAGCTCTACCCCTATTATCTCCAGTTCCAGAACAGCCTGCGCGACAAGGAGGACGGCAAGTTCTGGTTCTGCGACTCGCAGCACTGGCCGAGCCCGTTCAAGCCGTTCGACGCCGTCACGGTCGAATTCGCGGTCAAGTGCCTCGGCCAGTACAACACGCGGCACTATCTGATCCCGCCGGCGAACGGCGTCGAATACCGCATCCACAATGGCTATTGCTACATGAGCCCGGTGGCGGTGGCGCCCGAGCTGATCGCAGGCCGCGTGCCGCATTTCATGGAGCGCGCCGGCTACTACTTCCAGAACTGGGATCGCCTGCTGGCGAACTGGGACAAGAAGGTCCGCGCCAACATCGCCGATCTCGAGGCGCTCAACTTCGAGCCGCTGCCCGAAGCCGTGCCGCTGGAGTGGATCACGGCGGGAGTCGGCCTCGACAACACCTACGCGCTGATGGAGACCTATGACCGGGCGATCCAGCTGCTCTACAAGACTTGGCAGTATCATTTCGAGTTCCTGAATCTCGGCTACGCGGCCTATCTCGACTTCTTCAGCTTCATGAAGGGGCAATTCCCCACCATTCCCGACCAGGCGATCGCCAAGATGGTACAGGGCGTGGAAGTCGACCTGTTTCGTCCGGACGACGAGTTGAAGAAGCTCGCCAAGCTCGCCGTGACGCTCGGTGTCGCCGATGCCCTGAAGAGCGGATCGGTCGACGAGGCGCTGGCCGCGGTCGGCCGTGCGCCGAACGGCGGCGAATGGCTGAAGGCCTGGAGCGAGGCGCAGGATCCCTGGTTCAACTTCACCTCCGGCAACGGCTTCTACTCAACCGACAAGTACTGGATCGAGCATCTCGACATCCCGCTCGGCTATGTCAGGGACTACGTCGTCCGCGTGCAGCGGGGCGAGGAGATCGACCGGCCGACGGAGGCCATCGCCAAGGAGCGCGACCGCATCACGTCCGAATATGCCGAGATGCTGGACGCCGATGCACGCGCCGCCTTCGAGGGCAAGCTGGGCCTGGCCCGGACCGTGTTTCCCTATGTCGAGAACCACAATTTCTACATCGAGCATTGGTCGATGAGCGTATTCTGGCGCAAGATGCGCGAGCTCGGCGCCATCTTCCGCGATGCCGGCTTCTGGAAGGACGCCGACGACCTGTTCTATCTGAATCGTCAGGAGGTCCGCGACGCGCTGTTCGACTACGGCAATGGCTGGGCCGTCGGCGCACCGGCGATCGGTCCGACCTATTGGCCGCCGGAGATCGAGCGGCGGAAGAAAATCCTGGCTGCGCTCGCGACGACACCGCCGCAGCCCGCGCTCAACAATCCGCCCGACGTCATCACCGAGCCGTTCACGATCATGCTGTGGGGCATCACCACGGAGAGCATCGGCCGATGGCTCGATGGCGCTGCCAACACCACCAAGCTGTCCGGCATGGCCGCCTCCCCCGGCCTCGTCGAGGGCCGCGCCCGCGTGGTGCGCTCCGCTGACGAGCTCGGCCAGATCCAGCAGGGCGAGATCCTGGTCGCGCCGGTCACCGCGCCGAGCTGGGCGCCGATCTTCGGCAAGATCAACGCGATCGTCACCGACATCGGCGGCATGATGTCCCACGCCGCGATCGTGTGCCGCGAATACGGCCTGCCCGCCGTCACCGGCACGGGACGCGCCAGCTCCTCGATCAAGAACGGACAGATGCTGCGCGTCAACGGCTCGACCGGCGAAGTGACCATCCTGTCCTGACCCAATCGAGAGAGGCCGGCAGCGCCGGCCTCTCTCCGCATATGGAACATTGCAATGCTCGATAGGTCCGATGTCGGCAACCGCTATGACGAGGTCTGGCGCATCAGCGAGCCGTACATGCGCGCGCGCAAGAACGACGTCCACATTCCCCTGTCCTATGCCTACGCGCGCAAGCTGCTCGTGCACTATCCGGACGCGGACGAGGACATCGTTTCGCTCGCGATCATCCTGCACGACATCGGCTGGTACGCGATCGACATGAAGGACATCATCGAGAAGGGCTTCGGCCCCAACATGATGCAGTCCGATGTGCGCTTTCTCCACGAAAGCGAAGGCGTCCGCATGTCGCGCGAAGTCCTCGAACAGGCCGATTGGCCGGAGGACATCATCGTCGCGGTCGGCGAGATCATCGACGGCCACGACACCCGCCCCTACCCGCGCTCGCTGAACGACCGGATCGTGCGCGACGCCGACAAGCTGTGGCGCTACACGACCACCGGCGTCGCGGTGGCCTGCGACTGGTTCAAGATGACGCCACGTCAATATGCGTCGCGCCTGACGACCCAGCTCGGCGTGCTCGAGACCGAAGCCGGACGGCTGATGGCCGAGGCGGCGTTGGGCGAGACCCGGGCCGCGCTGATGCTCGACCTGATCTGAGCGAGGGACGCGGACATGGACATGTTCATCGGCGGCCGCTGGGTTGCAGCCCAAGGCGGCGCGACCTTCGACGTCGTCGATCCGGCAACGGGCGAGACGATCGACAGCGTTCCGGAGGCCGGGCCCGCGGATGTCGATGCCGCGATCCACGCAGCCGAGATCGCATTCCAATCGTGGAAAACGACGCCCGTGGCAGAGCGCGCCCGCCTGCAGAAGAACGCGGCGCGGCTGATGCGCGAGAGTGCCGGTGAGGTCGGCCGCCTGCTGACCAGGGAGCTTGGCCGTCCGCTGGCGGGAGCCATCAGCGAAATTCAGCGCTCGGCCGAACTGCTCGACGTCTACGCCGAGGAAGGCCTGCGCCTGCACGCCGAGATGCCACTGACGGGTGTGGCCGGCGAAAAGATCGTCATCACCCGCGAGCCGGTCGGCGTCGTCGTCGCGATCACGCCCTTCAACTATCCGGTGACGCTGCTCTGCTTCAAGCTCGGCGCCGCACTGATGGCCGGTTGCACCGTCGTCGCCAAGCCTGCCGAGGACACGCCGCTGTCGACACTGCGGCTCGCCGAGATCTTCCATGCCGCCGGCTTTGCCGAGGGCTGCTTCAATGTCGTCACCGGCCGCGGCCCCGACCTCGGCATGCAGATGATCGCGCATCCGACACCGCGCAAGATTGCGTTCACCGGCGGCACCCGGGCTGGCAAGGCGATTGCCGCTGCAGCCGCAGGAACGATGAAGCGGATCACGCTCGAGCTCGGTGGCCAGTGCCCGGCCATCGTCTGCGCCGACGCCGATATCGGCGCAGCGGCCGCTGCGATCGCCCGTCACGCGTTCGCCAATTCCGGCCAGTTCTGCTACCGCGTCAATCGCGTCTATGTCGAGCGCCCCATCTACGCGGCCTTTCTCGCTGCGCTCGCCGACAAGGTCGCGCAGCTCGACGTCGGCAACGGGCTGACCTCGAATTGCGCACTCGGACCTGTTGTCAACGAGAAGATCTACCGCAACAGCGAGCGGCAGATCGCCGATGCCCGTGCCAATGGCGCAACCGTGCTGACCGGCGGTGCCCGGTTGACGGGCGGACTCTACGACAAGGGCTGGTTCCTGCCGCCGACCGTGATCGCCGATGCGCCCCCCTCCGCGCTCGTCATGACCGAGGAAACGTTCGGTCCTGTGCTTGGTGTCGCCCCATTCGACGAACGCAGCGAGGCGCTGCGGCTCGCAAATGCGACAGTCTATGGACTGGCCGCCTTCGTGTTCTCGCGCAACCTGGCGACAGGACTGACCTTGGCCGAGCGCCTCGAAGCCGGCTCCGTGTGGGTCAACGACATCCAGCGCTCGAACCAGCGCGCGCCGTTCGGCGGCATGAAGCAGAGCGGGATCGGCCGCGAGAAGGGCCGCTACGGCATCGAGGACTATCTCGAATACAAGACCATCTATCTCACCTACGACGCGGAGCTGCGGTGATGCATTTTCTGCGCGACCAGGATTGGCCGGTCTGGCTCGCGGCGCGGCCGTGGCTCGACGTGCGCTCCAACGACGAGCATACGCTGATCTCCTATCGTCTCGGCCAGGCGCTGTTGCGGATCCATCCCGAAGCGGACGCCTCCGTGGTGCTGCCGGCGATCCTCATGCACGACGTCGGCTGGAAGAAATTCCCGCCCGAGCAGCTCGCCGCCGCCGTCGGTCCCAATCCCAGATATCCCGAGCTGCAGCGCGCCCACGAGATCGAGGGCGTGAAGATCGCGGCCGAATCGTTCGCACGGCTGGCGATTCCAGGGCTGCAGGTGGAGACCATCCTGGCAATCATCGACGGCCACGACACCCGCAAGAAGGCGATCTCGCACGAGGATGCGCTGATGAAGGACGCCGACAAGCTGTGGCGCTTCACCGGCCATGGGGTCGCGACGATCGGCGGCTGGTTCGATACGCCGCCGAAGGAGACGCTCGCGATGCTGGAAAGCTTCGTGCTGCCGTCGATGCTGACCGAGGCCGGCACCACCATGGCCCAGGCACTGATCGCCGAGGGCACAGCGTCTGCCTTCATGACGGATCTGCTGCACATCGAGGCTTCAGCATGAGTGCGTTCCAGCTGCATGGGAAACGTGTGGTCGTCACCGGCGCCGCCGGTGGGCTGGGCCGCGGCTTCGCGCTCGCCTTCGCTGCGGCCGGCGCCGAGGTCGTGGCCGCCGACATCCGTCTCGGCGGCGCCGAGGACACCGCGCGGCTGATCCGCGACCGCGGCCACAAGGCGCACGCCGCCGAGGTCGACGTTGCCAACGAGACGTCCACCGCGGTGCTGGCGCAATTCGCGCTTGCGCGCATGGGCGGCCTCGACGTGCTGGTCAACAATGCCGCGATCTATGCCGGGCTCGCGCGTCGCGGCTTCGAGGCGATCCCCGAAGCCGAGTGGGACCAGGTCATGCGCGTCAACGTCAAGGGCGTGTGGATGATGAGCAAGGCGGCCGCGCCGCTCATGCGGCGCGCCGGCGGCGGCGCGATCGTCAACGTGTCGTCGGCGACCGTCATGAGCGGATCACCGATGTGGCTTCACTACGTCTCATCGAAAGGCGCCGTCATCGCGATGACCCGTGCGCTGGCGCGCGAGCTCGGCGACGACAAGATCACTGTCAACGTCATCGCGCCGGGCTTCACGCTCACCGAGGCCAGCCTCGGCCTGATCGAGAACGCCGCCGAATATGGCGTGTCCCGCGGCGCCTTGAAACGCGCGGCCGATGTCGACGACATGGTCGGCGGCGCGCTGTTCTTCGCGTCACACGCCGCGGCCTTCATCACCGGCCAGACCCTGATCGTCGACGGCGGCCGGCAGTTCATCTAGGGACCCGAAGATTCATGCCCAGGATCACCTTCATCGAGCCAGACGGCACCGTACGGACAGTCGATGCAGAGCTCACCGAAAGCGCCATGCAGGCGGCGAAACGCAACGGCATCGACGGCATCATCGGCGAATGCGGCGGCTCCTGCATCTGTGCCACCTGCCATTGTCACGTCGACAAGGCCTGGATCGACCGTGTCGGCCCCGCCGGTGACATCGAGGCCGACCTGCTCGAATTCGAGGCCGCCGACGTGCGCCCGGAAAGCCGCCTGGCGTGCCAGATTTCGATCACCGATAAGCTCGACGGTCTGGTGCTTCAGGTCGTCGGCCCCGGCCGTTGAACGGCCGGAGAGTTGCACCGGTCTTTGATCCCGCCGCACGCATCATCGGCAGCGGGACGATGACGGGCATCGAGCTGCTCGCTTGAACAGATCGGCCCGCTTGGTCGGTACGGCCGCGCCGATCCTCGCCGCCGCCTTCCCTTCGCATTGCATCATCTCGTCACCTGCGTAGCAGCAGGAATGCGGTCGCCTGCGCTCCCGATCGCGCCCGAATACGCTCGATGTTCGTGCGCATCCGCGGCCTAAAGAAAAACCAAAGAATGCGTCCTACACTGGATCGTACAACATCGCGCGACGATCTATCAGGTCCAACCGCCTGACTCGTACGCCATCGCCACGCGCCGCACAACGTTCGCCCATCAAGGGCGGCAGCGGACCGCAACGAAGAGCAACGAACGCGATCACATAGCTCGGGAGGAGCAACGCATGCCGAAGCTGCAGCGGCGGGACTATTACGACACGGCCCGCGACATGAACTGGGCTTTCTCCTACGTCAGCGAGGACGAGGTCTTTCCAGAGGAGCTGTCCAAGAGCTTCGGCATCCACGGCGAGGAATGGTGGGTCTGGGACGAGCCGTACAAGCTGACCTATCGCGAATACGTCCACAACCAGGCCGGCAAGGACGACGGCATCTACTCGATCCGCTCGACGATCGCGCGCTCCAATCTGTACGACAATCTCGACGCCGGCTGGAAGTCGGCGATCAAGGCGCATTACGGCGCGATCCCGGTTCCGGAATATTTCGCCTCGATCGGCGAGGCGCGCATGGCACGGTTCGGCCGCGCCGCAGCCTGGCGCAACATGGCCGCGTTCGGGACGCTCGACGAATGCCGCCACGGCCAGGCGCAGATCTACTTCCCCTATTGCCTGCTCGGAAAGGACCCGCAATTCGACTGGGCTCACAAGGCGATGCACACCAACGAATGGGGCGTGATCGCGGCGCGCAGCCTGTTCGATGACATGTTCACCGCCAATGATGCGGTGTCGACGGCCATCCAGCTCACATTTACGTTCGAGACCGGCTTCACCAATCTGCAGTTCCTCGGCATGGCCTCCGACGCGCTGCATGTCGGCGACATCGAGTTCGGTGCGCTGATCTCCTCGATCCAGACCGACGAGGCGCGGCATTCGCAGCAGGGTGAGCCGACGCTGAAGATCATGATCCAGAACGGCAAGAAGGCCGAGGCGCAGAAAATGGTCGACCAGATGTTCTGGCGGTCGTGGAAGCTGTTCGCGCTGCTGACCGGCATCTCCATGGATTACTACACGCCGCTGGAAAGCCGGACGATGTCGTTCAAGGAGTTCATGCAGGACTGGATCTGCCGGCAGTTCATGGACCAGTTCAAGGACCTCGGCATGAACGTGCCATGGTACTGGGAGGAGCACTTCCTGCCGGAGCTGGACTGGGTCCATCACGCCTATCACATGGGCGTCTGGTTCTGGCGGCCGACGGTGTGGTGGAATCCCGACGCCGGCGTGTCCGCCGCCGAGCGCGACTGGCTCGAGCAGAAGTATCCCGGCTGGAACGATCGATTCGGCAAGCTGTGGGACGTGATCGGCGACAATGTCCGCACCGGCCGGATCGAGAAGACCTATCCGGCGACGCTGCCGATCGTCTGCAACTGCTGCCACATTCCGATCTGCAGCCCGAGCATCGGCCAGGCGCCGCGGATCACCACGCATAATGGACGCAAGCTGAACTTCTGCTGCGAAGTCTGCGAATGGGTGTGGAAGAGCCAGCCCGAACGTTACGACACCCATCTCTCGGTCGTTGACCGCTTCCTGGCCGGCCATATCCAGCCACCGACGCTGGAAGGCGCCCTGCAATATATGGGCATCACCCCCGATGTCGCCGGCAACGATGCGCAAGCCTATGCCTGGGATGGCGCGTCGCGGCTCGCGGCGGAGTGACCCGGCCGCGACGGACGGCCAGCACGGAAAGGGGCGCCGCTCGCGAGCGACGTCTCCAATCGAAAAGACCACCGACATAACAACAATCCGGGAGGCACACATGGCCCTGTTTCCGCTCCAAGCCAATTTCCGCGGCGACTTCGTCGTCCTGCTGATCCCTGTCGACGACGGCGACGACATGAGCATCGTGGCAGACAAGGTCGCACAGCACGCGGTCGGACTTCGCGTCGCCGAGCAGAAGGCACCAAAATGCGTCTACTACAACGGTCGCGAGCTGCCGTCGGCGATGACGGTGGCGCAATCCGGCATCCAGCCGATGGATTGGATCGAGGTGGCCTATGTCTGACGATGCCGACGTGACATGGACGCAGGTCGCAACGCTGGACGATCTTTGGGAAGGCGATTTCATCGGCGTCGAGGTCGACGGCGAGGAAGTGATCGTGATGCATCTGCCCGGCGGCGACTTGCGCTGCTTCCAGGGCATGTGTCCGCACCAGGAGATCCTGCTGGCGGACGGCAAGGTCGATTTCGAATCCGGCACCATCACATGTTCGGCCCATGAATGGGAATTCAGCATGGATGACGGCCGCGGCCTCAACCCGCGCGACTGCCGCCTCTTTCGCTACGCCGTGAAGAAAGACGGTGAAGCCATTCTGGTTGGCGTGCCGAATGACGGCCGGCTGCGCCGCCTCCGTCACAAGACCGAGCAGGACGCATAGGACAAGCCCATGACCACGACAGCAGCTCCGAAACTGGTCGGCCCCGTCATCAGGGGTGTCGACGAGGACATCATCGACGCCGTGATCGCGGCGAGCGAGCAGGACAATCCGGACGTCGAGATCGTCATCGAGGACCGCGGCGGCTACGTCCGCGTCCAGGCCGACCGCAACTTCCGCCTGACGCAGAAGAGCATGCAGGCGGCGCTGGGGCGGCCGTTCCGGCTCGCCGAGATCGAGCCGAGCCTGGTGTCGTTCGGCGGGCGACTCGAATCGATGGACGACGAGTGGGTCTGGACCATTCACACATAGCAAATCCCGGGAGGACACGTCATGACCGCAATGACCGCGAAGCCGGCTGCGCGCAAGCAGAAGAAAACTTGGAGCCTGTGGACCGAGCGCCGGCTGCCGTCGGAATACGAGGCCGTCACCTACAAGTTCCACAGCCACTTTCGCCGCGCGCCGGCGCCATTCGAGCTGTCCGAGAACTGGTCGATCAACCAGTTCTACCTCAGGAATCGCGAAGGCTCGAAATTCGCGCTGGACGACTGGGAGGGCTATCGCGATCCCCTCACCTACACCTATCGCCGCTACGTCGGCGATCAGAAGGACCGCGAGGTGTATTGCGACAACCTGATCGACGAGTTCGAGCGCCAGGACATCTATCGTAAGCTGTCTGCACCGTGGCTCGACTTCCTCGGCCAGGCCTATCTGCCGGTGCGCTTCCCGGGACACGCGATGCAGATGAGCGCGGCCTATGTCGCGCAGATGGCGCCGTCGGCGTTCGTGACCAACACTTTCTACTTCCAGATGGGCAATGAGATGCGCCGGGTGCAGCGCCAGGCCTATCTGGCCAAGGCGCTCGCGCTCGACACCGGACGCGAGGAGCTCGCCGACAGCGGAATTGCCCGTACCGTCTGGACGCAGGCGCCGCAATGGCAGGGCCTGCGCGAGCTGATCGAGAAGCAGCTGATCGCCTACGATTGGGGCGAGGCGTTCGTGTCCCGCAATCTGGTGCTGCGGCCGATCTTCGATCACGTCTTCAATCGCGAGATCGCCGATCTGGCGCGCACGAACGACGACGACCTGCTGGCGCTGCTGCACGACGACTTCCGCAACTACGACGAAGCCTATGCGGTCGAGACCACCAAGGCCCTGGTGCGCTACGCCACCGGCAAGGTCCCGGAGCACGCGGTTCTGCTGCGGGAGTGGGTCGCGAAGTGGATGCCGCTCGGCGAACGCGCCGCGCGCGGGCTCAGCGAGGCACTTTCGACCGCGCCCGGGGCCGACGGTGCACGGGCGATCCTGGAGCGGACCATGACGACCCAGGCGAGGCTGATCGCGGATTGCGGCTTGTAGTCTGGCAGGCGCGCTCGGCGTGCTGCGCCGACCGCCTGGACTGGAAGGATGGCGTGGATGACCCGACAACTCCGCATCGAGCCCGACGGCGTCGCGATCGACGCGGCCGACCATGACACCATCCTGCAGGCAGCACGACGCCGGGGCATCGCGCTGGCCTACGAATGCGGCTGGGGCAGTTGCGGCGCCTGCAAGGTGACGCTCGTCGACGGTCAGGTCGATCCGATCTTTCCCGGCGCTCCGGCGATGAATCCGCGCGACGCGCGACGCAGCCGCATCCTGGCCTGTCAATCACGCGCGATCTCGGACGTCACGATCGCGCGTGGTCCCGGCGACTGGTCCGCGCCGACGCCGCGATGCGTCGAGCAACAGGCGATCCTGCGCGGCGTCGACGATCTAGCGCCGGAGATCCGCCAGTTCAGCTTCGAGACGGCCGAGCCGATCAACTTCCGGCCCGGTCAGTATGCGATCCTGCATCTCGGCGAAGGGCTACGGCGCTGCTACTCGATGTGCAACCTGCCGGGCAGCAAAGCCCTGCAGTTCATTGCCAAGCGCTACGATGGCGGCAAGGGCAGCAACGCGCTCGCCGCTTTGGCCTCGGGCGCACAGATCACCATCGAGGCGCCATTCGGCGCCTGCACGCTGCGTCGACAGCAGGGACGCAAGGTGTTCGTGGCGGGAGGCACCGGCATCGCGCCGATCCTGGCGATGCTGCGCGAGGCCGCGGAGGCGCGCCTCGATTTCGGATCGCCCGTGGATGTCATCTACGGCGCCCGCACACCGGCGGATCTCGCCGCCGATGACATGCTCGAGACGGCGATCGCGCGCATTCCGCAGGGGCGCTACCTGCCCGTGGTCGAACACGCGCCATCCGACTGGCCGCATGCGGCCGGCTTCGTTACCGATGTCATCCAGAGCGCAGTCCTGGATCACGCGGCGGCCGAGTTCTATGTCGCCGGCCCGCCGGTCATGGTGAACGCGGTCAGATCGCTGCTGCGCGCCGTCGATGTTCCGATCACGCAGGTTCATTATGACAGCTTCGGCTAGAGCAGGCTTGCGCAGTGCTGCACCCGTCTGGGCGATGGCACCGGGACTGCGTCGTCTCGCCACACGTTCCGGCAGCGCACCGCGGCTCGCACCGACATGGCCCTGCCACCAGCTCGACGGCACCTCGCCCGCCGGATACGCCGCACAGCTCGTGTCCTGCACATGCGCGCTGGCCGGGGTTGAAGAGGTGCCGGCGCCGCTGAACGCCGCAGGCCGCGCCTTCGCGCTCGATGACATCCATGCCATGGGCCAGCCGGAGGCCTTCGTGTTCGCGCCGGTGTGGCTCATCGTTCGCCCCGACGGGTCGCTGCACCTGACCTTGCGACCGGAATGGGCGCAGAAGGTCGCGGCCAAGGGCTGGGGCACGGTGCATCCGTTCGCACGCTACATGGCGGGCGCCGTGCCACCGCAGAGCCTCGTGGTCTACGCGCCGCGCGATCGAAGCGAGCTGGCGGTTGCGGCGCGGATCATCGCGGCCGCGCACTGCTACGCCAGCGGCCGCATCGGCGACGTCGCATTGCCCGACAGCCGGTGGTGAGCGATGACGGAGCTCTCGGCCATGACCAATGAAGGCGGCACCAGGCGGTTTCGCATACGGCTGGAACGTCCGGAGGGGACGTTCACATTCGACGCCGCATCCGACGAATATCTGCTGTACAGCATGATCGACGCCGGCATCGAGACCCCCTACATCTGCGAGCAGGGCTGGTGTCTCGCATGCGCCGCGCGCTTGGTGTCGGGCACCGTGGACCGCTCCGATGCGCTGACGGTCTACCCTCAGGACGCTGAAGCCGGCTTTCTGCTGCTGTGTTCGACCAAGCCGTGCTCGGATCTGGTCCTGATGCTCGACGAGCGCCAGACCCGACGGGACATGATGCAACACCGGATCGAGCACAATCAGCTGGCGCGAGCCTATCCGCCCGGCGCACGTCTCCGGTTTCGCCGCGGACGCGCTACCGCGCGGGTCGACGCGTGCACCCGTTCAGCAACAGGAACTCGAACAGACGAGCCGGCGACATCCGCTCAGATGGGGCTGATTGGGCCAAAACCCAAATAGCGTCCTTCTGCATATCATGAGGACTGGTGGTCACCAAAGCCGCAAAAAGGTGAAGCTGGTTCTGTCGCTGACTCATTCGTTTGTTGGGATCCGGGCTGGGTCGGCCGCCAGCGCAGCTTTGAACTTGAACGATCCACCGCATCCGACCGGCCGGTTCAGAACAGCTCGAACGATCGTCTCTGTGTCCCGCAACACGGGTTCTCTCAATCGTCCTTGCCAAGGGTGAAGCGCCATCGCTTTCATTTCGGGGCCCCCGAGGAGGGCACACAACATCGCTTCAAGTTGAGTGACGAATCCCTCGTCATTCGTCCAACAGATCCAAGAACTGCTCGACCCTTCGTAAAGCAGGTTCATCGCTGCGCCCGGGGTAGACGACGCGATCGCCCTCGCGCTGCAGCGACCGTGAGCGTGACTTCTTGATCCTCCCTGCGAGCATCGTTGCGGCAATTGCATCCGGACCGACATCGAGACGCATGATCCCCCGTTGCCTGCAACTTACCCTGAGCTTGGCGACAGCAAAGAAATTGCTGGCCTCGGACGGCAGCTTGCCGAATCGACGGTGCGTTTCATCCTCGAGCTCCTCCAGATCGTCATCACTCCGGCACCGAGCGGCTCGAGCGTAGATCTCCAGCCTGACCGCCTCCGATTGCACATAGCTCGAGGGAAGCAGCTCAGGGACGGGAAGATTCAACTCAGGGATCCAGAGCGCGGACATTCCATCGCGGTCTCCCTCCAGGGCAAGCGTCAGAAGGTGGCCGTAAAGCGTCGGTCCGAACACCTGCGTGTGGCCGGATTGTCGATCGGAGCGAAGGTCGCCACCACCGCGCAGGTCGAGGTCGCGAGCGCTGATCGCGAAGCCAGCGCCCGGACGACTCAATTCCTCAAGAGCGGAAAGCCGTTTTTCCGAGCGTTCGGAGCCGCCTTCCGTCAGGAAATGCGCAAACGCCCGGATGCCGCCCCGTCCTACTCGCCCCCTGAGCTGATGCAATTGTGCCAGGCCGAATTTTTCCGGCCAGCACACAACGATGGTATTTGCACGTGGGATGTCGAGGCCACTTTCCACGATGTTGGTTGCAAGTAGTACATCGGCACGACCTTCGACGAACCCCATCAACCTCTCGTCGATCTCGTCGGTTGGCAACTTGCCGTGAATGGTCATGATACGTAGTTCCGGCGCCAGCGCGTGGATCCTGGCGAGCATGGGATCGAGATCCTGGATCCGCGGACAAATGACGAAACTCTGACCGTTACGTCTGTGCTCACGAACCAGGGCAGCGGCGATAGCTATGTCCGAGAGCGGTGCCACCTTGGTGGCAACCGGAACACGATGGACCGGCGGGGTTGCGATCACGCTGAGGTCCCGCAAGCCCGTCAAGCCCGCTGCAAGTGTGCGGGGGATCGGTGTCGCACTCATCCAGAGCCGATGGCCGTTCTTATTGAGGCCCGACAGCATGGCTTTCTCAGCAGCGCCGAAATGCTGCTCCTCGTCAATGATGATCAGACCAAGGTCGGCAAATCTCACCTCCTTGGATGCGAGCGAGAGGGTCCCGACGACGATCCTGAGTTCTCCGCTCTTGAGGCCCTCCCTGACCTTTCGCGCTTCGGCGGTCGAGGCAACCCGCGACAGGTTTCCAACATCGATGCCAAGAGGCGCAAAGCGCTTGCGAAAGGTTTCGACATGCTGTCGCGCCAGCACTGTCGTCGGCACGACGATAGCGACCTGCTTTCCGGCCAGCACGGCGGCTGCCGCTGCTCGCAGCGCCACCTCGGTTTTGCCAAAGCCGACGTCTCCACAGACGATCCGGTCCATCGGGTGCCCCGATGCAAGATCATCCAGAACGTCGCGGATGGCCTTCGCCTGATCGGGGGTCGTGAAATAGGGAAACCGCGCGACGAACTTCTCATAGACAGCAGGACGCGGCACGAGCTTCGGAGCTGGGCGCCGCCGGCGCTGACTCATCTGCTTGGCCAGCTCCTTTGCGACCACGTGAATTTCCGTCTCGGCAGCCGTTCGCCGCGGCCGCCACGAGCTGCCGTCGGCCTTGTCCAGCGAGGTGTCTCCGAGCTCGGCGGCGTAGGGCCAGATCAGGGCCAATTCTGCGAGAGGGACGAGAACGGCGTCGTTTCCGGCGAATACCAACCTGACCATCTCGCGCGCCGAAAGATCGCCCGCGCCCATGGATCGCAAGCCGCCAAGGCGTGCGAGTCCACGTTGCAGATGAACGACCACGGATCCGAGTTCGGGGAGATCTCCCGAATCGAAGCCGGGCGTCCACGCCCAGTTCGTCGGTTGCGGCTGGTGCGCCCTGCTGCCGAGCACGTCGGCAGCAGTGATGACCACGAGCGGCTTCTTTCCAGGAACGACAAAGCCCGCATCGAATCCTGCCAGCAATGCGGCCTGCTGCCTGCCCCTTGCGGTCGCGTGCGTCCAATCGGGCACGCACTCGGCCTTGATGGCGCTCATCCGGGCCATCACACGCAAATCCGCTTCGACCGCAGCGACGAAGAGCACACGTGCGCTGCCGCGCTGGGCTTCCTCGATAAATGCACGGAGGGCCTTCCGCGGAGAGGCTGCCTTGTAGAACTCTGGCGTCGCACGATACGGAGTGGTTGGCGGCAAGACAGTGATCTTCTTCGCCGTCAGCTCCCATTCGCGCCGGCTGAGATAGGCACGGTCACGCTCACTGCGGGCGGCCGCATCGTCGATCGTGCTCAACCAGGTCTCGGCGTGCCTGGGCACGGTGCTGTCGGCGATCCATTTGGCGCGCGCACAATAGTCCAATAGGCTGGACCTTCTTCGCGCCCGGCCCGTGAACGCCAGCCGCTCGGACATCGGGTCAATCAGGAGCTCCTTCGCTTCGGAAATCACCTCCTGGTCTATCGGATTGATCGCTGCAATACGCCGGATTCTCCCTCCGGAATGCTCGATCCTAAAAGGTCCGAGCGCGCCGGCAGGGAATATCTCGAAGGTGTTGCCGTGAAATAAAACTCCACCGGGATAATCCGGACTGTCGTCCAGGTCGTACCCGAGAGCTTTCAGACGGGCCTCAAGGTCTTCCTCGGAAAAGACGGCCCCGGTCCGAAGTGGAAATCCGATACGAGACCAGTTCGCAGGCAATGGCAGGAGTTCCATTATGGCCTCCACCGTCGTGATCAGCAGGATCGGCTTCTTTGCCCTGGCAAGGCGTCTCAAGACGGAGCTCCGCCGACCCGCGATATCACGTGACGGCTCAAGCTGATCGAACGGAAGCGTGTTCAAACGGGGATAGACGAGCACATCACAAGCCGGCTCGATAACTGGGATGATCGAACCCAACAGCTCGGCTCGGCTCTCATTTTCGGCGAGGAACACAAGTCCGCCTCGGCCCGAGGCACGCCATTGCGCAGTAAGATACAGCGCCAACATGCCCAATGGAGACGAGGAGGAAATGCCGGTCCGAATCGGAGCCTTCGTTGTTGTCGCAACAGATGTCTTCTTCCGCAGGGCGACCTTTGGTGACGCGGAGCGCTTTGCTGATGTGTTCTTGCGCGGCGTTGAGCCACGGGGCGTACGAAGAGCAGTGGTCACTGAATTCTCGTGCTGAATTGACGAATGCGATGCAAGCCTGCGAATCTCTGTCGAGCTTTAGCGGATTCGACGGCTTCAAGGGATCCAAACTTCGGAGTGTCGATCACCGTTCTCCCCTTAAGTGCGACGGTGTCACCGACCAGCACCATCGTCGCGCTCCACGTGGGCAGACTGGGGTGTGATTTCAACTATGACGCAGAGAGATTCGTTCTTGAACGACCATGGTACGAACGCGTTGATAAGCGTGATCGCGGCCTTGGTGACTGCGCTGCACAGAATTCGCGAGCCAGGCTGACGGCCTGCGGTGGGACTACCTGTCACGAGGTTTGAGCAGAGCCTGCGGTTGCCCCATGCCGTAAGCGAGGCCGCGTGATCTCTGTCCTTATGGCTATGGGCCTCTGCCGAAGAGGCTCGGGCCGCAACGTACAATAACGCAGCAGCTTCAGATTCGACACAATCAATGCGAACCTCTCCGCGCTCAACCTCGAACGGTGTTCCTCGTGCTCGCTCTCCGTTGCTCCTGCTGTGTCATGAAGGAAGCGCTCAGGTCGGGAATGGGCCCTCGGATAGTCAGGCTTGCCGGCCACTACGTAGTCTTGGGGCACCGAGCGTCTGCCGTCGCGCGAGAAACGACCGACTTGGGAATGACCCGCGCCCGTTCAACCCTCCACCGCCGGCGGCCGCGCCACGCCAGATTCGACGGTGACGTTTCATGCGTTCATGCCTTCCGCTTCGGAAGGATCGTGTCGAAAGCGAGCTTGCTCGACCGCTCGCCGCGATCGGTCTCCTTGCGGATGCCGAGCCAGACGAAAGTGCGGCCGTTGTACCAGCGCGTGCGCTGGAAGCTCTGGGTGACACGAATGCCCGCGCGCGGCACCTCCTCCTCATGGAGATTGTAGCCCTGCTGCTGCGGGAGGTCGAGACCGTGGCGCAGCAGATCTGTGCGAGGTTCGACGCGCACCGGCGGATCCGGGTCGCGGTCGATGACCCGCAGCAGCGCGGCGCGACGCAGCTGAATCTCGCGGCTGTCGTTGTCGATGTGCACTGGGATGAACGGGATCCAGTTCTCCGGCATCTCGCTCATCAGCCGATAGCGGATCGCGGCGTCGTTCTCGATCGGCGGCGCAGGTGGTGGGGCCGGCGGCAGGCTCTCCTCCACTAGGCGACGGAAATAGCGGCGGGTGTCGAGCGCAGCGCTGCGTCCGCTCTTGCTGTCGCCCGAAGCCAACATCACCCGCGACTCGACGCCCCACACCATGTTGGCCATCTCGTCGCGGAACAGTTCCACCGACTCCAGCGGTTCGCTCTCCTGGATCTTCGGCACGCTGGGCACGATGAACAGGCTGAGATCGGCGGGAATGTGGTCGCTCCCCTTCGTCGCCAGCGTAAACATCGACCAGCGTTGCCAATCTTCATCCGCGCCCTTGCCCGCGGCTTCGACCCAGATCCGCTCTCCGAAGACGTTGGTCACGCTCATGCCGGCGACCCTGGTGATCGCCCCGGCCGGCACCGTGAACGGCATCAGGAACCAATCGTTGGCGTAGACGAGGCCGAATTCGATCAGCAGCAGCTTGTTGACGTCCGTCGTCTCCGGATCGAAGTCGCCGAAATTCGTTCGTCCCTCCTCGAAGGTCCACCAGCGCGTGTTCGGCATGCCGTCGAACTGGATCGGCGCCGGGATGAACGACGCCGTGAAGGTCGTCTCGATGGCGGCAGGCGGCGGCGCGTCCGCCAGGTCACCGAGCCCTGCGCCGGAGGCGTCGACGTCGAAATTGTACCAGTCGAGATGCCCCTGGAAGTATTCGTCGGCGACCACGAGCTTCTCGCCGCCCGCCTTGGGCGCCGACGCTGCAAAGGCGTATTCGAGGCGATCGGGCAGCCAGGCATCGGCCGCACCCGCGGCGGGCTGGTAGAACGCCTCCCGGTACCACGCCAGGAATTCCGCCTCCGCCGTCTCGATCGCAGCAGTGCTGGCCGGGTTGCCGAGCGCGACGAGGTCGTGCGCGTGATTGCCGGGCGCGGCCATCAGATGCTCGACGAGGTCGTAGCCGTCCATCGACCTGCCGGCGAGCGCCGCCATCGTCTGCCAGGCTTCGCGATGGGCGGCGACCGGCGCATCGGCCTTGAGCGCCGGATCTGGCATGGCGAGCGGCAGCGCCGCGATGAATTGCTGGGCAAGCCCCGGCTCGATGCCGGCGACGAGCTTCAGCCAGCGTCGGCCCAGGGCGATGCGGAGATCGAACGCCATCTTCTGGCCGGCGAGACGGAACGGGATCGGCCGCCGCTCGACCTTGGCTTCGAGCGGCACGTCGTCGGCGAACGCTTCGGGCGGATTGCCGGCCGCGCGGTATTTCGTCAGTTCGGTGGTCTCGATGTGCACCTTGGCGACGACCGGCGAGCCGGCGTCGTCGCCCTGAAACTCGCCCATCTGCCACTGCTTCGTCAGCAGCCACAGCGGATCACGAACCTCGGCCTTGAGCGCGCGGTCGAAATCGTGCGTGCGTGGGCGGCCCTCGAGCCTGTTCCACAACGTGATGGTGGGCAGCTTCACCTTGCCGGAGAACACGGCGGAGAGGTTCTGAACCGCGACATAGTCAGCCATTGCCCGTCTCCGTCTCGGCCAGCACCGCGGCGAGGTTGTTGTTGAAGGCGAGGTTGAGCGAGGCCGTGATCGGATGGAAGGTCACGGCGGACACCAGCGCCGGCAGGAAGCGGGCATAGGCGGTGGTGTCGACGTGGTCGGGCTCGATCGCGCGCTTCTTGGCGAGGTCCATCGTCTCGCGCACCGTGTCGACGAGATCCTGCCACTGCCACGCGCCGACAAATTTCGGCGGCAGCGCCAGCAGCAGGGTCTGCGGCGGTTCGGCGTTTGGCCGGTCGAAGTGGAACGCCAGCCCGGTATCTTCGGTCGGGCGCGGGATCACTTCGGTCCACTCGTCGAGCAACAGCCCGAGTTGCCGCCGCGCCGGATCGAAGCTTTCGGCGAAATGCGCGGTATAGAGCAGCTTGTCCTCATCGATCACGAACGGCTTTCCGTCGGCATCGGTCTCCGGGAATTCGAGTCCGAGCCACGGCAACTCGGGGCGATGCGGAAATTGCAGCGCCTGCAGCGCGACGCCCGCCCCCGTGAACGCCTCGGCGAGATGCTGCGAGGCTTCCAGATCGTGCAGCTTCGACCGCACCCGCGCGACACCCGTGAACCAGTCGTCGAGCGGAAAGCGGCGTCCGATCGTCGTCTTGACGAACCCGAGAATGGTCTCGTCCGCCTGCGCGCCCGCGCCCCAGGCGTTGCTCCATTCACCGGCCAGCGCCGCTGGCAGGCCGAAATCCGGCACGATCTTGAAATCGTCGCCGAACAGCAGCTTCGCCGCCGCGGTCAACGCCTCGATCTTGTTCTTCGCCTCCGCCGCGGCATCGTATTGATCGAGCCGGGCCTGGATCGCCGGCAGCCGCGTCGTCAGCTCGAGCGCGAGCGCGGCGGTGCGCTTCGCCATGT
The DNA here is from genome assembly GCF_051167995.1 of Bradyrhizobium sp. HKCCYLRH3073. Taxonomy (NCBI): domain Bacteria; kingdom Pseudomonadati; phylum Pseudomonadota; class Alphaproteobacteria; order Hyphomicrobiales; family Nitrobacteraceae; genus Bradyrhizobium; species Bradyrhizobium sp. HKCCYLRH3073. The sequence goes on from NZ_JBNPUD010000013.1 coordinate 40,534, forward strand.
CCTCTGCGAGGGCGACGATCGCCGCGCGCTGGGCTGCGATGTCGATCACCGCGGCGTCGAACGCGGCGTTCGCAGCCTTCGAGGCTTCGATGCCGTCGTGCAGGGCGGCGAGGTCGGACGCATTGTCGTAAAGCGTGATCAGAGCGGCGCGCTGTCCGACGAAGGCGGCGCGCTTGCCGCTCATGAGATCGTCGCGGAAATCGTCCGGTTGCGCCGGTAGAGGGTCGGTCGCCGTGGTCGCGATCAGCTTTTCGGCCACCCGCAGCGCCAGGAACTTCGCCGCGTCCGGCGCGCCCGGATCAGCGTCGTAAGCGGCCATGCGTGCGTCGAACTCGGCGAGTTGCCGGGTCCATCGAGCGATGTAGCCGGCGAGTGCGGCATGCAACTGGGAGAAGATCCGCCGCCGGTCGGCGTAGACGGCACCGGTACCGGTCTGCAACGGCGCGAACGGACCGAGACCCTGCATCACCGACACGAAGCCGGTGATCGTCAGCTCGATCTCCGTGGCGATCTGCGCCTCCTGCTTGGCGTCCAGGCGGGCCTGCAGCGCCGTACGGAAGGTGTCGAGATCCGCAAGCCCCCCGACGAGCAGGACGCGCGGCAGCGTCGCCCGCTCGCGTGCGAGCGCCGCGTCGAGATCGACCGCCTCGTTCGCCTCGCCGGCCATCGCCATGTCGCTCGCCTTGAGCGGACGCGAGCGCAGCAGCAGGCTTCTGAGATGCCGCATCAACGCCGACAGCTCGAACAGCGGCACATGCCCGGCGATCGCCGCGATCCTCTCGCGGTAGGCGATCGTCAGCATGGCGTCCGGGCGAGGCGTATGAGCGGCGATCACATGCGCTTCGATCAGATCGTCGAGCGCCTTGGCGGCTGGATCGTTGTCCGGATCGAGCAGATACAGCAGGTCGATCGGCAGCAGGCCGAGATCGGCCTGCGTCACGTTGTAGTTGACGGCGGAAAGATCGAGCGGGTCGGTGACCGTCACCGAGCAGGCGACCGCTGCCGGCGGCGGCAGAATGCCCGCGAGCCAGGCGTTGAGCGCAGGCTCCGCCTTCGCCCGCGGCGATGTCAGCGCGCCGTCGTTCGGGTCGAGCCCGGCCTTGAGATGCAGCGCCACCCGGTGGGTCAGCGTCACCCCCGACCGCGGCGTACGCACCACGTCGGGGGTCGCCGGGAATTTTCCCTTGGAGTAGGTGTCGAGCACGGCGCCGGCACGGTCGTAGTTGCCCTGCACCACCTGATGCACGCTCTCTGCCATCGCGAGGTCGGCGACCGCGTCGGCGATGTCGGCAATCCGCGCGGCCTCGGCGGTGATCGCGGCTGCCTGCTGCGGGCTCGCCGCCGGCAGGTCGGCATCGTGGCCGAACGGATAGCTGCTCACGCCGCTGGTCTTGATGTGCTCGACCAAGGCCAGGCCGTCGATGACGTTGCGCGCCTCCACCCGGTCGATCCGCAGCCGCCGACCGAACGCGTCGAGCCGACCGGTACGCGTCGGAGTCAGCCGGTCGCCGACCAGCGGGAACACCTTGCGGAGGTCGTAGATGAACCCGTCCACTTCGACGTCGTGGCGGTCGTGCAGGCCGCGCTCGAACTGGTAGCCGAGCAACGCGCCGAGGCTCTGCTCGCCCTTCATTCCCTCAATAATCGATAGCGCGATGCGGACCCGTTCCGAGCTGAGATTGACAGCGAGGCTGCCCGGATTGTCGGGCGTGGCGTTGGACAGATAGCCGTTGCGCAGCACCGCGGCGGTCACCGCTTGGTTCAGCGACGGCGCGTGGATGTAGCCCTGGTTGCTGCGGTCGCGCATCAGCGGCGGCGCGTCGGGATCGGCAAAGATCGCCGCGAGGTTTGCCGGCAGTTCGACGGCCGTCAGCTTCTTGAACTCCGGCTTGACGTTCTCGAGCCAGCCATAGGCGCCGAGATAGATTCCCCTCTTCGCCTCGCCGGCCGGTGCGCCCGGCTGGGCGGTCCCCCGGCCGGCACCGTTCGGATAGCGCATCCGCTCCAGTTGGCGGCTCATGATGCCGCCGTACCAGGCGTCGAACCGGTAGGTGCAGAGGTCGAGATGCTCGGCGAACACCCGTTCCAGCACCGCCGTCGGCGACCTCTTCAGCCGTTCGAGCGCATCGAGCTGGCGCTTGAGATACGCGGTAGCGACCATCGAGGTCAGCACCGTCGGGATGAACTCGCCGACCGTCCTCAGTCCCGTTCCGGTGACGGCGGCGTCGCTGCGGTGGAGGTAGCGCCAGCGGCTGCCGCCGGCCGCAGCCGGCACGGCGAGGCTCGCCTCCTCGACCTGGAAGAACTTCGGCTCGCGCCGCGCCGCCTTCAGCTCGGTCTCGCCGATCAGCCCGGCATTGAAGAACAGACGGATGCTGGTCTCGACGAAGCTCAGGTCGAGCGCGTGATGCAGCATGAGATACAGCAGCGCATTCGGGCGCTGGGTGAAGCCCTGCTGCAGCCGCAGCGCGTCGTGGGAGGTCGCCGCAGCCTTGATCAGCCAGCCGATGTAGTTGTCGCCGCCCGCGGTGTAGGCGCGGATCTGCTCGGTCTCCGACAACGGACGGTCGTCGATCAGCGGGCCCTTGAGCTGGTTGGGCGCCTTGAGAAAGAGTTTCTCAAGGATGTCCGGCACCTCGATTCCCTCGGGCGGCGTGTAGCCGAGCTGCTTCAGCAGATCGAGCCCGCTTCCGACATAGCCTGCGGCGAGCAGGAGCGCGACCAAGGCGCCGCCCGCCCCCTGCATCGCGAGGCGGTTGTACAGTTCCTTGAAGCTTTCGGCGAAGCGCTGCTGGAATTCTACCGATCCGGCGTGCAGGCCGAGGACATCGAGCAGTATCTGATGACGGTCGCCGCCCGGCTTGCCGATGTAGGACACCCGCGACATCAGCGGCTCCAGATCGGCCTCGACCTTGCGCAGCAGTTGATACAACCGCATCAGGAACCGCAATTCCGGATCGTCCGGTGCGTGCGCGGCCCCGACCGCGACGTTCGACCCGGCGAAGATCCATTGGATGCGCGAGCGCGGCGTCGCCGGCAGAATGCCGTAGGGCTGACGACGGACGCGGATCGTAGGCATCGGCCCGCGCGCCGACACGTGCCGGACGAAGAAGTCGCGGGTCCGCTCCACCGTCGAATCGTCGAAGATCGGATGAAGCATGCTCTCCATGAAGTAGCCGAGCGTAGCCGGCCACAGCGCCGTGTTCATGGCGCGGGCGTCGTTGACGTCGTGGCGATGGTAGAAGGGGATCGCCGCCAGCGCGGCCGGATCGAGACCGAGCGTGGCGGCAAGGCAGCGTCCGTCTGTCCGCTCGAACCATCCGTCGGGGTCCAGGGGCGGAGTGCCGAAGTAGTGATCGAAGCTGACGTCGGAATCCTCGCGCCAGCTGTAGGCGGCGCCCTCGCCCTCGACGTTGTTGGTCGGCTGGCCCTGCGGCAGGATCGAGAACCCCGCCTTCGACTGATGATGATGGACGAACAACTGCTCCAGCGCGACCCGGCCGGCGTCTGCATCGGCCCCGAGCCGCACACCGAGCACCATCAACTGATCGAAGCCACGGCGGAAGGCGGCCGGCGTTAGCGGCACCCGGAATCCCATGCCGATCTCGACGGCGCGGTCGAAGTTGCGCACCCATTCGAGCTCCGGACCGAACGTGATGTCGTCGCCGTCGCCCGCGACCGATGCGTCGTCCGTTCCGGTCGGCGACGGCGTGACCGGCAGCGGCGACGGAATCGGTTTTCCAAGTTGCTCGAGCTCGAGCGTTCCGTTGTTGTAGCCGAGCAGGACGAGGCGATCAGGCAAGGTCCGGGCGGTCGCCGGCTGCGACCAGCCGGTCTCGCGCATCGGCGTGGCGTCCGTGGCGGGAAACTCCAGATACGCGGCGATGACCGTGGTGGTCGCGCGGTCCGCGCCTTCGGGCGGCGCGTCGGCGAGATTCCGCGGCCGGTACGCCTCACGGACCGCCGCGGCGCGCTCGGCGCCGAGCGCGCTGTCGAGCGCGGCGATCGCGTCCGCCTGCGCGGCCGCATCGGTGCCCGCGCGCCACAGTGCCGTCCAGAACGTGCTGACCGCACCTCGCTCGGGATCGACGAGCGGCGCGCTGGTCACCACCGTCAGGATCACGGTCGGCACGCCTTCCACTTTGGCCGGTCGCGCCACCTCGTTGAGCGGGCGATGAGTCTGGATCACGTAGTAGGACCGCCCCGAGCCCTGCCCGCTCAGCAGCGTTCGCCAGGCGGCCCGCTCCCCGGCGGGGTCGTGGTTCGCCCGCCAGACGTCGGCCCAATAGGCCTGGGCGCGCTTCACTTCGTCTTCCGACAACGCCTCCTCGAAGCTGTCGACGGCGATGTCGTCCGGATAGACCCGGACCCACAGCTCGTCGCGGTCGCCGCCGAATTCCGCCGCCTGCTTGAAGCGCGTTTCGATTCGCAGCGGCATCAGCAGGATCGGCGTCTGATCGGACAGCAGGCCGATGTTGCGGCGGGGATCGGTGAAGTTCGCGAACAGCCCGATATTGCGGACCACTTCGTCCTTCGCCGCCCTCAGCGCACCGCCCAGCCGCTCGATCTCGGAGGCCGCCGCCTTGATCTCCTTGTCGATCGCCGCCAGCGCCGGATCGTCGGCGCCCTTGCTGACGCGCTCGGCCCGTGCGCGGTCGCGGATCAGCCGCGCGCGGGTGTGGCGAAGCCGGCCGATTTCGCGCGACGTCGCATCGGCCGCGGCGCGCGACGCTTCCAGCTCCTTGCGGATATCATCGAACTCGGACATTTCGCTTCAGCCGCCCCCTGTCGTGTCCGCTGCGCGATCAGTTCGGCAGCATCTCGCTGCCGTGCACCGCGACCAGCACGGGAACCTGGTAGAGGATGTAGGCGAGCTCCGCGGAGTTGCTGTCCGGATGCCAGCGGAGCGCCTTGTCCTCATCGTATTGTTGTTTCTTCTCCTGCAGCTCCGGAGCCACCGGATCGTCCAGGGTGAGGGTCGGCCCGCCCGGCCTGATCTGCAGGAAGCCCTTGTCGGCGTCGGACAGCACGTCGGGCCAGGCGAGGTCGTTCCAGACGTTGAGCGGCCCATCGCGAGAAATATCGAGGCCGAAGCGCGGCTCGCCGGGCCGCTCCTTGATGACGAAGAACCAGCCCGGCGCCGTCGAATTGCCGCGGCCGCTGCCCCCCTTCGCCTCCTTCGAGGTCAGGTCGAAGCCGATGAAGGTGATGTCGGGATCGACCTTGGCTTCGTAGAGCGGTGTGCGCAGGCGATCCTCCACCGGACCGTCGGTCTCCAGCACCCGCTCGACGCGGGGATTGATCGCGCCGCCGTCGTCGCGCTGCCAGCGCGCCTTCTGGGCGTAGATCACCGCGGTCGGATATTTCTTCAGCAGCTCGCCGCGGATGACGAGGACGACTTCCTCCTCGTTCTCGCCCGGCTTCTCGCGATGGTCGTGATCGCCGAGCTTGGAGAACAGCGACCAGGTGTGGAGCGGCGGAATATCGCGGAGCTTTTCGCGCAGCTCGTCCTTCGACAGGCCCTCCCGGTCGATCACGCCGCTCGGGTCCCAGAACTGGCGGAAGCAGCTGCCGCGCTGGTCGGTGGGATATTCGCGCCACAGCAGCTCGCGGGCGAATTCATGGTTGAGGCCGACCATGTAGGCCTCGATGAAACGCTGATTGGTCTCGAGCAGCGTGATCGTGTTCTGCGGAATCTTGTCGATGTTCGGCAGGAAGTGCTCGTCGGACAGGCCGAGAAGCGGCTTGTACATCGGCAGGTCGATTTCCGGATATGCCATCACCGGCTTGAACACTTCCGGCTGCAGCAGCGTCGCGATCCCGTTGATGGCCAGCACTCGCGGCGGAATGGTGATCGAGGAGAAGGTGCAGGCGGGCACCGTCTTGTCGGGATCAATCGCAGCGAAGGTCGACGCTCCGAGCGCGGCGATGTCGATCGGCTTGCGCAACGGCGGCCTGCCGAGATCGGCGCTGACTGTGAGCAGCCGGTTGAGGTCCTTGAGGGCCAGTTTGAAGCGCGCCGCCTCCGGGCTGTCGGTGGACGAAGCGCCGCCGACCGGCTCCGGCGCGGCGGGATCGGGATCGCGGATGGTGAAAGACGGAAAGCCCGGCAGCGCGTCGATGATCTCGGGCGAAGCCCCTTGCGGCAACACGCCGGTCGCGATGCCGGCCTGCTTCTCGAGCCGCACCAGCCATCCGAACAGCGCCAGCGCCGCTGCCGCGACCACGATCGCGAACGGAATGGCGACGGCCAGCAGCAGCACGGCGAGCAGCAGCAGAACGACCAGCAATACCCACTTCGCCCAGCGGTGCTTGGCGAGCCAGTCGGTCAGCTCCGCGGGCAGCGACTTCGGCTGAAGTTGCGCGGCGACATCCTCCACCGCCGGCAAGGCTTCCGGGGTGACCCGCGGCGGCGCCGCGCTGACCTCGCCGCGATTGATCTTCTCCAGCAGCTCTTCGGCGCCTTTCGGCGAGTCGAAGCCGAGCGTCGCCGCGACCTGGTCGCGCGGCCGGAGCGCGCGCCGGAACGGCGCAGACAGCGCCGCGCGGGGCACCGTGCTTTCCTTGAGCCGATGGCGCAGCGTGAAGCCGTCGGCGATCACCCGGCGCTGCACCGGCGCCATCATCGTGAGCCCGCGCTCCGCGCTGAGATCCTTCAGCGGCCCGAGATGGCGCGCATGCCAGATCGCGGCCGCCGCCTTGGCGAATTGCGCCAGCCTGATCCGCCGGTTCGCCGCGAGGATGTCGCCGACCTGGTCCCAGGCGGCGTCCATATAGGCCTCCTGGTTCTTCTGCACGACTTCCGTGCCGAACGCGGCGGGAACGCGAAACCGCGGGTCCAGATTGAGCTCGTGCACCCAGTTGCGCGGCTGCGGCGCGTCGCTGCCGTCGGCCTCCTCAAGCAGCCGTTCGGTGAGCGCGTGCCAGCGGCCGTACAGCGGCGGCGTGATCACCGGGTCGGGCGCGCCTTCGCGGGCATAGTCGTCGGTCAGGTTGACGAAGCCCGCCAGCGCCTTCTCGAATTCGTGCGCGTAGGGTTCATCCCAGCCCTCATAGGCCGCAGCTTCTGCCTCCTGCGCACCGGTCAGCGCCTCGTCCGGCACCTTGAGCGCGCCGCCGAGCCGCAGCACCCCGTGAAGCCCGGCGACCGCGATGGGCGGCATCCCGGAACCCGGCGTCTGCGTGTCCATGTCGCGGCGGCCGAGCCGCGAGTCCGGCGGACGCGGCTTCAGCAGGCGGACGAGGTACTCGAAATCGCCCACCGTCCCGGTCTTGAAGTACCACCGCTTGTACACCGGATGCAGCGTCGGGAACGGCCGGTCGGTATAGTCCGCCCAGGCCGACAGGGTGGCGAAGAGCGCGGGATTCGCCACCGGCGCGATTCCGAGGCCGGCGAGACGGCCGCTCTCGAAGGTCGGCACCACGAACGCATGGTAGGACGTATTCGGCTTCAACTGACGCGGCGACAGGACGCGCGAATAGGCGTAGTCCGGATTGCTGGCCAGCAGGCTCTCCAGTCGCGCCCTCGCCTGGTCGGCATTGGTCGATTCCACCACGCCGTCCTGCTGGACCAGGTCGCGATTGACGTGGACGTGCGCCCAGGCCCAAAGCTGGTCGGCGGGCGGAAACACCGAGACCGGATCGCCCGTCACCTCGATCGCCGGCAGCGGCCGCGCCGACGACACCGCGACTTCCTTGAACTCCTCCACCTCGAGCACCAAGAGTGCGAGCCACGGGCGCAGCCGGTGGCGCGACTCGTCCGGCGCGGCCGGCGTGTAGCGCCACGGAAAATCCTCGTCATAGAACTCAACGAAGGGCAGGTAGTTCGGCTCGAAATTGGTGATCCAGTCGCGCGGCTCCACCTTCACCACCGCCTTCGGATCGATGCCGACGATGTCGCCGGGACCATAGAGCGCGACGTCGCGCGAAATCGTCGCCGTCAGATCCGTGTCGCCCTGGACCGGCCGCCCGGCCAGCGACAAGTCGACCTTGATCGTCGCGCGCAGCGCCACCGCGTTGTCGTTGTCGGCCGCGGTGATGTTGTTCGCCACGCCGAGCCGCAGCCAGGGCAGGAAGGAATAGGTGCCGATCGTGTCGCTCATCCCGCCCCTCCCCGCCGCCTCGCCGGACCGCCCGCCATCATCGTGCCTCCGCTACGCCGCGCGCTTCATCTCGTGCGGGCGCACGATATGGGCCTCGCTGGCGAAGTTCGGATTGCGCCGCGTCTCCGCCGCCATGAATTCACCGGCGCTGGCGCGCGATTGGAACGACGCAGGCGCGCCGGCGATCGGCGAATTGTCGGCCAGGCTCACCACCACATAGGACGCCTGATCGACCGCGATCTTGTCGTCGAATCCGTGCTTCAGATCGCGCGACTTCGCCGAGATCTCCGACCGCGCCACGGCGTTGTTGGCCAGGAAGTGCGTGAACAGCCCGGAGATGAGCGTGACGAAGCGCCGGCGTGCGCGCTTGAAATTGTTGTCGACGATGATCTCTTCGTAGCGGGCGATGCGCTTGGTGACATAGCTGGTCTTGGCCTGGTTGCCAGTGACCGACAGCTCCAGCCCCGCCTCCTCGGCCTCGTAGTCGGAAGCGCTGAGCTTCTCGCCGTCCTTGAGGTCCTTGAACTGGGCGATCGCGAACGACTCCCGGATGGTGGCGCGCTTCTCGATGCCCGACGTCGCGGCCGCGACCGAGAAGTAATTGGCGTCGTCCGGGCGCTGCGCGCCGATCTTGTCGAGGGTGATGCCGAGCGGAATCGCACGCTGGGTGATCTTGAGCGAGCCGACCGGATGCAGCACAAGGTCGGAGCCCGCGTCCACGGTCTTGAGCGTCACCAACAGCCTGCTGCTGTTCTGCAGCGCGGCAGTCCAATTCTCCGCCTTCGAGTATTCCGCCACCAGCAGGGGCAGCACGGAGACCGGCGGCAGGCTGGTGTCCTCCTTGTCGCCCCAGGTGTGGGAGAAGTCGACGTCGACGTCCCAGAACAGCAGCGAGATGCTCCCGGTGCCCTCGACGTGCCAGGGCGATGTGCCTTCGAGCGAGCCGCGGAAGCGGATACTGAACAGCCCCGCGCCGAACAGCTTCACCGACAGCGAGGCAGAGATCGTGATGATGAAATAGAACGGCGAGAACTGGAACAGCGCGTCGAAGGCGAGATGGCCCTCGATGCTGGCGATCGAGATGCCGAAATAAAGCTCCGCATGTGCGCCGAACTGCACGGTGTTCGACGTCACCGCGAAATAGGCGTCGACCCGGATGCGGGCCACCGGCGTGTTGAGGATGTTGATCGCGATCCGGGGGATCGGCGGGAACGGCAGCGGCGGTGGATTGTAGGCCGGGTGGAAGCCGCCGACGGAGACGATGAAAGTGGCGTCGCCGCCGAATGACGCGAGCACGCCCATGCCGCCGTCGAGCGGCATGAAGATCACGCGCGATTCGTACAGGATGGCGAAGAACCAGCCGCGCTTCTTGTCGAATTCGATCGCGCCCATGAAGGCGACCTGGATGATGATGAGCGGCAGCCGCTCGTCCGGGATCGCCACCGTCAGCTTGCCGATGATGGCGATGTTGCCGGGAATCTCGATGATGATCCCCAGCGACAGGCTGATCAGCGTCGGCGTGCCCCAGCCGAACTTCGCCATCGGGCCGATCAGGAAGGTCCCCTGCTCCGGCGGGAAGAAGGTGCGGAGGTCGGAGATGATCCGGTGCGCGTTGGCAACGACGTCGTGCGGGAACAGCACCGAGTCCAGCGAGCCGGCGCGCACGCCGTTGACCAGCGCGTCGAGGTCCATCGAGCGGTTGAGGCCGACGAGTCCGCCGACTCCCAGCAGGGTGAAGCCGAAGCCGAGCTGCATTCCGGGATTGAACTCGACCGTGATGATGGCGATGAAGGAAAAGCCCTTTGACCCGTCCGGCATCTTGGTGGTGATGACGCCGATTGCCGTCACCGAGAGAAAGTCGAGGATCTTCAGTTCGAGCGCGCCGGCATATTCGCCGCGGTCCGGATCGATGAAGAGATAGCCGCCGCCTGTCACCGCCCCGGCATCGATCGACAGCCCGACGCCGTTCGGTGGCTTGAAGCCGAAGGATAGATCGATCGGGCCGAGATTGCCGCCGCTCCCCGGAAAAGCGAGATCGGTCCGCAGCCCGATATTTTCCACCACCGCGACCAGCGGACCGAGCGCCGCCTTCAGCGTCGCGCCGATATCGATCGGGAGGCCGCCACCCGATGGTGTCACCGCGAGCGTCAGTCCCTGCACCTCGATCGGACCGAGGTCGATATGCGCTGGGATCTGGATCTCGAGATGCGAGGTGCCGCGGAAATACACGCCGCGCGGATAGGCGACGCCGAGGCCGAGATCGAACTCGAACCGCGTCGAGATCCCCGACAGGATGGTCGAGATGAAGCCGTCCGAGCCGGACGCGTCAAGGACGAAAGCGAGGCCCTTGAGGTCCACCTCGGCGAACACCTCGACGTCCTTGCCCGCCACCAGCGTGAAGCCGCCGGCACCGCTCACCGATTGGTATTCGAGCCGCGTGCCCTCGCCGGTGCCGAGGATAATGGTCGGGCTGCCGGAGGCGGCGGAGTATTCCACTTCGACGCGCGCGGTGCCCTTGGCCGACGTCGGCGCGCCGCTGCCCGCGAAGCCGGTCACCATGTCGATGCCGCTGCCCGGCCGCACCATCAGGCCGACACCGCCGGTGAGATCGAGGTCGCTCGAGATCGTCACCGCGATCGTCGGACCGAGCTGCATCCGCACCGACAGCAGCCCGCTGAACGACGGCAGCAGCGCGAAGCCCGGCTTCTTGCTCCCGGACTTCGGCAGCGGGAACAGTCCGAGCTCGGCCGATAGCCGGCCCGCGTCGCGCGCCCGCTCGAAGAACACCAGGCGGAGCCGCTTGCGCACCGCGGCACGCCCGGTCGGAGGGCCGCCTTCGAGCGCGCGCGCGACCCGATCCGGCACCTCCACCATCCGGACGTCGAGCCCGAGCCCGGCCGCGAGGCTGTCGATCTGTCGCGCGAAGCCGGAGAAGTCGAAGCTGTCGGTGCCCCAGCCGAAGGCGTTCTCGAACAGTGTCACCGGGTCGGAGACGATCTTCGGCAGATCCGGGAAACTGAACCTGTAGTCGATGTAGTCCGGGCGGTTGCCGGCCGGCGCGGTATAGCGGGTGCTGATGACGCCGAGCGCCTGCAGCGCGAAACCGATGCCCGGATGATGGTTGCGCAGATAGGTGATGAAGAGATAGCCGACGAGCTGCCCCGGAAACTCGCCCTTGAAATTGTCGGCGTTCAGCGTCGCCGAAAATGCACCGCCGGGCGCCGAGACGAGGTCGTCGATCGCCTGCACGACGCCGGCGATCGCCTCGATGGCCTTGAAGGCGTCTTCGAGCGCCCCGGACTCCAGCGTCATCTCGCCGTCGGATGCCACTTCGCCGTCGAGCGACAGCCCACCACCGACCAGCGCCTGGAGCCGATCGAACAACAACTGCAAGTCGACCGCGAGATCGGCGATCGGCTTCGGAATCACGTCGGAATCCCAGCCCAGCTTGAGCAGCAGGCCCTGGAACGCGGCCGGCGACTCCACCGCCGCCCGCAGCGGCAGCAGCAGCTTGCCGATCTCGGCGACGATCGTTTCGAGGGCGCCCGGTTCAGCCATTTTTCTTGGCCTCCGGATAGAATTCACGGTCGACGACGTCGTGCAGAGCGGGATCGACGCGGTTGGTGATCAGCCATTTGCAGACATGGCAGAAAGCGCCGCTGCTGTTCCGCATCTTGCAGTCGCCGGCCGGCCGATAGACCAGCCCGGTGAAGTTGTATGCGCCCTCGTACAGGCCGACCAGCCGCTGCGCCTTGCATGGCGGCTTGAAGTCCGGGATGTCCTTCGGGTCGTCGCCCTCGTCGTTCACATGAGCGGTGTCGGTATCCTTGTTGAGCGGCAGATGGTTGCCTGCGATGAAGTCGCGCACCTTCTTTTCCACCACATAGACCAGCGCGTCCGCATCGTCGCGGCGCGGCACGAACAGCAGCGAGCCTTTCGGAAACACGGGAAACGGCGCCGGCGGCAATTCCAGCCCGCCGAGCCGGATCGAGCCGAGGTTCTGGTCGATGTCGCCGATGTCGAGTCTGACGAGGTAATCGGCATCGATGAACGTAAGCGGCAGTTGCTGGCCGATCGCCGTGATCTGGATGCGGCGGAGAAACGCCTGGCGGCCGGCCGCCTTCGCCTGCACCCAGCGCGGGATCTGGCGCGGGTCGATCCTGACCTCGATCGAGCCACCCTGCTGGGTCGAAGCCTGGGTCAGCTTGGCCGAAAGCTCGATCCTGAGAAGTTCGAACCATTTCACCTTGGACGGATCGACCAGACGGGAGTGGTTGGCGGCGTAGCTCGGATCCTGAAAGATGTCGGCGAGCGCGACGATGTTGTCGTCCTCGCTCGAAGCGGTCGCATTGTCTTCGGCGCTCGTCTCGTATTCGTCGCCGAGATTGAAGGAATGGCCGAATTCGTGCGCAACCGTGTCGATAATATCGGTGAGGTCGGCGTCGATGTCGCTGGCAGGCTTGCGCCGCATCACTTTCTTCGTCGCCGTGTTGGTCGCCGGATATTCGAAATCGAGCGTCTTCAGGCTCTGCAGCGAATTGGCGGTCACGGTCGACTGGTTGAAATTGGTGCCGCCGATCATGTCCTCGTTGGTGATCATGGCGATCAGGCCGCGGCTGCGCTTGAAGGTGCCGTCCGGTATCCACTCGGCGCCGAGCGCGGTGTGCGGCGACGGCCCGAGCCGCAGTCCGGACAGGTAGGCCATGATCGGCGCCGCAACGTTCGCGCGGCCGTCCCTGGCGAGCTCCGGCGGGTGCCGGCGCGGATCCGGGGCAAGGTGCCGGGTGGCGCTGGCCGGCTTGAAGAACTGATAGGCGCGGGCGATCAGCGGCGCGAGGTTGGCATCGCCCGCCGCATCCGCCGCCGGCATCGTCAAAGCGGCCCCGGACTTCGCCGACCGGTCGCCCCAGCGGGCGCCGAGCATCAGGCCGTAGAAGGTGTCACGTGCCTCCAGGATGCCGAGCGATTTCTGCTTCCTCCACGCTTCGATCAGGGTGTCGTTGACCTTCGCCGCGTCGTAATTGGGCAGCGACTGGCTCGCCCACCGCGCCTTCAATTGCGCCGGCGTCGCAGTCTCGTTGCGGAGCGGCAGGCCGACACGGGCCACGAGCTCGTCGACCTCGTAGATGCTCTTGTCGTCCGAAACGCTGTAGTTCCACGGAATCGGTCCGCCCTTGCCGAGCTCGGAGGTCTCCTCGTCGTTGACGCGCCAGCCGCAGGTCACCGCCTGCTCTTCCGACGCCTGGAAGGCCTTGAATACGTTGAAGCTGCCCGCGAGCGTGCCATAGGGCTCGTGGCGCTTCTGCGAGAACAGACCGTCCGCCGCTTCCTGCACGATCTTGTCGAACTTGTCCTTCTCGGACGCGCGAAAGCCTTCGGCGAGGAACAGGATGTTGTGCATCTCGGAGGCATTGGCGAGGTCGCCGGCGCGCACCGTGGAGATGTTGTCGCGGGTCTTGGCGTAGTCGACCACCTTCACCGGCAGGCTCTGGTTGACGCCGAGGAAGCTGCCGTCGAGCTGGGCCGCGCCCTCGCTCACGCCCCTCAACCGTCCCTCATTGTTCGTATTTGCCACCACGAAGGTGCCGGGGCTGGCCGAGCTGAGCGTGACGAAGCCGTGCCCGGTGATGTCGCCGACGAGATCGGTCCCGGTCGGATCGTCGCTGAACAGCGCGCACAGCGTCGGCTGGCTGTGGGCAACCGTCGGATGCAGCGCCGTGGTGATCGAGGAGTTGCCGAACCACCAGCCGAGCACATCGTCGTGCACCTGGATACGCGCGACGACGTAGCCGGGGCCGTATTCGATCACCACGAGATTGATGCCGACGTCGTCGCCGGTGATGGTGCGCGCCGCAGGATCAATCGTCACGAAGCTGGTCAGCCGGGACCCGACCGGGTTGTACGGCGCCAGGATTCGAAAATTGCAGTCCGCGGTGACGTCGGTCAGCGTGTAGGTCGTCGAGCCGTTCGGCAGGTCCTGGTCGAACACGCGGAACGGCAGCACCTTGGTCGCGGGCTTCTTCAGCGCGACGTGCATGTCGCAATGCGGATAGACGATGAGAGGCATGCCGGCACGACCCTCTCTCAGCCAGCACACCTATCGGGAAGCCCGTCGCTCCCATCGAAAATCTGGCATCCCCAAGATTGTACACTCAAGCCTTCTCAACACAACCTCAACGTGATACTGTTTCGACATCCTTCCGCAATTGTCGTTTGCCGAGTGGTGTTCTCCATCACTGGGGCCAACCCTGCTGCAAATGCCGGCGGCGTGGAGCTCTCGTTGTCCTCGTTCACGGATGAACACGACCGCTCTATGGCGCGATCCGGTTTCTCACCGTCGAGCTCCTTGAGACGTACTGCGACTGACCGCGTCTCCTATCCGTGGGTTCGGCCCGACGCTGCTCGACGTTGTCACGGGCGCAGACAAGCACCGTCACGTCATTCGGATGTCAAACAGCCAGATGTCAAACAGCCACTTGCGGTCGCTTCAGGCGTGCGCGCGCAGTCTCGCGGCTCGATGAGTCCGAGGGATGCGCTGGTCGGCGCGCCTCGACATACGAGAGGCGCAGGGAGAGCCGGACCTCGACTGAGGCCCGTGGCCCGCCTGCGAAAAAGATGCAGGCGGCAGGTACCACAGGTCCAGCCGGACGACCCGGCCCTCCCTGCGCGATCGGTTTTAACGGTGTCCTTCGTGCTCTCCTTGGGGATCGGGCTTTCTTGCCCCCATCGCCCGCGTGACGCTTGCGCATAACAGCAGGCTTGACCTCAGCATCGGGAGGCCGGGACCACACGACTTCGCCGTCCGCGACGCACGCGCTCGTCTGGCGCAGCATCCACGTCCATCGCAGCCCACCTCCACGTATCGTGACGACGCGTACGCCCTCTGCATGAGGCGGGATCCGCAGATAAAATCGCGATTTCGGAAAACCGGCAAGTGAAATCTTTATTTCGGCCGACGCCTTGAAAAAGATGGCCAACCGCAACGACGCACAGGCGCCCGCGACTTCGTCTGTCGCGCTGCAGCGTTGCCAATCTCGTTGATTGAGCGCAGGCTATCAGAAGCACAGAAGTCGCATCAGGGGGAGAGACGCATGAAGGAACCGGGCCTGGACGGCCGCCATCGGGACAAGGATGGCGAGATCAGCAGGAAGCACGGCAATACGCTGGTCGGCACGCTGCGCAAGATCTACGGGAAGTCGTTCGCAGCGGGCTATCCGGACTCGACGAAGCTGAGCGACGTGCTGCTTCAGCTCAACGAGACGTCGCTGAGCCAGTTGCGCCGGGACCACGGCACCGGGCATTTGGATCACAAGATCAAGGAAGCCTCGAAGTGATCGGGCTTTGCTGATCGGGACTCATCGCCCGATTGGCGAGGCCGATTGGTGTTCGCAAGGTTTGTTCGCTCCCGTGGTTTCGTGCCGTCCGTTCGCGTGGAGCGCGTCGTCTTGCAGCGCTGTGGTGTAGCGGCGTCTTGCATCGCTGCGCTGCTGCGGAGTGCCACCGCGCGCCGGAAAGCCCGGGCACCGGGCACTCCGACGCGGAATCCGAGGGACGATTCCGTCCTACTTCCCCATGCTCCCCGCCTGGTTCGTGCCGGGGCCGACGTTGCCCTGGCTCGACGAGGTGGAATCGCGGCTGGACTTCATCGCGCCGCCGGTCGCCCGCATGTTGCTGCCGGTGGTCTGCGACGAGGTCGTCGAGGTCGCGGCGCTGTGCTTCCTGGCATGCTTGGCTTGCGCGGCGAGCGGGACGGCAGCGAGGGTGGCGGCGACGAGGGTGGCAAGGGCGAGCTGGGTCTTCTTCATGGATCCGATCTCCATCCGGTTGAACCCCACGCTCGCCCAACCCGGCTGCGACATCACAGTTCCTGCCGGTGGATCAAGCGTTGTTGTCCGATTCCGACAGCGCGCGTGAAGGTGCGATGCAGCAGCGTCAGGCCGGCGCCTGCATCGGCACGACGCCAGGCTGCGACGCCGGCTTGGGAAACGGCCTGAATGTCATCATCATCATGACAGCGCCGAGGCCCATCACCCACGAGCCGACATAGAGCCAAGTGTAGCTGGCAAAGCTGTCGTAGATCAGGCCGCCGGCCAGCGGGCCGGTCGCCATGCCGAGGCTGCCGGCCATCGCCGTGCCGCCGATCACCGTGCCCATGATGCTCTGCGGAAAGTTGTCGCGCGCGATCGCCGCGTAGAGCGGCATGGTGCCGGCATAGAGGAAGCCGAACGTCGCCGCGACGGCATAGAACGCGGCGAGGTCGCGCACGGCCACGTAGGCGAGCGCACCGAACGCCTGCGCCAGCAGGCCGAGAACGAGCACACGCTTGGCGCCGAAGCGGTCACCGAGCAGGCCGAAGGCGATGCGGCCGCCGAGGCCCGCGAGGCCCTCGACGCTGTAGATCGTCACCGCCGCCATCAGCGGGATGCCGCAGGTGACGGCGTAGCTGACGGTATGGATGATCGGGCCGGAATGGGTGGCGCAGCAGAAGAAGTTGGTGGCGAGCAGGATCAGGAACTGCGGCGAGCGCAGCGCCGCCGCGCGCGTCATCTCGGCCGGACCGTCGGTAGGGCCCGACGCGAGGGCGGCGTCGGGCGCTGACGAGGGTGGACGGCCCACCAGCAGCGACGTCGGGATCATGATGGCGGCGACGATGGCGGCGATGCACTGCATCGCGGTGCGCCAGTCGTAGCTGGACACGAGCCAGGCCGCGAGCGGCGACATCGTCATCGGCGCGACACCCATGCCGGCCGAGACCAGCGAGACCGCGAGGCTGCGGTGGGTGTCGAACCAGCCGGTGACGGTCGCCATGACCGGCGGGAAGATCGCCGCTGTCGCGATGCCAGCGATCAGTCCGAACAGCAGTTGGAACGCCAGCAGCGAGGACGTCAGGCTTGCCAGCAGCAGGCTGACGGCGAGCAGGACCGATCCGATCAGCAGCACGGGACGCGGGCCGATCCGGTCGGACAGCGTGCCCCAGGCCATGCTGGTGACGGCCATCGCCAGGAAGCCGATGGTCATCGCGCTGGAGATCCCCGCGACCGACCAGCCGGTCTCGGCGGCCATCGGCTTGAGGAACACCGGCAGCGAGAACAGGCCGCCGACCGCGACGCAGCCGAGCACGCCCCCGGCCGCCACGATCACCCAGCGATAGTGCGATGTGCTCATTCGTCTCCTCCTCTGCCGTTCGATGACAAGACGAACGGCGCGGGGCTCGGACGACATACGCGCGGACCATTTTTCGTCGCCCCTGGACCGTCGAAGGGATCGGCCGACGCGCGCAACCGGCAGCCGCGCCCCAAGCCGGTGCCGATGCGCTGGTCGCTTCCGATCCGTGCCTACTCCGTCTCGATCTCGGGAAAGGGCGAGTAGACGCGCTTTGCGTCGCAGCTGAGCATCGCGATCTCGCGCCGGCCTTTCAGACCTGCGTGATTCAGGCGCTTGTTGGTGAAGGAAATCGATTCAACCACCGTCCGCGGGCTGAGCTCCTGTCCAAAAGCACGCGGCTTGGTCATGTAGCGCACGCAGATGCCGACCACGGTTCCACCATTGAGGATGTCACCGAACTCCTTGGCGGGGTTCGATATCTGGGCCTTGGTGATGGGCATGCCAGCGTAGTCCGGCCAGGTCTTGAAATCGTTGGCGAGGATCTGACGATAGTCGGCCGGCAGATGCGTCGCCATCGCGGCGGCTTCCGCAGCCTTGTCATTTTCCGCGCTCTGCGTGACGCAGCCGGTCAGCAACGGAGGGATGAGAGATACGAGAGGCCAGCGACGCATGAGTCCTTCCATTCGCTTTCAGCACACGTCCTTCCATAGGGCGCGGCGGGGCGAAGTTCCATGCGGAAGTTGCGAGGCACGTGACGTCCAGGACGATCCTTGCCCCTCGCCGCCTCACACCGGCGTCATGCCGTGCTGGCGCTTGGTCTCGGCGGTCTCGTCCGAGACCAGATATTCGATGAACGCGCGTGCGGCGTCGGTGTGTGCGCCGGCGTTGCACAACGCGGCGGCGAACACGGTGCCCGGCTGCAGCGCGTCCGGCAGCAGACCGACGATGTCGATGCCAGGTGCGCCGAGCATCTCGCTGAGCTGCTGGAAGCCGACATCGACCTCGCCATCGGCGAGCAGCTTGGCCACGGGAATGCCGGGCTTGGCCTGGACCAGGCGCGAGGCGCCATCGCCCTCCAGGCCCCAGTCGCGGGCGAGCTTCTGCACATATGTGCCGCTCGGGCCGGTGGAGATGCCGATCGCCTTGGCGTTCTCCATCGCCTTGCGCATGGCGGCTTCGTCGAGCGGATCGGGCTTGGCGCTGCCGGCGCGCACCGCCATCGCCATCGGCGATTCCGCGATCTCGATGATGCTGCCGGGCACGAGGTGGCCGTCGGCCTCGAGCTTCTGCAACGCGTCGGAAGCCAGCACCGCGAAATCGAACGCTTCGCCGGCGCGGATGCGCTTGGCGGCATCGACGCCGCCGACGGATTCGATCGTGATCACCTCGCCGGTCGCCTCCTCATAGGCGGCCGCGAGCTCGGCGAGGATCTGCCTCGTCGCCATCGAGGAAATGCCGGCGGCGGTCACGCTCATGGAGGGGCTCCGTTTGAAGAGGCAATTGCAGCGCCGCAAACTACGCTGCGACGCTTTTTCGGATATGGCAAGCGGGGCAGCGGAGCAAGACGGTGGGAGGCAACAGCGGTTACGGCGAGCGCCGCTGCGCTCCCTCTCCCCGTTCTTACGGGGAGAGGGAGCGCACCGCCCGTGATGCAAAACGGTGCGCCATCAACATGCCACGAGAACTGCGTCCCTCACTTCGGCACGCTCTCCAGGTCCTCCAGCCACGCCGTGGCATTGCCGTCCGACGGCGCGCGCCAGTCGCCGCGGGGCGATAATGCGCCGCCGGCCACCACCTTCGGGCCGTTGGGCATCGCCGAGCGCTTGAACTGGCTGAAGGCGAAGAAGCGCTTGAGGAACACTTCGAGCCACTTCCTGATGTCGCCGAGCGCATAGGCGTTGCGCTTGTCGGGCGGAAAGTGCGGCGGCCAGGCGCCCTCGCCCGCATCCTTCCAGGCGTGATGCGCCATGAAGGCGATCTTCGACGGGCGCATACCGTAGCGCAGCGTATAGAACAGGTTGAAGTCCTGCAGCTCATACGGGCCGATCGTGGCCTGCGTGCTCTGCGGCGTCTCGCCCTCCTTCACCGGCACCAGCTCCGGCGAGATCTCGGCCGACAGCACCGCCTCCAGGGTGCGGTCGACATCAGCCGAGAACTGATGCGAGGCGATGACCCAGCGGATGAGATGCTGGATCAGGGTCTTCGGCACGCCGGCATTGACGTTGTAGTGCGCCATCTGATCGCCGACGCCATAGGTGCACCAGCCGAGCGCGAGCTCGGAGAGATCGCCGGTGCCGAGCACGAGGCCGCCGCGGTCGTTGGCGAGGCGGAACAGATAGTCGGTGCGCAGACCGGCCTGCACGTTCTCGAAGGTGACATCGTAGACCTCTTCGCCGCGGCCGAACGGATGGCCGATGTCCTTCAGCATCTGCGTGGCGGCGGGGCGGATGTCGAGCTCGGCGGCACTGACTTGAAGCGAAGACATCAGCGCATGCGCGTAGGACTTGCTCTGCGCGCCCGTGGCAAAGCCCGGCATCGTGTAGGCCAGGATGTTGGTGCGAGGCAGGCCGAGCAGATCCATCGCCTTCGCCGCGACGATCAGCGCATGCGTGGAATCGAGCCCGCCGGAGACGCCGATCACGATGCGCTTGGTGCCGGTGGCGCGCAGCCGCTGCGTCAGGCCGGCGACCTGGATGTTGTAGGCCTCGTAGCAGTCCTGATCGAGCCGCGCGGCATCGCTCGGCACGAACGGAAAGCGCTCGATGCTGCGCCTGAAGCCGATGTCGCCCTCGGCCGGCTGCAGCTCGAAGCCGATGCGGCGCCAGTGCACGCCGGCGCCTTGCGCGCGCGCATTGTCGTCGAACGTGCCCATCAGCGCGCGCTCCTGGCGCAGCAAATCGAGATCGACGTCGGCGACGATGGTCTGGCCGGTCTGGCGGAAGCGCCCGCTCTCGGCGAGCAGCACGCCGTTCTCGAAGATCGAGGTCTGGCCGTCCCAGGCGAGGTCCGTGGTGGATTCGCCGGCGCCGGCCGCCGCGTAGACATAGGCGGCGAGGCAGCGCGCCGAGGTCGAGCGGCACAAGAGTGAGCGAGACTCGGCGCGGCCGACCGTGATCGGGCTGCCGGAGAGATTGGCGAGCACGGTGGCGCCGGCAAGCGCAAGTTCGGACGCCGGCGTGACAGGGATCCACATGTCCTCGCAGATCTCGACGCCGATCACGAGCCCGGCGACATCGGCGGCGGCGAACAGCAGGTCGGTGCCGAACGGCGCCATGGTCTCGGCGACCTCGATCATCTCGCCGCGGATGCCGGCACCGGAGGCGAAGTGGCGGCCTTCGTAGAACTCGCGATAGGTCGGCAGGTAGCTCTTGGGGATGACGCCGAGCACCTCGCCGCGATGGATCACGACGGCGCAATTGTAGACCCGGTGGGCGAACCGCAGCGGCGCGCCGACGATCAGCACCGGCATCAGGTCGTGCGAGGCTTCGACGAGGGTGAGCAGCCCGCGCTGCACGGCATCGAGCAGCGGGTCCTGCTTGACCAGGTCCTCGATCGCGTAGCCGGACAGACAGAGCTCCGGAAACACCGCGACCGCCGCGCCCTGATCATGGCAGGCGCGCGCCGCCGCCAGGATCGCCGCCGCGTTGGCGGTCGGGTTGGCGACGCTGGAGACCGTGACGCAGGCGGCGACGCGGGCAAAGCCATGGCGGTAGATCGAATGGAAATTCATCGTGGCAGTCCATCTCCTGTCGCCGGAGCATACGACATGGACCATGACGGGAGCCATAACAAGCGCGGCAGGTCAGCACCGCCCCGCCCGCAGGCTGACTCCGCGCGCGTCATTTGAATTGCGCGGGCCACCCGGCGCCGGGTAACTCGGAGGCTCATCTATTCGCGCAGTGCAGGTGAACGGCATCCATGAACCTCTTCGTCATCGGCTTCGGCTACACCGCCCAGCGCTTCGTCGAGCTGCACCGTGGCGCGTTTGCCCGCATCGGCGGCACGGTGCGCAGCGCCGGCAAGCGCGCGGAGCTGGCGCCTGATGACATCGACCTGTTCGACGGCACGGCGCCCGCCGCCGCGACGCTGGCGAAGGCGGCGGACGCCGACGTCGTGCTGATCTCGGTGCCCCCCGGAGCGGGCGACGACCCGGTGCTGGCCGCATTCGGCGACGCGATCACGGCGGGGCGCGCGCGGCGCGTGGTCTATCTCTCGACCGTCGGCGTGTACGGCGACCACCAGGGCGGCTGGATCGACGAGGACACGCCGCTGGCGCCAGAGCACGACCGGGTGCAGGCCCGTGTCCGCGTCGAGGCGGAATGGCGCGCTGTCATCGGCGACCGGCTCGCGGTGCTCCGGCTCGGCGGCATCTACGGGCCCGGCCGCAACGCGCTGGTCGAGCTGCAGGCCGGGCGGGCGCGCCGCATCGTCAAGCCGGGCCAGGTGTTCAACCGCATCCATGTCGATGATGCCGCCAGCGCGATCATGGGTGCGATCCGGCACGGACAAGGCGGCGCCTGGAACATCGTGGACGACGAGCCGGCGCCGCCGCAGGACGTCATCGCCTATGCCGCCAGCCTGATGGGCATCGCGCCGCCGCCCGAGCTGCCGTTCGACAGCGCCGAGCTGTCGCCGATGGCGCGCAGCTTCTATGCCAGCAACCGGCGCATCCGGAATATTCGCGCCAGGCAGGAGCTCGGCGTCGGCTTCGCCTACCCGACCTATCGCGCCGGGCTCGACGCGCTGTGGGCCGCCGGCGACGGGCGCTGAGGCAAGATTTTCGCCGCCGGGCGGGAAACCTTTCATGCCACCGGCGATTGCAACGAACAGAGATTGTCATGCGGGTTTGACGCGACTGCACGTCGCGCAGCCCTCACGGATCAAAGGATGTTCGACATGCAAGGCGATCAACCCATCAGCTGGCTGATGTTCTTCACGCTCGCGGCTGCGATCATCATCGCGGCCGGCGCGTTCCTGGCCTTCCTGCGCTCGCGGCACAACCGGGAGATCGCGGCGGTGGCGCTCGAGGGCGACGGCCGGAGCCGCGGCGTCGCCCCATCTGGCGCGCTGCCCGAGCTCGGCGGCCTGTTCGTGCTCGGGCTCGTGGTCGCCGGCCTGCTGGTCGCCGGCTATCAGAGCGGCGGTGCGACGCGCTTTGCCGGCGGCGACAAGCCGACCCCGGTGCCGTCGGCGCCGAGCAACACCGATCGCGGCACCACGGTCGGCGCCGGCGCCGCGATCACCCCGCCGGAAGCTCCGACCATGACCCAGCCGGCGCGGCCGGGCCCGGACCTGCGCACCGCGCCCGCGTCGTCGCCGACCGGAGCCGGTCCCGAGAGCGGCGGGCATCCAGAGGCCAATCCGCCGGCGCGGTAAAAGACCCCCTCGAACAGCGAAGGCCGCGCAATGCGCGGTCTTTTGACGTGTTCACGGCAGGGATCGCCCGGATCAGATCGCAGCTGCGACCTTGTCGAGGCCGATCGTGCGCGCGAGCCGCCGCACTTCGTCCTTCTGGTCCTCGCGCAACTGCCAGAGCAGCGGCATCGCGGCCGACTTCAGCTGTTGCACCTCATCCGAATCCGGATCGAGCGCCACCGCGCCCGGCTTCGCCGCGCCCTGCCGTCCGGCGTGGATCTTGCGGGCGACGGCGCGCAGCGCCGTCTCGACCGCCGGCCAATAATATTCCTGGCTCGACGAGAGCCGCAGCCGCTCCTTGATGCCGGCGATCTGGCCGTCCGACAGCAGCGAATAGGCCTTCTGCACCTCGGGCTTCAGCGGCGCCGGCGTCGGCTCGCTCCGGGCGAGAATCTTGGACTTCGGCACCACCGGCTCGGCAGCAACGACCGCAGCGGCCGACGCCTTGGCCATTTCGGCCTCGGACGGCGCATAGGCATAGGCTTGGCGGAGAGTCGTCTTCGGGGCGGCACTCGGCTGCTGCACCTCGGGGGCCGCAAGTGTGACCATCGCCAGGCGGTCGCCCTTGGCTTCACGGTTGGAGAGCGGGCTCTTCGCCACCACGGGCGGCATCATCGCACCGGCCGAAGGCACGCTGTCCTGCATCAGGACGCTCGTCACGGCCGCGCCTGCGATCAGCACGCCCAGCAAAGCGACAAAAGCGATCGACTTCGTCACGCAATTCTCCGTATCCCGGCGGAAAGCCGCACTTTGCCGAAAAGTGGGAGTTAATTAAGGCTTTACGATGCCACAGAAACACGCCGGCCACCATTCCGCCCTGTGAACATGACGGATATTTTTTTCACGCCGCCGAAGACAGCTCGGCCGGGATCAGCAGATCGTACGCGGCCTGGATGTCGGCAACGATGTCGGAGGCCTCCCAAAGCGCCGCCGGTTCCACCGAATGCAGGCTGATGGTCCAGTTCCCGCCGCGGGCGGTGCGGGGAACGCTCATGATGTCGAACTGGACGCTGCGGCACAGCGGATGCCGCTGCAGGGCATGCCCGACACGGATCCGGATCTCCTCAAGCGTCGCCCGCTCTTTGTCCTGCCGTAGCCCGATGCCCATCGCACGATTCCGCCAAGTTCAAGCTCCGCGGATTGTGGGACCCGATGGTTAATGGTGCCTTAAGGACACACATCACGTTTTCTCACGAGCGTGGCCACCGGCGCCCATGTACTCATCGGCCGTGCGCGCGACCAGTTCGGCAACGGACGGAATGTCGGTGACCCCAGAGGTCGCGTGCCCCGCACTCCAGATGTCGCGCCAGCGTTTCGGCCGCGCCTCGCGCGCAGCAATGTCGATGTCGCTGCCGATCTCGATCGCGCCGCGCGCCGGCAAGGCTTCGGGGTCGAGCCCGGCGGCGACGATCGACGGCCGCAGCATGCTGGTCGGCAGGCCGGTGAAGGCGGACGTCAGCAGCACGTCGTCGGCCGAGCTCGCGACCAGCATCGCCTTGTAGCGATCATCGGCCAGGCTTTCGCGTGTGGCGATGAACTTCGTGCCCATATAGGCGAGGTCGCAGCCGAGCACCTCCGCCGCGCGTAGCGCGACGCCGTCGCTGATGCCGCCGGCAAGCACGATGGGACCATCGAAGAACGCCCTGACCGCGCGCACGAAGGCGAATGGATTGAGCCAGCCGGTCTGGCCGCCGGCCCCGGCCGTGAGCAGCACCAGGCCATCGGCGCCGGCCTCGACCGCGCGCTCGGCATGACGGATCGAGGCAACGTCAGCGAACACCAGCGCGCCCGCATCATGCAGGGGCGCAACGACCTTCGCCGGCGAGCCGACCGAGGTGATCACGATCTCCGGACGATGCCGCAACAGCACCGCGAGATCGTCCTGCAGCCGCGCGTTGGAATGGTGCACGATCAGGTTCGGGCAGAGCGGCGCAGCCGCCCGCCCACTGGCATCGCTGTGGCGCGCGAGCCGATCGGCCATCTCGCGCAGCCAGGCGTCGAGCTCATCGGGAGTGCGACAATTGACGGTCGGGAACGCGCCGATCACGCCGTTCCCGCAGGCCGCGCTCACCAGCTCGATCCCCGACACCAGAAACATCGGCGCTGCGATCAGCGGCAATCGCAGCCGCGTCCGCAGCCCTCCCCATCGCGTGTCCTGCACTTCAGGTCCCTCCCTGATCCTTCGTTGGGCTCAGGGATAGCGACGCGACCGCGTGCGATCAATCGTCGCCGAAGAAGCTGAAGCGCGGTCCATCCATGCCGACCGGCTGCGCCGCATAGGCGCGCGGCGTCGTGTCATCGCGCACCGCCTGCTCGACGGCGCGCATATCCTGCTCGCGGCGCTGCCGCCGGCGCTCGACATATTGCCGGTGCCGCTCGGCGCGGCGCTGCTCCGCGGCGCGCTTGCGCTCGGCGCCGCGCGACTTGAGATCGGCGTCCTCGGGCTTCGCTGCGGCCTTGTCCTGAACGTCCTCGGCGGTAGCGGTCTGGGTGACGGCGTTCGCCGAAGAGGCCGCCGTCGCCTCTGCTGCGGCGTCTTGCGGCGCCGGCGAGGGATCGGTCGAGACCGGGGTCACGGGCCTCGTCTCGGTTGCGGCAGGCGCCACCTTGACCGGCGTGATCGCAGCCGCCTGCGTTGCCGCAAGATACGAGGTGACCGTCGGACTTGGCGACGGCGCCTCCGGCACGGAACGCTCGAGCTTGGCCTGCTCGAGCGCCGGCGATCTCGGATGCATGCCTTCCGCGATCATGAGCCCGCCGCCGAGACCGGCCGCGACGGCAATGGCAACCGTTCCGGCTCCCGCAAAAAAAGCTGTCGAGGTGCGCATGGCCTTGCTCCGTTGTTGTTCGGCCGGGCAACGCGGCGCGCGCAGCGATGTTCCGAGGACGACAAGCGCACCTTGAGCGCGATCGGCTTTCTGATAGCGTCGGCAACAAGCCACGCGACGCAACAACGATCGCGGCATCTCGGAAGGATCGTCCATGAGCCCACAGCTTCATTCGTTTCCGGTCGTCTGTGAGCAGACCCTGCTCACGCTGTCGCGTCATCCGTCGCGCACCGCCTTCAGCTGGCCTGGTGGATCGCTGACCTATCAGGGCGCGACCGACCTCATCGGCCGCATGCAGGGCGTGTTCATGCGGCTCGGCCTGCCGCCGGGAACACGCGTCGCGTTCCTCAGCGCGAACCGCGCCGATGCCTGGTGCGCCGGCACGGCGGCGCAGCTGTCGCGGCTCGCCATCACCTGGCTGCATCCGCTGGGCTCGCTGGACGATCAGCTGTTCCAGCTCGCCGATTCCGAATCGCAGGTGCTGGTGATCGATGCCGCCGCGTTCCACGACCGCGGCGGCGAGCTGGCCGCGCGCTCGGGCGGCCTGCGTCACGTGTTCACGCTGGGCGCAGCCGGCTATGGCGCCGACCTCCTCGCCGCGATCGAGCAGTCCGGCCACGCCACCGCGCGAAGCTTCGCCACGCCCGAGGACATCGCGACCTTGAACTACACCGGCGGCACCACCGGAAAGTCGAAGGGCGCGCTGCGTCATCACCGGGAATATGGCGGCTTCGCCACCGCGATCCTCGCCGATTTCGAGATTCCGGAGCGCGCCCGCTACCTGACGGTCGCCCCGATCAGCCATGTCGCCGGCACCAAGGTGCTGCCGACCCTGATGCGCGGCGGCACGGTTCACATGCTGAAGGGCTTCGATCCCGAGGCGGTGCTGGCGACGATCGCGCGCGAGCGCATCAACTTCACGCTGTTCGTGCCGACGATGATCTACGTGCTGCTCGATCATCCCGCGTTGGCCAGGACCGATCTCTCCTCGCTCGAGCTGGTGCTGTATGGCGCCTCGGCGATGTCGCCGACGCGGCTCGTCGAAGGCATCGAGCGCATCGGCCCGGTGTTCTCGCAGCTCTACGGCCAGACCGAATGCTATCCGGTGTCGGTGCTGCGCAAGGCCGACCACGATCCGAAGCAGCCGGAGCTGTTCCTGTCCTGCGGCTTCCCGATCGCGGCCTGCGAGGTCAAGATCCTCGATGACAATGATCAGGAGGTTGCGCAGGGCGAGGCCGGCGAGATCTGCGTGCGCGCGCCGCATGTGATGAGTGAATATTGGAAGCGGCCGGACACCACCGCCGAGACCCTGAAGAACGGCTGGCTGCACACCGGCGACATCGCCCGCCGCGACGAGCGCGGCTACATGTACATCCTCGACCGCAAGAAGGACATGATCGTCTCCGGCGGCTTCAACATCTTCCCACGCGAGATCGAGGATGTGCTGACGCAGCACGCCGATGTGGCGATGTGCGCCGTGGTGGGCGTGCCCGACGACAAATGGGGCGAAGCCGTCACCGCCATCGTGGTGCCGCGCGCCGGCGCGCAGATCGACGCCGACGCGCTGATCGAGCTGGTCAAGGCGCGCAAGGGCTCGGCGCACGCGCCGAAGCGCGTCGAGTTCGTGAAGGAGCTGCCGGTGACGGGCGTCGGCAAGATCGACAAGAAGGTGCTGCGCGCGCGGTACTGGGAGGGACGCGGGCGGATGGTGGGGTAGCGGCACGGCAGCGCGGCTTCGATGGTCGTCGTCATTGCGAGCGAAGCGAAGCAATCCCGGGTCATCGCGGGACTCTGGATTGCTTCGTCGCTGCGCTCCTCGCAATGACGGCGAACCATTCATTGAAAGAGACCAGACGAAACGACGGCGCGAATGTCTGGTTAGCCCTGCTCGCAACCGCCGCACTCCGCTGTCGTCCCGGGCAAGCGAAGCGCGACCCGGGATCCATAACCACAGGATGGCGTGGTGAGCGCGGATGTCGCGGCAGTCGTGCCTCATACAACGTCCTGTGGTTATGGGTCCCCGCGTTCGCGGGGACGACACTATTTGCGTGGCCCGAGGCGCCGGAATCCAATAGGTCACCCTCGACCGATATGCGCCGCTCAAATCGACCTGAACGTCTGTTGCACGATCTGCAAACATGACATCGCCATCTCGCGGCGCATCGGCGTCCGAGTCTTGCTGACGTCTCCCCTCCATCAGACGGAGGGGGCAGGGAAGGCCAGGCCTCGACCGAGGCCTGCGGTCCGCGTGCAGCAAAAAAGCACGCGGCAGAACCACAGGTTCGGCCGGATAGACCCGGCCTTCCCTGCGCGATGGGTTGACGGATTATACGCAGTCTCCCCGGCGACCGGGCTTGTTTGCCACCGTCGTCCCGCAAGATGCCCCTCGGCGATCTCACGAAACTTGACCTCAGCGTCGGGAGGCCAGGACCCTGCGACTTCACCGTCCGCGACGAGACGTACGTCGGCATGCTTGGAGCACGCTGCGCCCGTCGCGGCCACCGCCTCCCACCCCAACGCGTCGTGACGTTCGCGAAGCGCCCCTCGTCAGTGAGGCGGGATGAGACGAGGAAAGCAGATATTTCGGATAATGCAAAGTCATTTATTTCTTGTCGAAGATCTGGACAGGCCAAATCAGTTTGAAGGCGTTGCCGAATTTCACATGATTGCGCACGCGGTTTCAGCTGCGCGGCGCCGCCGTGGAGCCGGGTAAATGTGAGAAAGCCTGCTCGTCGGGCAAATCACCTCGCGCGGTCGATGACCCCGCTTCTGCACGATGGCCGACGCACGGGGATTGGCGTCCGCTGCCGCGCCGGGCCGGCTACGGCTTTCGACCGCTCCGCTTCGTCCCGTTGAGCGCCACCGCGGCGCGGATGAGGGCCGTGAACGCCGCCTCGTCGATGACATCGCCTTCATGGATATCGATGGCGCGGCGGTTGTTGCCGTCGAGGCTGGCGTTGAAGAGGCCGGAAGGGTCGGGCAGCGAGGCTCCCTTGAGGAAGGTCAGCTTCACCACGCTCTTGTAGGTTTCGCCGGTGCAGATGATCCCGCCATGCGACCAGACCGGCACGCCGCGCCACTTCCACTCTTCGACGATCTCGGGATCAGCTCGTTTGATGAGATCGCGGATGAAGCTCAGCCTGGTGCCACGCCAGTCACCGAGTTCCGCGATCCTGGCGTCGATCGACTCCGACGCCGATGGGCTCCCCTTGTCGACGTTCGCAGTCCCCGCTGGTTTTGCCATGACGCTTGTTCCCCATCACCCGCTTGTAGTTCCATCTGCGTGTAGTTCGCAGCGTGCCGTATTTATACGGCCGGCCTGCTCTGCTCAAGTTTAGAGCAATATTTATAACTCCGAGGCCAAATCAGCAGCACGCGCGGACCACGATGCCTCAACGTTGAGCGCTCGGCGCGCGATCTGCAGCACGCGCACATCTCAAGCCGGCTGCCCCCAATCCCCGGAACTATCGAAGCTGGAGTCGCAGATGCCGTCGTTTTCCAACCTGTCCATTCGTAACAAGGTCCTGCTGGCCTTCGGCATCGTGCTGATCACCGCGATAGGGCTCGGCGGCTTCTCGATCGATCGTCTTGGCACGGTCAACGGCTCGGCTGCGGAGGTGCGCGACAACTGGCTGCCGGCGACCGGATGGCTCGGAACCATCTCCAAATCGATCGAGCAATATCGTGCCCGGCAGGGTCAGTTCCTGCTGGCGACCACGGCCGAGGAAAAGGCCATCCAGGAGCGGCAGATCGCCGAAAGCCGCGAGCTGTTCGACAAGACGTGGCGTCTCTACGAGCCCACGGTGACGACCTCGGAAGAGAAGGCGCTGGTGGCCGCGTTCAAGAAGCCATGGACCGCCTATCTCGACGACAGCAAGCAGTTGCTCGAACTGTCACGCAAGAACCAGGTCGAGGCCGCAACCGCGCTCTTCATGGGCAAGCTGCGCGACGACTTCGTCCTGGCCCGCAAGGCGCTGGAGCAGGACCTCGCCTGGAACGTCGAGCAGGGCAAGAAGGAAGCCGACAGGGGCGCAGCCGTCTATCTGTCGTCGCGCGCCTGGATCCTGGGTGGGATCGCACTGGCGGCGCTGCTGTGCATCGCGATGGGTTACCTGATCGTGGCCGGCGTATCGCGCCCGATCACCGCGATGACCGACGCGATGCGCCGGCTCGCCGGCGGCGACATGTCGGCGCCGATTCCCGGCACCGACCGCAAGGACGAGATCGGCAACATGGCGGGCGCCGTGCTGGTGTTCAAGAACAATGCCATCGAGACCGAGAAGCTGCGCGCCGAGCAGGCGGAGGCCGAGAAGCTCGCCGTCGAGCGGCGCAAGCGCGACATGCACGAGCTTGCCGACAGTTTCGAGAGCGCGGTCGGCGAGATCATCAACACGGTCTCCTCCGCCTCGACCGAGCTCGAAGCGTCGGCCACGACCCTGACCTCGACCGCCGAGCGCACGCAGCAGCGCACCACCACCGTCGCGGCCGCATCCGAGCAGGCGACCGCCAACGTGCAGTCGGTCGCATCGGCCACGGAGGAGCTGAGTTCGTCGGTCACCGAGATCAGCCGCCAGGTGCAGGAATCGGCGCGGATGGCCAACGAGGCCGTCGACCAGGCGCGCAAGACCAACGACCGCGTCGGCGAGTTGTCGAAGGCCGCAGCACGCATCGGCGACGTCGTCGAGCTGATCAACACCATTGCCGGCCAGACCAACCTGCTCGCGCTCAATGCAACCATCGAGGCGGCGCGCGCCGGCGAAGCCGGCCGCGGCTTCGCCGTGGTCGCCTCCGAGGTCAAGGCGCTGGCCGAGCAGACCGCCAAGGCGACCGGCGAGATCGGCCAGCAGATCTCCGGCATCCAGGCGGCGACCCAGGAATCGGTCGGCGCCATCCGGGAGATCAGCGGCACCATCGAACGGCTGTCCGAGATTTCCTCGACCATCGCCGCGGCGGTCGAGGAGCAGGGCGCCGCGACGCAGGAGATCTCGCGCAACATCCAGCAGGCGGCACAGGGCACCCACGAGGTGTCGTCCAACATCACCGAGGTGCAGCATGGCGCCAGCGAAACCGGCTCGGCCTCGTCCCAGGTGCTGTCGGCGGCGCAGTCGCTGTCGCAGGACAGCGACCGGCTGAAGCTGGAAGTCGGACGGTTCCTCAACACGGTGCGGGCGGCGTAAGAGCGAGATCATTCGTCGTCGGACTCGTTCACTCGCGACGACGGCAGTTCGTTCCGTCTCCCGCTTGCGGGGGAAGGCCAGGGAGAGGGCAGCTCCAGCGGCGGTGTGCGTGGCGCCCCCTCTCCAACTCTCCCCCGCAAGCGGGGGAGAGGGCGCAGCGGAGCGCGAGGTTGATTGGCTCACCGGAAACGGAGCAAGCGGCTGCCGATCACCCGCGCCGTTGGAAACGAAGCAGCGCCGGTGCGGCGATCAAACTCGCCAACTTGCTATCAACGTAATCCGGACGGCTGACCGCCCCGCTCACCGCTTCTCGATCACCAGGCTCTGCACCACCCGTCCGAAGTAACCCTTCGCATCCCCCAGGCGCGCCATCGCCAACCCCGCACCATCAGGGCCGATCCAGCTTTCGGCGTCGAGCAGGATCCAGTCGCCGACCGGCTCGCGGGCCATGTTCACGGTGAGGTCGGCATTGAGGAACGTGTAGCTGTGGAAGTCGAGCGCGGCCGAGGTGCCGTTGCAGAAGTCGCTCGCGACCACGGCGCGCATCGCCTGCGATACGGCATGGCCGTCGACGAGCGGCCAGTCGACGCGGTACCAGATCGCGCCCGGTCCCTTGACGCCGAAGCGGCCGCGCGCGGCGCGGAGCGTCATGCCGCGCACGAAGGGGCTGGTCGAGAAATCAGCCGGCTCCGGCAGCGCCTCGTCGGGGCCGACCAGATCGACCGGCAGCTCGCCGACATCGTCCGGCAGCGGCACCGCATCCTGCCTGATCTTGAGCACGGTCGCCGTGACGACCACCGTGTCGCCGGCGCGCAAGCGCACGGCGCAGAGCTGGATCTTGCGCCCCTCGCGCAGCACCTCGGTCTCGATGAGGAGCTCTGCGAGCGGCACCGGGCGCATCAGGTCGATGGTGACGCGGGCGATGCGCATCGGCGACTTCGTGGGAATGCGCTCGGCCGCCCACACGGCCAGCGCCGATGGCGCAGACCCATGTTGCATGGTCGGATCCCATGGTCCCGCAGCATCGGAGCTGACGGCGACCCGATTATCCGCGATGCGGAAGATCGGCCGCATCAGCGCGCGCCTCGCCACGTCTCAGCCGGCGCTGGCAAAGGCGCGGTCGGCGCCATTGGGCAGTTCGATGTCGACCTCGAGCGTCGAGACATGCTTTCCCCGGTCCATGCGAACGATGACCTTGTCCGGATCAAGTACCACATGGCGCGAAACCACGGCGAGGATTTCCTCGCGCAGCTGCATCAGGAGATCGGGCTGGCCGCGCAGGCTGCGCTCATGCGCGAGCAGGATCTGCAGCCGCTCCCGCGCGACGGGCGCGGAGGCCGCACGCCCCGTAAAGAGCCGCAGCACACTCATGCAGCCCTCCGTCCCAGGAGCAGGTTCATCAGGCCCTTGCGCTCGGTCGGGATCTGCATCTCGACCTCCTCGCCGAGCAGGCGGCGCATTGCATCGTGATAGGCGCGCGCCGGCGCGCTGGCCGGGCTGTTGAGCGTCACCGGGCAGCCGACATTGGAGGCGCGCAGCACGTCCTGGCTCTCCGGCACGATGCCGAGCAGCGGCGTCGCCAGGATCTCCAGCACGTCGTCGATCGACAGCATCTCGCCGCGCGCGGCACGGCCCGCATCGTAGCGGGTGATGAGGATGTGCTTCTCGACGCGCTCGCCGTTCTCGGCGCGCACGGTCTTGGAATCGAGCATGCCGATGATGCGGTCGGAATCGCGCACCGACGACACTTCGGGATTGGTGACGATGAGGGCCTCATCGGCGTAGCGCATCGCGAGCATCGCGCCGCGCTCGATGCCGGCCGGGCTGTCGCAGATCACCCAGTCGAATGTCTTGCGCAGCTCGGTGATGACGCGGCCGACGCCATCCTCGGTCAGCGCGTCCTTGTCCTTGGTCTGCGAGGCCGGCAGCAGCCACAGATTCTCCAGCCGCTTGTCGCGGATCAGGGCCTGCGGCAGCTTGGCGACGCCATGCACCACGTTGATGAGATCGAACACGACGCGGCGCTCCGCGCCCATCACCAGGTCGAGGTTGCGCAGGCCGACGTCGAAATCGACGACGACGACCTTCTCGCCGGCCTGCGCCAGCGCCGCGCCCATCGCCGCCGTCGTGGTGGTCTTGCCGACGCCACCCTTGCCCGACGTTACAACAAGTACTTTCGACATTTTGGGAATCCTCCTGCTACTCAGTTCAATGCAACGATCTTCATGGAATGACCTTCGAGCCGCGCCTGCGCGGCCCGGCCGCGCAACGCGGCATCGATCTGCTCGGCGGTCTGGTAGTAGCCGTCGATCGCGACCAGCTCGGCCTCGATCCTCTGGCAGTAGATGCGCGCCGCCGCGTTGCCGTTGATGCCGGCCATCGCGCGGCCGCGCAGCGCGCCGTAGACGTGGATCGAGCCGCCGGCGACGATCTCGGCGCCCGACGACACCGCGCCGAGCACGGTGACGTCGCCATCGGGAAACACGATCGACTGGCCCGAGCGTACGGGCTGGTCGAGCAGCAGCGAGGTCGGCTGCTGCAGCTGTGGCTTCTCCGGCTCGATCTCCTGCACGGCGCAGTGACGGCCGCCGGACAACAAGGGCGGCATGCCGAGCGACAGCCGCCCCTGCTCGACGCCTTCGAGGCCGAGCACGCGGATGTTGCGCGACTCGATGCTCTTGATGAGATGGGTGATGGCGAGCGGGCTCAGATCCAGCGCCGAGAGATCGAGCACGATCGGCTTGCCGACGAAGAAGCCGGGCGAGCCCGCGAGCGTTGCATCGAGCTCAGCCAGCCAATCGGCAATCGGCACAACCGGCGAAAACACGAAGGCGACGTAGGAGCGCCCGCGCAGACGAATAACAGGACGCACCGTTTCAGCGCTGGCACTCATGACCATCCGACCCAACCCTTCTTAGTGATTGGTTAACTGTCGGCGCCAGATGGTTAACGGATGGTTAAATCGACGCTAAGCCGCTCAAAAATCGACAGCGGCCCGCCCGACATAGTTCGATGATGATCGAATCAAGGCACAATGTTGGCATCAATGAGACGCAATTCATGAGCATCTGCGTCAAGACCTGTCATGCCTCATTTTAATCACATCATGATGATAACTTTAACGTACATATAATTCGGAACCGACGGCTTTAGGAAGTTCCGATCGATTGACACTCGTCAGGGGGCGGGGCATGGGATCGATAGAGGCGCCCAAGGCACGGCAAACCTGCCACGGCGCCTTGCAGGAAGGGACTGCTGGCGTGCGATCGCTGATCGACGCGAAACGTCTGATTCTGCAAATGATTCCGTGTGATCTGAAGTGGCAGAACCGCTCCCGCTCTTCGTTTGAAACTAGCTCTCATACGACCGTGGCAGAAGCGTATCAGTTTACCGGAATCGAGCGTCAGAGGAGTAGCGTATGAGTTCGTTGAGTGAACAGAATCCGATGAACCCGCAGGACCCGCTGCACTATGCACCGCGGTGGCTGCGCGAACGTCCGGAAGCCGCGCGTCTATCTCTCGTCGGTGACAATGCCAAGGCAGCGGAGGCGGCCGAGCGTCCCGCTTCGGGACAGCAAGGACCGCTCGATGCTCGCCTGGAGACCGCCGTGTTCGAATCCCTTCGCCAATCGCTGAATCCCCAGGTCATGCGCGAGCCGCCGGATCTGGAGCGCGAGCGCGACCGCCGCTCGGTCGTGTTCAAGGTGGCCGGCCGCTTCGCCGCCGCAACCGGCGTCGCCGCCGTCGTCGCGCTGTTCTTCGTCAACATCGTGCCGGTGTGGCGCCAGCCCGACGCGAGCTCGTCCTTCGTCGCCGCCGTGCAGTCGATGAAGACGCTGCCGCCGGTCGCCGCCGACGTGCAGGACGCCAAGGCGGATCAGACCAGCGCGCTGCCGGAGCGGGTCGAGGCTCAGGCCGCCCCGGCGCTGTCGCAGTTCAAGTCGCTGCTCGCGGACGCTCCGGAGCCCGCGGCAGATTCCGACAATCCCGAAAAGCCCATGCTGCAGCAGTTCATGCAGTGGAACCAGAAGACGGGTCAGATGGAGCGGGTTCGCTAACCCTCTACGACTGATCCAGCTTCCAACACTTCACAGGCGACGATGATCGACGTCCTACCGCAGAAAGCGGCAGCACGCCGTCCGCTGGCTCACGCCCGTGTGGCAGCCATCCTGCTCGCGTCCCTCGTGGCCGGCGAGGCCGTTGCCGCGCCCGGCGAGAGTGTGAGCGTGGCGCGCCAGCTCGGCAGCCGCGTCGGCCCGATCATTGGCGCAGCACTCGCGTGCCGCGACATCGCCCGGCCGCGCATCCAGGCCATCATCGAGAAATTCCAGCTCGTCATCCGCGAGGCCGCGTCCAGCGAGGCCGACCGTGACGAGCTGACGCGCCTGCTCGACCGCTATGTGGCCGAAGGCCGCAGCCTCGTCACGTCAGGCCGGATGGATTGCGGCGGCGCCGATCGGCAGCTTGCCGATCTCGAACGATCCATCGCAGCGCCGCCTCCGGCGCGCGCGAACCTGCCTGCCGTGAGCATCGGACCTGCGACGGCGCAGGCCGCGACCGTCCCGGCGCAACTGCTGCCGCCGGCCGGCAACGTGCGCGGGGTGACGCAGAGCGAGATCAAGCTCGGCATGGTCATTCCCTACAGCGGACCGGTGAAGGAGAGCGGGCGACTGCTCAAGATCGGCGTCGAGACGGCGTTCAATCGCGCCAACGAGGCCGGCGGCGTCAACGGCCGCATGCTCAAGCTCGTCACCGCCGATGACGGCTACGATCCCGCGCGCACGCTGGATGCGATGAAGCAGCTCTACGAGAAGGAGCAGGTGTTCGGCTATATCTGCAATTTCGGCTCGGCCACCGCCGCGGTCGCCATCCCCTACGCGCTCGAGCGCCGCACGCTGTTCTTCGCGCCCTATACCGGCGCCAACGTCGTGCGCCACGATCCGCCCGACCGCTACGTCTTCAACTACCGGCCGAGCTATGCCGAGGAGACCGACGCGCTGGTCCATTATCTCGTGAAGATGCGAAGGCTGCATCCGCGCCAGATCGTCGTGTTCGCGCAGAACGACGCCTTCGGCGACGCGGGCTTCGCCGGCGTGGCAAAGGCATTCCGGACGCTCGGGGTGAGCGACAATTCGATCGTCCGGGTCAACTATCCGCGCAACACGGTCGAGGTCGACGACGCCATCAATCAGCTGAAGCTGCTGAAGACCCCGGTCAAGGCGGTGGTGATGCTGGCGACGACGCGTGCCGCCGCCAAGTTCATCGAGAAGGCCCAGGGCGTATTTCCAGGCGTCATCTTCGCCAACATCTCGGCGGTTGCCGGCTCGGCGCTCGCCAGCGAGCTGATGCTGCTCGGACCGCGCTACGCCGAGGGCGTGATCGTCAGCCAGACCGTGCCCGGCGTCTCCGGCTATTCGAGCCTGGTGATCGAATACAAGACCGCACTTGCGAAATATGCCCCAGGCGAGCCGGCCGACTACACCTCGCTCGAGGGCTACATCGCGGCGAGCATCCTGATCGAGGGACTGAAGCGCGCCGGTCCGAACTTCGATACCGAGCAACTGGTCGAAACGCTCGAGAACATGCGCAACGTCGATCTCGGCCTCGGCACGCAGCTCGGCTTCGGCCGCGCCGAACACCAGGCTTCGCACAAGATCTGGGGCACGGCGCTTGACAACAGCGGCACCTACCAACCCGTCGAACTTGAATAGGATACCGCTGGAGGCGCGACGGCCTCGACTACCACGACAAAAGAGCGACAGAGAAACCCGACATTAATTCGAAATGCCACGAATAGTAGAACGAAGAGGGTTTGAAACAGGCTGAGCAGGTGGAAGGTTCGATGGCCGTGCGTTGGTCCACGTTGATCATCGGGAGTGTTTTCGCAGCTCCCTTCAGCCCCGCTCTGGCGGCGGCTCCCGACGTCGTCAGGGAGCTCGGCAGCCGGGTTGGGCCGATCGTGGGACAGGCATCCGCCTGCCCGGACATCGCGCAGGGCCGCGTCCAGGGCATGGTCGACAAATTCCGCGAAGCCATCCGCCAGGCGACGAGGAATGACGGCGAGCGCGATCAGCTGACCCGCAGCTTCAATGGCTACATCGCCGAGGGCCGTAGTCGTACGGGCGCCTCGCAGGCGACCTGCGCGGCCGCGGAGCGGCAACTGACGGAGCTCGAACGCTCGCTCGGCGAGCCGGCTGCGGCGACGGCCCCGATCACACCGGTCAAGGCCGACACGACGACCGGCGCCGTCACCGCCGGCCCCGTGCGCGGCATCACCGACCGCGAGATCCGCTTCGGCATGGTCCTGCCGTTCTCCGGCATCCGCAAGGAGACCGGGCGTCAGATGCGCCAGGGCATCGAGGCCGCGTTCGCACGCACCAACGATGCCGGCGGCGTCAACGGGCGCATGCTCCGCCTCGTGGCGGCGGACGACGGCTACGATCCGAACCGCACGCTGGCGGCGATGACGCAGCTCTACGACAAGGAGCAGGTGTTCGGCTTCATCGGCAACGTCGGCACCGCCAACTCGCAGGTGGCGATCCCCTATGCGCTGGAGCGGCGCACGCTGTTCTTCGCGCCGAACACCGGCGCAGCCGTGGTGCGACGCGATCCGCCGGATCGCTACGTCTTCAACTATCGGGCGAGCTACGCAGAGGAGACTGCCGCGCTGGTGCGCTACCTGATCAGGATGAAGCGCGTCTCGCCCAAGCAGATCGCCGTGTTTACCCAGCAGGACCCATTCGGCGACGACGGTTACACCGGTGTCGCGAAGGCCTACCGACAGTTGAACATCGGCGATACCGTGACGCGCATCAACTATCCGCGCGCGACGATGGACGTGGAAGAGGCGGTCAATCAGGTCAAGGCGCACAAGCCGGGACTCAAGGCGATCATCATGGTCGCGACCGATCGCGCCGCCGCGAAGTTCATCGAGAAGACGCGCGACGCGGTGCCGGGCCTGATCTACGCCAACGTGTCCGCCGTCGGCTCGACCTCGCTCGCGACGGAGCTCAAGCTGCTCGGCCCGCGCTTCACCAACGGCGTCATCGTGACGCAGGGCGTGCCGGCGGTTTCGGGCTACTCAAGCCTCGTGCTCGACTACAAGAACGCCCTGGCCAAATACGCGCCCGGCGAGGCACCGGATTACACGTCACTCGAAGGCTATATCGCGGCGACGATTTTGATCCAGGCGCTGAAGCAGACCAATCCGCTCGACACCGAGCGGCTGGTCGACACGCTCGAATCGATGCGCAGCCTCGATCTCGGCCTCGGCACGACGCTCGCATTTGGACGCGCGGAGCACCAGGCCTCGCACAAGATCTGGGGCACCGCACTCGACGAAACCGGCACGTATCAGGCAATCGAACTTGAGTAGAATTAGCTTCGAAGGGGAAGAACTGGTGAAGACGTTTCGTTAGCAGGTCCTAAAGTATGATCGGAAAAAGGCGTGTCGGGTTACCGAAATGGTCATGCTCTTAGGAAAGGCTGGTCTGTGCATGGTGACGGTCTTATGTCTTCTCCGTCGCAGACACGGCGTCAATTCACCAGGCGGAAGACCTGGATGGGGTCCAAAGTGGGATAGTGGCAATGAACTTTCGTTGTAGCGTGTTCTTGGTTGCGGCATTGCTCGCAACGCCCGCCAGCGCGGCGGGCACCAATGCGGATGTGGTGCGTAATCTTGCGAGCCGGGTCGGGCCGATCGTGGGAGCAGCATCCGCCTGTCAGGCGATCGACCAGGGCCGCGTTCAGGCCATTGTCGACAAGTTTCGCGAGGTGATCCGGGAGGCCTCCACCGGCGGCTCGGATCGTGACGAGCTCACCCGCGTCTTCAACGGCTACGTCGCCGATGGACGCAACCGCGTCGGGGCGGCTCAGACCGACTGTAACTCCGCGGGCCGCCAGCTCGCCGAGCTCGAGCGCTCGCTCGGGCAAAGCGCGCCGAGCCAGACCGCCACCAGCCTCGCCGGGGTGATCGCCCCGTCCGCGGCTGTCGCCGCGACGGCACCGACCGCGACGCTGCCGCCGGCGTCCACGACCAACGTCCAGGGCGTCACCGCCAACGAGATCCGCTTCGGCATCGCCGCTCCGTTCTCCGGCGCTGCCAAGGAGCTCGGCCGGCAGATGAAGATGGGCATCGAGGCTGCCTTCAACCGCGCCAACGACGCCGGCGGCATCGCCGGGCGCTCGCTGCGGATCTATTCGGCCGACGACGGCTACGAGCCGTCGCGGACGCTGGACGCGATGAAGCAGCTCTACGAGAAGGACAAGGTGTTCGGCTTCGTCGGCAACGTCGGCACCCCAACTTCTGCCGTGGCGATGCCCTACGCCCTGCAGCGTCGCGTGCTGTTCTACGGCGCGTTCACCGGCGCCAACCTGCTGCGCAACGATCCGCCGGATCGCTATGTATTCAACTATCGCGCCAGCTACGCGGAAGAGACCGACACCGTCGTGCGCTACCTCGTCAAGCTGCGCCGCCTGCCGGCCAAGGACATTGCCGTGTTCGCGCAGCAGGACGCCTATGGTGATGCAGGCTTCTCCGGTGTGGCCAAGGCCTTCCGCACGCTCGGCCTTGCCGACACGTCCATCTTGCGCCTCAACTACAAGCGCAACACGGTCGACGTCGACGACGCGGTCAACCAGCTGAGGGCGTTGAAGAACCCGCCCAAGGCGATCGTCATGGTCGCAACCTATCGCGCCGCCGCGAAGTTCATCGAGAAGACGCGCGATCTGTTCCCGCACATGATCTACACCAACGTCTCCTTCGTGGGTTCGACCGAGCTCTCCGACGAGCTGATGCTGCTCGGCCCGCGCTATGCCAGCGGCGTGATCGTCACCCAGGTGGTGCCGGCCGTCGGCGGCTATTCGAGCGCCGTGCTCGAATACAAGAGCGCACTGGAGAAGTACTTCCCGGGCGAGGCACCGTCCTACGTGTCGTTCGAAGGCTACGTCTCGGCCAACGTGCTGATCCAGGCGCTGCGCCGGGTTGGCCCGCAGCTCGACACCGAGGCGCTGATCGATACGCTGGAGAACATGCGTGACATCGATCTCGGTCTCGGCGCCAAGCTCGGCTTCGGCCGCGCCGAACACCAGGCCTCGCACAAGATCT
The DNA here is from genome assembly GCF_051167995.1 of Bradyrhizobium sp. HKCCYLRH3073. NCBI lineage: Bacteria > Pseudomonadati > Pseudomonadota > Alphaproteobacteria > Hyphomicrobiales > Nitrobacteraceae > Bradyrhizobium > Bradyrhizobium sp. HKCCYLRH3073. Next base: position 80,266 of record NZ_JBNPUD010000013.1, read on the forward strand.
GGGGCACGGCGCTGGACGAGCGCGGCAAGTTCCAGGCGATCGAACTGGAGTAACTCGTCCAGCTTATTACGGGTTAAAAAAAAGCGCGGCAGCCCAGGCTGCCGCGCTTTTCCTTTTGTCCGTCGCTGAGCCGCCTCACAGCGGCGGGTCGATCGCCTCGTCATATTCCTTCTTGAAGCGCGCGATCAGCTCGGCGGCGGGGACGACGTCCTTGATGGCGCCGATGCCCTGCCCCGATCCCCAGATCTCCTTCCAGGCCTTCGGCTTGGCGCGCTCGCCCGCGGCATCGGTGCCGAAGCTCATCTTCGACGGATCGGAGGTCGGGAGGTTGTCCGGATCGAGGCCGGCGGCGACGATCGACGGCTTCAGGTAGTTGCCGTGCACGCCGGTGAACAGGTTCGAATAGACGATGTCGTCGGCGCCGGACTTGGTGATCATGTCCTTGTAGCTTTCGACGGCGTTCGCCTCCTTGGTGGCGATGAAGGCCGAGCCGATATAGGCGAAATCGGCGCCGAGCACGCGCGCGGCGCGGATGGCGCGGCCGTTGGCGATCGCGCCGGACAGCGCGATCGGGCCGTCGAACCAGCTACGGGTCTCCGCCACGAAGGCGAACGGCGAGATCGTGCCGGCATGGCCGCCGGCGCCGGCCGCGACCAGGATCAGGCCGTCGGCGCCCTTCTCGATCGCCTTGTGGGCGAAGAACTGATTGATGACGTCGTGGAAGACGATGCCGCCCCAGCCATGCGCCGCCTGGTTCAGCTCCTCGCGCGCGCCGAGCGAGGTGATCATCATCGGCACCTTGTACTTCTCGCACAGCGCGAGATCCTGCTCGAGCCGGTTGTTGGAACGATGCACGATCTGGTTGACGGCGAACGGCGCCGACGGGCGTTCCGGATGCGCCCGGTCATAGGCGGCGAGCTCTTCCGTGATGCGCGCCAGCCATTCGTCGAGCAGCGCGGCCGGCCGCGCGTTCAGCGCCGGAAACGAACCGACCACGCCGGCCTTGCACTGCGCGATCACCAGGTCGGGCACGGAGATGATGAACAGCGGCGAGCCGATCACCGGGATCGACAGGCGGCCCTTGAACAAGGCGGGCATGGACATGGATGGGAATTCCTCGTTGTGAAATGCGGTCGCTCGTGATTGCGAGCATGCCCGACATCATGCCGTGATGGCAATTCGCTCGCAGAGGGACCGGAAAAGCCCGATCACGGTCTTGCGTTGAGGCGCTGGCATGCAGGCGTCATTGGCAGAGCGCCGAGGTGACGAAGGTATCTGTGCGGCAGTCGCCCGGCTTGCGCTGCCGGCCCGGGATCAGCACCCTGGCCGAGCAGGTCTCCGCCGAGTCGGTGTTGAGGCTCTTGCCGTCCTTGTAGCCCTTGCCCTGGCACAGCCGGTCGGCGCCGAGCTTGCAATCCGGCGTGCCGTTGGTGGCAATCGGGCAGACCGAGCGCCCGGTGATCATGCTCGAGGGCTTGGCGAGGCGCGACAAGGTCTCGCCGGTCTCCTTCAGCACGTCTTTGGTGTCGGCGCCGCCCTTCGGCGCGACCGGGCCAGTGGGCTGCACCGGTGTCGCGGCGGGCTGATCCGCGGCAGCGCCGGTGGGATCGCTGCCGGCCGCCGGCGGCTCGGCGCGGGCATCGCCCGAAGGTTTCAGCGGAATGATCGACATCTTCTCGAACAGCTTGCCGAGCTCCTCCACCAGACCCGGATTGGAGGGCGGCGCAGGCTGGACGGCAGGCGCCTCCGGCGGTGGCTGTTGCGGCGCTTCTCGCAACCCCAAGGAAGGCGCCGTTTGCGCGCATGCCGCGGCGGCAGAGAGCACGGAGACGACCACGAGCAGCGCTGCCCCCGCCCCCCGCCCCGGGCGCAGCGGCCGCATCAGATCAGCTTCACGGCGATGACGAAGCCGGCCACCAGCACGGCCGCGCCGATCGCCACCCACAGGCCGAGATGCCTCTCGATGCGCACCCTGATCCATTCGCCATAGCGGTTGAGCAATATCGCGGCGATGAAGAAGCGTCCGCCGCGCGCGATGATCGAGCAGACGATGAACAGAAACAGATTATAGCCGGCGAAGCCCGACGTGATCGTGACCAGCTTGTAGGGGATCGGCGTCAATCCCTTCAGCAGGATGATGACGGCGCCCCACTCGGCATAGGACGCCCGGAACGCCTCGACCTTGTCGCCGAGGCCGTAGAGCTGGATCAGCCAATGGCCGAGGGAGTCGTAGAGCAGCGCGCCGATGGCATAACCGACCAAGCCGCCCGCCACCGAGGCCGCGGTGCAGACGCCGGCGAACAGCCAGGCCCGCTGCGGCTTCGCCAGCGACATCGGGATCAGCATCACATCCGGCGGCACCGGAAAGAACGAGCTTTCAGCGAAGGCGACCGCGGCCATGATCCACATGGCATGCGGCTTGTGGGCGGCGTCGATACACCAGTCGTAGATCCGTCTGAGCATGGTGGCGATGAAGCAAACCGGGCAGGATTTGTCCATGGCCCATATGCCGGTCCGAATCGGACCGCCGCACTAGTGCCGCTTGCGGATCGTCCGGTCGGCCGCGACGATCGGTCGCCCCGCCACCCGTCCGGGCGCGGCCTTGGCGACCTTCGCGGCCGATTTCGGCAGCTTCTCGGCGATGCCGAGCATCAGCTCGCGCCGTTCCATCTCGCGCCAGACGTCCTCGGGCTGGACATCGAGCTCGGCCCACAGCACGGCCAGATTGTAGATCAGGTCGGCGCTTTCGCGCACCACGGCCTGGGCGTCGCCGCCGACGGCATCGATCGCGACCTCGATCGCCTCTTCGGCGAGCTTCTTGGCCATCTTGGCCGTGCCCTGCTGCATCAGCTTGGCCGTGCGCGATCGCGCGGGATCGAGATCCCTGGCCGCCAGGACAGCGCGATAAAGCCGATCGATCGAATCAGTCATCTCGCCACACTAGTTAAAATCGATGGCCCCCATATTAACGTTCGCAGCAGGCAAGAAAAAATCCGCCGGCCCAGGGCCGGCGGATCGTCTCATCCGATCTCACATCACCAATGCGGGTGATGATAATAGCCGCCACCGTAATAGGGGCCACCGCCGTAGTACTGATAGCGCGGCCCGTAGCCGTAATAGGCCGGACGGCCATAGTAATAGTTGTCCTCGTAGTAGGAACGGCGGTTCTGCGCCGCCGCGATGGCGAGGCCGGTGCCGACGATGCCGGCAAAGGCAGCCGCAGCCGCCGCGCCGCCATTGCCGCGATAGTGGCGCCGGCGCGCGCTGACATCGGTCAGGCCGCCATCATTGGCCGTCTTGGCGACGACACCCTTGTCGGCCGGCGCGGAGCCGGCAAAGGCGAGTGTCGGCTGCACGGCCGTCAAAGCCACCGCGGCCACCGTCGCCAGGACGGTAGCACGGCCAAAGCGGGAAAAACTTCCGCACTGTGCGATCATGTGTTTTCTCCGTACGATCAAATCTCGCGTACCAACTCGCGAACTGCGCCCACAGTTCCCCTCGCGAAACCCGGAGTCGAAGCCGCAAATCGCCGCAGGCCTTGCTCATGGACCGTTCACATTCGATCCGACATGATGAGGCACCGCCGGCCCCGAGCGGGGCAGCGAGACAGCGACGTTGTCACGAAATTGACATGACGATCCCGCGACGGCCGGCGAACTGATTAGAATACCGGCGTGACAAGACCGGTACGGCCTGCGAATACCGGCGTGACATGATGCGCATGCGACGATCCCTCACCCTGCTTGCTTTGGCGCTCCTCGCCGTCGTCGTCGTGCCCTCATGCCTGTCGCGACAGGAAGCTGCGGCGGAGGAGCCGAAACGTCCGGTCGCCGTCATGTTCGCGCTGGATCGGCCGCTCGATGGCAGCATGGCGCCACTGGTCCTCGCCGCCAGCCGCGGGCTGTTTGCCACCGAAAGCGTGACGGTCACCATCACCACGGCCAAGGGCTCTCCCGATGCGATCGCGCGGGTCGCTTCCGGCGAGGCCGACATGGCGCTCGCCGACATCAACGAGCTGATCCGCTATCGCGACGCGTCGAACAGCCAGCCGGTCAAGGCCGTGTTCGTGCTGTTCAACAGGGCGCCTTACGCGATCATCGCGCGCAGGAGTCGCGGCATCAACGGGCTCGGCGACATCGAAGGCAAAACGCTCGGCGTCGCCGAGGGCGATCTCTCGATCCGGCTGTGGCCGGCGGTCGTGAGGCACAACCATCTCAGGCCCGAGACCATCAAGCTGTCGCGCGTCGGCGCGGCCGTGCGCGAGCCGATCCTGTCGGCCGGCCAGGTCGATGCCGTCAGCGGCTTCTCGTATCTCTCGGCGATCAATCTGCGCGACCGCGGCGTGCCCGCCGCCGATCTCGCGGTGCTGCGCTTCGCTGATTTTGGCTGCGAGGCCTATGGCCATGCGGTGATCGTCAATCCCGGCTTTGCGGCCAAGCAGCCGGCTGCCGTGAAGGGCTTCCTGCGCGCGCTGACGTCGGGCCTCCAGCTTGCCATCAAGGACCCTGCCGGCGCGATCGCCGACGTGGTGGGCCGGATGGATGACGGCTCCCGCGAGCTCGAGCTGCAGCGGCTGCAGAGCGTGCTCGTCGACAACGTGCTGACGCCGGACGTCCGACGCGATGGCATCGGCGGCATCGATCCCGCCCGGTTCGAGCGGGCCCTCGACCAACTCGCCGAGGACGGCAAATTCCACCACAAGCGTCCGCAACCCGCCGACATCTTCGACGACAGCTTCCTGCCGCCCGCCGACAGCCGGCTGGTCAACTGAGCGCTCGCCGCGGCGGCCGTTCCCTTGCTAACATGGCGCCGCGCGCCCAGCGCTGATTCCAACTGCCGACACGAAGCGCCCCGCCCATGTCCCTGCTCCGCATCTATGCCCGCGTGCTCCATCTGCTCGGAAAGGAGGCGCGGCTCGGCTGGTTTCTCGCGATCGCCAACCTGGCGCTGGCGGTGGCGCAGTTCGCCGAGCCGGTGCTGTTCGGACGCATTGTCGACTCGCTCTCGGGCAACGCCTCGACCAGCACCGCCTGGCCGCTGCTCGCGGCCTGGGCCGGATTCGGGCTGTTCACGATACTGGCCAGCGCCTGGGTCGCGCTGCAGGCCGACCGGCTGGCGCACCGGCAGCGCCATGCGGTGCTGACGAGCTATTTCGAGCACATCTTGCAGCTACCGCTGACGTTCCATTCCGGCACCCATTCCGGCCGGCTGATGAAGGTGATGATCAACGGCACCGACGCGCTGTGGAAGCTGTGGCTGTCGTTCTTCCGCGAGCACTTCGCCGCGATCATGTCGGTGCTGGTGCTGCTGCCGCTGTCGCTCTATCTGAACTGGCGGCTCGCGATCCTCTTGTTCGTGCTGTGCGTGGTGTTCACCGTGCTGACGACCCTGGTCGTGCGCAAGACCTACGGCATGCAGAGCGAGGTCGAGGAGCATTACAGCGACCTGTCGGCGCGTGCCTCCGACGCGCTCGGCAACGTCGCGCTGGTGCAGAGCTTCGTGCGCATCGATGCCGAGGTGCAGGGCCTGCGCACCGTGGCCGGACAATTGCTGTCGGTGCAGATGCCGGTGCTCGGCTGGTGGGCGCTGGTGACGGTCATCACGCGTGCCTCGACCACCATCACCGTGCTCGCGATCTTCACGCTGGGCATCGCCCTGCATCAGGCCGGGCTGACGTCCGTGGGCGAGATCGTGATGTTCGTGTCGTTCGCGACCATGCTGATCCAGAAGCTCGAGCAGGTCGTGTCCTTCATCAACAACGTGTTCATGGAGGCGCCGCGGCTGGCCGAGTTCTTCACCGTGCTCGATGCGGTGCCGGCCGTGCGCGACCGCCCCGACGCGATCGAGGTCGGCCGGCTCTCGGGCCTGGTCGAATTCAACGACGTCTCGTTCTCCTATGACGGCAAGCGTCCGGCGGTGGAGGACCTCACCTTCACCGCGCTGCCCGGCCAGACCATCGCGCTGGTCGGACCGACCGGCGCCGGCAAGTCGACCGCGATTGCACTCTTGCATCGCGCCTTCGATCCGCAATCCGGCTTCATCAGGATCGACGGCATGGACGTCCGCGGATTGAAGCTCGCGGCACTGCGCAGGAACATCGGCGTCGTGTTCCAGGAGGCGCTGCTGTTCAATCGCTCGATCCGCGAGAACCTTTTGGTCGGCAAGCCGGACGCGACCGACGAGGAGCTGCGCACCGCCGCCGCGCGCGCCCAGGCGCTCGATTTCATCGATCGTGCCGACCAGGGCTTCGATACCAACGCCGGCGAGCGCGGCCGCATGCTGTCCGGTGGCGAGCGCCAGCGGCTCTCGATCGCGCGTGCCCTCTTGAAGGATCCTCCGATCCTGATTCTCGACGAGGCGACCTCCGCGCTCGATGCCGTCACCGAGGCCAAGCTCAACGCGGCGCTCGACGAGGTGATGAAGGGACGCACGACCTTCGTGATCGCACACCGGCTCTCGACGATTCGCAATGCAACGAGAATCCTGGTGTTCGAGAACGGGCGCGTGATCGAAAGCGGAACGTTCGATGAACTCGTTGCCAAGGGCGGCCATTTCGCGGAACTCGCGAAGGCCCAGTTCATGGTGCAGGAGAACGCACGCGCGTCGCTTGTCGCGCCGGACAGCGACGGCACCACCGTCAAGGCCTGATCGCGGGACGCTTTCATCGTGGAATTGAATGGCTGGGCTCTGTTCGCCAGCGTCGAGCCGGTATAGGTTCGCGACCTGCCGCAACCGAAGCGGCACCGGACACGCTTGAAACCCGAAAGCCCGTTTGCCCACCTCGCCGCGCGAGGCGGGTCTCAAAGGACCGGATCTGACCAGTGCAGACGCTTCGCCTGTTGTTCCGCTATTCCCCGATCAAGATCATCGTTCTCGCTGCCGCTCTCGTGCTCGCGCCGCGCTGGGCCCATGCCGAGGCGCTGCTGCTCGTCGAAGCCGACACCGGCAAGGTGCTGGAAGCGCAGAACGCGACCTATCCCTGGTACCCAGCATCAGTCACCAAGCTGATGACCGCCTATGTCACCTTGAAGGCGGTCAAGGAGGGCAGGATCACGCTCGACACGCTGTTCACGGTCTCGCCGACCGCGGCTTCGCAGTCGCCGTCGAAGATGGGCTACCGGCCGGGCACGCAGCTCACCGTCGACAACGCGCTCAAGATGATGCTGGTGAAGTCCGCCAACGACATGGCGGTGGTGCTCGCCGAGGGCGTCGGCGGCTCCATCGACGGCTTCTCGGCGATGATGAACGACACCGCCCGCAAGCTCGGCATGACGCAGACCAGCTACGTCAATCCGAACGGACTGCCTGCCGACGGCCAGATCACCTCGGCGCGTGATCTCGCGATCCTGGCGCGCGCCATCATCCGCGATCTTCCCGAGTACGAATACTTCGTCCACATCCCGTCGATCCGCTACGGCCGCCGCGTGGTGCAGAACTTCAACAAGCTGATCGGGCGCTATCCCGGCGCCGACGGTTTCAAGACCGGTTTCATCTGCGCCTCGGGCTACAATCTGGTGGCCTCGGCGACCCGCAACGGCAAGCGCCTGATCGCGGTGGTGCTCGGCGCCTCCTCGGGACAGATGCGCGCCGTGCGCGCGATCCAGATGCTCGACCGCGGCTTCAACGGCAACCAGCTGAGCTGGCTGAAGTCGCCGCTCGGCACGGTCGATCAGTTGGCCCCGGTCGACGCGACGCCGCCCAACCTGCGCGACGACATGTGCAACGGCCGCCGCCACCGGCCGGCCAGCGATGAGGACGAGGACACCGTTGCCGGTGCGGACGGCGAAGCGACCGGCGGCACCCTGCTCGCCGGCCTGCAGTCGCCGTCCATGAAGCCGTCCGAACTGCTGGCGGCGGCGCCCGCCCCGTCCGAGCCGGTCGTGGTCTACACCGGCCCGACGCGCACCGGCGCGGCGCTGATCGCCGCCGTCGCCGCCGATGCCGACGCGCAGACCCCGGCCAGGCACCGCGGCAAGAAGGCGCACGCCGCCGCCCGCAAGGATGCCAAGCCGGCGACCCGGACCGCCGCCAAGACCGATGTGGATGCGAAGGCCGCGGCCAAGCCGTCGGATGCCAAGCCGTCGAACGCCAAGCCGGGCGCGGCACGCCACGTCGCCGCCAAGCACGAAGCCGGCGGAAAACCGGCGGAAAAAGCCGGCTCCGACGCGCCCAAGCCCACCAAGCCCAAGGCCGCCGCAAAGCCGAAGACGGACGGCAAGCCCGCGCCGAAGGACGGCTGATCCCGCGCGGCGCATACTGACGCAGCCAGCAACTGGCGCGGGCCCTCGGCCCGGACTGCCTGTACCTCCCCTTTCATCGACGCGCCGGCCGCTTGCCTTGAACGGCCGGAAATTCGATATTGGCGCCGCCGGCCCCAGAGAGGCGGCTGCCGATATACGAACAAGAGACGATCAGAGAGGAAGGGTCATGGAGCGCATCTGGCTCAAGCACTATCCGGCCGGCGTTCCCGCCGATATCGATCCGGGCAAATACCCGTCGCTCGTCGACCTGCTGGAAGAGAGCTTCAAGAAATTCGCCGATCGCCGCGCCTTCATCTGCATGGACAAGGCGATCAGCTATCGCGAGCTCGACGAGATGTCGGTCGCGATGGGCGCCTATCTGCAGGGCCTGGGTCTGGCGAAGGGTGCGCGCGTCGCACTGATGATGCCGAACGTGCTGCAATATCCGATCGCGATCTCCGCGGTGCTGCGCGCGGGCTACGCCGTCGTCAACGTCAACCCGCTCTACACGCCGCGCGAGCTCGAGCACCAGCTCAAGGATTCCGGCGCCGAGGCGATCATCGTGCTGGAGAATTTCGCCCACACCGTGCAGCAGGTGGTGGGACACACCCAGGTCAAGCACATCGTCGTCGCCAGCATGGGCGACCTGCTCGGCTTCAAGGGCGTGATCGTCAACCTCGTCGTCCGCCGCCTGAAGAAGATGGTGCCGGCGTTCTCGCTGCCGGGCGCCGTGCCGTTCAACGATGCGCTCGCCGCCGGCCGAGGCAAGCGCTTCCAGAAGCCCACTATCGGCCCCGACGACGTCGCCTTCCTGCAATATACCGGCGGCACCACCGGCGTCTCCAAGGGCGCCACCTTGCTCCACCGCAACGTCGTCGCCAACGTGCTGCAGAACGACGCCTGGCTGCAGCCGGTCACGGACCGGCCGCCGCATGTCGATCAGCTGCTGATCGTCTGCGCGCTGCCGCTCTACCACATCTTCGCGCTGACCTGCTGCTTCCTGCTCGCAGTGCGCGCCGGCGGCGCCAATCTGCTGATCCCCAATCCCCGCGACATTCCCGGCTTCATCAAGGAGCTGATGAAGTATCAGGTCAACACCTTCCCGGCCGTCAACACGCTCTACAACGGCCTGCTGCATCATCCTGACTTCAAGAAGATCGACTTCTCCAAGCTCAAGGTCTCCAACGGCGGCGGCATGGCCGTGCAGCGCCCGGTCGCCGAGCAGTGGAAGCAGGTGACGGGCTGCAGCATCGCCGAGGGCTACGGCCTGTCGGAGACCGCGCCGGTGCTGACCTGCAACGTGCCGACCTCGACGGAGTTCACCGGCACCATCGGCCTGCCGTTGCCATCGACCTGGCTGTCGATCCGCGACGATGACGGCAACGAAGTGCCGCTCGGCCAGGCCGGCGAGATCTGCGCCAAGGGCCCGCAGGTGATGGCAGGCTACTGGAATCGTCCCGACGAGACCGCCAAGGTGATGACGGCGGACGGCTTCTTCCGCACCGGAGACGTCGGCGTCATGGCCGCGGACGGCTCGGTCAAGATCGTGGACCGCAAGAAGGACATGATCCTCGTCTCCGGCTTCAACGTCTATCCGAACGAGGTCGAGGAGGTCATCGCGACCCATCCGGGCGTGCTGGAGACCGCCGTGATCGGGTTGCCGGACGAGAAGACCGGCGAGGTCGTCAAGGCGTTCGTGGTGAAGAAGGACCCCAACCTCACCTCCGAGGACATCATCAAGCACTGCCACGAGCAGCTCACGAACTACAAGGTGCCGAAGCAGATCGAGTTCAGGACCGAGCTGCCGAAGACCAATGTCGGCAAGATCCTGCGCCGGGAGCTGCGCGACGAGAAGAAGAAGCCGGCAGCGGCGGCCTGATCCGTTGGCGGGGCGGCAGCGTTGTGCGATGACGGAGTCGTGATCGCGGCGGGCCGTTGCCGTTTCCGGCCTGCCGAATAGTGTAGCGCGCACCGCGCAAGACAGATCCAAGACACATCCAGGGGAAGGAGTAACTCGAATGACCATAAAGGTTGGCGATAAGCTGCCGCAGGCCCAATTCCGCGTCATGACCGGCGAAGGCCCGCAGGTCAAAACCACCGACGACATCTTCAAGGGCAAGAAGGTCGCGCTGTTCGCGGTGCCCGGCGCCTACACCGGCACCTGCCACAAGATGCATCTGCCCAGCATCTTCCTCAACGCCTATGCGATGAAGGACAAGGGCGTCGACACCATCGCGATCGTCTCGGTCAACGACGCCTTCGTGATGAACGCCTGGAAGCGCGACACCGACCAGCGCGACGAGGCCGTGTTCCTGGCCGACGGCAATGCCGAGTTCACCAAGGCGATCGGCATGGAGCTCGACGCCTCCGGCGCCGGCCTCGGCATCCGCTCGAAGCGCTACTCGATGCTGGTCGAGGACGGCACGGTCACCAAGCTGAACCTCGAAGCCGCCCCGGGCAAGGTCGAGGTCTCCGGCGGCGACACGCTGCTCGGGCAGCTGTGATCCTGCTTTCCTGACCTGATCCGAAGGCCCGCGGTGCCCCCGCGGGCTTTTTTCTTCTGCTTCGACCGAGCCTGCGTTCTACCACCAGAAGAGCGCAGCAGCCGTCGCAGCGACAATCCTAGATGAACAAAAGCCGCTCGGACGCGTTGTAGGCCCCGGTTCATGGAACAAGGGGAGGCCAGCATCTTCAGCGAGCAGACCGAGCAACTGGCGCAGGAAGATGTCCGCAGCGCGCGACCGCCATGGGCGGCTGCACCTTCGTTTCCGATGGCCGCCGTCGTTTCAAACTTCCGTTGCGACATCCTGATCGTTGGCGCCGGGATTACCGGCGCGATGATGGCCGAACGGCTGACCCGTCAAGGCCGCGACGTCGTCGTGATGGATCGCGAGAAGCCCTGCCGCGGCAGTACGGCTGCGAGCACGGCCATGCTGTTGTGGGAGATCGACCGGTCGCTGAGTGAGCTCTCGGTGATGATCGGCTTCGAACGCGCTGCGCGGTGCTATCAGGCGAGTCTGCGGGCGGTGAACGAATTGATGCGCCTGGTCGGCGAGCGCAACCTGCCTGGCGAACTGCGGCAGAGACAATCGCTCTACCTTGCGCGAGAAGACGATTCCCGCTCGCTGCGGGAAGAGCTGGAGCAACGCGTTCGGGCCGGGCTTCCCGGCGCATTCCTCGATCACCGAACCCTGCTCGAGCATTTCGGGTTTGCCCGCGCCGGGGCGATCCTGTCTCCCGGCGCGGCCGAAGCCGATCCGGTCAATCTCGCAAGTGGTCTGCTGTCCCTCGCGCTGTCGCAGGGCGCGCGCCTGGTCCATGGTGATGCGGTGGCCTTTGACAGCGGCAAGGCGAGTGCCACGGTCGGCCTCGACAGTGGACATGAGATCGAAGCCCGTCACATCGTCCTGGCGACAGGATATGCAATGCCGGCGATCATCCAGCCGACGATCCATCGTGTCGCGTCGAGCTGGGCCGTCGCGACCAGGCCCCAGCCACAAAATCTCTGGCGAGACGACGTACTGATCTGGGAGAGCAGCGAAGACTATCACTATGGCCGGACCACGGCTGACGGGCGCATCATTTTCGGGGGAGAGGACGATGAGGACCTCATCGAGCCCGAAGCTCGCGACCGCGCCATTCCGGACAAGTCGCGGCGGCTCGCCGCAGAGCTCTCGGCGCTGTGGCCGCGCGCGATCGTCGATTTCGATTATCAGTGGTCCGGAACGTTTGATACGACCGATGACGGGCTGCCTCTGATCGGCCGCGTTCCGCGCGCTCCCAACATCTATGCGGCCTACGGATATGGCGGCAACGGGATCACCTTCAGCTATCTCGCCTCCGAGCTGATCGCTGCCTTGATCGAGGGCCGCAGCTCACCGCTCCTGGACGATTTTGCCATCGAGCGGAGTTCGCCCGGGCGTCCGTAGTGGTGCCGCGACGTCAGCCGCGCACGTTCTTCTGCATCCTGGCCATCGCCACGCCGTCGCGCGCCAATTGATCGGCGCGCTCGTTCTCGGCGTGCCCCGCATGGCCCTTGACCCAGTGCCAGTTGACCTTGTGCGGCTTCAGCGCGGCGTCGAGCCGCTGCCACAGCTCGGCGTTCTTGACCGGCTTCTTGTCGGCGGTCTTCCAGCCGTTGCGCTTCCAGCCGTGGATCCAGCCGGTGATGCCCTGCCGGACATATTGGCTGTCGGTGTAGAGCTCGACCTGGCACGATTTCTTCAGCGCTTCCAGCGCCGAGATCGCGGCCATCAACTCCATGCGGTTGTTGGTGGTGTGCGGCTCGCCGCCCTTGAGCTCCTTCTCCTTGTCGCCGAAGCGCAGGATCGCACCCCAGCCGCCGGGCCCGGGATTCCCCGAGCAGGCGCCGTCGGTGTAGATGCTGACGACCGGATGCTCGCTCACGCCACTGCTCCACCGATGCCATAGTCGCGCACGCTGGCGACGTTCTGATGGAAGCGCAGCTTGCGGGCGTATTCCAGCGGATCCTTCGGCTTGACCAGCGCGCCCGGCGGCACGTTGAGCCAGTCCACCAGCCGCGTCAGCAGGAAGCGGATCGCCGCGCCTCGTGCCAGCAGCGGCAGCGCCTCCAGCTCGGCCTCCGACAGCGGCCGGACGCGGCCATAGGCGTTGAAGAAGGCGCGCGCCTTGGTGACGTTCAGCGAATGATCGGCCTCGAAGCACCAGGCGTTGAGACAGATCGCGACGTCATACGCCAGAATGTCGTTGCAGGAGAACGGGAAGTCGATCAGCCCCGAGAGCCTGTCGCCGAGGAAGAACACGTTGTCCGGAAACAGATCGGCATGGATGACGCCCTCCGGCAGATCCGTCGGCCATGCGCGCGAGAGATGATCGAGCTCTGTCGACAGCAGCGCGGAGAGGCCGGGCTGCACCGTGTCGGCGCGGTCGCCCGCCTGGGCGAACAGCGAGCGCCAGCCGGACACCGAGAGCGGATTCTTGCGCACCAGCGGAAAGTCGCGTCCGGCGAGGTGCATCTGCGCCAGCGCCGCACCGACCCCGGCGCAGTGGGTGACGTTCGGCTTGCGCGGCCACATGCCTTCCAGGAAGTTGATGATCGCCGCGGGCCGGCCGGACAGGCTCGAATACACCGCGCCGTCCCGATTGCGCGCCGGCTGCGGACAGCTCACGCCGCGCTCGGCCAGATGCGCCATCAGTCCCAGAAAATACGGCAGGTCGTCCACCGCCACGCGCTTCTCGTACAGCGTGAGGATGTAGGAGCCCTTGGTGGTGTGGAGCAGGAAGTTGGAGTTTTCGACCCCTTCGGCGATGCCCTTGTAGGACAGCAATTCGCCGATGTCGTAGGTCTTGAGGAAGTCCGCAAGCTCGTCGGCGGCGACGTCGGTATAGACCGCCATGCGCTATCCCAGTTGTCGAAGTTCGCCTGCCCCCGCCTCTCCGATGCGAACTTCATCACCGGACAGGCCCGTTGCGCCCTTCATCGCGCATGCGGGCGCCGGGTTCAAGGCCGAGAGGCCGCCGAGGGCGGAAAACAAGCGGCCGGCTTACTCGGCGGCCGCTTCCGGACGCAGCGAGCGCGGCAGCGGGAAGAACTCGTTCTCCTCGGCCGCCGACACCGTCTCGACATGCAGCACGTAGCGCTCGGCAAAGGCACCCATGATCTCCTCGACGATCACCTCCGGCGCCGAGGCACCGGCGGTGATGCCGAGGCTCTTGATGCCCTCGAAGCGCGCCCAGTCGATGTCCGAGGCACGCTGCGCCAGCACCGCAATCGGGCAGCCCTCGCGCTCGGCGACCTCGCGCAGGCGCTGCGAGTTCGACGAGTTCGGCGCACCGACCACGATCAGCGCGTCGACCACTGGGGCCACCTTCTTGACCGCCAGCTGGCGGTTGGTGGTGGCGTAGCAGATGTCCTCCTTGTGCGGGCCCGAGATGTTCGGGAACCGGCCCTTGAGGATCGCGACGATGTCCTTGGTGTCGTCGATCGACAGCGTGGTCTGGGTGACAAAGGCGAGGTTGTCCGGGTCCTTCGGGGTGAAGGTCGCCGCGTCCTCGGCGGTCTCGATCAGCGTCACGGCGCCGGCCGGAAGCTGGCCGACCGTGCCGACCACCTCCGGATGATGCGAGTGGCCGATCAGCAGGATCTCGCGGCCGCGCTTGAAATGGATCGCGGCCTCACGGTGGACCTTGGTCACCAGCGGGCAGGTCGCGTCCAGGGAGAAGAAGTTCCGCGCCTGGGCCTCGGCGGGAACCGACTTCGGCACGCCATGCGCCGAAAAGACCACCGGTGCGTTGGTACTGTCGGGAATCTCCGCCAGCTCCTCGACGAAGATGGCGCCCTTGGTCTTCAGGCTGTCGACGACGTATTTGTTGTGCACGATCTCGTGGCGGACATAGACCGGGGCGCCATAGATGGCGAGCGCCCGTTCCACGGTGTCGATGGCGCGCACCACGCCGGCGCAGAAGCCGCGCGGCGAGCAAAGCACGATTTTGAGGTCTGGTTTGGCTGCCATGGGGCTGGTCTGAGCTGATCTGTGCGGGCTGGTTTCGGCGACCACGGACCCCCGGGCCGGCAAGCGGGGGCGGTCGATACGCGAAGAGCTTGGGTCTGACACTCGTTTGGGTAGGACTTGGGACTGCTTTCGAGCGCTGTCAAGGCCGTTTTCTCCAGGCCATTGCGCCCCGCCCCCGGGACGGCTTATATAGGGCCAATTCCCGTCATCGCCGATGACCACAGGTTTCGCCTCCCAGGGCCGGGGCGGAGCACAAAGGAGATTTGCCATGAGCAACGCCCCGCTGATGCCGAAGGCAACTGCCGTGTGGCTGGTCGACAATACTGCGTTGACCTTCGACCAGGTCGCCGATTTTACCAAGATGCACCCGCTCGAGGTGCGCGCCATCGCCGACGGGGACGCCGCCCAGGGCATCAAGGGCATGGATCCGATCTCGACCGGGCAGCTCACCCGCGAGGAGATCGAGAAGGCCGAGCGCGACCCGAACTACCGCCTGCGGTTGCAGGAGAGCAAGGTGGTGCTGCCGCCGCAGCCCAAGCGCAAGGGCCCCCGCTACACCCCGGTGTCGCGCCGCCACGAGCGCCCGAGCGCCATCCTCTGGCTGGTGCGGAACCATCCCGAGCTCAAGGACGCCCAGATCATGCGCCTGGTCGGCACCACCAAGACCACGATCGCCAGCGTGCGCGACCGCACCCATTGGAACGCGCAGACGCTGACGCCGATGGATCCGGTGACGCTCGGCCTGTGCTCGCAGATCGAGCTCGACTTCGAGGTCCAGCGCGCCGCCAAGGAAAAGCCGCTCGACGCCAATTACAGCGGCGCCACCCTGCTGCCGGCCTCCGAGACCACCCGCAAGGACGAGTACGAGCCGGCGGGCCGCGACGAGGACGATCTCAACGTCGACGCCGTGTTCGCCAAGCTCAAGACCATCGGCGGCAAGAAGCAGGACGAGGACGAAGAGTAGGACGCGCGGGCGTCCATCTCTATCGGCCATCAACAGCGCCTGCCACAATCATCGGTGTCGTCCCCGCGAACGCGGGGACCCATAACCACAGGCTTGCGGAACGGCCCAAGCCGGTCGTGGCTCAGCGCCTCGTCCTTCATTCCCGCCGCGGCGTATGGGTCCCGGCTCAAGGCCGGGACGACAGCGGTGGGGGAGGCGCGAGCTCCAGCCAAACTCAAAACTAGCCAGCAGCAATTCTCCCCCAAAAAAATGGCGCCGGGGATGCCGGCGCCATGCAGTCTTGGGAGGAACGCGACAAATCAGAACTTGTAGGTGACGCCGACGCCGACCAGCCACGGATCGATGTTGGCGCGGCCGGTGACCGGAATTGCGCCGTTGACGGTCGCCGAGTAGTTCGGCTGCAGCCACAGCTTCTTGACGTCGACGTTCAGGCCCCAGTGCCTGTCGAGCATGTAGTCGAAGCCGAACTGGACCGCGGCGCCCCACTGGTTGGAAATGTGCAGGTTGGTGACGGCAAGGCCGTTCCAGACCTGGTTCGCGGCGCTCTGGTTGAAGAAGACCGTGTAGTTCACGCCTGCGCCGACATACGGCTTGAACGCGCCGAAATCGGTGAAGTGATATTGCAGGGTCAGCGTCGGCGGCAGCAGCCAGGCCTTGCCCATGTTGAGGCCGTCGAGCGAGCCGGTGCCGCCGATGGAATGCCGGGTGACGCCGAGGATCAGCTCGGCCGCGATGTTCCTGGTGAAGAAGTAGCTGATGTCGAGCTCGGGCACGACCGAGTTGGAGATCGACAGGCCGGAATTCGGCGACGACAGGGCCGGCACGCCGGTCACGTTCACGGTGGAGCCGCCGGCATCCGGCAGCACGCCCAGCGCGCGGACACGGAGCATCCACGGATTCCACGCCTCGACCACCGGCGCCTTGGTATAGACCGGCGCCGCCTGCAGGTCGGCTGCTTGCGCCGAGCCCATGGCTCCGCAGATCGCCGCCAGCACCAGCAGCGATGACGAGAGTTTCAAGATTCTGTTCATCGAGGTCCCCATAACCACCCTTGAGCAACATTTGCGCGGGCACGGCCGCGCCTTGCGGTCACAGGTGTGGCAGGGACGCCATGGGCTTGGATTTGATCTCAATCAATCGGCATTGTTGCAGTGCCGATGTCACGCAACTGTTGCATCGAAGTCACGGGCCATGAGAGGCGCTTGCACTGGCGCTCAGGGCCGGTCGGGATGGTTCATCATGTATTCGCCGAGATCGCGCTGCCGGCGGTCGGCACGCGCCTCGGCGCGCTGCCGCTGCACGTCGCGATCCTTGCGGCAGGCGACATATTCGGCCGAGCCCGGCGCGACCTTGCCGCCGGCCTGACACACCGCATCATCATCGTCATTGCCGAGCGCCACCGCAGGACCCTGGCTGCGCGAGGCGCAGGCCGAGAGCGAAAGCACGGCCATCAGCACCAGGGCCAAGCGGGCGGAGGTCTGTCGCATCGAACGTTCCATTCTCGTCAATCAGGCTGGTCTGGAGCCGTTGCTTGACGACAATGGGCGCCCGGGTCAAGCCCGGGCACAATAGATCGAGCTAGACCCGGCTCTTCAGCGCCTCGCCGATTTCCTCGAGCACCTTGGGATCCTCGATCGTGGCCGGCATGCTCCATTGCTCGCCGTCGGCGATCTTCTTGATCGTGCCGCGCAGGATCTTGCCGGAGCGCGTCTTCGGCAAGCGGCCGACGGTGATGGCGAGCTTGAACGCGGCGACCGGTCCGAGCTTGTCGCGCACCAGCGCCACGATCTCCTTCTCGATCACAGACGGGCTGCGCGACACGCCGGCCTTGAGCACGATGAAGCCGCAGGGCACCTCGCCCTTGATCGCATCCTTGATGCCGAGCACGGCGCATTCCGCGACGTCGGGATGCGACGCCAGGATTTCCTCCATGCCGCCGGTCGACAGCCGGTGGCCGGCGACATTGATGATGTCGTCGGTGCGCCCCATCACGAAGACATAGCCGTCCTCGTCCTTGTAGCCGGCATCGGAGGTCTTGTAGTAGCCGGGAAACTCGCTGAGATAGGATTCCTTGAAGCGCTCCTCCTGCTGCCACAAGGTCGGCAGGCAGCCCGGCGGCATCGGCAGCTTGATCACGATCGAGCCCATCGTGTTGGCGGGCACGGGCTTGGCGGCTTCGTCGACGATGTCGACCTGGTAGCCCGGCATAGGAACCGTCGGCGAGCCGTGCTTGACCGGCAATAGCCCGATGCCCACCGGATTGCCGGCGATGCACCAGCCGGTCTCGGTCTGCCACCAGTGGTCGATCACCGGCACCTTCAATTGCTGCTCGGCCCATTCCACCGTCGGCGGATCGGCGCGCTCGCCGGCCAGGAACAGGGTGCGGAAATGCGATAGATCATATTTGCGCAGGAAAGTGCCTTCCGGATCCTCCTTGCGGATGGCGCGGAATGCCGTGGGCGCGGTGAACAGAGCGACCGCCTTGTGATCGCTGATGACGCGCCAGAACGCGCCGGCATCGGGCGTTCCGACCGGCTTGCCCTCATACATCACCGAGGTCGCGCCATGGATCAGCGGGCCGTAGATGATGTAGCTGTGGCCGACCACCCAGCCGATGTCGGAGGCGCACCACCAGACCTCACCCGACTTGATGCCGTAGAGATTCTCCATCGACCATTTCAGCGCGACGAGGTGCCCGCCATTGTCCCGCACCACGCCCTTCGGCTTGCCGGTCGTGCCGGACGTGTAGAGGATGTAGAGCGGATCGGTCGCCAGCACCGGCACGCATGGTGCCAGCTTGCCATTGGCGAGCGCGGATTTGCGCAGCGCCGCCCAGTCGTAGTCGCGGCCGGGCTTGAGCTCGCAGACATGCTCGGGACGCTGCAGGACGATGCAGGCCTTGGGCCTGTTGTCGGCGAGCTCGATCGCCTGGTCGAGCAGCGGCTTGTACTGCACGATGCGGCCGGGCTCGATGCCGCAGCTCGCCGACAGCACGAGCTTCGGCGTGGCGTCGTCGATGCGGGTGGCGAGCTCCTTGGCGGCGAAGCCGCCGAACACCACCGAATGCACCGCGCCGATGCGCGCGCAGGCGAGCATCGCCACCATGGCCTCCGGCACCATCGGCATATAGAGGATGACGCGGTCGCCCTTGGCCACGCCGAAATCCTGCATGATCGCGGCGAGCGTCTGCACCTCCTTCAGCATCTCGGCATAAGTGAGCTTCGTGACCGAGCCGGTGAGCGGCGAATCGTGGATCAGCGCCAGCTGATCGCCGCGGCCGGCGGCGACGTGACGGTCGAGCGCATTGTAGCAGGTGTTGACGACGGCCCCGGCAAACCAGCGGCCATAGGCGCCCATCGCGGGATCGAAGATGGTCTTGGCCGGCTCGATCCAGTCGATCGCGCGGGCGGCCTCGGCCCAGAACCCTTCCGGGTCCTGCAGCGACCGTGCATGGACCTCGTGATAGCGGCTCGCAGCGCTCATGACGTTTCCCCAAGATCTGTGTTTATTCCCGAGTATTGTCACGGGACAAAGCGACAGTTCAAGCCGTCATGAATTGATCCAGATCAGGCGCAACCTGGAGTCCGGTCACTTTCCCGGGCGGATCAATGCCCTGCGTCGCGCAGCATGTCCAAACGTCGCTGCAGGGCTAGACGAAGGTCGTAGCCGGGCTTGCCGAACCGGGCATTCCGTTCGGCGATGAAGTCACGCTGTGCGCTGCGCAGTTCGGCCGCAAGGCGACCACGGGACGATTTGAGCCGGCGAGCGTAGCTCTCGGCGATGCCGAGGTCCAGCACCGACAGCTGCGGGTCGGCACAGATGACCTTCTCGACCTCGCGCACGGCGGTGGTGCATTCGAACGACGGCCCGCTGCGCTCCGAAGGCGCATTCAACGGGCGCGGCGGCTCGGCGCCGAACGTCTTGATCTCGGCCAGCATGACGCGCCGGCCGGCGATGGCATTGTCGTTGCCGGGATCCAGCCGCAGCGCCGCCTCGTAATCCGCCAGCGCCTTGGCGCGTTCGCCCATCTTCTTGTACAGCACCGCACGGTTGTTGTAGGCGAGCGCGAAATTCGGATCGATCCGCAGCGCAGCGTCGTAGTCGCCGAGGGCCGCGCCGAGCTCGTTCTTGAACTGATGGGAATCGCCGCGATTGGTGAGGAAATTCGCCCGCTGCTCCATCCGGATCGCCTGGTCATAATCGGCGATCGCCTTGTCGTACTCCTTCATGGCGGCGTAGGTGAGGCCGCGATTGTCGTAATATTCCGACACCTTCGGATCGCGCCGGATCGCCTCGTCGTCATCGGCCAGCGCCTTGTCCATCTGGCCGAGCTTCTTGTAGGCGGCGGCACGGTTGGTGAAAGTGCGGGGACGTTCGGGGTCGAGCCGGATCGCCTCGTCATAGTCGCGCACCGCCTTCTCATTGTCGCCGCGCAGGTAGAAGGCGACGCCGCGGTCGGCATAGGCCTGCGCGAAGTCGCGCTTCAGGCGGATCGCCTGGTCATAGTCGGCCAGAGCGCGATCAAGACGGCGCTGCTCGGTATAGACAACGCCACGCAACTCATAGGCCTCGGCGTCATTCGGATCGAGCGAGATCGCCATGCTCAGATCGGCCGCCGCCTTGCCGGCATCGCCACCGGCCTCGCGCATCAGGTCGCCACGCAGCCGGTAGGCGCGCGCATTCTTGCCGTCGAGCGCGATGGCACGGTCGAGGTCCTTCAGGGCCTGGGTCATGCCGCCCGAGGTGCGGGCACGGGCGTCGGCGCGGGCGACCAGGGCGATGGATTGATCCTTGGGCGAACTCGATGCCTGCTCGATTGCGGTCGAGCAGGCGGCAATGAGTTCGGACGGTGGCGCCTTGCTGCCCAAAGCGCATTCGGGGTCCGCAGCGAATGCAGGCTGGGCCCCGAGGCCAAGGACGAGGCCGGCCGCAAGACGCAGCGCGAGGTAGGATGAGCGGGATGAAATCGAATGGATGAAAGCGTGCATCGGCGTGGGCTCGGAATTTCGACTGTTGCGGGTTGAGACGCTGATCTCCCCCGTTGTCGTCTCCGGCCGGAACCCGGTTCAAGCGGCCACGCCGATGATCAATAGCCGTCGACGCCGTTCAGCCGCCGCAGGCGGTCCTGCATCGCCTTCTTGAGATCGTAGCCGGGCCTGCCAAAGCCGGCGTTGCGCCGCGCGATGAACGCGTCCTGTTCGCGCTGCAGGGCGCGTGCCGCGGCGGGGCCGGCCGCCTCGCGAACGACGCGGGCCTGCGCGCCGTCGATCTCGCGATCGAGATTGGCGAGCTCCGGATCGGCGCAGATCGCCTTTTCCACGGCGCGCCGCGCCGCGGCGCAATTGAAGCTCGGCCGGCCCGCGACGGCCATCTGCGCGCCCATGCGCTCGAGCTCCACTGCGAGCGCGTGATAGTTGCTGCGGGCGCTGGCGTGATCCGGATTGAGCCGCAGCGCCGCGGCGAAATCGGCCAGCGCCTTCGGACGGTCGCCCTTCTTGCGATGCAGTTCGCCGCGTGCATTGAAGATGCTGGCGAGCGTCGGGTTGAGCTGCAAGGTGACGCCGTAATCGGCGATGGCGCGATCGATCTCACCCCTGGTGATGAAGATCGAGGCGCGCGCGATCAGTGCGTTGATGCGATCGGCCCTCGCGGCCTTGGGATTGTCGATCACGGCGCCGCATTCGGTGAGCACCTTGTCGCCATCGCGCGCCTCCGAGGCCGCCATGCAGGCACCGGCATCCACCGCCGGCTCCTTGCCAGGCTCGGCCGCGCCGACCGCATGGGCCTGGGTCGAAGCCAGCCATCCGAGCGTGACCAGCGCGGCAAGGCGCAGCAGCCCATCCCGGCGACCGACTGCAGCCCATGAGGAGGCGGATGAAGTCAAGGCAGATGGCTCTCTCAGGTCGTGGGCGGTCCGGCACGGCGCGCGGGGCGTAACCGCCTCTGCGGCGACTTCAACTATACAGCGGCAGCAGCGGTGCGACAGTCCTTTCCTGCAGAAGGCAACCCTTGCGAATGGGGCTCGCGAGCCGATCGCGGCCCCCGGCTGAAATGCGCGTGATCGTGCCGCGCATTCCCTTCAAGATGTTGTGGATGCGCGCCCCGGCGACGTCCTCGATCGTCATTTGAACCTGTTGCGGTTCCCGCAGACACAACCGCATGACTATTCTGACCGACAATTCGCGCGCACGCGGCGTCGTTGCGTCCCCTGCGCGCTATTTCTATTTCAACATGGCTCTGGCCTGCATGGCCGTTGCGATCATCGGCTTCGCGCCGACCTACTGGCTGCCACTGGCCCGCGGCTCATTCTCCGGCGCGCCCGTGATTCATTTCCACGGCTTCCTGTTCTTCACCTGGACCTTGTATTTCGCGCTGCAGAGCTGGCTTGCCGCATCCGGACGCACGGCGTGGCACCGCTCGCTCGGCATCTTCGGCGTATCGCTCGCCACGGCGATGACGATCTTTGGCTTCCTCGTTGCTATCGAGGCGATGAAGCGTTCCGCGGCGATGGGGCAGGCCAACGAGGGCATCGCCTTCGCCATCGTGCCGCTCAGCGGCATCGCCTTCTTTGCCGTGGTCTTTACGCTCGCGGTTATCCATCTGCGCCGGCCGGAAACCCACAAGCGGCTGATGCTGCTCGCCGGCATCTCGCTGCTGGACGCCGCCGTGGCGCGCTGGTTCCTGACATTCCTGGCGCCCCCCGGTCCGCTCGGCCCGCCGCCGGTGTTCGTGACGATCCCGCCGGCCTTCGTCGCCTACCTGCTGCTCGTCGTCGCGATCATCCACGACCGCCGCACGTTCGGACGCGTCCACCCGGTCTACATCTATGGCGGACTCGCGCTGATCGCCGTGAAGCTGCTGAACTGGCCGGTCAGCGTGACGTCGGCGTGGCACGCGATCGGCGGCAGCATGCTGGCAATGGCGCAATAATCGCGCAGTGTATCGCACCTCGTCATTGCGAGGAGCCGCAGGCGACGAAGCAATCCAGAGTCCTTGCTCGGCCCTGGATTGCTTCGCTTCGCTCGCAATGACGCAGAGAGAGTTAGCTCCTGCAGGTCAGCCCGCCATCGACCACAAGCATGGTGCCGGTGACATAGCGCGACTCGTCGGAGGCGAGGAACAAGGCGGCATTGGCGACGTCGAAGGCGTCGCCCATATGTCCCATCGGCACCTGCGCATCCCGCTTCTTCCACATCTCCTCGACATCGCCCTTGGCGTAGCTCGCGGCCAGCCCCGCGGAGTGCTCGACCATCGGCGTCTTCATCAGCCCGGGCAGGATCGCATTGACGCGGACGTGCTTCGGCGCGAACTCGACCGCGGTCGTGCGTGTCATCTGGTTCATCGCCGCCTTGCTGGCGCCATAGCTGACATAGGAAATGCCGACCTGGCGGATCGAGGCCACTGAGGAGATGTTGATGATGGAGCCGCCGCCCTGCCCGATCATCACCGGAATGACGTGCTTCATGGCGAGATAGGCGCTCTTCAGGTTGACCGCGAACACGCGGTCCCATTCCGCTTCATCGACATCGACCACGCTGCCCATCTCGGCAATGCCGACATTGTTGTCGAGCACGTCGATGCGGCCATAGGCGGCAACGCAAGCCTTCACCATCGCCTCGACCTCGACGGCCTTCGAGACATCGGCGGTGAACGCCTCGGCCTGCCCGCCTTCGCCTGAAATGATCGAGGCCGTCTCCGCGGCGGCGTCCTTGTTGCGGTCGACGCAGAACACCTTGGCGCCCTGCCGCGCAAAGGTCACGGCCGTGGCCTTGCCGTTGCCCCAGCCCGGCCCGATCGAGCCCGCACCGACCACCAGCGCCACCTTGCCCCTGAGACGATCCATCGCGTTCTCCCGTCGTTTGTTCGTTATTCGGTACAGGCGCTCATCGTGATCGTCGCGGCGCCGATGTCATGGCCGAAGATGTCCGACAGCGTCCGGCATTGCCCGTCCGCGCAGATGCGCCACTCGCCGGCCGCGCCGGAATTGGCGAGCACGATCCGCGACAGCGGACCCCGCTGGGCCTGCCATTGGAACCAGCCATCGACCAGCCGTGCCTCCGGCGGCGGCTCCATGCCGGCGCCGGAGCCCTTGACGCGGGCCTGCACCAGTTCGAGACCGTCAGGCGTGACGCGCCAGTCCTCCTGCCACGCGGTCTTCTCGACCGAGTGGGTCCAGGCCAAGGTGAAGCCGGCGAGGGCCAGCGCCTTCACCACACCCGATGACGCGAGGCAGAGGCTCAAGCGGAGGCCGCCACGGCAGCCGGCGGCCGCTGCCGCCACTGCCACGCCACGATCACCACCGCGAGTGCAAATCCCAGCATGTCGCTGTAGGGAAATTCGCCGAGCAGGCAGACGGACGCGACAAACGCCAGCAGGCGCTCGACCAGGGTCATGCGCACGTACAGGAAGCCGATCGCCACCATGCCGAACAGGCCGATCGAGATCAGCGCCTTGACGGAAGCATACGCCACCGCGCCGATGAAGCCGAGTTGCGCCTCCATCGGGTCACCTGGCTGCAGCATCAGCGCGGGCGAATAGACGAACAGAAACGGAATGACATAGCCGGCGAGCGCGATCCGCATCGCCTCCCACCCGATCTTGTCGGGATTCTCCTTGGCGATCGGGGCGGCGGCCAGTGCGGCCAGCGCAACCGGTGGCGAAAGGTCGGCCATGATGCCGTAGTAGAACGCAAACATGTGACTCGCGATCAGCGGCACGCCCAGCTTGGCGAGCGCGGGGGCTGCGAGCGCCGCGGTGATGATGTAGGTCGGGATGGTCGGGATGCCGGTGCCGAGCAGGATCGACAGCAGCATGGTCATGATCAGCGCCGCGAACAGGCTGGTCTTGCCGAGGCCGATCACCCAGCTGCCGAAGATCGAGCCGACGCCGGTCTGGGTCATCATGCCGATGATGACGCCGACGATGGCGCAGGCCATGCCGACGGTCAGCGCCGACTTCGCACTTTCCGCCAGAGAATCGCGGCAGGCGTGCAAGGTGCCCATGCCGCCGCGCACGAAGCCGGTGATGACGATGAGCGCGACGACGACGGAGGCGACGGGAATGATCTGCAGGCCGTTGCGCGACAGCGCGCCGACGACGAGCGCGAGCCCGATCCAGAATACGTAGCGCAGCACCTGGTTGGAGAAGCCTATGGTGATCGAGGTGCCCAGGATCAGCGCCACCGTCAGCGCGAGTCCCATCGAGCCCGCATACAGCGGCGTGAAGCCCTCGAACAGCATGTAGACCAGCGCGGCGAGCGGCAGCACGAGATACCAGCGCGCCACCAGCGCCTTCCAGGCGCTCGGGATCTCCGACGTCTTCATGCCGGTCAGGCCGTGCTTGCCGGCCTCCAGGTGCACCATCCAGAACGCCGAGGCGAAATACAGGATCGCCGGGATCACGGCGGCCTTGACCACCACCGAGTAATCGACGCCCAGCGTCTCGGCCATGATGAAGGCGACCGCGCCCATCACGGGCGGCATGATCTGGCCGCCCATCGACGCGGTGGCTTCGACGCCGGCCGCAAAGGCGCGGCGGTAGCCGAACCGGATCATCAGCGGAATCGTGAACTGGCCGACGGTGACGACATTGGCGACGCCCGAGCCCGAGATCGTGCCCATCATGCCCGAGGCGAACACCGCGACCTTGGCCGGACCGCCGCGGGTGCGACCGAACAGGCCGAGCGAGACGTCGGTGAACAGCTGGATCATGCCGGCATGCTCGAGGAACGAGCCGAACAGGATGAACAGGAAGATGTAGGTCGCCGAGACGTAGATCGGCACGCCGTAGAAGCCCTCGGTGCCAAACGACAGATGCGTCACGATCTGATCGAAATCATAGCCGCGATGGTTGAGCGGCGCCGGCAGATACTGGCCGAAGAACCAGTACAACAGGCAGGCGCCGCACATCAGCGGCAGCGCGAGTCCCATCAGCCGGCGCGTGCCCTCGAAGATCAGGACCGCCAGCAGGGTTCCGACCACGAGATCGACGCGGGTCGGATCGCCGTCACGCGCGATCAGGTCGGCGTAGAAGATCCACTGATAGAGGCCGCAAAGGAAACCGATGGCGCCGATGGTCCAGCCGGCGATGCGCCCCGCATCGGTCCTGGCGGTGAAGTTGCCGATCAGGCCGAAGGTGAGCAGCAGCAGGAAGCCGACATGGACGCCGCGCACGACCTGGCTCGGCAGATAGTTGAAGGCGGCGACATAAAGCTGGAACAGCGCGAACGCGAGACCGATGCCGTAGGCCAGATAGCCCCAGCGGCCGGGACCGAAGCCCTCCGGAAAGCCGTGCTCGAAATTGTCGAACTCGACCTTGACCGGCGTTTCCATGTTAACGGCTTCGATCGTCATGATCCCCCCAACGCGCCCATCAGGCGCTGCTGACCATGGCCGCAATCACCTGAACGACAAGACTGCGCGGAAGGTTTCCCGCGCAGCCGGTTGCGAATGACCCGGCCTGCAAGGCACGCCGGGCGAGCAGCGTCCTTATTTCAGGATGCCCTTTTCCTTGTAGTAGCGGATCGCGCCCGGGTGCAGCGGCACCGGGCTGTCCTGCGCCGCCGTCTCCAGCTTGATCTCCTTGCCGGCGGCGTGCGCATTGGCGAGCTCCGGCAGCGACTCGAAGATCAGCTTGGTCATCTGATAGGCGAGATCGTCTGATACCGCCGAGCTGGTGACGAGATAGTTGATCACGGCCGCGGTCGGCACGTCCTTGTCCTGGCCGGTATAGGTGTTGGCCGGGATGGTCGCCGCGACGAACGGGGGCCCGATCTTGTCGACGACCTCCTTCGGCACCGACACCACGGTGATCGGCGACGAGGTCGACAGATCCTTCAACGATGCGACGCCGAGGCCAGCCGACTGCAAGGTGGCGCCGAGCTGCCGGTTCTTCATCAGGTCGACGGATTCAGCGAAGGGCAGATACTCCACCTTGCCGAGATCCTTGTAGCTCATGCCGGCAGCGGCGAGGATCGCGCGCGAGTTGAGCTCGGTGCCGGACTTCGGCGCGCCGACCGACAGGCTCTTGCCCTTGAGGTCCGCCAGCGTCTTGATGCCGGATTCGGCCGTCGCGACGATCTGGATGTAGTTCGGATAGATCGCGCCGATGGTGCGCAGCTTGTCTAGCTTGGTCTTGAAACCGGCCTCCTCCTCGCCGTTCCAGGCGGCCTTCAGGGAGTCGCCGAGCGCGAAGGCGAGCTCGCCGCGTCCCTGCTGCAGCAGGATCAGGTTCTCGACCGAGGCCTTGGTCGCCTGCACCTGGGTTTTCACATTGGGGATCTTGTCGCCGTAGATCTTCCCGATGGCGACGCCGAGCGGATAGTAGACGCCCGACGTGCCGCCGGTGAGCACGTTGATGAAGCTCTGTGCCTGCGCCGCCGGCGCCGCGAGCATGCAGGCGGCCGCCAGAATGAAACCGGTTGCAGTGCCAGAGATTTTCGAGAAACGCATGGATCCTCCCATTGATTTTGCCGCAAATTGGACGGCTGCAGGCGCGGGGTCAACCCATCCGAAAGACTGGCGCACCAGCCTCTCCCGCTCCCACGGCGCGAGGCCGGGACCGATGCGCCCCCGCGTTCAATCTTACATTGACAGTAACACCAGCTTGAACCGCAGGTGCAGCCCAGAGCGGCGGGCTGCCTCCCTCGCAAGGCCGCCGCTCATTGGAACGTCATGTCGACGCACTTGGAGATGTCCGAGCCGAGCCCGGACGAGATCGTCATGCAGCCGCGCACTTTCTGCTGGGTCGTATCCGCCACCCAGATCGAATAGCCGCCATTGCCGAAGAAGGAGTTGGTGTTCGCCGGCTCGGTCTCGGTGGCATCGAACTCGTATTTGGAATCGGTGTCGAACACGCGCGGCTTCCTGGTGCAGCCGCCGTCGGTCTGGACGTTGATGACCTCCTTGTTGTCCCGGGTCAGCGACAGTGAGACCTGGCAGCGGAAATATTCCGAGGTCTTCACGTTGAAGAGGTAGGCGTAGGACTTGCAAACGGCCGTATTGAGCTTGCCGGCGGAGAGACCGCGGCTGCAGGCGATGCGCTGGTTGTTGGACAGCTTGAAGTCGTCGGCCCGGGCGGATGCCAACGTCACCAGCGACAACGCCGCAACCCAACCGATCTTCGTGACGAGGCTCATCCGAATCATCCCCAAAGTGTTTTCTTGGCCTATGTTTCTAAACCACGCTGCAGGATAATCGCGAGATCGGCGAATGGAAAATCCGCCAACGATCACCGCGCTGCGACGGGGCCACGATGATGCCAACGCGTTCGCGATTTGTTCGAGACGACATCGATTGGAGGAGGACATGAAGAGCCCGTTTCTGAAAGCCCTGATCGCCCTGGGGGCGCTCGGCGCACTGACCAGCGTGAGCTGCGCCGCACCGCCGGAGCCGTGGGAGCTGAAGCCCGACATGGGTTACGCCTATGGCAAGGACGGCAAGACGCTCGCCTACAAGATGGGCACCAAGAACGCCGACATGCTGCTCAAGGGTGCCAAGAAGGTGCCGAAGGGCACGCTGTTCTTCGTCGGCCAGAACGGTCAGCTCTACATGCGGACCGCCCCCTATCTCGACGGCGACGGCAGCTTCTCGTTCGGCGCGGATGAGTAGAGGCGAGCGCGCGCAGCCTCAGAACGCGGCCGCCAGCTCCTTGGCGCCGGGCAGGCTGCTGAGCGAGTCCATCCTGGAATCCGTCACCGCAAGCAGCTTCGCCACGGTGTTGTGGCGAACGGCGACCGGATTGCGCTCATAGCCGCCGCGCTGGAAGAAGTTGGCGGTCGGAACCTGATCGCGCATCTCGAGCGGCATCGTCACCATGTCGAAGCCCGTGCCGTCGCCGGTGAGATTCATCATTTCGAGCTCGGCGGCCGAAAGCGGCCTCGTGTAGCCCTTGGCGCGTGCGAACAGCACCGACGTCAGGAGCTTGTGCGTCTGCAGCATCGGCCCGACGTCGATGTCGAGCACCATCGCGTGCATGGCCCAGCCCTGCGGCGTGTTGCCGATCTTCTCATGCGCCGACCAGTCGTCCGGTACGGAGCGCGCGATTGCGACCATCTTCTTCAGGACCGCGAGCTTGTGCTCCATCGCGCCGCGTGCCGGCCCGGACGTCCGCGCCACGCGTTCGCCGAGCAGGCGGATGAACAGCGGGCCCTGCTCGGCCAGCAGCTCGACGCTGTTGGTGGTCAAGAGCTGATTGTAGCCGATCGCCGTCGAGATCGCGCGGTTGCCCTTGAAGCCCGATTGCGAATCGTGCTTGCCGTTGCCGCCGGTCTCGAAGGCATAGACGCGCACCGCCTGCTCGCGAGTCAGTCCCGACGCCGCGGCGAAGCGCGCATAGGCGCGCTTGAAATCGATGTCGCTGGCGGGGCGCTGCGGCGACCATTGGAAATGCTCCTGTGCCGCCTTCACGAGGTCG
The DNA here is from genome assembly GCF_051167995.1 of Bradyrhizobium sp. HKCCYLRH3073. NCBI lineage: Bacteria > Pseudomonadati > Pseudomonadota > Alphaproteobacteria > Hyphomicrobiales > Nitrobacteraceae > Bradyrhizobium > Bradyrhizobium sp. HKCCYLRH3073. Next base: position 109,377 of record NZ_JBNPUD010000013.1, read on the forward strand.
GCGACCACCGGGATGTATTTGCGCTCGCGCGGCTCGCCCTCAGGTTCCGGCTCGGGATTCACCGGCCGCTTCGGCCCGGTGTAGACCGGCGGCTGCTCCAGCACATAGTCGTCGAGCCCGATCGGCTGACGATCGCGGCGCTTGGCATTGCGCGCACGGCGCTTGTCGGCGATCGCCTTCCAATAGGCGCCCGCCTCCTGGTCGAACTCCGCGCGCGCCTGCTGATATTCGGCGAGTTTGCGCCGATACTCCGCAATCGCGGCGGGCGATGCCATCTGCGCCAAAGCTTCGCGCGGGGCGACCGGTGCGCCGGGTTCCGCGGCCAGCAGAGGCGGCGCGCCGGACACGGCGCAAGCGACAATCAGGACAAGCGTGCGAATCGGCTGATGAAGCATGCCGCCCTTGTAGCCGAAACGGCGGCTACTTCCAGGCAAACACCGGCTGTTCCAGCTCATGCACCCGGGTGTCGCGGCCGGACAGCACCTCCCGGAACTGATAGATCAGCGCCGCGGTGGGTGCGTGAATGAGGCCCTCGCGGGCGTGAAACCGGATGACGCGCCGCGTGCTCTCGGGGATCGCGGTGAAATCGAACGCGTCATCCGCCGTGATCGCGTCGAGGCCGATCCGGTGCACCGACGCGACCTCGTCCGGATTCGGCCGCAGCGTGCGGCCATTGGCCGCCCATACGACGACGGGGGTAATCAGATAGCCCGACCGTGTCGGATAGTCGTCGAGCATGCCCAGCACCGCATCCGGCGCCAGGCTCAGCCCAAGCTCTTCCGCGAGCTCGCGGAGGGCGGCCTCGACCGTCGTCTCGCCGGCATCGCAGCGTCCGCCCGGCAGCGCCCATTGCCCGCCATGGCTGCGCAGCCCTGCAGCACGCAGCGTGAGCAGCAGCGCCGTGTTGCCGGTCTCGTGGTGGGGCGCCAGCGCGATCACCACCGCCGCGCGCTTCAGCGAGGCCGCCCCCGCAGTCGCCTCCAGCCGCACGAAACCGGCACAGCAGCCTGCGATTTTCCGCCTCGTGGCATCGTCGAACGGCATGGGCATGCAGCTTGACTACACCAGGCCAGCGACGGATGAAACGATCTGCGAGCCGGATTTCGGGCGCGACAGGAAAGGTCTTCAGCGATGACGAAATCAGCCGCGGCCAGGATGACGTCCGACGGCTGGGAGATCGTCGACACCTCGGGCTTCCTGCACCTGATCGGCCCGCTGTGGCAGCGCGTCGTCGACGGCGCCCATGAATACGCCATCGTCACCGAGGACAAGCATCACAACCGCCGCGGCCTGGTCCAGGGCGGCGTGATCATGACGCTGGCGGACCGCAGTTGCGGCATGATGGCCCGCCATGCCGCGGGCAAGGAGCACATGGCGACGATCCAGTTCGACACGCATTTCGTCGAGTCCGGCAAGATCGGCGAGACCCTGGTGTCGCGGCCGCATGTGGTGCGGATCACCCGCAGCCTGGTGTTCATCACCACCGAGGTGACGGCCGGGCATCGCGTGATCGCGATGGCGTCGGGCGTGTTCAAGATCCTGAAAAGCGAGTGAGAGCCCTACTCTCTCCGCCGTCATTGCGAGGAGCGCAGCGACGACGCGTCCGCCGAAGCCGATCGGGCGAAGGCGGAAGCAATCCAGAGTCCCGCCCCGGCTCTGGATTGCTTCGCGGAGCCTGTCATCGGGCCGCGCATCCGCGCGGACCCGGTGGCTCGCAATGACGCGCAGAGAGAGCTATCGTATCCACTCCGTCCGCGGGCGGTGATGGTTTGGAAATGAGGCAAGAATGCAATATCGCCAGCTCGGCCGTTCCGGCCTGAAAGTGTCGCCGATCTGCCTGGGCACGATGATGTTCGGAGGTCCCACCGACGAGCCGACATCGGCCCGCATCATCGCCAAGGCGCGTGACGCCGGCGTCAACTTCATCGACACTGCGGATGCCTACAACAAGGGCGCGTCGGAGGAGGTGGTCGGCCGCACCATCGCGCGCGAGCGCGACCGCTGGATCGTCGCCACCAAGCTCGCCAACCCGATGGGCGACGATCCGAACCGCGCCGGCCTGTCGCGGCGCTGGGTAATGCAGGCCGCGGACGAAAGCCTGCGGCGGCTCGGCACCGGGCATATCGACATCTACTATTTGCACAAGGAGGACCACGCGACGCCGCTGGAGGAGACCGTGCGCGCCGTTGGCGACCTCATGCGCGCCGGCAAGACCCGGTATTTCGGCGTCTCCAACTACCGCGCATGGCGGCTCGCCGAGATCTGCAATCTCTGCGACGGCATGGGCATTGACCGTCCTGTCGTCAGCCAGCCCTACTACAACGCGATGAACCGGATGCCCGAGGTCGAGCACTTGCCGGCCTGCGGCTATTACGGCCTCGGCGTCGTGCCTTACAGCCCGCTGGCGCGCGGCGTGCTCACCGGCAAGTACAGCCCCGATGCGCCGCCGGACAAGGAGACCCGCGCCGGCCGCAACGACACCAGGATGATGCAGACCGAGTGGCGGCCCGAATCGCTGAAGCTGGCGCAGGAGATCAAGCGCCACGCCGAGACGAAGGGCTTCACGCCGGGGCAGTTCGCCGTGTCCTGGGTGCTCAACTCCGCCTTCATCAGCTCGGTGATCGCGGGTCCGCGCACCGAGGCGCAATGGGACGACTACATCCGCGCGCTCGACTATCCCTTCGCCGCCGACGACGAGGCGCTGATCGACCGGCTGGTCGTGACCGGTCACGCTTCGACGCCCGGCTACAACGATCCGGCCTATCCGATCGAGGGCCGCAGGCCGCGGGTGGGCTGAGATGGAGGAGGATCGCTACGGCCTGCCCCTGTCGACCGCCTCCACTGATGCGGCCGCGGCCTATCGCGAGGGCGTCGACCTGCTGCTCGCCTTCTGGCCCAGCGCGGCAGATGCGTTCGAGCGGGCGATCATGCTCGATCCGGATTTCGCGCTGGCGCACGCCGCCCGCGCGCGCATTCATGCCATCTATATGCAGCGCGAGGCGGCGCTGCAGACCATCAAGCGCGCCCGCGACCTCGTTGCCAGGCGCGGCACGCCGCACGAGCAGAGCCATGTCGCGACCCTGGTGCTCGCCATCGAGGGCCGCGGCACCGACGCGCTCGACGCGACCTTGGCCCATCTGGAAAGCTGGCCGCGTGACGCCATGATCATGGCGCTGCCGCTCGGCGCCTTCGGCCTGCTGGCCTTTTCCGGTCGCAGAGATCACGACGCCGCCCGACGCGAGCTGTGCGACCGGTTTGCCGCCGCCTATGGCGAGGACTGGTGGTTCCTATCGAACCACGGCTGGGCGCTCACCGAGGCCGGTGATATCGCGCAGGGACGCGCCGTCACCGAGCGCAGCTTCGCGTTGCGCCGGCACAACGCTTATGCCGTGCATGCGCTGCTTCATGCGATGTTCGAGGCTGGTGCGCTGGACGAGGCCGATGCGCTCGTCGAGGGGTGGATCGGCGACTACGATCGCACCGGGATGCTGCACGGTCATATCTGCTGGCACCAGGCGCTCGGCGCCCTGGACCGCGGCGATGCCGCCGGGGCACTCAAAGTCTACACCGACGTGCTGGTACCGACGATGGACACCGCGCCGCCGCTCAACACGCTGTCGGACTGCGCCTCGCTGCTGTGGCGACTGCTGGCGGAGAACTACACCGTGCCGGGTGGCGCTTGGGCCGAGGTGGCGGCCTATGCCAGCCCCCGTTTCACGGGCTCGACGCTCGCCTTCATCGAGATGCACCTGGTGATGATCGCTGCGGCCACCGATGATACCGCGGCGCTCAAGGGCCGTCTCGCCGCGATCGAGCGGCGGCAGACCGAAGGCACGCTGCCGGCGGGCCGCATCGTGCCGCACATGCTGCGGGCGCTGCGCGCCTTCGCCGAAGAGAATTGGCGCGCCTGCGCGCGTGAGCTCACCCCTGTCATCGGCGACCTCGCCCGCATCGGCGGCAGCCACGCCCAGCGCGAGGTGATCGAGGACACCTACATCCTGTCCCTGATCCGCAGCGGCGCGCTGACCCAGGCCCGCGAGGTGCTCGACACCCGCCTGCACCGCCGGCCGTCGGCGCGCGACACGCGCTGGCGGGCCCTCACGACCCCTGCGCCTGCTTAGCCCTCGGTTTCCAGCCCGGTCGGCATCGGCACGTTTTCCGGCTGCAGCTTGAGACCGGCGGCGAGCGCCACCGTCTCCAGCAGCGCCGCAAAATCCTTCTCCAGATAAGCGGCCGGGTCCGATTGCAGCGAGGCGGCGCCGACATGGGCCTGCAGCGCCTCGCGCGTCGCCGCCGTCACCGGCATGGCGACGTCGAGCTGGCGCGCCGCCGACAGGCCGAGATCGAGATCCTTGCGCAAGAGCGGCGGCGTGAAGGTCGTGGTCCAATCGAGATTGACCAGCGCGTTGCTCTTGTACTTCGTGAAGGTCGAGCCCATCACGCTGGCATTCATGAAGTTGAGAAAGGCATGGCGCGGCACGCCGGCCTTCTGCGCCAGGATGGTGATCTCGGCGAGGTTCTGGATCACGACGCCGAGGAACACGTTGTGCGCGATCTTGCAGATGCGCGCGAGCTCGCCCTCGCCGACATAGGACACGCCGGAGACGGCGATCTTGGCGAGATACGGCTCGATCGTATCGAACGCGGCCTTGGGGCCGGAGACGACCGACGACAGCTTGCCGGCCTTGACGCATTTGCCATTGCCGGACACCGGCGCGCGAACGAACTCGCAACCGAGCTGATTCAGCTTGGCGGCGATCGCCTCCGACTGCTCGATACCGATCGAGGAGCAGTCCACCAGGATCTGGGGACGCGATCCAGAACTTGCGGCCACCAGGCCGTGGTCGCCGAAATACACCTGCTCGAGATCCTTGCCGGTCGACACCATCGTGAACACGATGTCGCACGCGGCGAGATCGCGGGGATGATCGACGATGACGCCGCCTTTCGCCGCCAGCGGCTCGGCCTTGGCGCGGGTGCGATTGTAGATCGACACCTTGTGGCCGGCCTTGAGCAGGCGCTCAGCCATCGGATAGCCCATGCGCCCCATGCCGATCCAGCCGAGCGAATGCGTCGCGGTCATCGTCCTCTCCTCGTTACTGATCACAGTCTTCGTCATTGCGAGGAGCGAAGCGACGAAGCAATCCAGAGTCACGACTCCCGCCCTGGATTGCTTCGCTTCGCTCGCAATGACGAAAATCACAAAGATCGCTCTATTGGGCGCATTGCCTATCCGCTCAGTAGCGGTTGGCGATCGGCAGCTCTTCCGCAGGAAACAGCGTGATCACCTGGCAGCCCTTGTCGGTGACCACGACCTCCTCCTCGATCCGCGCAGCCGAGAAGCCGTCGGTCGCCGGACAGTAGGTCTCGAGCGCGAACACCATGCCGGTCTTGATCTCCATCGGATTGTCCAGCGAGACCAGCCGGGAGATGATCGGACGCTCATGCAGCGCAAGTCCAAGTCCATGGCCGAACTGCAAGCCGAAGGCCGCCATCTCCGAGGGAAAGCCGAACTCCTCGGCCTTTGGCCAGACCTTGGCGACGGTGTCGGTCGAGACGCCCGGCTTGATCAGCGCGATCGCATTGTCGAGCCATTCGCGGCACTGCTTGTAGGCATCGTGCTGCGCCGGCGTGGCGCGGCCGACGTTGAAGGTGCGGTAGTAGCAGGTCCGGTAGCCCTGATAGGACTGCAGGATGTCGAAGAACGCCTGGTCGCCCGGACGCAGGATGCGGTCGGTGAAATTGTGCGGATGCGGATTGCAGCGCTCGCCGGAGATGGCATTGATCGCCTCGACGTCGTCGGAGCCCATCTCGTAGAGCATCTTGTTGGCGAGCGCGACGATGTCGTTCTCGCGCACGCCCGGCTTCAGGTGCTCGTAGATCGAATGGTAGACACCGTCGACCATGGCCGCGGCCTGATTCAACAGCATGATCTCGTCGATGTTCTTGATCTCGCGCGCGTCCAGCATGACCTGCTGGCCGTCGACCACCTTCATGCCGGCCTTCTGCAACTCGAAGAACATCGCGGTCTCGGCGAGGTCGACGCCGACCGGCATGTCGGCAACGCCGGCTGCGCGCAAAAGGCTCATCACTTCCTCGGCATGCGCCTTCATCAGCCCGACCGCCGGCGGCACGGTGCCGCGCATGCCGAGCATGCCGGCCCGGCAGTTCTCCGGCGCCAGCCAGTCGCAGAACAGACGATGATGGACGGCTGCCGAACCGAAATCCCACACGATCGGCTCGCCGTCGCCGGCCAGCAGCGCGAAACGGCACAGCTTGTCGCGCTCCCATTCGCCGATCTTGGTGCCGGACACGTAGCGAATGTTGTTGACGTCGAACAGCAGCAGCGCACCATAGCCCGACGCCTTCAGCGCTGCGCGCGCCCGCGCCAGCCGGTAGCGCCGCAACCTGTCGAAATCGACGCGGCGCTCGAAATCCACCGAGACATGGCCATGCGACGGAATCGCCCGCCCCCAGCGCCAATGCGGATCGAGATGCTCCGGGCTGACCAGATGCGGCTTCAACGCGCTGGCTGTCATGTGGGCGTTTCCCATTGTGCTATTGCAATCGATTGCAGAGCCGGATTTATTGCATGCACGCAAATTGTGTCAAGGTACCGCGCGATCAAAACGTCGTTGCGCTGCGGCATCAGGGAGCGGAGATGAAACGGACGTCGCCATCGACCAGGAGCCCGCGCGCCACGGCGTCCTCACGCCCGACGATCAAGGATGTCGCGGCGCGCTGCGACGTGCATCCCTCCACGGTGTCGCGCGCCCTCAGCCCGGCCATGAAGCATCTGGTGGCGAGTGATGTCGTGGAGCGGATCCAGGCCGCCGCGAACGCGCTCGGCTATCGGCTGAACATGGCCGCCAAGGGCCTGCGCACCGGGCGCAGCGGCCTGATCGGCGTGCTCGCGCCCGATATCGCCGACCCCGGCTTCCCGCCCGTGCTGTCCGGCATCGCCGACCATCTCAACGCCGAGGGCTATGCGACGATCGTCGTCGACGTCGGCAGCAAGGGCTCGGAGCAGGATCTGGTCGACCGGCTGATCGCCCGCGGCGTCGACGGTCTGGTGCTGGCGACGGTGAGCCTGCGCGACAATGTCGTGAAGCACTGCCTGGACGCAGCGCTGCCGGTGGTGCTGGTCAATCGCGTCGATGCCGCCGGACTCCTGCCGTCGGCCGCCAGCGACGATGCCGCCGGCATGCGGCTCGCCGTCCGGCATCTCGTCGCCCTCGGCCACCGCCGCATCGGTCACGTCGCGGGCCCGCAGCACATCTCGACCGGCGCACGCCGCCGCGCCGGCTTCGAGGCCAGCATCTTGGCTGCGGGACTGTCCGGCCGCCATGCGCCGGTCGAAGCCGTCGAAGCCTATACGCGGGCGGCGGGTCGCGAGGCTGCGCTGCGCCTGCTCGCGCGGCGGACGCGCCCAACCGCCATCGTCGCCGCCAATGACCTGCTGGCGCTTGGCGTCTATGATGCGCTCGCCGCGCGCGGCCTCGCCTGCCCCGGCGATGTCTCCGTGGTCGGCCACAACGACATGCCGTTCGTCGACATGGTCGCGCCGCCGCTGACCACGGTGCGGATCGCCCAGCGCGACATGGGCGAAGCCGCGGCGCGGCTGCTACTCGACCGCCTTGCCGGGCGCGAGGCCGTGACCGACCACATCGTACTGGCGCCGGAGCTCATCATCCGCGGCTCGACGATCGCATACGCGCACTGACAGACCCGCGGCCCATCGCTACACTCGGCGGCCAAGCAACAACGGGAGGATAAGCCGATGACAGAGATGGTCGGCCTGGAGGCGCTCGTCGCATCAATCGCACCGGGGCAATCGATCGCGATCCCGGTCGACCGTGCCGGCGTCTCGATGGCGGCAACAGCGGCCATGATCGAGGCCGGCCTCACCGGGCTGCATCTCGTCTGCGTACCGATATCAGGCCTGCAGGCCGATCTGCTGATCGGCGCCGGCGTGGCGACGGTGGTGGAAACCAGCGCCGTCTCGCTCGGCGAGGCCGGCGGCGCACCGCGCTTTGTCGCGGCCGTGCGCGACGGCAGCATCACCTTGCGCGATGCCACCTGCCCTGCGATCCATGCCGGCCTGCTGGCCGGGCAGAAGGGCGTGCCGTTCATGCCGATCGCCGGCATCATCGGCAGCGACCTGTTGCGGGTCCGCCCCGATTGGAAAGTGATCGACAGTCCCGTCGGCGAGCCCGGCAAGGTCGTCGTGGTGCCGGCGATCACGCCCGACGTGGCACTGTTCCACGCGCCCGAGGCCGACCGCTTCGGCAACGTCCGCATCGGCCGCTACCGTGAGCTGGCGACCATGGCCTATGCGGCGAAGCGCACGCTGGTCACCGTCGAGCGCATCGTCGATCGCGATCTGATGGCGACCGAAGACTCGGCCGCCGGCGTACTGCCGGCGCTCTATGTCGATGCCATCGCGGTCGCCGAGAACGGCGCCTGGCCGCTGCCGCTGTGGGACGAATACGAGACCGATGGCGCGGAGCCTTCGCGCTACGCCGCGATGGCGCGTACGGACGAAGGCTTTCGCACCTATCTCTCCGGCTTCCTGAGCCGCAGCAGGGAGGTGGCATGACCATGCACGACGAGCGCGCGCGCAAGGAAACGCTGATCACCGTCATCGCCGACCTGCTCGACGGCGTCCGCCACGTCGCCGTCGGCGCCTCGTCGCCGGTCCCGGCGGCCGGCGCGATGCTGCTGCGCGCACGCAACGCGCAAAGGGGCAAGCCGCCGGTCCGCATCTCGATCCTCGGCTCCAGCCGGCACAATTTCTTCACCAATGGCGGCGTCGAGCTGTTCGACTGCGCCGCGCAGGGCCGCGTCGACGCGTTCTTTCTCGGCGGCGGCCAGATCGACGGTGCCGGGAATATCAACCTGGTCGGCACCGGCGACTATCCGCGGATGGACGTGCGCTGGCCGGGCTCGTTCGGCTCGGCCTATCTCTATCATCTGATCCCGCGGGTGATCCTGTTTCGCGAGGAGCATTCGCCGCGCGTGCTGGTGCCGAAGGTGGACTTCGTCAGCGCCGCCGCGACCACGCCGGAGGTGAAGCGGCGCGGCGGCCCGCATGCGCTGCTGACCAACCTGGCGCTGTTCGATTTCGACCGCGAGCGCGGCGGCTTCCGGCTGCGCTCGGTGCATCCCGGCTACACGGCCGAGGACGTCCGCGACCGAACCGGGTTCGAATACGCGGCGCCGGAACTCGTGCCGGCGACGGCCGGCCCTGATCGCGCCACGGTCGAGCTGATCCGCGGCCGGATCCGCGACGAGCTCGCGGAATGCTACCCGGAATTCGCGCGCGCGATGGCCACGTAGCTCACTGCAGCGTACCGCGGGTGATCACCTGCCCCGCATGCGCCTTCTGATGCGCGCCCTGCCACCAGGTCAGCGCGCCATTGACGATGACGGCCTCGATGCCGGCGGCCGGCACGCAGGGGGCATCATAGGTCGCGCCGTCGCGCACGCTGGCCGCATCGAACAGCGTGATGTCGGCATGGTTGCCGACCGCGAGCGTGCCGCGTCCCTTGATGCCGAAATTCTGCGCCGTCAGCCCGCTCATCTTCCACACCGCAGTTTCCAGCGGGAACAGCTCGAGCTCGCGGCAGTAGTAGCCGAGCACACGCGGGAATGTGCCCCAGAGCCGCGGATGCGGACGCTCGCCGAACGGCAGGCCGTCGGAGCCGATCATGGTCGGCTCGAAGGCGAGGATGGTCTGCACGTCGGCCTCGTCCATCGCGAAGTAGATCGCCGACGCCGGCTGCAGCCGCTTCGCGGCTTCGAGCCGGTCGACGCCCCAATCGGCGGCGATGTCGGCGAGATCGCGCCCCGCCACTTCCGGATGGGGTCCGGAGGCCGCGACGACGACCTTGACCTGCAGCTTGGCCGGGTCGGTGTGCAGCATGGTCGAGGAGGCGTTGTAGGGATAGCAGTCGAGCGCGACGCACTGGCAGCTCATCGCCTTGGTGATCAGCGGCAGCGTCTCCCTGGTGCGGCCGAAATTGGCAGGGCCCACCACCTTGTGATGCGAGATCACGACCTGGACGTCGAGTGCCTTGCCGATGGCGAAGCTTTCCTCCAGCGATTGGATGACCTCGTTCGCCTCGTTGCGCATATGCGTCGCATACACGCCGCCGCTGCCGGTGAGCGGACGGCAGACCTCGATGATCTCCTCGGTCGGCGCCGCCTCCGCCGGCGGATAGAACGTCCCTGTCGAAACCCCGATGGCGCCGGCATCGAGCGCCTCCTGCACATGCGCGCGCATCTCGGCGATCTCCACGTCCGTCGCGGCCCGGCCGAGATCGCTCACGACCGAGGCGCGCAGCGCGGTGTGGCCGACCATCGGCGCGACGTTGACCGCAGCCGGCGCCGCGCGCAACGCGGCGACGTAGTCGGCGAACGCGGCATACTCGACCACCTGTCCCTCGCTTGGCGATAGCAAGCCGAGCGGCATCGGCCGCGGCGAGCCTGGCTTCAGCGGCGCGATGCTGACGCCGCAATTGCCGGTCACGACGGAGGTCACGCCCTGCGAGACCTTGCAGGTCATGTCGGGATCGACCAGCACGGCGCTGTCGTCATGGGTGTGGGAGTCGATGAAGCCCGGCGCAACGATGAGGCCGGTGGCGTCGATCACGCGCGTGGCCTTCCGGCCGTCAAACCCGCCGATGGCGACGATGCGGCCATCCTTGATGCCGACATCAGCCTCGAAGCGTGGCGCACGCGTGCCGTCGATGACGGTGCCGCCGCGGATGATCAGGTCGAAGGACACGGACGAAGGCTGGCTGTCGGTCATGAAATCTCACGCGGAATGGTAGGAAGCCGGGAGACTATCCGCGAGCCGCGCCGATGCGTCCAGAGCGATGCGTATGTGATCTGAGCCGGGCTGGACTGCATTGGATGCGCGACGCGCGTCCGCCGTCCGCATTTCGCCCTGGCCACCCGGGACACACGATAGTGATAGGGACTCTGGTCAGGATTGATACGCCTCAACGGCGCGCGACCTCTCTTGCGCCATCCATCCTCCGGGCAGAAACCTGCGGAGGTAAGTCATGAAAGCCCTGGTCTATCATGGTCCCGGCAAGAAATCCCTGGACGAGCGCCCGAAGCCGACCGTCATCGAGCCGGGCGACGCGGTGGTCAAAATCCTGAAGACGACGATCTGCGGGACCGACCTTCATATTCTCAAGGGTGACGTGCCGACATGTACGCCGGGCCGCATTCTCGGTCACGAGGGTGTCGGTGTGGTCGATGCGGTCGGCAGCGCCGTGCGCGCGTTCAAGCCGGGCGACCACGTCATCGTTTCCTGCATTTCGGCCTGTGGAACGTGCGACTATTGCCGGGGCGGCATGTATTCGCACTGCCGCCACGGCGGCTGGATCCTCGGCAACAAGATCGACGGCACCCAGGCGGAGTATGTGCGGACGCCTCACGCCGACACCAGCCTCTACCACGTGCCCGCGGGCACCGAGGAGGACGCGCTGGTGATGTTGAGCGACATCCTCCCGACCGGTTTCGAATGCGGCGTGCTCAACGGCAAGGTCGAGCCGGGTTCGACGGTTGCGATCGTCGGCGCCGGTCCGATTGGATTGGCGGCGCTGCTGACGGCACAATTCTATTCGCCGGCCGAGATCATCATGATCGACCTCGACGACAACCGGCTCGAGGTCGCCACCCGCTTCGGCGCCACCAGCGTCATCAACAACACCGACGGCAAGGCGGTCGACAAGGTCATGGCCCTGACGAACGGCCGCGGCGTCGACACGGCGATCGAGGCGGTCGGCGTGCCCGCGACGTTCGTCACCTGCGAAGACATCATCGCCCCCGGCGGTGTGATTGCCAATGTCGGCGTGCACGGGGTCAAGGCCGACCTGCATCTGGAGAAGCTGTGGGACCGCAACATCGCGATCACGACACGGCTGGTCGATACGGTGACGACGCCGATGCTGCTGAAGACGGTGCAGTCGCGCAAGCTCGAGCCGAAGCGGCTGATCACCCACCGCTTCAGGCTTGATCAGATCCTTGATGCCTACGAGACGTTCGGCGCCGCGGCCAAGACCCATGCGTTGAAGGTTCTCATCGAGACATAGGCGTCCTGACCCGCACGCCGCGGCGCTCAGCCTGCCGGACGCCGCTGCGCGACGATCTGCCGGTAGAGTTCGGCATAACGACCGGCGCGGTGGCGCCAGGAGACGTCGGTCAGCATCGCGTTGAGCTGCATGCGGGTCCAATTCGAGGCGTTGCTGCGCGCGGCGTAGAAGGCCGCAGCGGCGCGGCGCAGGGTCTGGTCGAGCGCCTCCGCTGTCACGGACGCGCACTTGAACCCGGTCGCGGCGACGCCGGCCTCCGTCTCGTCAATGACGGTGTCGGCGAGACCGCCCACCGCAGTGACGATCGGCAGCGCGCCATAACGCAACGCGCAGAGCTGTGTCAGCCCGCACGGCTCGAACCGCGACGGCACGACCAGCGCGTCGCAGCCGGCCTGGATGAGATGCGCCAAGCCCTCGTCGTAGCCGATGACGACGCCGATCTTTCCGGGATCGTTCGCGGCCGCGGCGCGGAACGCGTCGCGCAGCTCGGCCTCGCCGTCGCCGAGCAGGGCCAGCTGGATGCCGCTACTGGTCAAGGTCGGCAGGCAGGACAGCAGCAGGTCGAGCCCCTTCTGCGAGGTCAACCGGCTGACGACGCCGAGCAGGAACGTCTCCGGCGCCACCTGCAGGCCCATGCGCGTCTGCAGCGCAGCCTTGTTGGGCGCCCGCGCCTCGATCCGGTCGATGCCGAAATGAGAGGCGATCGCCGGATCGCTGCCGGGATCCCACACCGCCGTGTCGATCCCGTTGAGGATGCCAACGAGGTCGGACGATCGCTGCCGCAGCAGGCCGCCGAGGCCCATGCCGTGCTCGTCGCTCTGGATCTCCCGCGCATAGGTCGGCGACACCGTCGTGATCTTGTCGGCGAACTGCAACCCCGCCTTGAGGAAGCTGATGTCGCCGTAATATTCGAGGCCGTAGATCGAGAACGATTCCGGCGGCAGTCCGAGCGGCGGCAGGAAATGACGGGGGAAGCGGCCCTGGAACGCCAGATTGTGCACCGTCATGACCGTGCCCGGATGCGGCCGGTGGCTGTAGAGCAGATAGGCCGGCACCAGCCCGGCCTGCCAGTCGTGACCGTGGACGATGTCGGGGACGAAGGCCGGCACCGCGCCGAGCCCGATATAGGACGCCGCGCGGGCCAGCGCGGCAAAGCGGAACGCGTTGTCCGGCCAATCCTTGCCGTCGGGCCCCAGATAGGGGTTGCCCTCGCGGTCGTAGAGATGCGGCGCATCGAGCACGAACAGATCGAGCGCACCATGGCTGCCGCCGAGCAGCCGGGCGTTGCCGCCGAAGAAGTTCGGCAATGAGCTGATCTCGCTGGCCTGCTCCAGCGCCTTCATCACGGCGGGATAGCCGGGAATCAGCGTGCGGACCTCGACGTCCTCGGCCAGCAGCGCCCAGGGCAGCGCGCCGACGACGTCGGCGAGACCGCCTGTCTTGACGATGGGATAGACCTCGGAGGCAACCGACAGAACGCGCAGCGGCGTCATGAATTGAGCCCATCGATCATCGGCTGGGTAATCAAGGTCACGCCGTTCTCCGTGGTCCTGAACCGCTTGGCGTCGAACTCCGGATCCTCGCCGACAACCAGCCCTTCCGGAATCTGCACGCCGCGGTCGACCACGACGTTGGTCAGGCGGGCGTGGCGGGCGACGTTGACGTAGGGCAGCAGCACCGCGTTCTGCACTCTGGCGTAGGAATGCAGGTGCGCGCCGGTGAACAGCAGCGAGCGCTGCACCTGTGCGCCGGAGACGATGCAGCCGCCGGAGACCAGCGAGCAGGTCGCCTCGCCACGGCGGCCATCCGTGTCGTGAACGAATTTGGCCGGCGGCGTGATCTCCGAATAGGTCCAGATCGGCCAGGAGCGGTCGTAGAGATCGAGCTCCGGCACGACGTCCGTCAGGTCGAGATTGGCGGCCCAATAGGCGTCGACGGTTCCGACGTCACGCCAGTAGCTGCGCGGATCGTGATCGGCACGAACGCAGGAGCGCGAGAACTGATGGGCGACGGCGCGGCCGTTCCTGACGATGTGGGGAATGACGTCACGTCCGAAATCATGGTTCGAGTTCGGGTCTGCAGCATCGCGCTTCAGCTCCTCGAACAGGAACTTGGCGTCGAACACATAGATGCCCATGCTGGCGAGCGACTTGTCGGGCTTGCCCGGCATCGGCGGCGGATCGGCCGGCTTCTCGATGAAGTCGCGGATCGTGTCGTCATCGTTGATGTGCATGATGCCGAAGCCTGAGGATTCCTCACGCGGCATCTCCAGGCAGCCCACGGTGACGTCGGCGCGCTGGTCGACATGCTGCTGCAGCATCAGCTCGTAGTCCATCTTGTAGATGTGGTCGCCGGCCAGCACGACGATGTATTTCGTGTTGTAGGTCTCGAGGATGTCGATGTTCTGGTACACGGCGTCGGCCGTGCCGACGTACCACATGGTCTCCGAGACGCGCTGGCTCGCCGGAAGGATGTCGAAGCTCTCGTTGCGCTCGGGACGGAAGAAGTTCCAGCCCATCTGCAGATGCCGGATCAGACTGTGCGCCTTGTACTGTGTCGCCACGGCGATGCGCCGGATGCCGGAATTGACGGCGTTCGACAGCGCGAAATCGATGATGCGCGACTTGCCGCCGAAATAGACCGCCGGCTTGGCACGCCGGTCGGTGAGTTCGAGCAGGCGGCTGCCGCGGCCGCCTGCCAGCACGAAGGCCAGCGCGTGACGGGACAGCGGCTCGGTCCTGGCGGCGACTGCCATAGTTCTCCTCCCTGCAACTCGTTGTCGCGTCATGATTTCGGCGGCCCCGACAAGGACGCTTCGCGATCGCGCTCCGCTGTCCGGACCTCACATATGACGGGGGAATAGCCAACCAGTTCCCAATGACGAGTGCAATGGGGTGCTTCAGCCCAGGCGATCCCAGGTTGCAGCCATGTCGTCCCAGCGCGGCGGGTCGGCGCCCTCGCGGGTGCAGGTGACGGCCGCACACGCCCCGGCAAAGGCGAGCGCCTTGCGCATTTCAGTCTGGCTCAATGCCTTCAGGGCCTCCCGGCCGATGCGGCCGAGCTTGCGCAACGCGAACAGGAGACCCGCCTGGAACGTATCGCCGGCGCCGATCGTATCGACCACCTCGACCTGGGGGACCGAGACCTCGACCGCGCCGGCCTGCGCATGCCAGCCGAGCGCCCCGTTGGGGCCGCGGGTGACGACGACCAGGCTGGTGCCGCGCGAAAGCAGCGCGTCGGCCCGTGCGGCGTAATCGTCGTGGCCATGCAGATAGTCGAAATCCACATCCGACATCTTGATCAGATCGGCGCTCGCGGCAAATCTATCCATGCCGGCGCGATAGGCGGCCTTGTCGGTCACGAGATTCGGCCGGCAGTTCGGGTCGAAGGAGATCGTCACCGTGCCTTGCGTGGCGGCGATCAGCGCACGGGTCTCCGCGGCACCGAGATCGTGGATCAGCGTGGTCGATCCGACATGGATGGCGTCGATGTCAGCAAAAGGGATGCTGCCGGGTCTGAACGTCCATTTCCGCGCGGCGGTCTCGGCGTCGTAGAAGGCATACTGCGCCTCGCTGCCGACATGGCGCACGAAAGCGAGCGTGGTCTGGTCCGGGCTGCGCGTGGCGTAGCCGAGGTCGACGTTCGAGCCTTGGGCATGCGCCGCGATCATGCTGCCGAACAGGTCGGTCGAGATGCCGCCGACGAAGCCCGTGGGCGCACCGAGCCGGGCCACACCGACGGCGACGTTCAGGCACGAGCCGCCGACCACGGGCCGCAAGGCATCGCGCCCGTCGGGCAATCTGGCCGGGACGAAATCGATCAGCGCATCACCGCAGCTCAGGATCATGGTCATGCCTCCCCGTGGCCCCCATGCATCACGGAACGGCTCTCGCGATCAAGCGTCCGCAGCATGCCGTGGATGCGCCGCTTGCGGCGATGGAAGGCCGCGATGTTCGGATCGGTCGGGTCGCTGAGACGCCCCAGCGTGGACATCGAGGCCATCGTGTCGACGATCGAACGGAAGGCGCCGCTGGCGACCGCGCCCAGCATGGCCGCCCCGAGCAGCACCGGCTCCTGGGTCCCCGGCAGCGCCACCGTCAACCCGGTCGTATCGGCCATGATCTGGCGCACCAGTGGGCTGCGCGAGGCGCCGCCGGCCATCACCAGCGTGCGGCTGGTGACGCCATTGGCGGCGAAGGCATCGATCACGTCGGCCAGGCCATAGGCGAGCCCGCACAACCCCGCCACGAACAGCCGCTCCAGCGCCGCGATATCGGCATCGAGATCGAGGCCAGCAATGACGGCGCGCGAATCCGGATCGGCATAGGGCGAGCGGTTGCCGAGAAATTCCGGAAGAATGTGGAGATCACGGGCCAGCAGCGCCGCACTGCCGGCATTGGGCACCCGCGCCATGATCCGTTTTTCGAGCAGGCTGATCAGGTCGAGCCCTTCCGCGCGCGCCGCAGCGGTCGCCTCGACAGAGGCCGGGTGCGAGCGCAGCAGATGGTCGATCGCCGCGCCCGCGGCGGACTGGCCACCCTCGTTGAGCCAGGACCCAGGCACCATGCCTTGATAATAAGGTCCCCATACGCCGGGCACGAAGGACGGCGCCTGCGTCGTCGCCATGATGCAGGCCGAGGTCCCCATGATGTAGGCGAGGCGGTCGCAGACATTCACCTCACCGCCGTCAGCCGCTCGGCCACCGATGGCGCCGATGCCGCCGGCATGGGCATCGATCAGCGCGGCGCCGACCGGCGTGCCCGGGGCAAGCCCGAGCTCTTCGGCTGCGACGCGGGACAGCCCGCGGCCGAGCGGCGTGCCCGGTGCGACGATCTCGGTGCCGATCCGCGCGTAATCGTCTGCGACGAAATCCTCCAGCCCGATGCGCCGGAAATAGGCTGCGCTCCAGCGCGTCTCGTGGGCGAGATAATTCCATTTGCAGGTGACCGTGCACATCGAGCGCGCCAGCGAGCCTGACGCGCGCCAGGTCAGGAAGTCGGCCAGATCGAAGAAGTGGCCGGCGGCGTCGAAGCTGTTGCGGAGATGCCGCTTCAGCCACAGGAGCTTGGGCATCTCCATCTCCGGCGAGATCGAGCCGCCGACATAGCGCAGTACGTCGTCCCCGGTCGCATTGATGTCGCGTGCCTCCGTCAGCGCGCGATGATCCATCCAGACGATGACGTTGCGGCGGGCGTCGCCGGAGCTGCTGACGGTGACCGGCGCACCCTGGCGGTCCAGCACGACCAGCGAGCAGGTGGCATCGAAGCCGATCCCCCTGATCAGATCCGGCGCGATCCCCGCTTCCGCCAGCGCGGCTTTGACCGACGCGCAGCACGCGCGCCAGATGTCGTCGGACGATTGCTCGACGACATCGCCGGCCTCATGCCAGGTCTGGATCGGATGCCGCGCCGCGGCAAGCAGCCGACCGTGACTGTCGAAAACTCCGGCGCGCGTGCTGGTCGTGCCGACATCGACACCGACAAAGGCCTGCATGTTCCGCTCCCGTCAATTTGACGAGAGCTTACCAGCAAGTGTAGCCGCCATCGACAACGACGACGCTGCCGGTCATCAAACTTGCCGCCTCGGAGGCCAGGAACAGCACCACCGAGGCGATCTCCTCGACCTGACCCATGCGGCCCATTGGGGTTCCGCCGATCCAGGCGTCGTACATGCGCGGATTGCTCTTCACGAAGGCGTTGAGCGGCGTCTCGATATAGGTCGGCGCCACCGCGTTGACGCGGATGCCCCGCGCGCCCCACTCGGCCGCCAGCGACTTGGTCAGATGGTGCACCGCAGCCTTGGAGGCGTTGTAGAAGCACTGCTCCTGCGGCTTGTTGACGATGAATCCGGACATCGAGCCGATATTGACGATGCTGCCGCTCTTGGCTGCCAGCATGTGCTGGCCGAAGGCGCGGCAGCACCAGAAGGTGCCGTTGAGGTTGACATCGAGCACGTTGAGCCAGTGCTCGTCGGTGACGGTCTCGGCCGGTGTCTCGCTGCGCGCGATGCCGGCATTGTTGACGAGGATGTCGACCTTGCCGTAGCGCGCCACCAGATCGTCGGCGACCGCCGCAACCTGCGCCGAATTGGTCACGTCCATCAGCGCGGTCTCGGTGGTGAAGCCCTTGGCCTTCATCGCCGCCTGCGCGTCCGCGGCCGCCTTCGCATCCCGATCGGCGATCACCACATGCGCGCCCGCCTCCGCCAGCGCCTCGACGCAGGCCAGGCCGATGCCCTGCCCGCCGCCGGTGACCAACGCGGTCTTGCCGTTCAGTTTGAATTTTTCGAGATACATCGTCGTGGTCCGTTGTTGTCGTTGACGCCCGGAGGGGACGTCACCTCTCATGCGAAGATCGAATTGCCGCTCTGGTCGAAGCGGTAGATGCGGCTGGGCTCGGGCCGCAGCGTTACAGCGTCGCCGGCACTGAGCCGTTTCTCGCCGACGACGCGCACTGTCAGCGTGCCCAGCGCGCCGGCGTCGACGTAGAGAAAGGTGTCGCTGCCGAGATGCTCGGCGATCACGACCTTGCCGGGCCAGCCTCCGACGCCCTCATCGACGACCGCGACATGCTCGGGCCGCACGCCGATCGTGGTCGCATGGTGTTTGTCCGCTTCCGCGCCGGTGATGAAGTTCATCTTCGGCGAGCCGATGAAGCCGGCGACGAACAGATTGGCGGGTCGCTGATAGAGCTCGATCGGCGAGCCATATTGCTCGATGCGGCCGGCGTTCAGCACCACGATCTTGTCGGCCATGGTCATGGCCTCGACCTGGTCGTGCGTCACGTAGATCGCCGTCGTACCGAGCTGCTTCTGCAGCCGCGTCACCTCGAGCCGCATCTGCACGCGCAGCGCGGCATCGAGATTGGATAGCGGCTCGTCGAACAGGAACGCTTTCGGCTCGCGCACGATGGCGCGGCCGATCGCGACGCGCTGGCGCTGGCCGCCGGAGAGCTCGCGCGGCTTGCGGTCGAGATAGGGCGTGAGGTTCAAGGTCGCCGCGGCGGCCTCGACCTTGCTGTTGATCTCGGCCTTTGGCAGCCCGGCCATCTTCAGGCCGAAGGCGATGTTGCCGCGCACGCTCATGTGCGGATACAGCGCATAGGACTGGAACACCATCGACAGGCCGCGCTTGGCCGGCGGCACGTCGACGACATTGTTGCCGTCGATCAGGATGCGGCCGCCGGAGACATCTTCCAGCCCTGCGATCAGGCGCAGCAGCGTGGTCTTGCCGCAGCCGGAGGGGCCGACGAACACCACGAAGGCACCGTCGGGAATGTCGAGGTCGGCGCCCTTGATGATGTGGACCGGCCCGAACGATTTCTGCACACCCTCAAGCGTGATCCGTCCCATGATTCAGCCCCTTTATTACTTCACTGCGCCGAAGGTCAGCCCGCGCACGAGCTGCTTCTGGCTGAACCAGCCGATGATCAGGATCGGCGCGATCGCGAGCGTCGAAGCCGCCGACAGCCGCGCCCAGAACAGGCCTTCGGGGCTCGAATAGGAGGCGATGAAGGTCGTCAGCGGCGCCGCCTCCAGGGTCGACAGGTTCAAGGTCCAGAACGCCTCGTTCCAGGCCAGTATCAGGTTGAGCAGCAGGGTCGAGGCGAGGCCCGGGATCGCCATCGGCGTCAGCACGTAGATCAGCTCGCGCCCGATCGTGGCGCCGTCCATTCGCGCTGCCTCGAGAATGTCCTTGGGGATCTCCTTGAAGTAGGTGAACAGCATCCAGATCACGATCGGCAGATTGCCGAGGCACAGGATGAAGACCAGCCCAGTCCGCGTATCGAGCAGCCCCATGTTCTTGTAGATCAGATAGATCGGAACGAGCACGCCGACCGGCGGCATCATCTTGGTCGAGAGCATCCAGAGCAGGATGTCCTTGGTGCGCTTGGTCGGCGCAAACGCCATCGACCACGCCGCCGGAATGGCGATCAGCATCGCGATCAGGGTCGAGCCGCCGGCGACGATCAGCGAGTTCAGCGCGTGGTGCAGATAGTCGCTGCGCTCCTGCACGGTGACGTAGTTCTCGGTGGTCCAGTGGAAGAACAGGAACGAGGGCGGCGTCGCGAACGCCTCCAGCTCGGTCTTGAAGCTCGCCAGCACCATCCACAGGATCGGGAAGAAGATCACGAACCCCGCCAGCCACGCGGCCACGGTCGAGATCGCGACATGACGTCCGGTGACCTTGCGCGCCATGGTGTTACGCCTCGAGGTTACGGCCGACGATGCGGACCAGGAAGAAGGCGACGATGTTGGCGATGACCACCGCGACGAGGCCGCCGGCCGAGGCGGTGCCGACGTCGAACTGGATCAGCGCCTGCGAATAGACCAGGAAGGCGATGTTGGTGGTCTGCAGCCCCGGCCCGCCGCCGGTTGTGACGAAGATCTCGGCAAACACCGTGAGCAGGAAGATGGTCTCGATCAGGATCACCACCGTGATCGGGCGCGCCAGATGCGGCACAGTCAGGTAGATGAAGCGCGACAGCGCGCTGGCGCCGTCCATCTCGGCGGCCTCCTTCTGCTCCTCGTCGAGCGACTGCAGCGCGGTCAGCAGGATGAGCGTGGCGAACGGCAGCCACTGCCAGGCCACGATGAAGATGACCGCGAGCAGCGGCGCGTCGGTGAACCAGTCGACCGGTGTCATTCCGAGCGAGGTCGCGATCCACGCGAACAGGCCGGACACCGGGTGCATCAGCAGGTTCTTCCACACCAGCGCGCTAACCGTCGGCATCACGAAGAACGGCGCGATCACCATCAGGCGGATGATGTTGCGGCCGATCACGGGCTGGTCGAGCAGGATCGCAAGGGGAATGCCGAGGCCGATGGTCAGCAGCAGCACCGAGCCGACCAGCACCAGCGTATTCTGCAGCGAGGCGAGGAAGGCCGGATCGGTGAGGAAGTAGGTGAAGTTCTCGAAGCCGACGAAGCTTTCCGAGCCGGGATCGAGCAGGCTGAAATGCAAGGTCGAGAAGTAGATCGTCAGCGCCAGCGGCACGATCATCCAGATGAACAGCAGAATCACCGCCGGCGACATCAGCGCCCGGGCGAGCAGTTGCGTCTGTCTGGTGGCCATTGCTGCTGTCCGTCTGCTCGATGAACTGCTTGCTCGGTAAAAACCGCCGTCATTGCGAGCGAAGCGAAGCAATCCAGGGTCGCGGGCGTGACTCTGGATTGCTTCGTCGCTTCGCTCCTCGCAATGACGGAGTCCGGGGCTTCCCGTAAGGTGGGCAAAGGCGCGAAAGCGCCGTGCCCACCATCTTAACCGTTGTCGTGACGCGGTGGGCACGCTTCGCTTTGCCCACCCTGCGAATGCTCGCAGGTCCCATCCGCATCGGAGAGAAAATGCGGCCATCCCTGTGGGGAGGGATGGCCGCCAGTGATCAGCTCGGGAGGAGTTTCTTGTCGAGCTGATAGACTTGGCACGCCTATTTGATGTAGCCGGCGCGTTTCATCTCACGTTCGGTGGCGGACTGTGCCGCCGCGAGCGCCGCATCCACTGTCATCGATCCGGCGAGCGCGGCAGAAAACTGCTGCCCGACCGCGGTGCCGATGCCCTGGAATTCAGGAATGGCGGCGTATTGCACGCCGACATAAGGCACCGGCTTCACCGTCGGATGGTTCGGATCGGCGGCGTCGATCGAAGCCAAGGTCAGCTTGGCGAACGGCGCGACCTTCAGATACTCCTCGTTCTTGTAGAGCGAGGTGCGCGTCCCCGGCGGCACGTTGGCCCAGCCATCCTTCGAGGCGACGAGCTTGAGATAGTCCTTGCTGGTCGCCCAGGCGATGAACTTCTCCGCCGCCTCGACCTTCTTGGAGCCGGCGGGCACCGCGAGGCTCCAGGCCCACAGCCAGTTGGCGTTCTTGCCGAGGCCGGTGTTCGGCGCCAGCGCGAAGCCGACCTTGTCGGCGACCTTGGACTCCTTCGGATTGGTCACGAACGAGGCCGCCACGGTGGCGTCGATCCACATCGCGCATTTGCCGGAGTTGAACAGCGCGAGGTTCTCGTTGAAGCCGTTGGAGCTGGCGCCGGGAGGGCCGGCCTCCTTCATCAGCTCGACATAGGTCGACAGCGTCTTCTTCCATTCCGGCGTGTTGAATTGCGGCTGCCACTTCTCGTCGAACCAGCGCGCGCCGAACGAGTTCGACATCGCGGTCAGGAACGCCATGTTCTCGCCCCAGCCGGCCTTGCCGCGCAGGCAGACGCCGAACACGCCGGCCTGCTTGTCGGTGAGCTTCTTGGCGGCGTCGATGACGAAGTCCCAGGTCGGGCTCTCCGGCATCTTCAGCCCGGCCTTGTCGAACAGGTCGGTGCGGTACATCACCATCGAGCTCTCGCCATAGAACGGCGCGGCGTAGAGGTTGCCGTCGACGGACACCGCGTCCTTGATCTTGGGCAGGATGTCGTTCGCGTCGTAGTCGGCGCCGAGCTTGTCGAGCGGCACCAGCCAGTTCTTCTTGGCCCAGATCGGCACCTCGTAGGTGCCGATGGTGAGGATGTCGAACTGGCCGCCCTTGGTGGCGATGTCGGTGGTGACGCGCTGGCGCAGCACGTTCTCTTCCAGGGTCACCCATTTCACGGAGATGTCGGGATTGGCCTTGGTGAATTCGCTGGTGAGGCCCTGCATCCGGATCATGTCGCCGTTGTTGACGGTGGCGATGGTCAGGCTCGTCTCCGCCAGTGCGGGCGTAACTGTCAGCAGCGTGGCGGCGCCCATCAGGGCGGCAAGCGTGCTCGTCCGAGTGAAGATGGTCTTCACGGTCTCCTCCCTTCCCGTGTCTTTTGAATATATGCTCACGGGCTGAGCTGATGTTCACAACACCGGTCGGGCTTTGTCAAGCATGCGCCGGCGCCCACAGGTTGTGCGGCGCGACAGAGATCGGACTTTGATAGAAGGAAGCGCAGCGCCGCGGGCATTCACCCCAGGACGGCGCGCGCCGTGGCCTCGTCGGTGATCAGGCCATTGATGAGACGACCGGTCAGTGCGGCGCGGATCGCTGGGATCTTCGCCGGCCCCAGCGCCGCCGCGATGGTCATGGCGCGGGCCGGCACCTCGGGCGGAATGCTGGTGAGCCGGCGGTTGGTGCCGCCAGCGATCACCTTGCCGCCGGCGTCATAGGCCCAGCCGGTGATCTCGCCGATGGCCCCGAGCCGCATCATCTCGGTGAGCTCGTCGCGGGTGACGAAGCCGTCGACATGCATCTGCGCCTTCTGGTCCATCTGGCCGATGCCGACCAGCTTGAGATCGGCCTTGTCGGCGACCGCCTTGACCTTGGCGATGGCATCCAGCCGGACCATGCGGTCGCGCTCGTCCTCGCTGCCCATCAGGAACGGCAGCGGCATCGGATAATGCCGCGCGCCGGTGCGGTCGGCGAGCCGGCCGACGGTATCGAAGAAGCTCGCCGAGCCGTCGGCCAGGATGTTGCCGACCAGCGAGACGATCTGATGCTCCGGGCGATCGATCGGCGAGACGCGCTCGACCGCGGCGCGCACCGCCCGCCCCGTTCCGAGCGCAATGATGACCGGCGTCTCGGCGCGCAAGGTCGTCTCCAGCAGGTTGGCGCAGCGCTCGGCGATCCCCGCGGCGCCCGCCGGGGCGGCCGGATCGGTCGGTACCACCTCGCAATGCACCAGCGCGAACCGCTCCCTGAGCTGCGCCGCGAGCGCCATGCAGGACGCGATCGGGTGTTCGAGTCGGAAGGTGATCAGCCGCTCGGCGAGGCACAGCGACACCAGCCGCTGCGCCGAGGCGCGCGACACCTGCAGCATCCGGGCGATCTCGTCCTGGGTGTGGCCGGCGATGAAATACAGCCAGCCGGCGCGGGCGGCGTCGTCGAGCCGGGATTTTTCGCTGTCGCCTGCCATGACGCAGAGCGGTCTCCTTCTCAGACACGTCGTCCCCCGGCCGAGCAGGGGCGCGACGGTGATCGGCCGGCACTATGGCATGGCCGCCGCGGCGCCGGGAACCGAAGCCCGCCACCATCCCCAGCCGGACGCGGCGGGGTCATTCAGACCAGATCATATGCCCCGATCATGGGCAATAGCCCAGGCTCGGAAGGTTGCAACCCAAGCCCCGGAACCTCGCTCGCCGCACGACGGCTGCGCATCCGCGAGGGATGCGGCGCCTCGGCCGGCCGCTTAGCTCGGAGGCATGGCCCTCCCAGCTCTCGTCCGCCCCCGCCGCGCCGCTCCGGTGCTCGTCTGCCGCAAATGCCTGAAGCGCAGCGATGACCCCAAGGAAATCAGGAAGGCCATCAAGCACGCGCTGAAATCCCACGACAGCTCTGGTCACGGCGCAGGCGAGAAGCCGGCGCGCATCGTCATGACGAGCTGCTTCGGCCTGTGCCCGAAGCGGGCGGTCGTGGTCACCGGCGGCGTCCGCGCGGCGCGTGGCGAATATGTACTCGTCTCCGCAGCCAAGGACGTGCCCAGCGCCTTGGCGCTGCTGCGCGATGATCCGAACAGGCCGGGTTGAGATCGTGATGGTGAACAGGACCTTACGCCGGACGCTCGAGTCTCATCGGCGGTCTTGACGCTTGCTTGGTGCGCCGCGGGCTTAGCTGACGCATCACGTCACCAGCAAGCGCCGCCATGAGCCCCACCGCCACCATCGCAGTCTCCGGCATGCAGGCCGCCTCGCGCCGGCTCGAGGTGTCCGCCTCGAACATCGCCAATGCCCGGAGCACGGGCGCGCTGCCCAATGCCGACGGCACGCTGCCGGCCGGCGCGCCGAAGGCCTACGACCCGCTCGCGCTGGTGCAGAGCGACGTCGCTGGCGGCGGCACGCAGACGACCATCGCGCGTTCAAGCTCGGGCACGTCCGCGAGCTACGATCCCTCCGCGCCATTCGCCAACAAGGACGGCCTGGTCGCCGCGCCCAACGTCGATCTCGCGCAGGAGATGATCAGCCAGCTCGTCGCCAAATACAGCTTTGCCGCGAACGCGAAAGTGCTGAAGGCGAGCGACGAGATGAGCCGCACCGTGATCGACATGAAGGTGTGAGCCCGACCGGCCGGCGGATCCGGCCGTATGAGGCGATCTCCCTAGGCGCCTTTCGCGACCGCGCCCTGCCCTGCCTGTTCGCCGGTCACCTCGCCGGCCGGCTCCGGGCTGAGCCAGCGATAGATGAAGCCGCCGGCCGCGCCGCCGAGCAGCGGCGCCACCCAGAACAGCCAGAGCTGCGCCAGCGCCCAGCCGCCGACGAACAGCGCCGGCCCGGTGCTGCGCGCCGGGTTCACCGAGGTGTTGGTGACGTGGATGCTGATGAGGTGAATGAGCGTCAGCGCGAGCCCGATCGCCAGAGGGGCAAATCCGGCCGGCGCCTTGCCATGGGTCGCGCCCATGATCACGAACAGGAACATCATCGTCAGCACGAATTCGCTGAGCAGGCAGGCCCCGAGGCCATATTTGCCGGGCGAATGCTCGGCATAGCCATTGGCGGCAAAGCCGCCCGCCGTGCTGAAGTCCGGCGCCCCGCTGGCGATCGCATACAGCACGGCCGCACCGACGATGGCGCCGACCACCTGCGCGAGGATGTAGGGCACGATCAGCCCGGTCGGGAACCGCCCGCCGCACGCCAGCCCGACCGTCACGGCCGGATTGAGATGACAGCCCGAGATGTGCCCGATCGCGTAGGCCATGGTCACCACGGTGAGCCCGAACGCCAGCGCCACGCCGAGCATTCCGATCCCGACATCCGGCACGGCCGCCGCGATCACCGCACTGCCGCAACCGCCGAAGGTGAGCCAGAACGTCCCGATCGCCTCCGCCACGAGCTTGTTGTTGTTGCCGTTCATCATCGCCTCCCTGGGTGCGTGTGATTGGCTGGAGCCCTGCTTCTCCCGTCAGCAGAGAAGATGATCACTTCGGCAACCTGGAGTCAAAGCCGGATTCGCGGCCGCCGTGGGATGCCTGAAACTTCGAGTCGGCAATCGTCGGCGTAATTCGTAGTTCGTAGGGCGGATGAGCGCAGCGTAATCCGCCGTCTTACTTGCCAACAGTCGCCGGCCCGAATTCCGGAGGACGCGCACTTCCCCCGTGATCAAGCTTGATTGGCAAGTGGCTGCTCATCGAGCTCGCGGCCGACAGCCCAAAGCCGACATCGATGATCCCCGCATGGCGGATGGCGCTCCCCTCATCCGCCCGACACGCTATCGATCTTTCCGGCACGCCGGCGAGAGCATCGGCACGTTCGCCCACGGCCAATTGTGCCAGCGGCCATCGTCGCCGACGCAAGCGGCGGATGCCGGGGACGGCCTCGTTGTCGCGTCCGGCGATGCTTCAAGCGCGGCAAATCGGTGGTCGACATAGGTCGTGGACAGAACTCCGGCGACGGTCACCACCACGACCACCGCAAATCCCGTGGCTGAGTCACTCCAGCGCATGTCATCACCTCCCTTGCTCGACGTGCCAGGACCACATGGGACGACATTGACGCGCCATCGCGTGGCGGGCTGTGAGAGAGGTCACATCGACATCTAACCGGATGCGCGCATCCCTGACGCCGCAAGCCCCGGGAGAGGAATGCAGTGCAGGCCCAAAATTACGGTGACAGTGCTGGACTGTCACCGTATCCCAGCTTCTGCAGTGCTCCGCCTTCGCACTCGCGAACTCACATGCGAAGACCTTTGATTGATTTCGGCTGAGGTCTCCGGAGGCTTTCGAACGTCGGCTGCCGCACGACCGACGCGGCTCCTCAAGCAGCCGGCATCCCAAACCGCCAAAGCTCTGGGTCTCCCATCAAACAATCTCAAGGTGCATTACCCAGCTGATGTTGATTTAGCGCAATGGTTGTACCGAGTGGCTGGTCTATTGTTCGTTTGGAACTCCAGAGAGAGCGTCCGTATGGACCATACTCAAGCGGCATTCCGCAATCAGTCAGAAATTTCTGGCTTTCCTACTCGAGGCCTTGGTCATCAGCGGCCTCGTTGCCTTGCGCCATTTATCTCGACTTCGACGCTGATGCCAATCTACCGGACGCCGCTATGAGCGATGTTTTCGTCAGCTATGCGAACGAAGACCGGGCGTGGGCTGAAATGCTTGCGCGCGCACTTGAAGGCCGCGGCTGGTCGATCTTTTGGGATCGGACTATTCCGATCGGCAAGACATTTCGCGATACTATCGGACGAGAACTCAACGAGGCGCGCTGTGTCGTTGTCATCTGGTCCAAGGCCTCGATCGCCTCCAGCTGGGTGCAGGAAGAGGCGGACGATGCAAAGCGGCGAGGGATACTGGTCCCGGTGTTTATCGAAGGTGTTGTCGAGGCTCCTCTCGGATTTCGGAGTCTTCAAGCTGCGGATCTGTCGGATTGGAAGGCCACGGAGCCGACCCAAGCGTTCCAGAGGCTGATCAATGATATTTCGCAGCTTATCGCCTCCCCGTCGAAAACGCCTGAAGAGGCACACCCCGGAAAACCGCCGCCGATTCTGCCCTCTGTCCCGAAACTTCGTGCGCCGCGGGGCCGGTGGGCGCTGGCAATTGCTGGCGCAGCGATCGTGGTAGCGGGCGCAGCTGCCTATCAATTCCTGGGCCCGCAAGACAGCTCGAATCGCGATAATTCGTATGATGCACGTCACCAGAATACGGCCGCCAAAGAGCCCTTCGGAGTGACAACAGCCAAGGAGGTTGCCGGAGTGACAACACCCAAGGAGCCTCTCGGAGCGACGACGGCCAAACAGGCTCCGGAAGTCCCGCCAGCGAACGAGACGCCGCCGAGTCGCCTCGATAACTACACACTGCAATACAACCAAGACATTGATAAACAAGACATCGTGCAACCTGATGGCCAAGCTGGCATTCGCGATTCGGAAATCAACGCCTGCGCCTTGCAGTGCGACGCGAACCCGGCATGCGTCGCATTCAGCTTCGATCGCTGGAATAAAATGTGCTTTCTAAAGCGGAAAATCTCAACGTCCGTACTTGAGCCGCGCTCCGCAATCGGCATCAAGAAACCTTTCGCGCTGCCGACCCGTTCAACGCTGCCAGTACAATTGGCTACTGTTCATAATCATCGGTTTGATGCACGACCGATTGCAACCGCCAACGTCTCCGACCTGACGGCGTGCCAAGTGGCTTGCGCCGGCGACCGGCGATGTGTGGCGTTCAGCTTCTTAAGAGGGAGCGGGCAGGCGAAGAACTGTCAGATCTTCGACAATGTACAAGATGCATATATCGACGATCCTTTGGCAGACAGCGGCTGGAAGGAACAGGCCCGCTAGCTCTCTGTAGGAGGCTGCCACTCGAACGATGCGACTCAAAAGGTGCCAAGTTGCTGAGCTCGACATTCCGCAAGAGATCCTCGGTACTCGCGCTCGCCGGACGACGGATCGATGGAGCTGATACCGCTCCCTCACGCTTTCCGCCCGAAAGCATCCCGGTTGTACGCCAGCGGCTTGCCGACCTGCTCACCAGTGAACGCGTCGTCACCATCGTCAGCTCCGCCGCCTGCGGCGCTGACCTCCTCGCACTCGAGGAGGCAGAGCGTCTCAGTCTACGACGTCGAATTGTCGTGCCGGCTCCGCTGGAGCGATTTCGACAAACCTCCGTGATCGACCGACCGGGCGATTGGGGCCGGCTATTTGACCGTCTCGTCTCGGCTGCCGAAGCAGCAGGAGACCTGATCGTGCTCTCCGGCAATCACACCAGCGACGCTGCCGCCTATGCCGCCGTGAACGAAGCCGTGATCCGCGAGGCCAGGACGCTTGCAAGAGAGGGGGCTCTGCATCGGCTCGTCGCCGCAGTTGTCTGGGAGGGGTCAGCCAGATCCGAAAGCGATATAACCGGTCAATTCCGGAAATTGGCGGCGGAGGCGGGGTTTGAGGGGCGGGTCATTCTCACGCGCTCTGCAGCCAACGAAGCACAGGAGTACCTGCGAGGCCATCAGCTCTCGCCCGAACGGGTGAAGGATTTGGTGGTCCGCCTGAAGAACGAGGACAGGTTCGGCGTGGCGCGGAAAGTCCTTGCGAGAATTCGTGAAGAGTCGACCTCTGAAGTCGCTCTTCGGGTTTGGTTTGCCCAGCAGCACGCGCTGTGCACCTACAAAGATCCTGATTTGCCCGTATTGAAGGCTCTTGATCAAGCGCTTGCGATTCTCAAAGGAACCTTCGATATCGCGAACACCTCCGACCAGGAGACTCTCGGCATCATGGGCGCCATCTGTAAGCGCCGCTGGCAGGCCACCGGGCAAAAGGACCAACTGGAGCGTTCATATCACTACTACCGTCGTGGCTTCGATGTTGGTCCGGAGAAGGATTATGGCTACAGCGCGATCAACGCCGCGTTCGTTTTGGACCAGCTTGCCGACATCGAAACATCTGAAGGGACGCCATCGGTCGAGGGACGCCGAATGGAGGCCAGAGCGATACGAGAGGCCGTCGTGGCGAAGCTGTTACCGTTGCGCACCACAGATCCCACGCTCAACAACAACTGGTGGTATCTTGTCACGCTTTCCGATGCGCTGTTTGGACTAGGAAGGTACGACGAGGCCGAGCGCTGGCTCTCGGCGGCCAAGGCTCTCCCAAGCGTCCCTGATTGGGAATTCCGGAGCACCGCCACACAGCTTGCGACGCTCTGTCAGCTCCAGAACCGAGGCATCCCATCACCGAACGAGCCCGTGGTAGCGAAGGCTGCGAAGGCGCTCGACGCTTTTGTTGGCTCCGCCGCCGCACGCGAAAGCGCCTTTATTGGAAAGGTCGGCCTGGCCCTGTCCGGTGGCGGCTTTCGTGCTTCGCTCTTTCATATCGGGGTGCTTGCAAAACTGGCCGAGCTCGATGTCCTGCGCCGCGTGGAGGTCCTTTCGTGTGTTTCCGGTGGCTCAATCATCGGCGCTCACTACTACCTTCAGCTACGGGAGACGATGGAGACCGAGGGGCTTGAGAATTTGAACGACATCGAGCTACGCGATGCGTACATTAGGCTCGTTCGGCGCGTAGCGGCGGATTTTTTGGCCGGCGTGCAGACAAATATACGGATGCGCGTATTTGCCAACCCTCTACCGCTCCTGCGTTCAATCGTTAGCCGCGCCTACACGCGAACGGTTCGACTAGGCGAACTCCTCGAGGCCCAGCTCTTCGCAAGGGTGTGGACGAACGCAGTGAGTGAGCGCAAGCCGAAGGGCCCGTTGCTTCTCAAAGATCTGAAAATCCAGCCTTACGGAGGAGAAGAGGATTTCGAGCCGAACAAATACAACTGGCGTCGTCAAACGAAAGTTCCAGTATTGATACTCAATGCCACGACGCTGAATACGGGACATGCTTGGCAATATACGACGAGCTTCATGGGTGAGTCTCCTTGGGGAATCGATCCCAATGCAGACGGCACGAACCGGCTCCGAAGAATGTACCATAGTGAGGCGCCACCAGAGCACCGAGCGACCAGCCTCTCTCAGGCTGTTGTTGCTTCTGCGTGCGTGCCCGGCCTCTTCGAGCCAATCAGAATCGATGGTCTATATCGTCTCGAAGAACGAGGTAAAAAGTCCGAGCCACTTATACTGAGACAGGTCGACGGCGGAGTGCACGATAACCAGGGGATCGCGAGCCTCTTCGAACAAGGCTGCAGCGTTGTTCTCGTGAGCGACGCCTCGGGACAAACCGCATTTGCGCCAGATCCTGGTGGGGGCACGCTAGCGTCGCTAACGCGGAGCAATTCCATTCTTATGGAACGCGTTCGACAGGAGCAATATGCCCGCTTAGAGACCATGGAAAGAGGCGGCCTGCTCAAGGGAATGATGTTCATTCACCTTAAAAAGGATCTCGATGTCGTACCGATCGACTGGCTGGGATGCGAAGAGCCGCGCGATGATTCAAACCAAACAGACGAACCGGTGACCGAATACGGTATTCGGAAGCGAATTCAGGAACTTCTTGCAGGGATTCGCACTGACCTTGACAGCTTCTCCGAGGTCGAGGCGTACGCCCTGATGGCCAGCGGCTATCGCATGACCGAGTACTACTTACCTCAAGTTCAGGTCCTCCCCATCCACACTCAAGAAAGTGTCGAATGGGACTTTCTGGCCATTGAGTCAGTGCTACGAGATTCCATGACCTCGGACAAAAACTACAGATACCTATTGCGACTGCTCGGAAGTGCAGGCAGCCGGATGTCTAGAATCTGCTCGCTGTGCCGTGTTCTACCTCTGATCATCTCTCTTACTGCCGCTGCAGGAATTGTGCTGGCAGCCGCTTGGCTAATCCATAACGGCGGACCCGCCACAATAAACATCTCGGTGAACGGATGGGTGATTCCCCTGCTTGTTGTTCTCGTGATTCCGCTCGCATCACCTTCAGTTCGCGAGCACGCGGGTCGAATATCGATGGGCATTCTCAGCCTCGTCCTCTGGATCCCCGCGCAATTCCATCTCAGGGTGACTGATCAAATTTTCCTAAGGATGGGTCGGCTAAATAGGTTGCAATAGAATCCGAGTTTCCGCGCGCTCCGTCGATGGAGAAGTTGTTGCAATCAAGGGGACCTTTCATCTTCGAGCTCGAATCGCCGTAACAGTGCACATTTCTTCCAGACTCGGATTCCATCGGCCAACGCATTCCCGGTCTGCACAAACTGCCCGTCGTGCCACTCTGCCGCAGTGATTCCGCTTGCGCCGTCGGGCAAATCACCTCCACATTTCTGGCCATCCCGCCCGCACTGAGAGGGGCGTATCGCGATCGTCACGGGACGTTGCGGCGGGGGGCGATGGCCGCGGGGCGACGCAGCATCTCATGGAGGTGCGGACGAACGTCGTTGCGCGGACGGTCAAGCCGTGTGGTCCCGACACCCCGATGCTGGTGTCTTGGTCGGCGACATCCCGATGACGGGGGCAACAAGCCCGGTCCCCTGGGAGAGCACGGAGCAGCCGTAAGCCCATTGCGCAGGGAAGGCCGGGTTGATTCCGGCTGAGCCTGTGGTTCCTGCCCCGTGCACTTCTTTCGCACGGGGGCCATGGGTGCCAGTCGGCACTCGGTCTTCCCTGCGCCCTCTCACCTGAAGAGGACGCCAACTGCAGCAGAGCTCGGGCCTGACAGGCCGCGGGATCGCGGCGGCATGGGCGTCAGCAAGGCTGCGACGTGCGGCAGGCTGTTTGACAGGGTTGATCAGGAGATCAGAGAACGTGGCTCAAGCGCGAGTGGGGATCAAACGCCCGGCTTCGCCGGACACGCTTCGCCCTTCGGGCACTAGCGCGGCTGCGCCACGCGGTAGCCCGAAGGGCGAAGCGTGGTGCCCAGGGGCGGAATCGAACCACCGACACTGCGATTTTCAGTCGCATGCTCTACCAACTGAGCTACCTGGGCAGGTCTCGTGAAGGGCAGAAAAGCCCGGCGAGCCGGCGGGTTATAGTCAGAGCGGGCGGCGCTGTCTACCGCCCTTGGCGTAAGTTTTCACATTCCTTTTGCGGTCGCGCAGCCGCGCGGGGCGTGCGCCCATGCCGCCCGGCACCGCCGCCGCAACAGCATGAGAATATTGATCTATTCGACGTCGTCCTCGTCGCCCTCAGTGGCCGGAATGACATAGGAGCCGCTCAGCCAGCGATGCAGGTCGACGTCGCGGCAGCGGGGCGAGCAGAACGGGCGCGAGCCTTCGGCGGCCGGCCGGTTGCAGATCGGGCAGCGGCGGACGGGCTTGGCCGGGGTGGCGGTCTTCGGGCTGGTCGATTCGTCGGGCATGGCCGCTATCTAGGCGCGCGCGGCGACCGATGCATCCCCTCGTTCGCGTCAGACGCCGACCGTGTTCAGCCAGCCGAAGCGGATCGGGAAGCCCTCGCCGGCGAGCAGCGTCGT
Organism: Bradyrhizobium sp. HKCCYLRH3073; assembly: GCF_051167995.1. NCBI lineage: Bacteria > Pseudomonadati > Pseudomonadota > Alphaproteobacteria > Hyphomicrobiales > Nitrobacteraceae > Bradyrhizobium > Bradyrhizobium sp. HKCCYLRH3073. The sequence continues at coordinate 142,250 of NZ_JBNPUD010000013.1, forward strand.
GGTCTCGTACAGCGGCAGGCCGACGACATTGGTGTAGGAGCCGACCATCTTCACCACGAACGAGCCGGCGATGCCCTGGACGGCGTAGCCGCCGGCCTTCCCCCGCCATTCGCCGGAGCCGATATAGGCCTGGATGTCGTCCTCGCTGAGCCGCTTGAAGCGGACGCGGGTCTCGACCAGGCGCTGGCGGAATGCCTCCTTCGGCGTGACGAGCGTGATCGCGGTGTAGACGCGATGGTTGCGGCCCGACAGCAGCCGCAGGCACTGCGAGGCCTCGTCGACCAGGTTGGCCTTGGGCAGGATGCGGCGGCCGACGGCGACCACGGTATCGGCGGAGATGATGAACGCGCCGCGCAGCTCGTCGTCGAGCTGGACCGATTTCAGCGCCGCATCGGCCTTGGCGCGGGCGAGGCGGTTGGCGCAGGCGCGCGGCAGCTCGCCGCGCTTCGGCGTCTCGTCGACGTCGGCGGGGCGCAGCGCGTCGGGCTCGATGCCGGCCTGGTTGAGCAGCGCCAGACGCCGCGGCGAACCGGATGCAAGAACGATTTTGGGACGGCCGAGCATGCTGATTTCGCTGAGGGATTCGGAAGCGGCGGGGCGTGCGCGCGGAACCTATCGGAAGGGCTGTCATTCCACAACCCGAAGGCTGCGACAAGGCTGCGACAGGCCTGCTCTACGGCGCGAATTTGAGCGGGGGACGACGTTGGTATTTCGGTTCGATGACACCGGCTCGGGAACCGAAGACCTACAGACCGGCGGGCCCGGGCTTGCCGAAGCGCTTGCGGATCCGCGTGAACAGGCCGTCGCAGACCTCGCGATAGGCTGACAGCTTCTGCTCGCGGTTGCCGTCGGCGCCGGTCGGGTCTGGCGTCGGCCAATATTCGACGTCGGCGGCGATGGTGCGGGTCAGCTCCAGCGCCTTGTGATGCGCCTCGGGAGACAGAGTGATGATGAGGTCGAAGTTCAGGCCCTCCCAGTCCTCGAGCTCCTCGAAGGTGGTGGGCTTGTGCTGCGAGATGTCCTGGCCGAGCTCGGCCATCACCGACACCGCGAACGGGTCGAGCTCGCCCTTCTTGACCCCGGCGGAGCGGACGTACAGCGCCTGCGGATACATCTGGCGCAGCAGGCTCTCGGCCATCGGCGAGCGCACGCTGTTCTGGCCGCAGGCGAACAGCACCGCCTGCGGCTGGCGCGCGCGCGGCGGCCCCTCGGCCATGCGCCTACGCGCCCTTGGCCGAAAGCTGGGAGGCGCGCATCGCGGCCGGCGGCATCACTGGCCCTCGCCCTTCCAGTGCAGCACCGTGATCAAGGTGAACAGCCGGCGCGAGGTCTCGAAGTCGACCCGCACCTTGCCCTTGAGCCGCTCCTGCAGGGTGCGCGAGCCCTCGTCATGGATGCCGCGGCGGCCCATGTCGATCGCCTCGATCTTGTCGGGCGTCGCAGTGCGGATCGCTTGGTAGTAGCTGTCGCAGATCATGAAGTAGTCCTTCACGATCCGCCGGAACGGCGACAGCGACAACAGGTGCGTCACCACCGGCGTGCCGTCCTCCCTGCGGATGTCGAACATCAGCCGGTTGGCGGTGATGCCGAGATGCAAAGTGAAGGGGCCGGTGCCGTCGGCGCCCTCGGGCGCGAACAAATTCTCCTCGACGAGGTCGTAGATCGCGATCGCCCGCTCATGCTCGATGTCCGGACCGGAGCGGCCGATCGACTCCTCGTCGAGCGTCACCGCCACGATGCGATTGGTCCGGTCGTCGCCTGGCGGGTGCTGGGTCATGGCAGATTGAGGCGTATTCCCACGGAGCGTGAATGGGCGTCGAGACCCTCGGCCTTGCCCAGAGTCATCGCCGCTGGTCCCAGCGCGCGCAACTGCTCGGGGCCGCATTTCAACAGCGACGTGCGCTTCATGAAGTCGAGCACGCCGAGACCGGAGGAGAACCGCGCCGAGCGCGCGGTGGGCAGCACGTGATTGGAGCCGCCGACATAGTCGCCGATCGCCTCCGGCGTGTGCGCGCCGAGGAAGATGGCGCCGGCATTGCGAACCCTCGCGGCGAACGCGTCCGCGTCGGCGGTCATGATCTCCAGATGCTCGGCGGCGATGGCGTCGGCGAGCGGCACGGCCTGGTCGAGATGGTCGACCTCGATGATGGCGCCGAAATCGGCCCAGGACGCGCCGGCGATCTCCGCGCGCGGCAGGGTCTTGAGCTGGCCCTCGACGGCGCGGGCGACGTCATCCGCCAGGCGGCGGCTGTCGGTGATCAGGATCGACTGCGCGCTGGCGTCGTGCTCGGCCTGCGCGAGCAGGTCGGCGGCGATCCAGTCGGCATTGCCGCTGTCGTCGGCGATCACCAGCACCTCGGAGGGGCCGGCGATCATGTCGATGCCGACCTTGCCGAACACCAGCCGCTTGGCGGCGGCGACATAGGCATTGCCCGGACCGACGATCTTCGCCACCGGCGCGATCGTCGCGGTGCCATGCGCCAGCGCGGCCACCGCCTGCGCGCCGCCGACCCGGTAGATCTCGGACACGCCGCCGAGATGGGCAGCCGCCAGCACCAGCGGATTGAGCCTGCCGTCCGGCGCCGGCACCACCATCACGAGGCGCCCGACGCCGGCGACCTTGGCGGGAATGGCGTTCATCAGCACCGAGGACGGATAGGCCGCGGTGCCACCGGGAACGTAGAGACCGGCGGATTCGATCGCGCTCCAGCGCCAGCCGAGCTCGACGCCGGCGGCGTCGATGAAGCGCTGGTCGGCCGGCAGTTGCTTGAGGTGAAAGGCCTCGATGCGGTCACGGGCGAATTTCAGCGCGTCGACGGTAGCCGCGTCGCAGGCCTTCACCGCGGCCTCGATCTCGGCGGGCTTCACGCGCAGCGACGCGGCGGTCAGCTCGAGCCGGTCGAACTTGCGCGTCGCCTCGAGCAGCGCCGCATCGCCGCGCCTCGCGACGTCTTCGACGATGGCGCGGGCGGCGGCTTCGACGTCGGCGGAGACCTCGCGCTTGGCGGCGAGAAACTGCCGAAACTGGGTGTCGAAATCGGTGCTGGCGCGGGACAGGCGAATGGGCATCTCTGGCACTTTCCGAAGGGGTGGCTGCCCCCGACCCCCTGCTCAATGGCGCGGCAGCGCGAGGCCGTCAACCCTTTGAACAGGCGCCTACCCGGTCAGCGGCGGGACGCCATCGATATCGCTGGTGCCGAGGTCGTCCTCGCCAAGATCGGTCAGCTCGCATTCCAGGCATTCGACATCCAGCCGCAATGCGCCGCCGTGAGAGAACAGCAGCAGCGCGCTGCCGGCCGGCGGCTCGGCGCCGGCGTAGAATTCGATGCCGATCAGCTCCAGCACGGCCTCGGGCGCGGCTAGGTCGATGCGGCGCGACTTGCACGCCAGCACCCGGTCGAACCGCAGCGCCGCCAGCAGCCGGCGCGGCTCGCTCTCGCCATGCAGCGCCTGATCCCAGTCGAGCCGGTTCATGCCGATCACCAGCCGCTTCTCGGCCTGGCGCCAGATGATATCCGCCGCCTGCACCCGCGCGTCCTGCACATGGGCCGAGATGACGGCCAGATCGTCGGCGTCGAGCGCGATCAGTTTGAGCCGGTCGGTCACGGCATCATCCCTTCAACCTCACTCGCGAATGCGCTCGATCGTGGCTCCGCAGGCCTTCAGCTTGTCCTCCAGCCGCTCGAAGCCGCGATCGAGATGGTAGACGCGATTGATCATGGTTTCGCCTTCCGCAGCAAGCCCGGCAATGACCAGCGACACCGAGGCGCGCAGATCGGTCGCCATGACAGGCGCGCCACGCAGATTCGAGGTGCCCTCGATCCGCGCGGTCTCGCCGTCGAGACTGATACGCGCGCCGAACCGCGCGAGTTCCTGCACGTGCATGAAACGGTTCTCGAAGATGGTCTCGGTGATCGCCGAGGCGCCCTGCGCGCAGACCATCAGCGCCATCAGCTGGGCCTGCAGGTCGGTCGGGAAGCCGGGGAACGGCGCGGTCGTCACCTGCACCGGGCGGATGCCGTGGCCGTTTCTGACGACGCGGATGCCCTCGGCATCGCTCGAGATCTCGGCGCCCGCCTCGGTCAGCACGTCGAGCGCCGATTGCAGCAGCTCCGGCCGCGCGCCGGCAAGGCGGACGTCGCCGCCGGTCATGGCGGTCGCGATCGCATAGGTGCCGGCCTCGATGCGGTCGGGCAGCACGGTATGGCGCGCGCCATGCAGCGACGTCACGCCCTCGATCTCGATGCGGGGCGTGCCGGCACCAGAGATGCGCGCGCCCATCTTGTTGAGACACTCGGCGAGATCGGTGATCTCCGGCTCGCAGGCGGCGTTGGTGATGACGGTCGTGCCCTTGGCGAGCGCGGCCGCCATGACCGCGACATGAGTGCCGCCGACGGTGACCTTGGGAAAATCGATCGTCCCGCCGCGCAGGCCGCCCGGCGCCTTGGCGACGACATAGCCGGCGTCGATGTCAATGCTGGCCCCGAGCCGCTCCAGCGCCATGATCAGGAGATCGACCGGCCGCGTGCCGATGGCGCAGCCGCCGGGCAACGACACCCGCGCCTCGTGCATGCGCGCGAGCAGCGGCGCGATCACCCAGAAGCTGGCGCGCATCCGCGACACCAGCTCGTAAGGAGCCGTGGTGTCGATGATGTTGGCCGCGGAGATCTGCAGCGTCTGACCCTGGTATTGGCCATCGCCGGGACGCTTGCCGACCGACATGATGTCCACGCCGTGATTGCCGAGAATGCGCTGCAGTTGCGCGACGTCGGCCAGCCGCGGGACGTTGTCCAGGATCAGCGTCTCCGGCGTCAGAAGACCCGCGATCATCAGCGGCAGGGCGGCATTCTTCGCGCCCGAAATCGGAATGGTGCCGTGAAGCGGGTTACCGCCGACGATGCGAATGCGATCCATGCTGGTCCTGCTGGGCTGGCCGGAAAATTGGGCTAAGGTCGGCGCAACAGGACCGACATTACGGCGATTTGATGAGTTCGCAACGGCAGGTCGCAACCGGCGGGAATTCATCCCCTGACGGTGCGGCCCGCCGCGGCGGAAGGCGCGAATCAGACCGGCGGGACCAGCGCATCGGCCAGAAACCCGTGCAGCGCGGCGACGACCTGGGCGCCCTCGCCGATGGCGCCGCCGACGCGCTTGACCGAGCCGGAGCGGACGTCGCCGACCGCATAGACCCCGGGCACCGAGGTCTCGAGCGGCGACACCATCCGCCCGGCATTCTGCTCCGACTGCGCGCCGGTGACGACGAAGCCGGCGCGATCGAGCGTGATACCGCAGCCGTCGAGCCAGCCGGTGGCGGGATCGGCGCCGACGAACAGAAAGAGATTGCTGATGTCGGCCGGCGTCTCTTCGCCGGACAGCCGGCTCTTCAAGGTGATGCGTTCGAGCCCCGTGTCCGCCCCGCCATCGAGCGCGACGACCTCGGTGTTGAACAACAGCTCGATGTTCGGCGTCGCCTCGATGCGCTCGATGAGATAGCGCGACATCGACGCCGCGAGCCCGCCGCCACGGATGATCATCCGCACCTTCTTGACGTGACCCGACAGAAACACCGCGGCCTGCCCCGCGGAATTGCCGCCGCCGACCAGCGCAACCTCCTGCCCGGCGCACAGCCGCGCCTCGATCGGCGAGGCCCAGTACCACACGCCCCTGCCTTCGAACTCCTTGAGCCGGGCAAGATCAGGCCGGCGATAGCGCGCGCCGCTCGCGACCACGACCGAGCGCGCCCGCACCTCGTCGCCGCCCTCGAGCGCCAGCACGAAGGCGCCGGCCTTGCGCTCGCAGTCGAGCGCATTGACCGACACCGGGATCATGATCTCGGCGCCGAACTTCTGTGCCTGGTTGAAGGCGCGCGCGGTCAGCGCGAGGCCGGTGATGCCGGTCGGGAAGCCGAAATAGTTCTCGATGCGCGCGCTGGCGCCGGCCTGGCCGCCGAACGCGCGCGAATCCAGCACCGCGACCGTCAGCCCCTCCGACGCGCCATACACGGCGGTGGCAAGGCCCGCCGGCCCGCAGCCGACGACCGCGACGTCGTAGACCTTCTCGCCGCGCGGCCCGCCGATCATCCCGACGGCACGCGCCAGCTCGGTCTCGCTGGGATTGCGCAGCACGCTGCCGTCGGACACCACCACCAGCGGCAGCTCGGCCGGCGTCGGCGAATAGCGCGCGATCAGATCGGCCGCGTCGTGATCTGTGGCGGGATCGAGCAGATGGTGCGGAAATCCGTTGCGGGTGAGGAAGCTCTGCAGCCGCGCGATCGCGGCCGATTGCGGCGGCCCGATCATGACCGGGCCGCCGGCGCCGCCCTGAATGAGATTCACCCGGCGCAGGATCAGCGCCCGCATGATGCGCTCACCGAGCTCGGCCTCGGCGATCAACAGCGCGCGCAGCCGTTCGGGACGAATCAGGATGACCTCGACGTCGCCCTCGGCATGGCCGTCGACCAGCGCGACGCGGCCGGAGAGCTGGGCGATCTCGGCCAGAAACTGCCCTGGCCCCTGGTCGATCACCGGCGTGACGTGACCGAGACCGTCACGCTGGGTGATCGCGACATGGCCTTTGAGAATCACGAACATGCCGGGGCCGGGCTTGCCGGTCTCGAACAGCAGCTCGCCGTCACGATAGCTCTGGATCTCGCCGAAGCCGCGCAGACGCGCGATCTCCGGCGGCGTCAGCTCCGGAAACGTCTGGTCGAAGCGCGGCAGCGTCTTCGCGAGCTCCGCCCGTTGTGCCGCCGCATCCGCCGTCATCCCGTCATCCGCTGCCATCACGCCCACCCCGCCTGCCATCTGCTCAACGCTTCGAATCGTCCGGACCGCCGGCAGCGGCCTCGTCCAGGCCGCGCTCCTCGGCCGTCACCGGCTGGCTGCGCGCGCGGCTCTGTGCCTTGCGGCGCTTCAGGTTCTCGCGCAGCGCCTGCTTCAGCCGCTCCTCGCGCGCGCCCTTCGGCGCCGCCTTCCCGGTCTTATCCGTCATCCCTTCCCCCCGGTCACCCCATACCAGAGGCACAATTGGGGCCGCAGATGCGAAAGCCAAGAGGCGTTGGCGACGCAGACGGTAGGTTCCGCCCGGCCGGCCGTCGCCTGCCCGGATGGGGAGTTGCCGCCGCGGCGACGGCCAGTTGGGCACCTTGAGCGGCCAACCGCGAGAATCCGCCGCGAGCGGGCGATTTCGCGCCGATTCGGAGGTCTTTCGCTCCATTTCCATGCATCACGCTGACGTCTTTCCCGGAAAACCGGGCGAGCCGCGCTTGCGCAGGCGGGGACCTTGTGGCAAGAACCGCCCGCGTTCGGTCGCGCCCTTCGGGCCGGTCCCCGCCAGTCCCTTTGCTGCCGTAGCTCAGTGGTAGAGCACTCCCTTGGTAAGGGAGAGGTCGACAGTTCAATCCTGTCCGGCAGCACCAGGGCATCATTCCCCCAACATGATCTTCGGCGACGCCTCGGGACCACAGGCTACGCGCGGATGCGCGTCATCGGCCTCGCGGCGCAATTTGCGTCCGAGCTCTGCTGCAGCACCGCCCTCTCCGGAAATCGAGGGCGCAGGGAAGGCCGGGCGCTGGCCGCGCCCGTGGCCCGCCTGCGAAAGAAAATGCAGGCGGCAGGTACCACAGGTCTGGCCGAACACACCCGGCCCTCCCTGCGCAATGGGCTTACGGCTTATACGCGCTCTCCCTGGGGACCGGGCTTTGTTGCCCCCATCACCCGCGATGCGCGCGACGCACATCAGCGAGCTTGACCTCAGCGTCGGGAGGCCAGGACCACGCGATTTCACCGTCCGTATCGGAGTTGTTCGTCCGCTCGCGAATGCGCGCTGCAACTCCGACCCGGCCACCGCATCCCACACCCAACGCTCGTGACGACTCGCGAACGCCCCTCTTCGATGAGCACGGGACGGCCGAAAATGTGCAAGTGATTTGCCCGACGACACAAGGGGAATGAGTGCGGCAGAGTGGCACGACGGGCAGTTTTAGCAGAGCTGGGATGCAGGCGGCGGAGGGGGCTTTGTTTGGTGCAGCGTCACCGTAATCCCCGGACGGGACCGTCCTCCACCGCGCCGGCTTCCTGCAGCAAGTCGCCCGGAAGTCGCCGGCCACCGAGATTTCCGGCAGCGACATCCAGATCAGGGTCCTTGGAGACATCGGTGCCGTGAATGCACGCACGCACTTCACCAAACCCGACGGAAGCCGGAGGACTGGCTGCTACACGGACGTCTAATGGAAGCGTGGCGACCGCTGTCGTTGCATTTCGCTTCGCGCAACTGATGTGGAAGCACGGCGGTCGTACCTTGCGGTCGGGCGCCCGCGAGACAGATCGAGATTGGTTTGATCTTGCCTGTCATGAGATTGCCTCAACAGAGTTGCCGAGGCGATCAATCATGAATGAGGATAAACCCGCCGCCCGCTATTCAACGCCTGTGAGACCTTCACCTCACGTCCACATTTCATGCGTATGGAAGCTGCAAGGCTCAGCGTCCACTGGCTCATGCTAGCGTCGGGAAAGACGGCGAATGGCGGCGCAGTGCTCTCCGTCGACGCGATGAGCTTCATCGGCGCCCTGCCGATCGACAATTACAACGGTGCGGCGCGTAGCTCTAATGTACATAGAGTTATGCGGTTTAAATCGATCTTTGAAGTTGACTCGATCATACTGCTGATACATCCTAAGGGTGTATCTTAGTCACGACAAAACCTGGCTGGTCTTCGATGCAACGGGAGCAGATCGAAGCCATAACTCGCGATATTGGGCAACAAGAAATTCTTGAACGTGAAATTCTTGCGATTGCCTCTCGCGAGAGGCAGCGCATTGGGCGTGAACTCCACGACGGGCTCTGCCAATCGCTCGCCGGCTTAGCGGCGCTAGCTGCGGCGCTGTGGCGAAGTTTGGCGGCGAGCGGCCAACCGGGTCCCGCCGCGGCCGCGGCCGAACTCGTACGATTGCTGAACGAGACCATCGGCGAGGCGCGTGACCTCGCTCGTGGGCTCAGCTCGATCGGCCTGAATAGCGCGGATCTTGTCGGCTCCCTTGAGAGCCTCGCCCGCAACGTCAGCGCCGCTCATGGCGCCTTTTGTACGTTTGTGGAAGATAACCCTTGTCCCGATCTTGGCCGCGAAACCACGAGCCACCTCGTGCGTATCGCCCAAGAAGCCGTCCGCAATGCGGTCAGCCACGGCCGAGCCGACGAAATCGAGATCCGTCTGGCGTGCACTGCAGGCTCGGGACTATTGAGCATCCGGGACAACGGTGTCGGGCTTCCCGAAAAATGGCGCGATCATGACGGCATCGGGCTTTATACCATGGACTACCGCGCGCGAGCGATCGGCGGTTCTCTCACTGTGAAGCCGCAGGCCCGTCGCGGCGTCATGGTTGCGTGCGCGTTTCCGCTGTTATCGAATTACGAACGGCAGGAAAGTATCGGCGATGCCCACTTGCCTGGCTGATGAAGCCGCGGACGCGGTGCGGAAGAGGCTGCTTGTCGTCGACGATCATCCCGTGCTGTGCCGCGGGTTGATCGCCCTCATCGAGGCGGAAAATGGCCTCGCCGTTCACGGCGCGGTCGGTACGCGCGTGGCCGCGCTCAAGACCATCGCGATCAGTCGCCCTGATCTGGTGATCGTAGACCTTGCTCTCGGCGACGAGGACGGCCTAGACCTCGTCAAGGAAATCAAGGCGCGTCATCCCGGCGTTCGCTCGCTGGTGCTTTCGATGTACGACGAAGAGGTGTTCGCCGAGCGCGCGCTTTGCGCCGGCGCCCTCGGCTATGTCACCAAACAACAGCTCGAATCGACCGTGATCGCTGCCATTCGTCGGGTGCTTGCAGGCGAGACCTACATGAGCGAGGCTCTGCAGCGGCGGCTGGCTGAACGATGCGTCGGCGCGCGACCGCTCGAGGCCGCCTCGCCAGTGCGCACGCTGAGCGATCGCGAATTGCAGGTATTTCGGCTCGTTGGTCAGGGCCGAACCACGCGGCAGATCGCTGGTCTACTGAACCGCAGCGTCAAAACGGTAGAATCCCATCTTGAGCACATCAAGAATAAGCTGGCGATCGAATCGGCTGCTGAACTCGCCCAACGCGCGGCTCAATGGGTTACAATCGCCCGATTGGGTTGAGTCATAAAGTTCGCCCAAGTGCGCGGTTAGTGTCATACACGTCTGCCATGGCGCCGATGACTTCTCGACCAAGCCGCTTTCCGGCAAGCGCGACGGCCGAACACGCGGTCTGGTCCATGGCGCTAAAGCGGACTGCGCGATCGGCACGGCGCAAGCGGCGTCTGCTCATTGTGGACAGTCACCCCTGATGCGGCGCAGGCTGACCGCGCTGATCAATGCTGAGCCCGATCTTGTCGTATGTGCCTTGGCGGCCATCCAACGGGATGCGCTCGTGGCCATCGCGGCCACGAAACCCGATCTAGGGATCGTCGATCTGTTCCTTGGCGATAGCAATGGTTTGGATCTGGTGAGAGACGTTCGCGCGCGCTTTGTTCGTCTGCCGCTACCTGGATTGAACAGGCATGATTCGCCGCAATACGTCCGCCGCGCTTTCGAATCCGGCACCGACGGCTACGTCGCCAAGCGGGAGATGACGGAAGACCTTCTGGTGGCGATCCGCAGCGTGCTGCTCGGCGACCCTTACGGCGCACCGGCGCCTTGATCCATGCCCGCCTGCGTCCGGCAAGTTCACGCGTGCGAAGCTGGGCGGCCCATGGGGGATTCTCCCAATGCGAAAACGGGGTGCGACCCCGATGTCGGTTTAAGTCTCCAGCGTTAGCATTGGTAGCTACCAATGTCGTGCCCGCTTTGACGACCGAAATGCTGGTCGAGCCCTTCGCTTATCGGCTCGATCGAGACCATCACCGCTTCAAATGGGAAAAAACGATGAGAAATATCTGCACCGCCGCCGCAATAGTCGCGATTGTTTTCATTCCTTGGACCGTCCATGCGGGCACTTGCTACAAAAACCTAGGTTGCAAGGGCACGACGTCGACCACTTCTTGCAAGACATGTCTTGGAAACCCCTCAAAGGGAGAGGGTTGGAAGGAAAACTCAAAGAGCAGCTGTATCGGAAACTTCAACCATTGTCCGGCGGTCCGTTAACGGTACTGGCGCTGGTCCCGCGCCCCGGCACCAGCAAGGCCGTCTCCGGCCACAAGATCCATCCCTATCTGCTGCGCGGCGTCAGCATCACCGATGCCCAATCACGTCTGGGCGGCCGACATCACCTACATTCCGATGGCGCAGGGGTTCCTGTATCTGGTGGCGATCATCGACTGAGCCACCCGGGCGGTGCTGGCGTGGCGCTTGTCGAACACGATGGATACGGGCTTTTGCATCGCTGCGCCCGACGAGGCGATGGCGCGGCACGGCCGGCCTAAGATCTTCAACACCGATCAGGGCGCGCAGTTCACCAGCTCAGCCTTCACCGGCAGGCTGGAGGCTGCAGGCATTGCGATTTCGATCGACGGACGCGGCCGTTTCATGGACAACATCTTCATCGAACGATTGTGGCGCTCGATCAAGTATGAGGAAGTGCATCTGAAAGCCTATGCTGACGGGCGCGAAGCGCGAGACGGCATCGGCTCATGGATGACCTTTTATAATCATCGCCGCCCGCACCAGGCGATGAACAATCAGTTTCCCATGGCGGCATGGCGCGCCGGCATGGATGTGATCGAGGCGGCCCAGACTGTGGATATGCCGCTTCGCTTGGACAACGCAAACGCGTTGCCCACATCCCCACAGCAGGCCCAAACGCAGCAGCAGGAAGCTGCTTGATTTGAACGACAAGGCAGGCGCGATCACACCTTAATTTTCGGCGATCCATGGTCCCGTGCGTGGGGTCCACTTCAGTTGAACGTGTCTCGCAAGCTAACATCCGCCTGGGGTTGTGGATTCCCGCGTTCGCGGGAGAACGGGGCAGCCGAGAAGAACAAAGGGCGCGATCAGTCCGATCGCGGAGCATCGGCAGCAGCGCAGATCTGAGTAGCTGTAGCCCGCATGAGCGGCACCGATATCTGAGGGGGCCTGCCCCGCATGTCGCTTGCGCTCATGCGGGCTACAGCTGCTGCGATCGGGTGGCGATGCGCGGCCCTCGTCGAGGCCACGCAAAATGCACCCTCACGCCGCCCGCACCGAGTCGAGGAACCTGCTGACCTCGTCGCGGAGGCGGCTGCTCTGGCCGGACAGCGACTTCGCGGCGGACAGCACCTGCGACGAGGCCGAGCCGGTCTCGTCGGCGCCATGCCGGACGCTGGCGATGTTCGCCGACACCTGCTGGGTGCCGTGCGCCGCCTGCTGGACGTTGCGGGAGATCTCGCGCGTCGCCGAGCTCTGCTCCTCGACGGCGGAGGCGATCGCCGAGGCGATCTCCGACATCCGGGCGATGGTCTCGCCGATCTCCTTGATCGAGCCGACCGACTCCTGGGTCGCCGCCTGGATGCCGCCGATCTGCTGGCCGATCTCGCCGGTGGCCTTGGCGGTCTGCTCGGCCAGCGCCTTCACCTCCGAGGCGACCACCGCGAAGCCGCGTCCGGCCTCGCCGGCGCGGGCGGCCTCGATGGTGGCGTTGAGCGCGAGCAGGTTGGTCTGGCCGGCGATCGCATTGATCAGCTCGACGACGTCGCCGATCCGCGCGGCGGCCTTGGCGAGCTCGGCGACGTTGTCGTTGGTCTTGCGCGCCTGCGCCAGCGCCTCGTTGGCGATGCGCGCGGAGTCCTGCACCTGGCGGCTGATCTCGTTGACCGATGAGCTCATCTCCTCGGCAGCCGCGGCGACCGAGTGCACGTTGGTCGAGGCTTCCTCGGACGCCTGGGTGACGACGGTGGCGAGCTCCAGCGAGCGGCCGGCGGTCGTCGTCAGCGACGAGGCCGAGCGCTCCAGATCGGCCGACGCTGACGACACGATGCCGACGACCTCGCCGATCGCCATCTCGAACTCGCGGGTGAAACGCTCGACACGCTGGCCGCGCTCGATCTTGGCCTGCGCGTCGGCCGCGGCCGCCTGCTCGGCGCGCTTTTTCTCCAGCAGCGCCTCCTTGAAGGTCTGCAGCGAGCCGGTCATCGCGGCGATCTCGTCGTCGCGATCGATCGTCGGGATCGCCACGTCGTCATGGCCGGCCGCCATCTCGCCGATCAGGCCGGTCAGGGCCACGATCGGGTTGATCACGCGGCGGCGCAGCAGCAGGGTGACGAACACGAGAATGCCGGCGAGGGCCGCGACCACCGCCGTCGCCAGCGCGAGCATCAGATAGGCTGCATCGCGCGCCGCGACGGCGCGGTCGCGGGCCTCGCCGATCGCGGCGTCGCGCACGACGAAGAACTTCTGCACGGCCGGGACGACCGCCTCGGCCAGGCTGTCGGCGGTGAGGGCGTAGTTGAGATCGCCGAGCCCGGCTGCGATGTCCTTGTCGACGATCGGAACGGCGCGCCCGAAATAGGCGTCACGCGCCTCCTTGAACGCCGCGAGCAGCCGCTCCGGATTGCCGAGCTGGTCGATGCCGGCATCCAGGCGCTCGCGGTCGGCCTCGGTGCGGCCCTGGGCGCGGTCCATCGCCGCCTTCTCGGCCGGAGTGACGGCGCGGCGGGCGCTGAGCGCCGGCGACAGCGCGGCAGCCCGGCCGCCGGCGGTCACGCGCAGGTCCTGCGCGGTGCGGGCGACGTCGAGCAGCGTCGTCAGCGACGCGTCGGCATTGGCGATGCGGTTCTGCAGCTGGTTCAGGATCGGCTCGATCGCCAGGGCGACCTGGGTGACCCCGGGGAGAAAGCTCTTGATGACGGCCGGATCACGCGCGTTCAGCGGCGCGGTCAGCGTGGGGTCCACCTTGGCGAGGATCTCGTTCAGCTTGGACGAGGCCTGGTCCAGGCTGCGTGTGATCGCCTCGCTGTTGGAGACGTTCGCCAGCTGCGCGCGCGCCCTGGCGAAGGATGCCTCGGCCGATTGCCTGATCTTGCGCACGCCTTCGAGCTGCGCGGGCGTCGCGGGCGAATCCTGGAATATGGGCGTGATGTAGGGGGCGCGATGGCCGACCACGTCCTGCGCGTAGAGCAGCACGGCGCCGAACGCCTCGACCGTCTTGATCGCCTCGGCCTTGTTGCTGACAGCCCTGACCTGCTCGATCACGACCTGAGCAGAAGGGAGGACGGCCAAAGCCGTCACCGACAGCATGGAAATTGCGAAAAGTCGGCCGATCTTCATTATTGCCCCCGGATTGCGCGGGCTCACGCTAGGTTCCGTATGATTAAGGTTGCGCTTAATTCGACCCCCGTAGTTCCACGGAGACGTCGCGCGTCCTTGATCGGAGACACGGGCGCCGGACAGGTCATCCCGCCCCGCTCGAAGAATGTCCTGACGCGCCGCGACGACTTGGGGTTGAGTCCAGCTCGGGAAATTTTGGACGGCCCTACAGATCGAAATTCGTCGGCAGCATCACGACGTCGCGGATGGTCATGCCGCGCGGACGGGTCAGCATGAACATGATCACCTCGGCGACCTCCGAGGGCTCCAGCAGGCTGCCGGACTCGCGCGCCTCCTTCAGCTTCTCGGCCGGCCAGTCGGCGATCAGCGCGGTGACCACCGGGCCGGGCGAGATCGCGCCGACGCGGATGCCGTGCTTGAACACCTGGCGCCGCACCGTCTGCACGAAGCAGTCGATTGCCCATTTCGACGACGCATAGACCGGCTCCCACGGCGTCGGGTAATGCGCCGCGAGCGAGCTGGTCACGATGATGTCGCCCGACCCGCGCGCGATCATGTGCGGGAGAACGTCGCGCACATTCTTCATGACGACATTGACGTTGAGGTTCAGCATGCGGTCGATCGCGTCGGTCCTGGCGTCGACGAGATCGCCGCCGAGATAGCTGCCGGCATTGGCGTGGAGGATGTCGAGCCGTCCGGCCGCATCGAGGACGCGCGGCAGAAGGGTGGCGCAATCAGCGGGATCGAGCAGGTCGATCACGACGGGGATCACGGCGTCGCCTTGGGTCTCGCGCAGCTTCGCCAGCGCCGCGGCGTCGCGATCGATCATGACGACGCGCGCGCCGGCCGCCAGCATCGCCGCGCTGCTGGCCAGGCCGATGCCCGACGCCGCGCCGGTGACCGCCGCCACCTTGCCTTCGAGTTCCCTGCCCATCGTCTCCTCCTTGTCCGGCCAGACTACAGCAAACCGCGCCGCGTTGCCGCACTCCGTTGGACCCATCGCGATCCCCACGCGTTGCATCCCGGCCGCCAGCATCACCCATGAAGAGCCCGATGGAGACGATCGAAGCCTATCTCGCCCGCAAGCATCAGGAGCTGCAGCTCCTGAATTGCTGCCTGCGGAGACCGCATGCGCTGCCGGCGCCGCGCTCGGTGATGGAGGTCATCCGGCGCAAGTTTCAGCTCACGGCCGCGCTGAAGGCCGAGCACGCGCTCAGCGACTGGACCGCGACAGAGACGGCCTGGGCGGATGCGGACGATCATCGCGCCGGCCCGTTCGCCTTCAGCTACGACTATCAGCGCGCCGATCTCGACGTGCGCGGGCCGTCGTTCTACGCGGCGGGCGAGAGCCGCCATGACACCATCTACACCATCTCCGGCATGGCGG
Organism: Bradyrhizobium sp. HKCCYLRH3073; assembly: GCF_051167995.1. Taxonomy (NCBI): domain Bacteria; kingdom Pseudomonadati; phylum Pseudomonadota; class Alphaproteobacteria; order Hyphomicrobiales; family Nitrobacteraceae; genus Bradyrhizobium; species Bradyrhizobium sp. HKCCYLRH3073. The sequence goes on from NZ_JBNPUD010000013.1 coordinate 157,838, forward strand.
CGATCGCGGCACTGCTGCTGGCGACGCGGCCCGTTCTCGGCACGGCGGACCTCTTGATGCTGCCGGGCTCCTATGGCGAGACGCAGGAGCTGGTCGCGGCGCATGCGCGGCATCTGCGCCCGGTGACGCTGACCCGCGACCTGGCCGCCGCGCTGGCGCAGCGCTCGCCCGCGCCGCGGCTGCTGCTGATCGATTCCAGCGCGACCGCGCCGCGCTTCGAAGCCGTGCTGGGTTGCGACCGCCCGGCGATCGATCTCCTGATCTTCGACACCACCTGCTTTGCCAACGGCTCCGGCCGCATTCGCCGCGTGCTGGCCTGGACGCGGCGCTGGGACGTGCCGGTCGTGATGGTGCGCAGCCACACCAAGCTCGACTCGCTCGGCGCTGAATATGGCCGGCTCGGCTCGGTCGCTTTCGCCGATTGGAGCAAGGCCGGCGCCGCGGGCCGCATTGTGCTTCGGGCGCTGCCGGACGAGACGCGCAACGCCGTCAGGCTGCTCGGCGGCGCGGCGCTGCCGGCGCATTTCCCGCCTTACGTCGGCCTGCCCGCCTATCGCGAGCTGACCGCGCGGCGCGTCGGCGCCATCCTGCGCAACAGCCGGCGGGCGCGGCGCCACTTCGCGACCGCGCTGCGCGGCCTGACCGCGGAGCTCGACTTCGCGCACGGCCTCTACCTCACGCTCGCCGGTCGCGCGCCGCTCGACGAGGCCACCGCCCGGCAAACCGCAACCGCCATGAGTGATGATCTCCGGCGCGCCGGGCTGCCGATCCGCCACGCCGGCAGCTTCGGCTTCGATTTCGCTGCGACGGAATGGTTTCACGACGCCACCACGGATCGCTACAGCGTGCGCGTCGCCGTGCCCGACCTGCCGACCGCGATCTGGGACGAGCTGACGGACGCGATCGCCGCGTGGTGGTCCGCGCATCAGGGCCGATCCGCCGCGGCGTGACCGCTGCGCCATGGCAGGCGCGTTGCTCCCTCAACGGCAAACGATTTCGAGGTCACGCGCACCGCTTCGCGAGGAGGACCGACAGCCCATCCCCTCACAGCCATCCGCGCCGGCGGAACTGCCAATACAGCACGCTGCACACGGTGGCGATGAAGCCCAGTACGGCATAGTAGCCGTATTGCCATTTCAGCTCCGGCATGTGCTCGAAGTTCATGCCGTAGATGCCGGCCACCGCCGTCGGCACGGCGAGGATGGCGGCCCACGCCGCCAGCCGCCGCGCGATGTCGGTCTGTTGCGCCTGGCCGGCCATCATGCTGGCCTCGAACACGAAGGCGAGGATCTCGCGCAGGGAATCCGCATCCTCCTCGGCGCGCTTGGCGTGGTCGAGCACGTCGCGAAACAACGGCGCCATCTCGGCATCGATCGCGACGTTGTCGACATGCTCGAGCCGCTTGCAGACGTCGACCACGGGGCCGACGGCGCGGCGCAGCCGCAGCAGGTCGCGCCGCAGGCGATACAGCCGGTCGACCTCGTGGCGCGCCAGCGGCCGCTGCAGCACCACCTCCTCCAGCGTCTCGACCTCCGCCATGATGCTCTCGGTCACCGGCCGGTAGTTGTCGACGATGAAGTCGAGGATCGCATAGAGGATGTAGTCCTCGCCCTTGGCGAGCGAGCCCGGACAGCTCTCGCAGCGCTCGCGCACCGCGCCATAGGAGGTCGAGGCGCCGTGGCGCACCGAGACCACGAAGCCGGGGCCGACGAAGATGTGGGTCTCGCCGAACACGATGTGCTCCTTGACGAGCTGCGCGGTGCGGGCGACCACGAACAGCGCATCGCCATAGCGCTCGACCTTGGGCTGCTGATGCGCCTTCGACGCATCCTCGATCGCGAGCTCGTGCAGGCCGAACTGGTCCGCCACGCGCTGCAGGAGCGCCGCGTCGGGCTCGTGCAGCCCGATCCACACCACGTGGCCGGGCCGCTTGCTCCAGTCGCCGGCGTCCTCGATCGGAATGTCGGCGACGCGGCGGCCATTGGCATAGGCACCGGCCGCGACCACGCCCAGTTCCCGTGGCTCACCGCGGGGCTGAAGGACTGGCGCATCGGCCGGTGTCTGCACCGTGACGTGACGCATGGTTGGATCTCCGCTCTCCAGCCCGACTTTCGATGCGAGGAGTCGCCTGGTCAAGCGTCGCATCAGGTCACGCCGGTCGGGCCGTCGAGCAATTGCCTGACGCGGCGGACCAGATCGGTGCGGCGGTACGGCTTGTTGATGATCTCGAACTCGCCGATGTTGGCGTCGGCGCGCTCGACCGCGGCATCGGAATAGCCGGTCGTCAGCAGCACCTTCAATTTCGGCTGGCGCTTGCGCGCCTCGCGCGCCAGCACGGTGCCGTTCATGCCGCCGGGCATCACGAGATCGGTGAACAGCAGATCGAAGCGGACCTCCGAATCCAACAGCTCGAGCGCGGCATGCGCATTGGCCGCGACCTCGGTACGATAGCCGAAATCCTCCAGGATCGAGCGCGCCAGCTCGGCGACCTCATGGCGGTCCTCGACGATAAGGATGCGTTCGCTGCCGGTGCGGTCCATCGCCATCTGCGGCCGGATCGACGGCGCAGCGATCGCCTGCTCGGTCGCCGGAAACAGCAGCTGCACAGTCGTGCCCTGCCCGACCTCGCTGTAGATATAGGTGCTGCCGCCGGACTGGCGGGTGAAGCCGTAGACCATGGCGAGGCCGAGCCCGGTGCCCTTGCCCTCCTCCTTGGTGGTGAAGAACGGCTCGGCGACCCGCGCGAGAATGTGGTGCGGAATGCCGACGCCGTCGTCGGACACTTTCAGCGCGACATAGCGCCCGCCCTTGGGCACGCCGAACTGCACGATGTCCTCCTCCGCGATCTCCTTGTTCTCGGTGCGGATGGTCAACGTGCCGCCGTGCGGCATCGCATCGCGTGCGTTGACGAACAGATTGAGCAGCGCGACCTCCGCCTGGGTCTGGTCGACGCGGCTGTTCCACAGGCCGGGCTGCGCCTTGACGACGATGCGCACGCTGTCACCGAGCGTGTGGCGCGCCATCTGCACCATGGTCTCGATCATGTTGTTGAGGTTGATCGGCCGGCTGTCGAGCCGCTGCTTGCGCGCGAACGACAGCAGCTGCTGGGTGAGGGTCGCGGCGCGGTTGGCAGCCGAGCGGATGTTCTCGACGGCCCGGCGGTGCCGCGGGGCAAGTTCGCTGACGGCGCCCTGCAGCGTCTCGGTGTAGCCGATGATGACCTGCAGGATGTTGTTGAAGTCGTGCGCGATGCCGCCGGTGAGCTGGCCGATCGCCTCCATCTTCTGCGACTGCACCAGCGCGCTCTCGGCATCGCGCCGGCGCGACACGTCGAGCTGCGAGCCGAAATAATACACCAGCTCGCCGTCGCGGTTGTAGACCGGGCTGACGAAAAGCGCATTCCAGAACGCCGCACCATTCTTGCGATAGTTGAGGATCTCCACCGCAATGTCCTGGCGATTGGCGATCGCGGTTCGCACCGCGTCGACGGTGTCGCGGTCGGTGTCCGGACCTTGCAGGAAACGGCAATTGGCGCCGACGATCTCGGACAGCGCGTAGCCCGTCATCTCCAGGAACGCCCGGTTGGCGAACAGGATCGGATTGTCGGGCTGGCGCGGATCGGTGACGATCATCGGCATCCGCGTGGTCTCGACGGCCGCGAAGAAGATGTCGTGGCGCTCAGACGACAGATCGGATGCATCGCCGCTGTCGACAATCGCGCGATCGCGCTGCGGCCCGTGTTCCAACATGCTTCCTTGCTCCGCCTTCCATCGCCATGACATGCAGGGTCGCGCCGAGACCGGCGTGAGTTGCGCAACGACTCCTTCGATATGCCGCTGGATGGGATCGGGTTCCCGCAGGCCTGCTTGCGCGCGGAATAACGGACACAGGACTCACGAAAATGCGACGCGGCGGCGCGGGAACGAATCCGGCGGATACGGAAATACCCGCGCCGAGGGGCCGCGGCCTACGTCACCGGGCAAAACAACCACGTCGACGGCGGGCTGGTGCGCAGCCGGTGAGGCGGTGCATCGCCGTCAGAACATCTCGAAATATTCGCGCTGCTCCCAGTCGGAGACCTCCGCCTGGAAGCGCTCGAGCTCGGCGTTCTTGATGAAGGTGTAGTAGTCGACGAAGGTCGAACCGAACGCCTGGCGGAAGAACGCGTCGTCCCTCAGCGCATCGACGGCCTCGCGCAGCGATTTCGGCAGCAGGCTCGCCTTGGTCTCATAGGGCACATCGGCCGACGGTCCCGGCTCGAGCTTGCGGTCGATGCCATCGAGGCCGGCTGCGATCTGCGACGCCATGTAGAGATAGGGATTGGCGGCGGGCTCGCCGATGCGGTTCTCCAGGCGCGTGGCGCGATCGCCGGGGGCGCCGAGCACGCGGATCATGACGCCTCTGTTGTCGCGGCCCCAGATGGCACGGTCCGGCGCCAGCGAATAGGCGCGGTAGCGCCGGTAGCCGTTGATCGTCGGCGTCGAAAACAGCGCCGAGGCGCGCGCATGCGCGAGCAGGCCCGCCATGTAGTGGCGGCCGAGCGCGGACAGACCTTCGGCATCCTCGGTCATGAAGGCGTTGCCGCCGTCGCGCGCCACCAGCGACTGGTGCAGATGCCAGCCCGACGACATCACGTTGGGGATGCGCGGCCGGCACATGAAGGTGGCGTGATAGCCGTGGCGCTGGCAGATCTGCTTCACGGCGCCGCGGAACAGCACCATCGTATCTGCAGGCGCGAGCCCGAGCGCCGGCTGCAGCACGAATTCGCACTGGCTCGGGCCATATTCGAGCTCGATCGAGCGCAATGGCAGGCCGAGCGCGACGAGATTGGCCCTGATGATCTCGAGCGCCGGCTCCATCTGATCGAAGCGCTGCTCGGTGAGATATTGATAGCCCTGGGTCAGCAGGCTGACCGTCGGCGGCACGCCGGGCTGACCGGGCGAGCCGGCATCACCGGGCGCGAGCCTGGGATCCTCGACCTTGAAGATGTGGCACTCGACCTCGAGGCCGGCCATGAACTGATAGCCACGCTGTTCGAGCGTCGCCAATGCCGACCGGTAGAGATTGCGCGTGGCGAACGGGACCGGCGCACCGTTGGCGAAGTACAGATCACAGAGCACCCAGCCGGTGCCGGACGCCCAGGGCAGGACGCGGAACGTGGTGGGATCGGCGACCATCAGTGCATCGCTGCCGCCCTGCATCTCGGCCATGCCGAAGCCACCGCCGGCGGTGAACACCGGAAACACGGTGCGATGCGAGGTGTCCTTGGCGAGCAGGGTCGTCGTGATCGAGCAGCCGTCCTCGAGCGAGGACAACGCAGCATCGACAGTAAGCGTCTTGCCGCGCAGGATGCCGTGCTGGTCCGGGAACGAGAAGCGGATGGTGGTGAGGCCGTGCTCCTCGGCGAGGCGGCGCATGCGCACTGCGGCCTCGGCCTGCTCGGCGGTCCACAACTGATGCTTGGCGACGAAACTCAACGATGGCTCCTGATGAGGATGACTGATTGCGCAATCGAGTCCGCGGCGGTGCGGCTGGCTCGGTCCCGACCTCTCCTCGCCTGCGGCCAAGTCACCGCATGTAGAGATCGGAGTTTAGCACCCGTCTGTCTCCACGTCGTCATGGCCGGGCTTGTCCCGGCCATCCACGTCGTTCGGCATCCTGAGGACGGCGTGGATGCCCGGGACGAGCCCGGGCATGACGGAGTGAATAATTGACAAGGCTGCTCGTCGCGACGGCCCCCAATCAAATGCCCGCTCACGCCAGCCATCACTCCGCAGCGCTCAGATGCGGCGCGAGACGCACGATATCCGCGGGCACCGGCGGGGCCCAGGGGGCGCTGCGGCGGCGGCGGACGTCGACTTCCATCCAGTAGGTCTCCCAGCCGCGCGTCGGGCCGATGCCGTCCATCGTCGCCGGGCCCTGCACGCTGCGGGCCTCGGCGGCATCGAGGAACAGCATCGGCGGCTCGCCGCTCGCGACCTTCTCGATCTGCTCGCGCAGCATGCGGCGATATTGGACAATCGCCTTGTCGGATTGGCCCAGATGCTCGCGGGTGCGGTCCTGGATCCGGCCCATCGACTCCACCGCCCACTGGTCGTGCACGTTGATGTCATTGCCCATGCCGGTGTAGGTCGCGGTCGCCTGCTCCCGTGGATCGAAGCCGTAATCGTTGCTCTTGTTCTTGCGCGAGCGATAGTCGGGCAGCTCATAGAGCTCGAGCCGCTGCGCCCGCATCTTCGCCCGGTCGACCGGCGCGCCATAGCTGGTGAAGATCGCGTACCAGTAGCAGCTCTCGTCATCGACCGGCACGTGCCACTGCGTGATCGTCATCTCCGTGCTCATCGGAATCACGAAGGCATGCGGGAACAGCTGATTGGTGACGCGGACATGGGTGCGTTCGGCATCGATCTCACGCAGTGCGATGATGCGCAGGCCGTATTCGGTGCGCTCGACATTGATGATCGGACGATCGTACTCGCGCAGCACCTTGGTCATCGGCAGCTCGCTGTCGGCGGAGGCGCCGCGGAACTGCTTGCCATAGGCGGTCGACGTGTCCTCGTCCTCGAAGAAGCGGTGCAGGAACGAGGCATGCGCGGGGTCGATGCCGACCTCCAGCGCTTGCAGCCAATTGCACTCGATCAGGCCCTTGAAGGCGAAGGTGTAGGCGTCGGGCGCGGTGAAGCAGTCGAGATCGGGAAACGCCGGGGCTGCACCATCGCCGAGCCAGGCCCAAAGGATGCCTCCCATCTCGATCACGGGATAGGCGCGCTGCTTGACGTTCTTGCACAGCGGCGAGCCGGCCGGTTCGGCCGGCGTCTCCCGACAATTGCCGTCAGCGTCGAACAGCCAGCCATGGAAGGCGCAACGCAAGCCGCCGTTCTCCAGCCGTCCGAAGGCGAGATCTGCGCCGCGATGCGGACAATCGCGATCAAGTAGTCCGTAGCGGCCTTGCGCATCCTTGAAGAGCACGAAGTCCTGACCGAGCAGTTTCACCGCGCGCACCGGGCGCTCGCCTGCGAGCTCATCGACCAGTGCGGCCGGCTGCCAGTACATCCTCATTAGTTTACCGGCGGGCGCGCCGGGTCCGACGCGCGTGATCAGGTCGTTCTGCTCCTGGCTCATCATGATGGCCGTCTCTCCTGTTCCGTCGCAAGTCGGGCGTTGAGCGTCACGCGATCATCTAATAATGTTCGCTAGACGAACACATGTTCGCCCAGATTAGATTCGCTTTAAGTGGGGAGAAGCGCAAGTGAAAAAGCTACAACCGAAGCCGAGGGGCCAACGGACTGCAGCTTCACTGCGGCCGAAAACAACAACAGCGGATCATGTCAGGCCGATGCCGAAACTGAAGCGCACTGATGAGGAGAAGAAGCAGGCTCGGGGCGACGGTCCCGAGTTCGTGGAAGCGCTCGATCGCGGCCTGCGGGTGATCCAGGCCTTCAGCCGCGAGGGCCGCCCTATGACGCTGAGCAAGGCCGCGGAACTCACCGGTCTCGCCCGCGCCACGGTGCGACGGATCCTGCTGACCCTGAAAGCCTCGGGCTTCGTGCATGGCGACGACCGGCTGTTCTCGCTGACGCCGCGCGTGCTGCTGCTGGCCTCCAGCTATCTCGCCTCCAACCAGGTCAACAGCGTGATGCAGCCGTTGATGGACAGCACGGCCGGCGAGGCCCGCGAGGTCTGCTCTCTCGCCGTCCTCGACGGCGACCAGGTCGTGTTCATCGCGCGCGCGACGCCGGCGCGCATGTTCTCCACCGGCCTCGAGATCGGCTATCGGCTGCCGGCGTTCTGCACGTCGGTCGGCCGCGTGTTGCTGAGCCGGATGCCGGACGATCAGTTGCGCCAAGCCGTCGAGCGCATGACGCTGACCGAGATGACGCCGCAGACGATCACCGACAAGGACGCGTTGATCGCGTCGGTCACGGCCGTTCGGGACGACGGCTATTCGCTCGTCGACGGCGAGGCGGAGGAGGGTTTCCGCTCGATTTCCGTGCCGATCCGCCGCTATGACGGCGGCATCATCGCCGCCGCCAACATCGGCGGCCACGTCGATCGCATCGGCGTCGACGAGATGAAGGAGCGCTTCCTGCCGCTGCTGAAGAAGCTCGCCGCCACGGCGCAGCCACTGCTCGTCTGATCCTTCGACAAGAGGCACCGGGCTCGGCTGCAGCCGTGCCGGCTCGTGCTCGCGCATTGGGCCACAGCACCTTAAGCTTCGCATCGACCTCGCTGCCGCGAGTGCCACTGTTTCATCCGGCAGCGACGTCGCCGGACGCGTCCTCGCTGCTGCCGAGCGAGCAGTCGTCTCTCGTTCCATCAACAGCGTCGGCCCGCGCTGCTCCGGCAAGAGCTAGACTTGGCGCGGATATGTTTCCTCCGGGTGCGACGATCGCTCCGATGTCATCGCCGACAGCCCGGTGCTATCAATTCATCGCCGCGACGGAACGAGAGCGCCGGGCGTCAACAGCCACGTGAAGTTACCAGCTGCCCGAACTAATCGTTGTGGTCGCAGGCCTTGCGACGCCGGGCCGCACGCCCATTACGTGATATTATCGTGACGCCCGACCTCGTTTGCCACGATTGACGGTCTATCCAGGTATCATCGCGCTGCATGCGATGGTGGCATGATCCGGAGCGGAAGTAGTTAGACCCCTTCCTCGCGCGCAAATTGCGGACGACGCCACCAGATTGCCGCGAATGACGCCGTAATCACGAAAGCCAGAGGCGCCGCGGCCCAAGCAGCATCGCGTGCGACCCGATCACAGCGATCATCCGGCTGGCCATCCACTGTCGCGAAGAGGCGCAGGATGAGCCAGGACAAGGCTGGGGACGAGGTCGTCGCCCTGGGACGCCGGGCGCGAGCCGCAGCACATCGTTGGACATCGGCCGCCTCTCGCGCGTAAATGGCATTCCGGGCGGACGACACCCGGACATGCAGGTGAACGCCGTTTCCGGGGGGAAGACCCATGACTGATGCGCTGCCGCTCGTGCTGGTGCCTGGCCTGATCTCGTCGCCCCGCATCTATGCGCCGGTGATCCCGGCGCTGTGGCGGCTCGGGCCGGTGATGGTGGCGAACCACGTCCGCGACGACAGCATGGCCGCGATCGCGCGCCGCATCCTCTCCGAGGCGCCGCCGCGCTTCGCGCTCGCGGGACATTCGATGGGCGGCTACATCGCGCTCGAGATCATGCGCCAGGCGCCGGAGCGCGTGGGTCGGCTGGCGCTGATCAACACCCAGGCGCGGCCCGACACGCCGGAGGCGAGCGCCCGCCGCCGCACCATGATCACCCGCGCCAAGGAGGGCGACTACCACGGCGTGGTCGACGAGCTGTTCTCCGGCTTCGTCCATCCGTCGCGCCAGGATGATCCGCGACTGCGCCAGCTCGTGCACGACATGGCCGAGGAGGTCGGCGTCATCGGCTTCATCCGGCAGCTGACGGCGATCATGTCGCGCCCGGATTCGCGGCCGACCTTGACCGCGATCCGCTGTCCGACCCTGGTGCTGACCGGCGACACCGACAACACCATCCCGAACAGCCTGTCGAAGGAGATGGCCGACGGCATCGACGGCAGCTGGCTGGTGGTGCTGGAGAATTGCGGCCACCTGCCGCAACCCGAGCAGCCGGAGGAGACGGCGCAGGCGCTGATGGAGTGGTTGCGGGGGTGAGATGGCCGTCGAGCCGTATGAAACTCCGGACGGTAGCCGATGGCAACTCTCCGGAATGCAGCGTATATTGCGTCCATGCTGGACAACGCCAAAATCGCCAAGATCGCCCGCGAGGTCGCCACTGCGAATCTGAGCAGCTCCGCCGCGGTTACAGACGTCACCACAGCGCCCTATGCGGACTCCGAAGGCCGTGATGCCCTGCGGATCACCATCGTATTGAGCCCCATCCAAGGGACCAGCATCGAGGGAGAAGCAGTGCTGGATACGCTGGTCCAGATCCAAGAGCAGCTCCGGGCTGCAGGCGAGGACCGTTTTCCGCTGATCGAATACGAGGCGGAGAACGAGCCCGTTGGCGATACTTAATCCGGAGCATCTGTTTCAGCAGGCTGAGCAGTTGATCGCTCCGCCTGCAGCGGGGCCACCGCGACAGGTGAACATCCGTCGCGCAATTTCCGCTGCCTATTATGGATTGTTTCATGCAACGCTCATTGCCGCTGCAGATCAATTCGTTGGCAAGACGAAACAAGGGACACCCTTATACGCCCTCGTCTATAGAGCCGTGGATCATCGAGACCTCCGATTGCTATGCGAGGAGGTCAAAAAGTCGAAGCTTTCCGCAAAATACCTGCCGTTTGCACCTTCCGGAGGCTTTGGAGCAAACCTTCACGCGTTCGCATCTGCTGTCCTGGAGCTACAGGAGAAGCGACATGAAGCCGACTATAATCCGATGATCCGGGTCAAAACCCTGGATGCGCAGCTCGCCATCAGAATGGCGAGAGCTGCACTGACGAGCTTCGAGGCCGCCCGCGTCCAAAACCAGGACGCTTTCCTGACATCGTTGACGTTGTTGTTATTTCCGCCCCGCTGAGCGCGGACATCGTCAACTACGCTTCGCCGACTCTTCCCTTCCCCACCTTCAGCCCATCCACGAACACGTCGAGCAGCCGCAGCACGCTCTGCTGCCAGCCGGTCTGGTCGTGCATGTAGCACATACCGATCAGCGCGCGCAGGACGTCGTCGGCGCTGATGTCGCCGCGAATCTCGCCGGCGTCGACGGCGCGGGCGAGCAGCGCGCCGATCGAGCGGGTGAGATGGCCGTGCGAATAGGCGGCGAGCTCGGAGTTCGCGGTCATGACGATCGCGAGCGCGGCCATCATGCCCTTCTTGGTGGCGACGAACTGCACCGTCGAGCGCAGCCAGCGCCGGAGCGCCTCGACCGCCGACGGCTCGCTCTTGAGCTCCTCGGCCAGCTCCGCGAGCTGCTCGACCTCGCGCCGGTACACGGCCTCGAACAGGTCCTCGCGGGTCGGGAAATGACGATACAGCGTGCCGATGCCGACGCCGGCCTGGCGCGCCACCGCTTCCAGGCTCGCCTCGGCGCCGCCGACGCTGAACACCGCCTTGGCCGCCTCCAGCACACGCTCGCGATTGCGCTGCGCGTCCGCGCGCGGCTTGCGATGGCGGTCTTGTGGTTTCGTCTCCATCTCACCAGCTCTTGATGACGGACCGTTCATGTCCTCTTGCTAAACGGAGGAGCCCTCCGTATAAATAGACCTGCCACCCGGGACAGCCAACCTTCCTCAGCTCGTCGTCCCGCGGTCGCTGGATCTGGACGGACCACCGCCCGTAAGGCGGTGCCCGCTGCGATCCGATTAGGCCATCGCTTCGATCGGAACAACGCATGAATTGGACTGTCAGACTCACCGTCAACGGTGAGCCGCGAACCCTTGCGCTCGACGACCCCCGCGTCACGCTGCTGGACCTGCTGCGCGAGCGCCTCCATCTCACCGGCACCAAGAAAGGCTGCGACCGCGGCCAGTGCGGCGCCTGCACCGTCCTGATCGACGGGCGCCGTATCAACGCCTGCCTGACGCTCGCGCTCAGCCTCGACGGCGCCGCCGTCACCACCATCGAGGGGCTCGCCAACGGAGACCAGCTGCACCCGGTGCAGGAGGCCTTCATCGCCCACGACGCCCTGCAATGCGGCTTCTGCACGCCCGGCCAAATCATGAGCGCGGTCGGCCTCATCAACGAAGGCCAGGCCGGGAGCGATCCGGAGCGCGTGCGCGAAGGCATGAGCGGCAATCTGTGCCGCTGCAGCGCCTATGTCGGCATCGTCGAGGCCGTGCTCGACGCCCAGGCGACGCTCACCGAGGACAAGGAGCGCGCGGCATGAACCGGTTCGACTACGCGAAGCCGTCGACGGTCGCGGAGGCGATCGCAGCGGCCAGCGCGCCCGGCGCGGCCTATCTCGCTTCGGGCACCAACCTGCTCGACCTGATGAAGGGCAATGTCATCAGGCCGGCGCGGCTGGTCGACATCTCCCAGATCAAGGAGCTGACGCGCATCGAGACGTCAGGCAATGGCGACGTCCGGATCGGCGCGCTGGTGCGCAATGCGGACCTTGCCCATGACGCAGCCTTCGCGCGCGACTTCCCGGCGGTCGCCGAAGCGCTGCTGTCGGGCGCGTCGGCGCAGCTGCGCAACGCGGCCAGCGTCGGCGGCAATCTGCTGCAGCGGACACGCTGCGCGTATTTCTATGATCCGGCCTCGGCCTGCAACAAGCGCACGCCCGGCGCAGGCTGCGACGCGCGTGGCGGCGACACCCATCAGCACGCCGTGCTCGGCTGGAGCGAGGCGTGCATCGCCACCAATCCCTCGGACTTCTGCGTGCCGCTCGCGGCGCTCGATGCGATCGTCGAGATCGAAGGCGGCTCCGGCCGGCGCGAGGTCGCGCTGGAGGCGCTGCATCTGCTCCCCGGCACCACGCCGGAGCGCGAGAGCGTGCTCGCGCCGGGCGAGATGATTGTCGCGGTCCGGCTGCCCGCGGCCGCGCGCGCGTTCGCCAGGCATGCACGCTATCTGAAGGTGCGCGAGCGCAATTCCTACGCCTTCGCCGTCGTCTCCGCCGCGGCCGGTCTCGTGATCGAGAACGGCACCATCACGCACGCACGTCTGGCGCTCGGCGGCGTCGCCGCCAAGCCGTGGCGCGCCCACCCGGCCGAAGCGCTGCTCACGGGCCAGCCGGCCACGCCGCACACATTCCAGCACGCTGCCGAGATCGCGCTGCGCGATGCAAAGCCATCCGGTGACAACGCCCACAAGATCCCGCTCGCGCGCAGCCTGATCATGCGCGCGCTGGCCGCCGCAGCCGAGGGCACGCCGTCGCGCGTGCCGGCGCTGCCGGCCTCTCCCTTCTCCGCCGTTCCAGGAGCACTTCATGACGCCTGAGCTCAATCCCTCCCGCGATCCCGCCCATGTCAGACACGGCTCCAACGTCGGCCAGCCGCTGTCCCGCGTCGATGGCCGCGCCAAGGTCACCGGCACCGCGCGCTACGCCGCCGACAACAATCCGCCCGGCCTGCTCTATGCCGTGCTCGCGGTCTCCAGCATCGCGCGCGGCCGTGTCGTCGCGCTCGATGTCGAAGCCGCCAAGGCGCATCCCGGCGTCGTCGAGGTGATGACCTCCGCCAACCGGCCGCCGCTGCATGCCGATCCCGACGGCAAGCCGAACCCGTTCGCGTTCCGCTTCGAGGCGCTGCAGAACGACCGTGTGCGCTACGCCAACCAGCCGATCGCGCTGGTCATTGCCGAAAGCCTGGAAGCCGCGACCGAGGGCGCCGCGCTGCTGTCGCCGCGCTACGAGGCCGAGCCGGCCCGCATCGGTCTCGATGCCGCCGACGCCTATGTTCCGCCTGTCGTCGGCATGGGTTTTCCCGCCGAGAGTCATCACGGCGATGTCGAGGCCGCGCTGGCCGGCAGTGACAAGCAGATCACCGCGATCTACGAGACCCCGCCGCATTACCACAACGCGATGGAGCCGCACGCGATCGTCGCCGAGTGGCAGGGCGACAGGCTCATCATCGACACGCCGACCCAGGGCCTGGTGATGATGCGCGGCCGCCTGGCCGAGCTGTTCGGCATCGCGCCGGACAACATCCTGATCCGCAGCCCCTATCTCGGCGGCGGCTTCGGCGGCAAGGGCCTGATGGCCGGCCCGCAGGTCCTCGGCATCCTCGCCGCGAAGATGGTCGGCCGGCCGGTGAAGCTGGTGGCGCGCCGCGAGCAGCTCTACGGCCCGTTCGGCCATCGCTCGCCGACCCGGCAGACGCTGCAGCTCGGCGCCAGCAACACCGGACAATTGTCGGCGATCCGTCACCACGCGAGGATCGCAACCTCGAGCTTCGAGGACTTCTATGAAGCCGCGGCGCATGTGACGCACACGCTCTACGCCGCGCCGGCGATCGCGACCACCTACGACGCGGTACGCATGGACACCGGCACGCCGCTGTTCGTGCGAGCGCCCGGCATCGCGCCGGGATCGATCGCGCTGGAAAGCGCGGTCGACGAGATGGCCGAAGCCTGTGGCCTCGATCCGCTGGCATTTCGCGTCAAGAACTACGCCGAGGTCGAGCCGGCCACCGGCAAGCCGTTCTCGTCGAAGGCGCTGCGCGAGTGCTACACGCAAGGCGCGGAGCGGTTCGGCTGGTGGGATCGGCCGCTGAAGCCGCGGATGATGCGCGACAGAGACGGCTTCCTGGTCGGCTGGGGCATGGGCACCGCGACGTTCCATGCGCTGATGTTTGCAGCCCAGGCCCGCGCGGTGATCCGGCGCGACGGCACCGGCGTGGTCGAGAGCGGCGCGCACGACATGGGCCAGGGCGCCTGGACCGCGTTCGCGCAGGTCGCGGCGGATTCTCTCGCGCTCGAGCTCGATCAGGTGACGTTCAAGGCCGGCACCTCCGACCTGCCGGATGCCGGCATCGCCGGCGGCTCGGCACATACCGCGACCGTCGGCACGGCGATCCACAATGCCGGCGCCGCCGTCATCGCCAGGCTCGCGGAGCTCGCGACCTCCGATCAGCATTCGCCGCTGTTCGGCGCCGGCAATGCCGGCGTGATCGCGCGCAACGGCCGGCTGCTCCGGCGCGACGACGAGGGCCGCGGCGAGAGCTATGCCGACATCCTCGCACGCGCCGGCCTCGACGAGGTCGAGGGCTCCGGCAGCGGCATGCCCGACCCTGCCGCCAACGAGCAATACGCGATGCATTCACATGGCGCGGTCTTCGCGGAGGTGAAGGTCGATCCCGATCTCGGCCAGGTCCGGGTGACTCGCATGGTCGGCGCATTCGCGGCAGGGCGGATCATCAACCCGAAGCTGGTGAAGAGCCAGCTCGTCGGCGGCATGATCTGGGGCATCTCGCTGGCGCTGCACGAGGAGGCGGTCACCGACCGCCGCACCGGCCGCATCATGAACGCCAATCTCGGCGAGTATCACGTGCCGGTGAGCGCCGACGTGCCGGCGATCGAGGCGTTCACGGTCGAGGAGCACGATCCGTTCGTCAATCCGCTCGGCATCAAGGGCGTCGGCGAGATCGGCATCACCGGCTCGGCCGGCGCAGTCGCCAATGCGGTGGCGCATGCGACCGGCATCCGCATCAGGCGGTTTCCGGTGCGGATCAGCGATCTGGTCTCGCGTCAATGACGTGAGCGCGGCAACGAAACCCGTTCGAAGCAATGCCTCCGTTCTCCTGACCGAGAGCGGAGGCCAGCGACCTCGCTTCGTTTACGCCGCCTGCCGCGCAAAGGTCCGCCTGAACCAGGCCAGGAACGCCTCGCGGTTCTGGCTGGCGTCGAACTCGACATGCAGCGCGTCCTTGTCGCGGGCGCGGACCCGATAGGGCACGCGGCCATCGAAGCCGCTGAACTCCATGACGCCGCGATCGCCGATGCCCGGCTCGGGGTCGAACCGGAACCAGGCGCCGCCCTCGGAAATATCCACCAGATCGGCTTTCACCACGCCCTTGCGATCGTCGACGACCTTGATCGGCAGGGTCGACTTCATCCGCGGCGACTGCCGGCGGTCGGCTTCGGCGGTCGCGGTCCTCACAGCCTTCACCAGCGTGGCGCGGAGCGAGGTCAGGCCCGTCGCCACCGAGCCGATGGCGCTGCGCACCTCGGCGGCCCGATCGTTGACCATGCCGGCATCCCTGCCGACATTGCCGATCTTGGACGACACGTCGCGCGCCGCGCTGGCCGATGACTGGACCGAGCGGCTGATCTCCTGGGTCGCCGCGTGTTGCTCCTCCATCGCCGCAGCGATCGAGGCCGCGACCTCGTCGATCTCGGAAATCTGGCTGCCGATGCCTTCGACGACGTCGACGGTGGCCTGCGTGGTGGTTTGTACCTCGCCGATCAGGCGCGAGATCTCCTCGGTCGATTTGGCGGTCTGATCCGACAGCGACTTGACCTCGGCCGCAACCACGGCAAAGCCGCGGCCGGCATCGCCGGCGCGCGCGGCCTCGATGGTGGCATTGAGCGCCAAGAGGTTGGTCTGCTCGGCAATGCCGCCGATCAGGTTGGAGACCTCGGCGATCTTGTCCACGGCCGTCGACAAGGAGAGCATCGTGTTCTTGGCCTTCTCACGCCCGGTCACCGCCGATTTGGTGATCGTGCTGGCGCGCGCCACCTGGCTCGAGATCTCGCGGATCGCCGAGCTCAGTTGCTCGGCTGCCGACGAGACCGTCTGGGCATTGGAGAGCGACTGCTCCGAGGCGGCGGCCACCGATTGCGCATCGGTCGACAGCTCCTCGGCCAGTTTCGAGAGGCCTGCGGCCACGGCCTCGACCTGGCGCGATGCGCCGGCCGCGGCTTCGACGGACGTCTCGGTCTCGCGCTCGATCACGTCGGCCATGTCGAGCATGGCACGCTTCTTGTGCTCCTCGGCGGCCGAGCGATCGCGCTCCTGCCTGTCGCGCAGGCTCGCGTTCTCGAGCGCGTTGGTCTTGAAGATGCTCAGCGCGCCCGCCATCGCGCCGATCTCGTCGCCGCGTTCGGAATAGGAGATATCGGCCGACAGATCGCCCTCGGCGATCCGCCGCATCAGGCCGGTCATGCGCGACAGAGGACGGACGACGCCGAGCACCAGACCCGACATGCCGGCGACGACCAGGGCCAGAACGATGCCTGATACGCTCCACACGATGATGGAGATGCTGCGGTCCTGGGTCGCCGCCGTCGCCTCCATGTCCGAATTGAACTTGTTCGCCTTGTCGACCAGCGTGTCGATCACCGCGCGGTGGGCGGCGTAGGCGTCGGCCAGCCGGGCATAGGCGGCATCGGCCTTCGCCATGTCGCCGGAGCGCAGCGCCGGGATCAACTCGGCTTCCAGGGCCTGCCAGAATTTCCGGACCTCGCCGTCCGATCGTTCCACCAGCAGCGATTTCAGATCAGGCTGCAGCGCCGAGCCGGTCCAGAACGTCTTGCGATCCTCATAGTCCTTCTTCAGTTGCGCCAGCTTCGTGACATGCGTGTCGAGATCTTTCGGCGTCCGGAGTGCGAGGGTCGCCTCGAGATAGGCCTCGAGCACATATTCAGGCGGCGGCAGGATGTCGGCCACCAGATCATTGCCGAGCTTGATCTTGTCGTAGAGCGGCCCGCCGACCTTGAGCTCGCGCAGCGCAAAGGCGCTGGTCAGCACGACCGCACCGAAGCCGAGTGCGAGCACGAGGCCGAAAGCCGCAATGAACGTGGAAATGGAGAGACGTATCTTCATGGCGGCGGCACATTTCGCTGGAGCGTGGACTGCACCCGCCGTCGTCCCGCCGGAGCCCTCTCCGTTCGCTTGCATGGAGATGGTCGGTCCGGAACGACCGGCATCGAGTCGTTAATTTGATCAGCGTGCACAACCTTTTCTCAGGGAAGGTAAATTTCCGCCCCCGTAGAAATGCGGTGCAGCCCGTTCGGCCGGGGATGCAGGCGCTCCTCCCACTCTGACCTGGCGCAAGGCGGCGGGAGGTGGATCTGCGAACATTCAAGCGTCGTTGCTGCAGGAGCCACCAGGAGCCACCATGTCGAAACCCATCCCGGACAAGGCCGAGATCGCGCTCGAATATCCCGACAAGTTCTATGCCGGCACGTTCGAGCATTCCTCGCGGTTCGAAGCCCATCTCGAATCATCCGGCCTGGCATTGATCCTGGAGCGGCCCGGCCCCGAGGACGTCCGAAAATCGATCCGCATGCATCTGCACTTTGGACTGCTCGCCGGGATTCTTCGCGAGCTCGCCGCCGGCATCGCCTCGATGCCCAAGGACGACATCGTTCATCGCGAGCAGCTGCGCGACGCAGTCGCGGATCTGCATCGAGCCCTTAACGCGCCTTAACCGGTTGTGCCGCGACGGCACAGCAAGGCGCGGCGTTAACTCCCGGTTCAGCCTTCGTTAGTGCATTGCTAACTACGCCAGAACCTTTGCCCGGAGAAAGTCGGGTTGGAAGCCGGTGTGCTGCGCGAGTGACAGCATTTTACTCAAAAGCGATCTATCTCCGATCCATCGACGGCGCGCGACGCGCGAGCCTTGTTAGTTGAGTATCGGAGACCCGCCATGAAGAAGATCCTGTTCGCAACCGTTGCAGTCGCCGCGCTGGCTTCGGCCCAGTCCGCTTTCGCCGCCGATCTCGGCGCCCGGACCTACCCCTACGCCACCAAGGCGCCGCCGGCCTACGCCGCTCCGATCTACAACTGGACCGGCTTCTATCTCGGCGCCCATCTCGGCGGCGCGTTCTCCAGCGACAACAATTTCTCCGGCCTCGCCACCGGCAACAACTCCAACGGCCGCTTCCTGGGCGGCGTGCAGGTCGGTGCCGACTGGCAGTTCGCCCCGACCTGGGTGATCGGCGCGGAAGGCCAGTACAGCTGGCTGAGCGGAAGCGTCGGAGCAGCATTCCCGGGCGGCTACGCCTACACCAACAGCCAGCGCGGCCTCGGCTCGATCACCGGCCGCTTCGGCTACACCTGGGGTCCGGGCCTGCTCTACGTGAAGGGCGGCTATGCCTATTCCGACAACAACGAGAAGGTGACGTTCGCCGGAACGCCGGTCGGCTTCGCGACCAGCGGCGACCACCGCAACGGCTGGACCGTCGGCGCCGGCCTCGAATACATGTTCGCGCCCAACTGGTCGGCCAAGGCCGAGTATCAGTACTACAATTTCGGCAGCGCCACCTTCACGGCGCCCGCCGCGCTGGTCCCGACCGGCAGCTTCACCACCGACGACCACACCTTCAAGGCTGGCGTGAACTACCGCTTCAACTGGGGCGCTCCGCTCGCGGCCCGCTACTGATCCGCAGGCGTCAAATAACAACAAACGACGGGAAGGCCGGCAGCGATGCCGGCCTTTTCTGTCATAGGTTATCGAAAGCGCGGCCGAACAATCCCTTCCATCCCGTTAAATGCCGCGCGGTGAAATGCGAAAATCCGCGAAAATTCGGCACGCCCTGAGTAGTTTCCCTGATTTGTTAACCGCCGGCCCCGATACTGCCTGCAAGCAACAGCTACAAATAGTGCATATTGGGGGACACCAGAGATGGCGATTCGGTTCAGCTTCAGCAGGATGCTCGGGGCGCTGCGACCCAAATGGGGCGTCCGCGGCAGCCTGTTCGCAGCCTTCGCGGTGATCGCCGGCATGGCGATCGCGATCAGCGTCGCTGCGGGACTGATGCTGCGCCACGTCGGCGGCGCCATGGTCGAGCTCTCGGGCCGCGACATTCCGCGCCTGACCTCGAGCCTGCAACTGCTGGCGCAGAGCTCCAGCTTGGCGAGCCTCGGCCCGGCGCTGCTGCAGTCCCAGAGCGAGGACGCGCTCAACGATCGCCTGAAGAGGATGCAGGAGATCCAGAAGACCACGCAGGAGCGGCTGAGCGAGATCAGCGCGCTCGGCGCCGCGAAAAGCGTGGTGGCGCCGCTCGCCGAGACCATCAAGAACATCAACGAGGCCAATCAGAGCCTGGTGTCGGCGGCGCGCGAGCGGCTCGACGTCGCAGCCCTTCACAACAAGCAGTATGACGCCCTGCGCAAGGCGCAGGCGGACTTCACCGCCGCCGCCAACGAGCCGATGCTGGATGCGCAGACGCAGCTCAACGCCGTGCTCGGCGCGGCCGAGGTGTCGGCGGACGACGCGACGGCCGCCGCCCGCTTCGTCGAGCAGCTCGGCAACGTGATCGCATCCGGCAACCTGCTGGTGGCGCAGATGGCCGCCGCGCTCTCGGCCAACGACAGCGACACGCTGGAGACGATCGAGCGGCAGTTCAAGGAGGCGCTGGCGCAGCTCAAATCCAATCTCGAACTGCTGCCGACCGGCCGCAGCACCAAGGCGATCCACGACGCCGCGCTGAAGCTCGCCGCGCTCGGCGAGGGCAAGACCCGCGTGTTCAAGACCCGCGAGAAGGAGCTCGACGCCAACGACTACGGCCAGACCGTGCTGGAGGAGACGCGCAAGCTGAATGTCGGCCTCGACATCAGCGTGCAGCAGCTCGTCGAAGGCGTTCGCAAGTCGACCGAAGGTGCCACCTCCACGGCGGGCCGCGACATCGAGCTGGCGACGCTCGGCATGGTCGGCGCCGGCGCAGCCACGCTGCTCGGCTCGGTGCTGTTCGTCTGGCTCTATGTCGGCGGCAACATCCTGCGCCGCATCAAGCGGCTGCAGCAGGCGATGCAGACGCTGTCGAGCGGCGATCTCGACACCGAGATCGCGGCCTCGAAGCAGCGCGACGAGATCGGCGCGATGGTCGACACCCTGCAGGTGTTCCGCGAAAACATGGTCCGTGCCCGCACCCTGGCCGCCGAGCAGGACCGCGAGAATGCCGCCAAGGCCGAGCGCGCCGCGCGCATGGAGGCCCAGATCGCCACGTTCGAGGCGACGGTGCGCAGCGCCCTCGGCACGCTGCAGAACTCCGCCACGGCCATGCAGGCGACCGCACAGAGCATGTCGCAGACCGCCGACCAGTCCAACTCGCTGGTCAATGCGGTCGCGGCGGCTGCCGAGGAGACTTCGGTCAACGTCCAGACCGTGTCGGCCGGCACCGAGCAATTGTCGTCGTCGATCGCGGAGATCAGCCGCCAGGTCGTGACCTCGGCCCAGATCGCCAAGAAGGCGGTCGAGGAAGCCGGCGCCACCGACTCGACGATGCAGGGGCTCGCCGACAATGCGAGCCGCGTCAGCGTCGTCGTCGACCTGATCCAGGCGATCGCCTCGCAGACCAACCTGCTCGCGCTCAACGCCACCATCGAGGCGGCGCGCGCCGGCGAGGCCGGGCGCGGCTTCGCGGTGGTCGCGCAGGAGGTGAAGAGCCTGGCGAGCCAGACCGCCAAGGCCACCGACGAGATCCGTTCGCAGATCGCGAGCATGCAGCAGGTCGCCTCGTCGGCCGTGTCGGCGATCCGCAACATCGGCGGGACCATCGCCGAGATTGACAACGTCACCACCGCGATCGCCGCCGCCGTGGAGCAGCAGGGCACCGCGACGCATGAGATCGCCCGCAACATCCAGCAGGCGGCCTCCGGCACCACCGAGGTCTCCAACAACATCACCGGCGTCTCCAGCGCCTCGGCCCAGGCCGGCACCTCCGCCAACGAGGTGCTCAGCGCCTCGGCGGCGCTGCGCCGCGAGGCGGAGACGCTGCGCGCCGAGGTCGACGCGTTCCTGACCAACATCAGGGCGGCGTAGTTGCGATCCGGGCCTCACCCTTCGAGACGCCGGCCTGCGGCCGGCTCCTCAGGGTAAGGAGGTGCAGTTCGCTTTGTGGCCAACCGGGCGTGGGATCGAAGCGCCGACCCTCAACCCTCATGGTGAGGAGGCGCGCAGCGCCGTCTCGAACCATGAGGCCCGGCCTGCCGCGTCCCGGAATGCCGTCCAGCCATGCCGCTTCCATCGCGTTTTTCGGCTGGCGCTCGCCCGCGGCGGCCGTTAATCGATGAGGCATGACCAAGACAGACACCGTTCCCTCCTCCGCCGAAGCCCTGCGCTATCCCTGGGAGCAGCATCCCGGTGAGGACCAGGTCGTCGAGGTCGCGCCCGGCGTGCTGTGGCTGCGCCTGAAGCTGCCGTTCCGCCTCAACCATGTGAACATCTATCTGCTCGCCGACGGCGATGGCTGGGTCGCGGTGGACTCCGGCTTCGGCAACGAGGAATCGATCGGCGCCTGGACGCGGCTGCTCGATGGCCCGCTGAAGCACGTGAAGATCACCCGGCTGATCGTGACGCATTCTCATCCCGACCATGTCGGGCTCGCCGGCTGGATCGTCGAGCGCTTCGCCTGCCCGCTGGTGATGTCGCAGGTCGAGTACCTGCAGTCGGTCTATCACCAGAACCGCGGCACCGAGGAGCGCCGCAATGCGCAGCGGCTGTTCTTCCGCCGCCACGGCATGGACGAGACCCTGACCGACAAGCTGCTCGGCCGCGGCCAGGAATATCTGCAGCGCGTCTCGGTGCTGCCGGCGTCCTACCGCCGCATCTCCCATGGCGACGAGATCCAGATCGGCAGCCGGCGCTTCAAGGTCATCACCGGTGGCGGCCACGCGCTCGACCAGGTCATGCTGTATTGCGCCGCCGACAAGCTGTTCCTGTCCGCGGACCAGGTGCTGAGCAAGATCTCGCCCAATGTCAGCGTCTGGGCGGTCGAGCCGGACCAGAACTCGCTCGGCGAATATCTGGCGTCGCTGGCGAGCCTCACCACCACCCTGCCCTATGACGTGCTGGTGCTGCCAGGCCATGGCGTGCCGTTCTACGGGCTGAAGACGCGCATCAAGCAGCTCGCCGACCACCACGAGGAGCGCTGCCGGATGATCGCGGACGCCTGCCGCGACGAGCCGAAAACCTCGGCGCAGCTCGTGCCGGTCGTGTTCCACAAGCACGTGCTCGATGCGCATCAGATGGGCTTCGCCGCCGGCGAGCTGATCGCGCATGTCAACTACATGCTGGTCGAGGGCCGCCTGACCGCCGGCGACGCCGACGGCGTGCTGCATTATCGCACCACCTGAGGCTGCGGGGCCGCAACGCCGCCGCGTCGCCGCAATCCTGGCGCCGTTCAGCCGGGATCAGCTCCCCCTTGGACAAATCGCCCAATTCCCGCCGCGGGATTCCGGCTCGACAGCCGCTCTGGAAACGCTCTAAGAAGACCTCACGCCACGCATGCCGCGAGGTTTTCGCTTCAGATGCTGCACTGCAGCGCGCCAGTTCGGGTTTCGTGATGGACTACAGCCAGTACTTCAGTGCCGCCCTCGGTCGCCTGCATGATGAGCGTCGCTACCGTGTCTTCGCCGATCTCGAACGCATCGCCGGCCGGTTCCCGCATGCGACCTGGCACTCGCCGAACGGACCGCGCAATGTCGTGATCTGGTGCTCCAACGACTATCTCGGCATGGGCCAGCACCCGAAGGTGGTCGGCGCGATGGTCGAGACCGCCACCCGCGTCGGCACCGGCGCCGGCGGCACCCGCAACATCGCCGGGACCCATCATCCGCTGGTGCAGCTCGAGGCCGAGCTCGCCGACCTCCACGGCAAGGAAGCGGCGCTGCTGTTCACGTCAGGCTACGTCTCCAACCAGACCGGCATCGCCACGCTCGCCAAGCTGATTCCGGACTGCCTGATCCTGTCGGACGCGCTGAACCACAATTCGATGATCGAGGGCGTGCGCCAGTCCGGCTGCGAGCGCCAGATCTGGCGCCACAACGATCTCGCCCATCTCGAGCAGCTCCTAATCGCCGCCGGCCCGAACCGGCCGAAGCTGATCGCCTGCGAGAGCCTGTATTCGATGGACGGCGACGTCGCACCGCTGGCTGAGATCTGCGATCTCGCCGAGCGCTACAACGCGATGACCTATGTCGACGAGGTGCATGCGGTCGGCATGTACGGCCCGCGCGGCGGCGGCATCGCCGAGCGCGACGGCGTCATGCACCGCATCGACATCCTCGAAGGCACGCTGGCCAAGGCGTTCGGCTGCCTCGGCGGCTACATCGCCGCCAAGGGCGAGATCATCGATGCCGTGCGCTCCTACGCGCCGGGCTTCATCTTCACGACCGCGCTGCCGCCGCCGATCTGCTCGGCCGCGACGGCTGCGATCAAGCACCTGAAATCGTCGAGCTGGGAGCGTGAACGCCACCAGGACCGCGCCGCGCGGGTGAAGGCGGTCCTCCACGCCGCCGGCCTTCCGGTGATGACCAACGACACCCACATCGTGCCGCTGTTCGTCGGCGATCCCGAGAAGTGCAAGCAGGCCTCCGACCTGCTGCTGGAAGAGCACGGCATCTACATCCAGCCGATCAACTACCCCACGGTCGCCAAGGGCACCGAGCGCCTGCGCATCACGCCCTCGCCCTACCACGACGACGGCCTGATCGACCGCCTGGCCGAGGCCCTGCTGCAGGTCTGGGAACGCCTGGGACTCGCGCTGCACGAGAAGCCGCTGGCGGCGGAGTAGTTATTCGATTTGCTGTGGTGAGCCCGCGCACGTTCCCGCGACGGCGGTGCGCTCCCCTCCCCCTTGCGGGGAGGGGAGCAGACCGGCCGGGCCGCGAGGACGTCGGCTCTCATCGACTGGGGCGGTGAACGAAGGTGAGACGGACCACGCCGGCGCTGCGGGAAGCAAGACCGATCGCGCTTAAGGACGCCCTCGTCATTCCCCGCGCGCCGGAGGGATAGCTATCGCCCCGCCTCCCCCAAAGCGCTAAGCTCGCGGCCAATTCCCGGGGCGGAGCGATCGAGGAGTTCGCGTAAACACCATGCTGCACGACTGGAGCGTGATCCTGGCCGCGTTCGGCTATATCGGGTTCCTGTTCCTGGTCGCCAGCCGCGGCAACCGGGCCGGCGAACGGCGGCCGGCAGAGAGCCGCAGCCGGCTGGCCGGGCTGATCTACCCGCTGTCGCTGGCGATCTACTGCACGTCCTGGACCTTCTTCGGCTCGGTCGGCTTCGCCTCCCGCACCAGCGTCGACTTCCTCGCGATCTATCTCGGGCCGATCCTGATGGTCGGCGCCTGCACGCCGCTGCTGCGCCGAGTCATCCGCCTTGCCAAGTCGCAGAACATCACCTCGGTCGCCGACCTGATCGGCGCCCGCTACGGCAAGAGCCAGGCGGTGGCGGCGACCGTGGCGCTGATCGCGATCATCGGCTCGGTGCCCTACATCGCGCTGCAGCTCAAGGCGGTGGCGTCGTCGCTCGAGACCATCATGGTCGACGACCGCGCCTTCGCCCATATCCCGATCGTCGGCGACATGGCGCTGATGGTGACCTTGGCGATGGCGATCTTCGCGGTGCTGTTCGGCACCCGGCAGACCGACGCCACCGAGCACCAGCACGGGCTGATGCTGGCGGTCGCGACCGAATCGATCATCAAGCTGGTCGCCTTCATCGCCGCCGGCGCCTTCGTCACCTTCGTGATGTTCTCGCCGGTCGAGCTGATCGAGCGTGCGATGAAATCGCCGGAGGCCGAGCGCGCGCTGGAATACGTGCCGGGCATCGGCAGCTTCCTCACCATGACGCTGCTGTCGTTCTGCGCCGCAATGCTGCTGCCGCGCCAGTTCCATGTCAGCGTGGTCGAGAACGCCGACGATGCCGAGGTGTCGCGCGCGCGCTGGCTGTTTCCGCTCTATCTCGTCGCGATCAATCTGTTCGTGATCCCGATCGCCCTGGCCGGCCTGATCACCTTCCCGTTCGGCGCCGTCGACAGCGACATGTACGTGCTGGCGCTGCCGATCGAGGCCAATTCGCAATGGCTGTCGGTGCTGGTCTTCGTCGGCGGCCTGTCGGCGGCGACCGCGATGGTGATCGTCGAATGCGTCGCGCTGTCGATCATGGTCTGCAACGACATCGTCGTGCCGCTGGTGCTGCAGCGCCAGCAGGAGCAGCGCGAGATCGGCCGCGACTTCGCCGGCTTCCTGCTCGGCACCCGCCGCATCGCGATCTTCGCCATCATGGTGATGGCCTATTTCTACTATCGCGCGCTCGGTAACACCCAGCTCGCCGCGATCGGCCTGCTGTCGTTCGCCGCCATCGCGCAGCTCGCGCCGAGCTTCTTCGGCGGCCTGTTCTGGCGGCGCGCGACCGCGCGCGGCGCGATGGGCGGCATGCTGGTCGGCTTCGCCGTCTGGCTCTACACGCTGTTCATCCCGAGCTTCCTCGACACCTCGACCGCGGGCATCCTGTTTCTTCAGCACGGCCCGTTCGGGCTCGAGGCGCTCAGGCCGCAGGCGCTGCTCGGCACCGACCTGCCGCCGCTGCTGCATGGCGTGCTGTGGAGCCTGTCGCTCAATCTGCTGACGTACATCGTGCTGTCGCTGGCGCGGCAGCCGTCGTCGATCGAGCTGTTGCAGGCCGACATCTTCGTGCCGGCCGAGCTGACGCCGAGCGCACCGAGCTTCCGCCGCTGGCGCTCGACCGTGACGGTGCAGGACATCCAGAGCACGGTCGGCCAATATCTCGGCCCCGACCGCGCCCGCGCCTCGTTCGAGGCCTTCGCCGCCCAGCGCAACCTGCCGCTCGATCCGGCCGCGCCGGCCGATTTCGAGCTGCTGCGCCATGCCGAGCATCTGATCGCCTCCTCGATCGGCGCGGCGTCGTCGCGCCTGGTGATGTCGCTGCTGTTGCGCAAGCGCACGGTGTCGGCCAAGGCCGCGCTCAAGCTGCTCGACGATTCCCATGCCGCGCTGCATTTCAACCGCGAGATCCTGCAGACCGCGCTGAACCATGTGCGCCAGGGCATCGCGGTGTTCGACGCCGATCTGCAATTGATCTGCTCCAACGGCCAGTTCGTCGACCTGCTCGGGCTGCCGCCGGATCTGGTGCAGATCGGCAGCCCGCTGAAGGAAATCCTCGAATTCATGGGCACGATCGGCGCGCCCACCTATGAGGACGGCGAGGCGCTGCTGGCGCGCCGGCTCGCCGCCTACACCACCGAGGGCGAGCCTTATCTGGAACGCCTCGCCGACCGCCACATGGTGATCGAGGTCCGCACCAACCGCATGCCGGGTGGCGGCCTCGTCATCACCTTCACCGACGTCACGCCCTCGTTCGAGGCCGCCGAGGCACTGGAGCGCGCCAATGCGACGCTGGAAAAACGCGTCCGCGACCGCACCGAGGAGCTGACGCGGCTGAACTCGGAGCTGGCGCTGGCCAAGAGCGCCGCCGAGGACGCCAACATCTCCAAGACGCGCTTCCTTGCGGCGGCCAGCCACGACATCCTGCAGCCGCTGAACGCGGCGCGGCTCTACGTGACGAGCCTCGTCGAGCGGCAGACGGCCGGCGAGGATTCGCGCCTGGTCGAGAACATCGACGACTCGCTGGAAGCGATCGAGGAGATCCTCGGCGCGCTGCTCGACATCTCCCGGCTCGATGCCGGCGCGATGACGCCCTCGGTGTCGAGCTTCAAGATGGCCGATTTGATGCGCTCGCTGGAGATCGAGTTCGCGCCCGCCGCGCGCGCCAAGGGTCTGGAGCTGGTGTTCGTGCCGTCGTCGCTGCCGGTCGAGTCCGACCGCCTGCTGCTGCGCCGGCTGCTGCAGAACTTCATCTCCAACGCCATCAAGTACACGCCCAAGGGCCGCGTGCTGGTCGGCTGCCGCCGCCACGGCCAGTCGCTGCAGATCGGCGTCTACGACACCGGCGTCGGCATCCCCCCGGTGAAGCGCGGCGAGATCTTCAAGGAATTTCACCGCCTCGAGCAGGGCGCGCGGATCGCCCGCGGCCTCGGCCTGGGGCTGTCGATCGTCGAGCGCATCGCGCGCGTGCTCAATCACGGCATCGCGCTGGACTCGCGGCCCGGCCGCGGCTCGGTGTTCTCGGTCACGGTGCCGATTGCGAAAGCGATCAACCACACTGCCGCCGTCACCAGCGCGACGCCGCTGGCGACGACGCCGATTGCCGGCGCGCTGATCGTCTGCATCGAGAACGATCCGGCGATCCTCGACGGCATGAAGACCCTGCTGACGGCGTGGGACGCCGAGGTGATCGCCGTGCCTGATCCGGAGTCCGCGATGGAGGCGATCGCGGCGCGCGATGGCGCCGTCACCGGCCTGCTCGTCGACTACCATCTCGACCGCGGCAACGGCATCGCCGCCATCCGCGACATCCGCCGCCGCTTCAACGAGGCACTGCCCGCGATCCTGATCACCGCCGACCGCAGCCCCCACGTCCGCGCCGCCGCCCGCGACGACAACGTCGCCGTACTCAACAAGCCGCTGAAGCCGGCCTCGTTGCGGGCGCTGCTCGGGCAGTGGCGGATCCAGCAGATGGTGGCGGCGGAGTAGGAACGCCGGCCGGCGAAACGGCCGCTCGGGCTACCGCACCTCCCGCGGTGGGCGCCCCGACACCCGGCTGAACACACGCGAGAACGCCGCGGCGCTGTCGTAGCCGACCTGCGAAGCGACGCTCTTGACGGACTTGCCCTTGGCAAGCAGCTGCCGCGCCAGCGTCATGCGCCAAGCCGTCAGATAGTCGATCGGCGTTCGGCCGACGCGCGCCCGGAACAGATCGGCGAAGCGCGTGCGCGACATGCCGGCGATATCGGCGAGATCCTCGAGGCTCCACGCCCGGCCCGGCGCGTCATGGATCGCGGTCAGCGCCTTCGCCAGGCGCGGGTCAGCGAGCCCGGCGAGCACGCCGCTCTCGACCGCGCCGCTGGCGACGACGTCGCGGACGATCAGGATCAGCAGATAGTCGAACAGCCGGTCCAGCGCCGCCTGCCGACCGCCGCCATCGGCAAACCCCTCGGCGACCAGCAGGTCGCAGACCGGCGTGAGCGTCGGATGCCCGGCGAGCGGCAGCACCACGAGCTCGGGCAGTCCCTCACCGATCGGATTGCCCTCGGCGCCGCCGAGCTCGACGGTCGCGCAAACGAGATCGGCACCACGCTCGGGATCGACGACGAAGCGATGCGTCCGTCCGCGCGGAAAGAACATCAGGGTCGGCTCGTGCAGTTTCAAGTCGTCTGCGCCCGGCTGGGTCAGGGTCAGCAAGCCGGCCTTGAACAGGTGCAGATGGCCCTCCGGTCCGAATTCCACGGTGTTGCAAAGGTTGCCGGAGAAGAAGGTCCGAGCCCGCGGCGTGACATGGGCAAACAGCGCGGCAAAAGGGTCCATGGGACGATCTGCAATGTTTCTGGCACCTAAAGCCACACATAGTCCGGCATGGAGGGGGCGTGCAAGCCCGCACCTCACACCAAGGATGTTCCCATGCCCCGCATTGCTCCCGTCGACACCGTCAGCGCCGATGCCGGCGTCGTCGCCACACTGTCCGCCGTGAAGGCCAAGATCGGCATGACGCCGAACCTGTTCTCGACGCTCGCGCAGTCGGGCGCCGCGCTGAACGGCTACATCGCCTTCTCCGATGCACTCGCCAAGGGCGCGCTCACCGCGAGGCAACGCGAGATCGTCGCGCTCGCGGTCGCCCAGGCCAATGGCTGCGAATATTGTCTCTCGGCCCATTCGCTGATGGGCAAGGGCGCAGGCCTCAGCCCGGACGGCCTCCGCAAGGCTCGCGAAGGCACCGCTGATGACGCCATCGACGCAGCCGTCGCCCGCCTCGCGCGCCGCGTCGTCGACACCAAGGGACAGGTCGCCGACGCCGACCTCGCCACGGCGCGCGCGGCGGGTCTCGACGACGGCCGGCTGATCGAGATCATCGCGAACGTCGCGATCAACGTGCTGACGAACTACGTCAACAACGCCGCGCACACCGACATCGACTTCCCGAAGGTCGCGCTCACCCTGCAGACGGCTGGGTAAGGAAGCCTCCCAGACGATCCATGCCGTCGCGCACTGCATCTGACAGCGTCTGTTGACGGAGCATCCTCGAACATGGCGCGGCGGCCGGGCGCAAACCCCGGCCGTTGTCGCTTGCGAGGGTCGCAGAACATCCTTTGAGGCAAGAACTAAGGTTCTCCCCTCGCGCCCATCCGCTCCACGAGATAGTCCACGAACACGCGCACGCGCGCGGGCATGTTGGGACCGCCGACGAACACGGCGTGGAAGACTTCCCTGTCGCCGGGATTGAACGCCTCGAGCAGCGGCACCAGCCGTCCCTCTGCGATCGCGTTGCCGAGGCTGAAATCGCCGACGCGGGCGATGCCGACGCCGTCCAGCGCGAGCTCGGTCAACGTGTCGCCGCTGTTGGCTTCGACGGCGCCGCGCAGCTTCAGCGCATAGTCGACGCCGTCGCGGCGGAACGGCCACACCGGCTCGGCGCGGCGGAAGCTGAAGTTCAGGCAGTTGTGGTTGGTGAGGTCTTCCGGCGTCTGCGGCACGCCCCAGCGCGCCAGATAGTCCGGCGAGGCGACGATGGTGCGGCCATTGGCGCCGAGGCGCCGCGCGGTGAGCGCGCTGTCGGCCAGCGGACCGCCGCGAATCGCCACGTCCGCCTGCCCCGCCGCCACGTCGACGAGCCCGTCGCTCAGATTGATGTCGACCAGGATGTTCGGATAGCGCCGCACGAACTCGCCGAGCAACGGCACGATGCAGATGCGGCCGTGCGACAGCGCGGCGCTGACCCGGATGCGCCCGCGCGGCGCGCCCTGATCCGCGATCGCCTGCTCGGCCTCGTCGAGATCGGCGAGAATGCGGCGGGCGGCCGCGAGATAGACCAGGCCCTCGGCGGTCAGCGTGAGCACGCGCGTGGACCGCAGCAGCAGCCGCGCGCCGAGCCGCGCCTCGATGCGGTCGAGCGTGCGGCTGACGGCCGACGGCGTCAGCCCGAGGCCCCGGCCCGCGGCCGAGAAGCTGCCGCTGTCGGCGACCGCGCAGAACACCTCGAGATCCCGGGCGCGGTCCGCGCTGGCCAGTACCATCTTTGCGTCCAGATCAAAAATCTTTGGCGTTACTACCCTCTAATACCGCGATTGGGGTTCGTCTAGCTTTGCGTGCATCAACACGATGCAACCTACGGAGACCGTCATGACCCTGCCCCGCCTGCTGCAACGAACCGCCCTCGCCGCCAGCGCGCTCACGATGCTGACCAGCGCCGCCCTCGCCGACGCGACCGAGGCGCCGGGCCATTTCCCGAAGAGCTTCCGCATCCAGGAGATCCCGACCAACGGCACCACGCTCCACGTCCGCGTGGGCGGCACTGGACCCGCGGTCGTGCTGCTGCACGGCTATGGCGACACCGGCGACATGTGGGTGCCGCTCGCCGCCAAGCTCGCCGAGAACCACACCGTGATCGTGCCCGATTTGCGCGGCCTCGGCCTCTCCGCCCGCGCCGACAAGGGTTTTGAGAAGGCCAACCAGGCCGAGGACATCACCGGCGTCATGGACGCGCTGGGCGCGCGCACCGCCGAGGTCGTGGCCCACGACATCGGCAACATGGTCGCCTATGCGCTGGCAGCGCGGCATTCCGACCGCGTTACCAAGCTGGTGCTGATGGATGCGCCGGTGCCGGGCATCGGCCCGTGGGAGGAGATCCTCAAGAACCCGCTGCTGTGGCACTTCCGCTTCGGCGGCCCCGACATGGAGCGCCTGGTGGCGGGCCGCGAGCGCATCTATCTCGACCGCTTCTGGAACGAGTTCTCCGCCAACCCTGCGCATTTCCCGGAGGCCGCGCGCGTCCACTACGCGGAGCTCTATGCCGGCCCCGGGCGGATGCATGCCGGCTTCAGCCAGTTCGCCGCCTTCGATCAGGACGCCATCGACAACCGCGCCTGGCTCGCGGCCCATGGCAAGCTGACGATGCCGGTGCTGGCGATCGGCGGCGCGGCGTCCTTCGGCCCGACCATGGCGGTGGTGGCGCGGGCCGGCGCGAACAACGTGCAGGAGCAGGTCATCGAAGGCTCCGGCCATTGGCTGATGGAAGAGCAGCCCACCGCGACGGTCGCTGCGATCGACGCCTTCCTCAACGGGCAGCCGGCCGCCACGCCGTCGCGCAACTGATCCAACGCATCAGAAGGGCGCCAATCATGTCGACCCCCACACTTGATGATGCGATCGTCGCAGCCAACGCATCGCAACGGCCTGCGGTCATCTTCATCCACGGCCTGTGGCTGAAGCCCAGCTCGTGGGATCGGTGGGTCGAACTGTGCGACGCCGCCGGCTATGCCGGGCTGGCGCCCGGCTGGCCGGCGGAGATGGGCGGCGCCGCAGCGCCCGAAACGATCGGCGAGGTGGCGGCGCACTTCGCCGCGATCGCGGGCGCGCTCGACCGGCGCCCCGCCGTGATCGGCCATTCCTTCGGCGGCCTGATCGCGCAGATCCTCGCCGGCCGCGGGCTGTCGGCGGCGACGGTCGCGATCGATCCGGCGCCATTCCGCGGCGTGCTGCCGCTGCCCGTCTCGGCGCTGCGCTCCGCCTGGCCGGTCCTGCAGAACCCGCTCAATGCCAACCGCAACGTCAGTCTTACCCCCGAACAATTCCGCTACGCGTTTGCGAACTCCGTGCCGGAAGCCGAGAGCGACGCATTATACGAAACCTACCAGGCGCCTGCCCCGGGCCGACCGATCTTCCAGGCCGCGGCCGCCAACCTCAATCCCTGGACCGAGGCCCACGTCGACAGCGAGGCCGTCGAACGCGGCCCGCTGCTGATCATCTCCGGCGAGCACGACCACACCGTGCCGCCCTCGGTCGCCCGCGCCGCCTACGATCGGCAGAAGCGCAACCAGCACGCCGTCACCGAATTCGCCCAATTCCCGCAACGCGGCCACTCGCTGACCATCGACAGCGGCTGGCGCGAGGTGGCGGAAACGGCGCTGGGGTTTGTGGGGCGGTTTCTTTAGCGTTCGGCCACTCCGTACTTTAGCGGGGGTTCCCACTCGACGACTACGATCTTGAGAGGGCCGGAGGAGGAACTGGCTCGAAAAACGGCGGGTTTGACTGAGTTGAAGCGAAGTCGGCGACCCAAACGCAGATCGCGGCAGTTGACACAGCCCATGGTTGAACCTTACCAGACAAAGCCTAGAAAGTTAGTTGATCCTAGATTTGAATTTTCCCGATTGGATTTGGTTTGGTGGGACGATTTCTTTTCGTCTTGATTGTGCTTACGGGCACGCTCCTCAACGCGCAGTCACGCCCTATAGGGACTATCGGTCGGAGCGGCCCCCTTCCGCTTGCGTGCGACCAGAACATTGTTGCGTTCGGAGGAAACATACGAATTACTCTTCCCGCGGCGACTGGCATCGAAGATGGATGCGATATCGTTCTCGTCAACGAAGAGTCCGAGGCCGGCAAGCTCTTGATCGACTTCCCACAAGACATCAACCCACGGCTTTATCCAAACCAGTCGGTCGGAATAACAAGCTACAAAGGTCGTTGGATTTCGACGCACAAGCCCGGTCGATACAAAGTTCCGAATGGAAGTTTGAAGATCCTCGTCGATAATGACGGCGATGATGGCAACGACGGCATCAGCAGGCCAGTGAAGTATCTCGCCACCGCCGTTCAGCTGATCCAGCAGGACCTCGACACCCGCCAATCGCTCGTAACGATCGCGCCGACCATCGGCCAAACCTTCAAAGATGACGCGGTTGCCATTAGTGGGCAGCCCCTGGGCAGCAATTTGATCGCACTATCTCCGAACGGAAACGGAACGATAAAGCTGGTGCATGCAGCGACGTGCATTACGGCAGGCGACAATGGTGAGCTGTTTCTATGGGCGGATCAATTTGGGCCGCAGGGGCAGATCGAGATGCACTGCAATCGGGACAACAACCCGAATACACCGCAAATGCTCGCACACAACAACGGCGTTTTCGACGGCTCAGGAAAGCTCGTCTTTCACGGATCTGGCGACAAGGATATCGCTATTTCGTTTGACGGTCCAACGGCAGGATCGTCCTTCAATGGCGGAATCCAAGTCGCCGGTCATTTCGATATCGTCTGGCGCATGGAGCAAGGCGGAGGGCGGTTTACGCTAGGCTGCAGCTCTCAAGGATGCGCCAGCATAGAGCCGATAGCGGACGAGTCCGGCGACATGCCGAGCATCAACCGTTTGTTCATGGTCATCGGTAGCGAACAGCTACGTATCGGGAACTGCCCCAGGAGGGATGGCTATCGCAAGGTGGGCCCATCCATTGTCGGAGGCAACGGCCTGCTCGTGAAGTTCGGCTGCTTTATCCCGGGTACGCCCGACGGCGTGCCACTGATGACGCAGAACGGAAAAGTGTACGACTCAGCTTACTGACTGCCCAAAGACCTCAAAATCAGGGGGGCTAGCTGTTGGCGCGCCAACCAGACCGAGGCGAATGGGCGGAGGTGAACCGTATCAGCCGTGATCAGCCCTTCGCGACGGTTGTCTCCGAGGAAAGCAAGGCACCCCTCTGCGCTACAGAACGGTTGCATTTCGTCCACGAAGTCGAAGGGCTCGTCGCGCTTCAGCTGCGATTGAAACTTTTTGGTGAACGACATCAACTCGTCATCGAGGTGACCCGGTATATACCGCGGGGTCGACTTCCAATACTCATCCAGAATGATCTTGTGCAGAAAGCGCTTCCAATGCGGCCGCTGACCAAGCACGAGCACCTTCTTGACGCCATACCCCTTCACCATCATCGAAAACTTGCGGATGTACTCGATGTCGAACGAGTTGTTCGATGAAAGCAACAGAACATCGGGCGGATCGATCTCGATCCGACGCAGCGCAAAGTAGTTCGCCATGTTGCAGTGGTGAGTTTCTATGATGTGCTCGATAATTGGACTGACTTGGCAGCCCGAACTGTGGATCAGCAGTACCGAGACATCTTTCGGAAGAACTTCATTGAGCCCGTAATATAGATCCGCAGCATTGGAATCTCCGATAATGAGCACACTCTTGTCGGAGTGCCGCATATAGCAACTGGGATCGATGGCCTTTCTTGGCGCGAGCGTGGGGACCGGACTATCCCAGGCGTAAAAGTTACAGCGGTTCTGCATGATATCCTGAGCCTCAGCCTGGATCAGCGGCGACCCGCCATAAAAATACGCCGCATATTCACGCTTGTTCTCGTCGTTGATCCGGCCCGGGAAACCCTGCATCGCGACATCGAGGAGCCCAAATGCGCCGATGGCGATCATCGCCATTGCTAGCCCTGGCACCATCCAGACCCGCCGCTCGCCAGACCGGATGGGCTTCTCGAGAAACTGATAGGTGGCCCACGCGAGGCCGACTGACGCACCGACCAACAACGTGATGACGGCCTGCGGGGGCGGCGAGGCTCCATAGTGGATGCGCGCAAAAGTCAGCAGCGGCCAGTGCCAAAGATACAATGGATAGCTGATCAGACCGATCCAGACCATGACTGGATTTGAGAGGAGCACCCGGTTGAGCCAAGCCCCCGGCCCGGCGAGGATGACCAGGTAGCTTCCAAGGACCGGCATCAGCGCCCACCAGCCCGGAAACTCTTGTCGGCGCGTGATCATGAGGACTGACGCACCAATCAGCGCGATGGCCGCGACCGAAACGAAGTCGCGGTAGAGCTTTCTCTCATCCACTCCGCCGCGTTCGAAGAGAACGGACGCCATCACCGTTGCGATGCCATTTTCGATCCACACCGCCGCCCGCGGCGTCGAAAATGCCAGATAGGCTAGAATGCTGCCCGTCGCCAGTTCCCAGAAGCGGGCGCCCGGGGAATAGAATGCAGCAACAGGGTTGGATGGCGTAGCCTTGATGTTGAAGACGAATGAAGCTGCGAACATTGCGACGAAAACCGTGAAAAGGTTCAGGCGCAGCCGCCAGGCAATCCAGATCAGCGCCGGCCACACGAGATAGAACTGCTCCTCGATGCCAAGCGACCAGAGATGCAGCAGGATTTTGGTGTCTGCCGCAACGTCGAAATAGTTGGCTTCCTGCCACAGAGCAAAGTTGGAAACAAAGCCCGCGCCAGCGGCCACATGCTTACCGAGCAGACGGAAATCGTCTGGCAGTAGCAGAAGCGCGCCCGCTGCTAACGATGCGGTTAGCACGAGCGCGAGCGCGGGAAATATCCGTTTGATCCGCCGGGCGTAGAAGACCTGAAAGCTGAATGTGCCACTTTCCAGCCCGCCGAGAATAATTGATGTGATAAGGAAGCCCGATATCACGAAGAAGATGTCGACACCGACAAAGCCGCTTCGGAGCGTGCCAGGGAAGGCGTGAAAGGCGACCACGGAGAGAACGGCGACAGCTCTCAATCCGTCTATGTCTGGCCGGTAGAGAGGCCCATGGACGGCGTCCCTGGCGTGGCGCACCTCGGCTGGTGAATGCATAACGACCCGCTCTCTTCCGCACGCGCCCAAATACTTCCGGCGCGAGCAAACTCATTAATCTGCAATTTTTTGGCGATCAAACCCGAAATGGTGACGTAAGCTCAAACCCCGCTGACATTTTCATGTCCCCTTGTGCACCCAGTCCTGTGGACCTCGGTCAGTTATTCCTCCTCTACGTCTGCCTCCGTTGTCCCCAGCGACGGCCGTTTGCCGTCAGCCGATGCTCGGATCAAACCCACCAGCGCGTCTCGGCAGAGCCACCGGCTGCTCGCAGCTTGAGCGCGATCAAGGACCGCGCGCGTTCGGTGGCTCCAAGAGTCCTCGGAACTCCAGTCCTGTTCAGCTATCGGTTCAGATCGACAAATTCACAGCCCGTCAAATCTTATTTCTTTTTCCCAGAAATCATGATACATGTTGCGCCATCCCGTGCCCGCCATGAGGGGCGCTTCGCGATCGTCACGAACGTGGGGCGCGGGATGCGGTGGGCGCGTCGGGTCGCAGCGGGCTTAGGTCTCGCGGACGAACGATCCGGTGCGCACGGTCAAGCCGTGTGGTCCTGGCATCCCGGTGCTGATGCCAAGTCCGTGACGACGATGTTGCGGATGACGGGGGCAAGAACGCCGGTCCCCGGGGAGAGCTCGGAGCAGCCGTCAAAACCATCGCGCAGGGAGGGCCGGGCGTGTTCGGCCAGACCTGTGGTGACTGCCGCCTGCTTTTTTCTGCAGGCGGGCCACGGGCGCGGCCAGCGCCCGGCCTTCCCTGCGCCCTCTGCTTTCGAGAGGGCGAAAGATCAGCAAAGCTCGGACGCCGATGGCGCCGCGAGGCTGAGAAGGTGTGTCGCGAAAGGAGATCCGAAGTTGAACGCAGTCGTTCAATGCGTGACCACGGATGGTCCGACACGATCGGCCGACGCTGCGCACCGAGCCGGAGCGCAATCGTACAATCCTCATTGTCGTCATGGCCGGGCTTGTCCCACGGCTGTCCGGTTCAGGCAGGCTGGACAAGGCGCATGGCGTGGATTCTTCTGCGGTCTTGAGCATCGCCAAATGTTCGAGACACACCAGGAAGGTCCCGCCATGCCGCA
>NZ_JBNPUD010000014.1:0-150484 GCF_051167995.1 Bradyrhizobium sp. HKCCYLRH3073
GCAGAAGAATCCACGCCATGCGCCTTGTCCAGCCTGCCTGAACCGGACAGCCGTGGGACAAGCCCGGCCATGACGACGTGGAGAGAGACGAGCACAAAACGGCGATCGCCACATGCGATTGCCCTGCCCTCCAGGGGAGGGTGGGCAGTGGTGCGCGTCGATGCGCTATTGCCCGCCGACTGGAGCATTGATCCGTGTCGACCGTCGTCCGCCACGACACTCCGCCCCCGATCAGCCTCATTGATCGCTGGCGCGGCTGGCGCGACGCGCTGCTCGCGAGTGCGGCGTTCCAGCGCTGGGCGGCGGCGTTTCCGTTGACGCGGCCGATTGCGCGCAGGCGGGCGGCGGAGCTGTTCGACCTGTGCGCAGGGTTCGTCTATTCGCAGACGCTGGCGGCTTGCGTGCAGCTCGATCTGTTCGAGACGTTGCGCGCCGGGCCGTGCGATCTCGCGGCGCTGGCGTCGCGCGCGGTGGTGCCCGAGGCCGCGATGGAGAGCTTGTGCGAGGCGGCGAGCGCGCTGCAATTGCTCGAGCGCCGCGGTGCGTGCTACGGGCTCGGGCCGCTCGGCGCGGCGCTGCTCGGCAATCCCGGCATCGCCGCCATGGTTCGACATCACGCCGCGCTGTATGCCGATCTCACCGATCCCGTGGCGCTGCTGCGCGGACAGGACCGCGAGCGCCGGCTCGCGCAGTACTGGCCGTATGCGCTGGACAAGACCGGCGATGCGCTGACACGCGACAGCGTCGCGCCCTACACGGCGCTGATGGCGGCGTCGCAGCCGATGATCGCGGACGTCGTCCTCGCAGCCTATCCCTTGAGTGGCCACCGTTGCCTGCTCGATGTCGGCGGTGGCGACGGCAGCTTCCTGACCGCCGCCGCGCGGGCTGCGCCGCAGCTGCAGCTCAAGCTGTTCGATCTGCCGGAGGTCGCCGCGATCGCGCAGGAGCGTCTCGCCAAGGCCGGGCTGGCCGATCGCGTCACGATCACGGCCGGCAGCTTCTACGACGATGCGCTCCCGACCGGCGCGGACGTGATCTCACTGATTCGGGTCGTGCACGATCACGACGACGAGGCCGTGGCGCGGTTGCTCGCGAAGCTGCGCGCCGCGCTGCCTGACGATGGCGTGCTGCTGCTGGGCGAGCCGATGCGCGAGGCGGCCGGCGGCAGCGATGGCGTCAGCGCCTATTTCGAGATCTATCTGCGCGCGATGGGGCAGGGGCGGCCGCGCAGCCCCGCCCGCTTGCGCGAGCTGCTCCACGCGGCGGGTTTTTCGCAGGTGCGAGTGCTTCGCACCCGGATCCCGCTGATCGCCAGCGTGATTGTCGCGAACAGCTGACACTCAAACTGTAAATATATATTGACACTCTCCATAGTCGGACTAACCTCACATCCGTAACTAAGCGGGCGTCGCCGGGGAGTTGGGCTATGGACGCGATCGCCGTCGTACTGGGGAGGCCGAGGGAGTTGTCGCTGCAACAGCTGCAGCTGGCGGATGCCCCGGACTGCCTGACCGTCGACATCGAATGGAGCGCGATCAGCACCGGCACCGAGCGGCTGCTGTACGAGGGACGGATGCCGTCCTTCCCGGGCATGGGCTATCCGCTCGTACCGGGCTACGAGGCGGTGGGCCGCGTCGCGCGCGCCGCGCCAAACTCCGGTTTTCGCAAGGGCGAGCGCGTGTTCGTGCCGGGCGCGGCGCGCTGCTTCGGCGAGGTCAGGAGCCTGTTTGGCGCCGCCGCCTCGCGTCTCAACGTTCCCGCACAGCGCCTTGTTGCGATCGATGAGACGACGGGCCAGCGCGGCGTGCTGCTGGCACTGGCGGCCACCGCCTATCATGCATTGCAGATCGGTGGTGACGGCCAGGCCGAATGCGTCGTCGGCCATGGCGTGCTCGGCCGTCTGCTGGCGCGGCTGATCGTGGCGATGGGCGGCGATCCGCCCGTGGTGTGGGAAAGCAATCCGGAGCGCGCCGTTGGTGCGACGGGCTATCGCGTCATCGATCCCTCAGAGGACAGCAGACCCGACTATCGGCTGATCTTCGATGCCAGCGGCGATGCCGGGCTGCTCGACAGCCTGATTGCTCGCCTAGCGCCACGTGGCGAGATCATCCTCGCCGGCTTCTACAGCGCGCCGCTCTCCTTCTCCTACCCGCCGGCCTTCATGCGCGAGGCGGCGATCCGCGTCGCCGCCGAATGGACGCACGAGGATCTGCTCGCGGTGCGCAATCTCATCGACACCGGTCGGCTGTCGCTGGACGGGCTGATCACGCACCACGCCGACGCCTTGTCCGCGGAGAGTGCCTACCAGACCGCGTTCGACGATCCCTCATGTCTCAAGATGGTCCTGGACTGGAGAGCTGCCGCATGAACGCCCCGACCAAGATCACCGCCAATCTTGCCGCGATGACGGATGCCTTGCGTGCCGAGGCCGCGATCGAGCCGGATGCGCCGGTGACGGCTGCGCCGAAGAAGGCCACGCAGATCATCGCGATCTACGGCAAGGGCGGCATCGGCAAGAGCTTCACGCTCGCCAACCTGTCCTACATGATGGCGCAGCAGGGCAAGAAGGTGCTGCTGATCGGCTGCGATCCGAAGAGCGACACCACCTCGCTGCTGTTCGGCGGCCGGGCCTGCCCGACCATCCTCGAGACCTCGTCGAAGAAGAAGCTCGCCGGCGAGGAGGTCAAGATCGGCGACGTCTGCTTCAAGCGCGACGGCGTGTTCGCGATGGAGCTTGGCGGGCCCGAGGTCGGCCGCGGCTGCGGCGGACGCGGCATCATCCATGGCTTCGAGCTGATCGAGAAGCTCGGCTTCCACGATTGGGGCTTCGACTATGTGCTGCTGGACTTCCTCGGCGACGTCGTCTGCGGCGGCTTCGGCCTGCCGATCGCGCGCGACATGTGCCAGAAGGTGATCATCGTCGGCTCCAACGACCTGCAGTCGCTCTACGTCGCCAACAATGTCTGCTCGGCGGTCGAGTATTTCCGCAAGCTCGGTGGCAATGTCGGCGTCGCCGGCATCGTCATCAACAAGGACGACGGCACCGGCGAGGCTGCGGCGTTCGCGGAAGCCGCCGGCATTCCGGTGCTGGCCTCGATCCCGGCCGACGACGACATCCGCCGCAAGAGCGCGAGCTATCAGATCATCGGCCGCCCCGGCACGCCCTGGGCGGCGCTGTTTGAGCACCTCGCCCAGAACGTCGCCGAGGCGCCGCCGCGGCATCCGCATCCGCTGACGCATGACGGTCTTCTCGGGCTGTTCAAGGCCTCGGAGGTCGGGCGCGACGTGGTGTTGGAGCAGGCGACGCTCGAGGACATGTGCGGCAGCACCGCAGTGGCCAAGCCGTCGCTCGAAGTGATCTACGACAGCGTGTGATGGGATCGGTCGGCGAGCGGAATGTAATGCAATGAGCGATCCTGTGGTCCATCAGGCAATCAGCGCGCAGAGCGGCGCAGCGGCAGCTCTTCTGCCGGCGCAGCCCGAGGCGCTCGGCTGCCACGCCGGCAAGGCCGAGCTCAAGCGTGCGGCCGATGCCGCCGGCAAGAGCGAGGTGCTGGCGCGCTACGCGGCCGACTATCCGGCCGGGCCGCACGACCAGCCGCAGAGCATGTGCCCGGCGTTCGGCTCGCTGCGCGTGGGCCTGCGCATGCGGCGCACCGCGACGGTACTGTCGGGCTCGGCCTGCTGCGTTTATGGCCTCACCTTCACATCGCACTTCTACGGCGCGCGGCGCAGCGTCGGCTACGTCCCGTTCAATTCCGAGACGCTGGTCACCGGCAAGCTGTTCGAGGACATCCGCGAGGCCGTGTTCAAGCTGGCGGACCCCGCCAACTACGACTGCGTCGTCATCATCAATCTCTGCGTGCCCACCGCGTCGGGCGTGCCGCTGCAGATTCTCCCGAAGGAGATCAACGGCGTCCGCGTCATCGGCATCGACGTGCCCGGGTTTGGCGTGCCGACCCATGCCGAGGCCAAGGACGTGCTCGCCGGCGCGATGCTGAGCTACGCGCGCCGCGAGGCGGAGCAGGGTCCGGTGCAGGCGCCACGCGTGCCGCGCGGCGATCGGCCGACCATCGCGCTGTTAGGTGAGATGTTTCCGGCCGATCCCGTCGGCATCGGCATGATGCTGGCGCCGCTTGGTCTCGCCGCGGGTCCCGCGGTGCCGACGCGCGAATGGCGCGAGCTGTATGGCGCGTTGGACTGCGCGGCCGTGGCGGCGATCCATCCGTTCTACACGGCCTCGATCCGTGAGTTCGAGGCGGCGGGCCGCCCGATCATCGGCTCGGCGCCGGTCGGCTGGGATGGCACGGCGGAGTGGCTGGAGGCCGTTGGCGCGGTCTGCGGCGTCGGGCGCGCGCAGATCGATGCGGCCAAGAACGCGGTGCTGCCGGCGATCCGCGGCGCGCTTACGGCGACTCCGATCCGCGGCCGGATCACGCTGTCGGGCTATGAGGGGTCGGAGCTGCTGGTCGGGCGTCTGCTGGTCGAGAGCGGCGCCGATCTGCGCTATGTCGGCACGGCCTGTCCGCGCACGCGCTGGTCGGAGGCCGACTGTGCCTGGCTCGAGAGCCGCGGCGTGCGCGTGCAGTACCGCGCCTCGCTGGAGCAGGATCTCACGGCGGTCGATGAGTTCGCGCCGGATCTTGCGATCGGCACCACGCCGGTCGTGCAGAAGGCCAAGGCGCGCGCGATCCCGTCGCTCTACTTCACCAATCTCATTTCGGCGCGGCCGCTGTTCGGCGTCTCCGGCGCTGGCTCGCTGGCGCAGGTCGTCAACGCGGCGATCTCAGGCAAGGCCCGCTTCGACGAGATGCGCGACTTCTTCGAAGGTGTCGGTGAGGGCGACACCGCGGGCGTGTGGCAGGGCACCCCTGTCGCGCGTCCTGCTTTCCGCGACAAGTACCGCAAAGCGGTCGCGGCGCAGGCCAAGGCGCGCAAGTCCGAGGAGATGGTGTGATGCTGATCCTCGACCACGATCGCGCCGGCGGCTATTGGGGGGCGGTCTACGCGTTCACCGCGATCAAGGGCCTGCAGGTCATCATCGACGGCCCCGTGGGCTGCGAGAACCTGCCGGTGACCTCGGTGCTGCACTACACCGACGGCCTGCCGCCGCATGAGCTGCCGATCGTCGTGACGGGGTTAGGCGAGGACGAGCTCGGCCAGAAGGGCACCGAGCAGGCGATGAAGCGCGCCCGCGCCGCGCTGGATCCCGACCTGCCGGCGGTGGTCGTCACCGGCTCGATCGCCGAGATGATTGGCGGCGGCGTCACGCCCGAAGGCTCCAACATCAAGCGCTTCCTGCCGCGCACCATCGACGAGGACCAGTGGCAGAGCGCCAACCGCGCGCTGAGCTGGCTGTGGAGCGAATACGGCCCACGCCGGATTCCTGAGCGCAAGCCGCGCGC
Organism: Bradyrhizobium sp. HKCCYLRH3073; assembly: GCF_051167995.1. Taxonomy (NCBI): domain Bacteria; kingdom Pseudomonadati; phylum Pseudomonadota; class Alphaproteobacteria; order Hyphomicrobiales; family Nitrobacteraceae; genus Bradyrhizobium; species Bradyrhizobium sp. HKCCYLRH3073. The sequence goes on from NZ_JBNPUD010000014.1 coordinate 5,406, forward strand.
GGACGGCGAGAAGCCCAGGGTCAACATCATCGGGCCGATCTACGGCACCTTCAACATGCCGTCGGATGTCGCCGAGATCCGCCGCCTGGTCGAAGGCATCGGCGCCGAGATCAACATGGTGTTCCCGCTCGGCAGCCACCTCGCCGACGTGCCGAAGCTGGTCAATGCCGATGTCAACATCTGCATGTACCGCGAGTTCGGTCGCCTGCTGTGCGAGACGCTGGAGCGGCCTTATCTGCAGGCGCCGATCGGGCTGCATTCGACGACGAAATTCCTGCGCTCGCTGGGCGAGATGCTCGGCCTCGATCCCGAGCCGTTCATCACCCGGGAGAAGCATACGACGATCAAGCCGCTGTGGGACCTCTGGCGCTCGGTGACGCAGGACTTCTTCGGCACCGCGAGCTTCGGCATCGTCGCCTCTGAGACCTACGCACGCGGCCTGCGCAATTTCCTGGAGATGGAGCTCGGGCTGCCGTGCAGCTTTGCCACCTCGCGCTGTGCCGGCGCCAAGACCGATAATGACGCCATCCGCAAGGCCATCCACGAGCGGCCGCCGCTCGTGCTGTTCGGCAGCTATAACGAACGCATGTATGCGGCGGAAGCCGGCAACCGGTCGGTCTACATCCCGGCCTCGTTCCCGGGCACGGTGATCCGGCGCCACACCGGCACGCCGTTCATGGGCTATGCGGGGGCGACCTACGTCGTGCAGGAGGTCTGCAACGCGCTGTTCGATGCGCTGTTCAACATCCTGCCGCTCGCAACCCAGCTCGACCAGATCGCGGCGACGCCGGCGCGGCTCGAGCGTGAGCTGCCATGGGATGACGGGGCCAAGCTCGCGCTCGACCAGATCATCGAGACCCAGCCGGTGCTGGTGCGGATCTCGGCGGCCAAGCGGCTGCGCGACGCCGCCGAGCGCGGTGCGCGCCAGGCTGGACTCGACAAGGTGACGGAGGACGTTCTCGCGCATGCGCGGTCGCAGCTCGCAACGGGCCAGGCCGCGTAGGCACGGGGATAGCGGAGAGGGAGAGGACGATGTCGTTATACGAACGCATGGATCGTGACGTCGCGCCGAGATCGCGCGAGCGCATCGACTATCTCCTGGTCTACGCGATGTGCTTCGCCGTGCTGATGGTCGAGGGCGTGCTGCGCCGGATCGGCTCCATCATCACCGGCCACCGGCCGGCGCCGCTCGGCGCGATCGTCGGTGAAGCGAGGATCAAGGCCGCGAACTGCGCGACCTCGTCCTTCATGGGACTTTGAGTTCGAGAGCGGTCAGTGCGCTCTCTGGGTTCTCAAGGAGTTCGTGCGGCTCGCCGCACGGATGTCATCCCGGCGACGGGATGACACTTCGACGCCGCTCATCTCGGTGGGCGGCATCCGGCCGAAAGGCCAACACCAGGAGGTACCACTATGGTGGACGTACCAAACAAGGGAGGCTCTCTGTCAGGGCTGACCGAAGCGGAGGCGAGGGAATTCCATAGCATCTTCATGACGAGCTTTGTGGTCTTCACGGCGGTTGCGATCGTCGCCCACATTCTCGCCTGGATGTGGCGTCCCTGGCTGCCCGGGCCGACTGGCTACAAGGCGGCGATGGATGGGGCAGCCCACTACGCCACTCTCGCGCTCTCCTACCTGACCTGATCGAAAGGAGAAAACTATGTGGCGCTTGTGGTTGTTGTTCGATCCCCGCAGGGTTCTCGTGGCTCTCGGCGTGTTCCTGTTCGGACTGGCATTGGTGATTCACTTCATCCTGCTCAGCACCAACCGGTTCAACTGGCTGGAGGGGCCGCGTGCAGCGAAGACGTCGTCGATCTCCGATCCGGCAACGCCGGTGAAGCTCAGCTAGCAGCTCGACGACCAGAGGGAAGCGGACGGGCGACGGCGGCAGACCCCGTTCGCCCGCTTCCCAAATCCTCTCGTCCAACGAATTCACGACACGACACGTAGCATATCGCGCGACGGGCAGCGGAGGCAGGACCGATGGCAATGCTCAGCTTTGAACGAAAATACCGCGTCCGCGGCGGCACGTTGATCGGCGGCGACCTCTTCGATTTCTGGGTCGGACCGTTCTACGTCGGCTTCTTCGGCGTGACGACGATCTTCTTCACCTTCGTCGGCGTGGCGCTGATCCTCTACGCCACGGCGCTCGGACCGACGTGGAATCTCTGGCAGATCAGCATCAACCCGCCCGATGCCAAATACGGGCTGTCGTTCGCGCCCCTCACCGAGGGCGGCTTCTGGCAGCTCATCACGGTGTGTGCGCTCGGCGCCTTCGTCTCATGGGCGCTGCGCGAGGTCGAGATCTGCCGCAAGCTCGCGATCGGCTATCACGTGCCGTTCGCCTTCGGCTTTGCGATCTTCGCCTATTTCACGCTGGAGGTGATCCGGCCGGTGCTGATGGGCTCATGGAGCTACGCCTTCCCCTACGGCATCATCACTCACCTCGATTGGGTGTCGAACACCGGCTATCAGTTCGGCAACTTCCACTACAATCCTGCGCACATGATCGCGATCACGTTCTTCTTCACGACGTGTCTCGCGCTCGCGCTGCACGGCTCGCTGATCCTGTCGGCCGCCAACCCGGGCAAGGGCCAGGAGATGAAATCGCCGGAGCATGAAAACACCATGTTCCGCGATCTCCTCGGCTACTCCATCGGCACGCTCGGCATCCATCGCCTCGGTCTGTTCCTGGCGCTGTCGGCGGTGTTCTTCAGCGCTGTCTGCATCGTCATCTCCGGTCCCGCCTGGCTGATGCCGGAAGGCAATGCCTGGTCGGACTGGTGGGACTGGTGGCGCCACGTCCCGATCTGGTCGCCGCCGCAATGAGTTCAAGGAGAGGTCGTCATGGCCCAATACCAGAACATCTTCACGCAGATCCAAGTTCGTAGTGCGATCTATCCGGGTATCCCGATCGAGCCCGGCGTCTGGGAGCGGATCGGCAAGGGCAGCTTCAACTATTGGTTCGGCAAGCTCGGCGATGCCCAGGTCGGCCCGGTCTATCTCGGCTTTCTCGGCCTCGCGTCGCTGATGTCGGGCTTCGTTGCGATCGAGATCATCGGTCTCAACATGCTGGCATCGGTGAACTGGAGCCCGCTCGAGTTCATCCGCCAGTTCCCGTGGCTGGCCCTGCAGCCGCCGGCGCCGGAATACGGCCTGCAGATCTTCCCGCCGCTGCAGGAGGGCGGCTGGTGGCTGATGGCCGGCTTCTTCCTGACGACGTCGATCCTGCTGTGGTGGGCGCGCACCTATCGCCGCGCCCGCGCGCTCGGTCTCGGCACGCATGTGTCGTGGGCGTTCGCGTCGGCAATCTGGCTCTATCTGGTGCTCGGCTTCATCCGGCCGATCTTCATGGGGAGCTGGAGCGAGGCGGTGCCGTTCGGCATCTTCCCGCACCTCGACTGGACCAACAACTTCTCCATCACCCACGGCAACCTGTTCTACAATCCGTTCCACATGCTCTCGATCGCCTTCCTGTACGGGTCGGCGCTGCTGTTCGCGATGCATGGCGCGACGGTGCTGGCGATCAGCCGCTACGGCGGCGAGCGTGAGCTCGAGCAGATCGTCGACCGCGGCACGGCCTTCGAACGTGGTGCGCTGTTCTGGCGCTGGACCATGGGCTTCAATGCGACGGCCGAGTCGATCCATCGCTGGGCCTGGTGGTTCGCCGTGCTTTGCACCTTGACCGGCGGCATCGGTATCCTACTGTCGGGCACCGTGGTCGATAACTGGTTCGACTGGGGCGTGAAACACGGGCTGGCGCCACCGCGCTGAAGTCCTGCAGGTCGAGGCATGTTGGACAGAGTCGAATTGGATCGGATCGAGATGGCCGGGCGCAGCACGCGTCCGGCCAGTTTTTTGCAGGCGATGCGGGAACGTACCAAGACGCTCCACGTCACCGCCGAGCGGACCGGCATCGTCGCCGAGCTGTTGCGGGGGCGCGGCACGGTTCATGCGTACGCGCTGCTGCTGCGCAACCTGCTGCCGGTCTACGAGACGCTCGAAGCGCAGCTGCTCCGCCATCAGGGCACGCCAGTGACGGGCCGCATCGTGCGGCTGGAGCTGCATCGCAGTGCTGCGATCAAGGCCGATCTCGCTGAGCTCGAGGCGTGCAATCTGCCGTTGCTGCCCGAGGCGATCGCCTATGTTCGTGCTATCCACGAGGCAGGCTCCGGCTCCGGCCATCCGCTGCTGGCGCACGCCTATACGCGCTACCTCGGCGATCTCAGCGGCGGCCAGATCATCAAGAAGATCCTGGCGCGCTCGCTCGAACTGGAGCCCGCGGCCCTGTCGTTCTACGAGTTTACGGAGATCGCCGATATTCCGCGCTTCAAGGATCACTACAGGGACGCATTGGAGCAGGCCGGCGCGGCGATGGCCGAGCATGATGCGGTCGTCGAGGAAGCCGCCACGGCCTTCCAGCTGAACATCGCGCTGTCGCAGGCGCTCCAGCAGGCGGCTGGGCTCGCTGGCTGAGGCCGCCGACGTCCAGCTCAAATCGATCTCGTCCGACAGGGCACTGCGTTGGAGCCGATGTGTTTCCGCCGGCGACGGCCGGCTCCCCTCCCCGCAAGGGCAGGGCCATCGCATATGACCCGGCCCTTGTTAGGGGCCTCATGGTTCGAGACGCGCCGAAGACGGCGCTCCTCACCATGAGGATTGAGGAATCCAGCCGCGAAACTGGCCTCGTCCTGAGGAGCCCGCCGGAGGCGGGCGTCTCGAAGGACGGTAGGAGGCGTGCTGGCGGCTACGAGCTTTTCTCATATGCGATAGCCCTGCCCGCAAGGGGGAGGGGAGTAGACCGAGAGCGTGGTGAGATATCGGGCGATATCGTCAAAGTACGAGCTACGTGGTCAAAGCGGGTGCGAGACGGCATTCATCAACGACGTACCGCAGACACTCTCCCTCGTCTTACTCCTCGCTCTGCGAGCGATACCACACCAGGTGCTCGAGGATCTCCAGCGTCCGCGTGGTCGAATTGCGGATGCTCTCCAGCATCTCCGGCATGCTGCCGGCCTGCGCGCCGTGCGTCACCTCCAGCGCGGCGAGCTGCGCGTTCTCGACGGTGGACGCGGCGAGCTCCTTGTAGATCAGGCTTGCACTCTGATCGAGCCGCAGCGTGGGCCGGCGGGCGCCGTCGATCTCTTCCTGGAAGCGCGCCCGGGCCGCCTCGGCGGTCTTGCGCTCGGTCAAGTCCGAGAAGATCAGCACGAAGCCGAGCACGCGATCATACGGCGCGATCACCGGGTCGGCGCGCACCATCAACGGCCGTTGCGGCGAGGCGCCGCCCGTCAGCGTCAGCTCGCCGCGCCAGCTGCGCTTGTTGCGCATGAGGTCGTCGAGATTGGCGCGGAATTCCGCCGGCGCGGTGCAGTAGCTGCCGAGGTCGCGCAGATATGGGATGTGCGGATGCGAGGCGCGCAGCTGCTGCTCGAATGCTTCGTTCATCAGCAGGATGCGGCCCTCGACATCGGCGATGATGACCGGCTGCTCCGAGCGCAGCACCTGGGCGCTGATCGTGGCGAGCTGGTCCTGCGCGATCACCATGCGCACCGAACGCAGCTGCAGCGCCACGTCGGCGACCGTCTCGCTGACGACGCGGGCGGAGGCGAGCTCGGCGCTCGACCAGGGCTCGGACTTGCCTTCGACCAGCTGATGCCATTTCGCAAACGAGCGCCGCGGCGACAGATCCGACGGATCGTCGCCGATGATGACGGCCTTGAGCGGGTCGCCGCCCCAGGTCACCGTCCGCACCTGCTCCGGCCGGAACCACAACAGATACTCGCCCTCGCTCGCCGACAGCGGTGCGGCGATCAGGCCGCTGGCGATCGAGCGGATGTCGGCAAAGGACGGTTCGTCGAGCGTCAGCGAGCTGGTCGCCGTCAAGCCCTCGGGGGCTGCTCCCGGCGTGTTGCGCCGGCGATCGAGCCAGGCGGCGAGATCGCGGATGCGCTGCGTCGACGGGACGTCGCCGGCGGTCGTGACCTGGCCCTCGAACAGCAGCGCCGCGCCGCTCGCACCAAGCGGCTGCAGCAGCGACTGCGAGCCGTCGAACAGCGCCGCCTGCCATTCGCCGTCGCGCGACACCGCTTCGACCAGCCGCTGCTCCAGCCGGCGCACGACCAGCTCGGATTGGCTTTGGGCAAAGCTCTCCAGCGCCGCGATCCGGATCGCGCAGGTCTCGGCCAGCGCCTCGCCTGCCGCGCGAATGTCGAACGGCACGAAGCGTGGCTCATAGTGATGGCAGGCGATCAGTCCCCACAGCCGTCCGCTGACTATCAGCGAGCACACCAGCGTCGCGCCGACGCCCATGTTCTGCAGGTATTTCTGGTGGATCGGCGACATGCTGCGCAGGCAGCTCAGGGACATGTCGAGGTCGCGGCCGTTGAGCGGCGAGATGCGCGGCTGCAGCGGCACTGGCGTGTAGTTGACGTCGACCAGGAGGCGCACGCGGTTGCGCTCGTAGAGCCGGCGCGCGATCTGCGGAATGTCGGATGCCGGATAGCGGTTGCCGAGAAAGGCCTCCAGATCCGGCCGCCGCCGCTCCGACAAGACCTCGCCATGGCCGTCCTCGTCGAAGCGATAGACCATGACGCGGTCGTAGCCGGCGATCTCCCTGAAGATGGTCGCCGTCTCGTCGCACAGGCCGAGCAACGATGAGGCCGAGGTGATGCGGTGGAAGGCGCTGTCGAGCGCAGGCGCGATGTTGGTCGTCTTCGTCGCCGGCTCCAGCTCGACGATCAGCCCGCCATTCGAGGGTCGGTGAAGCGTGCAGTCGACCCGGCGCGGCGGCGCCCCGGCGGTGCATCGCAGGGTCATCGGAGCCAGATGGAGGGGGCTGTTGAGATGCGGCAGGATCTGCAGGGCCAGGTCGCCGCCAAGATCGCGCAAGGGACGGCCGACCACGGAGCCGGTGTTGAGGAAGACGGCCGCATTGGTGCTGGCCTGGATGACGATGTTGTCGGGCTCCTTGACCGCCAGGAGAATGCCGTGCGGCTGGATCGAGCCTGCGAGATGAATCTGTTCACGCTCGCAATCCGCAAGAGTAGCGTGGCCGAAGGCCGGCGTTGTCAGCGGAACGGGCAACTATCTCCCCTTTTCGGTTTCCTCGTCGCTTTCTTCGAGTTGGCTCAGATTATACCGATCGAGCTTGGCGTAAAGACTCTGGCGGCTGAGGCCGAGAATTTCGGCAGCCGACGTCCGGTTCCCGTTGGCGAGCTCGAGCGCAGCGCGGACGTAATGCTGCTCGACGACTTCGACCGTGCTCCTCACCAGGTCGCGCAACGGTGTCTTGCCGACGGATTCATTGAGGCCCGCGAGGGCGACCCGCAGATTGTCATGCTCCGCCGCGGGCGACAACCGCCTGGCGATGTTGCGCAACACCAGGCCGATCCGGCGCTGGCCGTCGAGGCCATGGGCGGCAGCCGAGATCTCGACCTCGGTCTCGGTCCCGAGCTCGCCCTGGATCGTGGTCGACAGCAGCCGGACGGCTCCATGGCGCTCGACGTTGGAGATCAGCACCGAAAGGTCGGCGCCGGGGCGCGTCAGCCACCGGCTCAGCTTCTCATCGATCAGCGCCTCTTTCGATCCGACCTCGACCAACTCCAGGAAGGCCCGATTGGCCCGCTTGATGGCACCGGTGCCATCGATGCTGATGACGGCATCGGGAAGATTGTCGATCAGCGCTTCGGGATCGTCGGGGAGCGGGCCCGGCTGCGCGGCCTTGCCGATCGGCGCCATCTGCAGCAGGAACATCGGCGCGGTCTCGCTGGTCATCAGCGATCCCCGGAGCATCCAGGGTGCGGTGTCGTGGCCGAGGTGAATCACGATGCCCGGCGCCTTGCCCTGGTCGCGGACGCGCCTCAGCATCAGCTCTACCGGCTCGCGATCCTTTTGCGGGATCTCCTGCAGGAACTCGCGGCCCACCAGATTGTCCCGGCGACGGCTTGAAACGCCGAGCGCGGCCGCCGCCGTCCGATTCGCTTCGACGATGCGCAGATCTGACACTTTCGTCAGCAGCACAGCCTCGTTGGAGTCCTCGATGACCAGGCGGTAGCGCGTCTCGATCTCGCGCAGCTTCCAGTAGTCGCGCTCGATGGTCTGCTGGGCCGAGATCAGCCGGGCCTGGAGCTCCGCGACCGCCTGCAGATTCTTGCCGATCGCCAGCATGCCGGCCCGGCCGCCGAGCAGCACGGTCGTGAATTCCATCGGCAGCTCGAGACCGCTCGGGAACCGCTGCGTGATCTGTCGGAATGCGGAAATGCCGGTCCGCTTGGTGTCCTGCATGATGCGCTCGATCTTCTCGCTCGCATCATCGACGATCTCGGACCAGGGACGGCCGAGCCAGATGTCGACATTCTCGGCTGACATGTTCGGCGACAGCGTCGCCTCACGGATCACGCCGTCCATGTCCAGCAGCAATGTCACGTCGGGTCGTGGACCGTGAAACTCGGCCATGGTCTTGGCACCCGTTATCTTTGGCACCCTCTTGAGACGCTCGGGGGATCGCGGCCAGTTCATTTGGCGCGCATTTTGAAGGTGTTGCGCCCCATCCCGCTAACGTATTGAGAGTCTTGAGAATGTCGTTAGCCCATGCAGGGCGCTCGCTGTCAAGGCTTATTTCAGAGCATCCTTCTTTCGTTGGTATCCCTGCGCCTATTGCATGTTCGAGCTGCGACTTATTCGCTCACTTTCGCCTGAACCAGGCATGACAAGATTACGTGACACTGTTACCTGTAAGGAGCAAATCACATGGGCTAACAAAAACGACGCATCGGGAGGTCGCATATGCTTCGATCGGGTTTGGTTGCAGCGGTCATGACTGCCATGTCGGCGGGCGCCGCGTTCGCGTTGGACGGCGGGGACGCTGCCAAGGGCGAGCAGGTCTTCAAGCAGTGCATGACGTGCCACCGGATCGGACCGGAGGCGAAGAACGCCGTCGGTCCGGTCCTCACCGGCGTCGTCGGCCGGCCCACCGGGACCTATCCGGGCTTTGCCTATTCGGAGCTGAACAAGCATGCCGGCGAGGCGGGGCTCGTCTGGACCGAGGACAATATCTTCGCATACCTCCCGGATCCCAACGCCTTCCTGAAGAAGTTCCTCACCGACAAGGGCAAGGCGGATCAGGCGACCGGCTCGACCAAGATGGTGTTCAAGCTCGCCAACGAGCAGCAGCGCAAGGACGTCATCGCGTATCTGAAGACGTTCTCTGAGAAGAAGTGAGCGGCGTCGGTACCGCGCTCAGGTTCTGAGCGGTTGCCCGCGCACCTTCCGCACGCACCCGTGTCGTCCCGGCGAACGCCGGGACCCATACCGCGTGATCTCCCTTGGGGCACGCTGCGCGTTGAGCCTTCTGTGAAACCGATAGTTGCCGGTGGCTATGGGTCCCGGCGTTCGCCGGGACGACAGCTGTGGGTGCCCTTTGCGTCAGCGGGGTTTGCGCGGGCCGAGCGCATGAGTCATTTGAAGAGGCGATATGCCTCAACGCCACCGCTGCCTGAGATCAGCCGCGTTGGCGAGGCCGGAGGCGGCGAGGCAGCCCGCGAGCCAGAACCACGGCGCCCCGGTCAGCGCGCAACGTACAGCCAGCAGCAGGAACACCCCGGCGAGCAGATTGGGCAGCAGCGCGAGCGGGCTGATGCCGCGGCGGTGGCGCTGCCAGATCCACGTCACGGCCGCAAGCTCCACCGCGACCACCGTTAGGATCAGGTCGACCAGATGCGGGCTGTGAAACAGCTCATCCATCGCGCGAGCCGCTACGCCGCCCTCGCGAGCCCGGTGAGGTGCGCGATGTTCTTGAAGAAGATGCGCACATGCGACAGCGGCTTGGCGCGGACCAATTCCTTGTTCATGTACGCGTCCCAGGTCAGCTGCTGGACGTCCTTGTCACGGCAGATCGCGACGAAGCGCTCGCGGCGGGCATCGCTCGTGTACCAGTAGCGCTGCATCAGACCGAGGATGAAGAACACGGCGCCGTGCCTGCGCATGAAGGATTTGCGGGCCGTCGCCAGGGCGGCTGCATCGCCGGTCTTAAGGAACAAGGCAACGGCGTCGGCGGCCGCGCGGCCGCCAGCCATCGCGTAATAGATGCCTTCACCGGAGGCCGGGGCCACCACGCCCGACGCATCGCCGGCCAGCACGACGTCGCGGCCATTGTCCCAGCGCGACAGCGGCTTCAGCGGGATCGGCGCGCCTTCGCGGCGGATGGTGTCGAGATCGTCGAGCGCGGCAGCCTTGCGGAATTCGGCGACTGAGCCCCGCAGCGAAAAGCCTTTATGCGCGCTGCCGGTGCCGATGCTGGTGGTCGGTCCGTGCGGAAACACCCAGCTGTAGAAGTCCGGCGACAGCCGGCCGCGATAGACGACATCGCACCGCGCGGCATCGAACACCGGATGGCTGCGGTCCGGCGAGCGGATGATCTCATGATACGCGAACACGTAGCGCATCTCGCCGGCTTCGGGGATGCACTGGCGCGCCACGGCCGAGACCGCCCCGTCGGCGCCGATCACGGCGCGCGTCCGCACGCTGTCCTCGCGCACGCTGCCGTCGTCCATGCGCCGGACGTAGTGCACCACCGACCTGCCGTCGTCGTCGCGCGCGATATGGCTGAAGGTTCCGGTGCGGCGGATCGCGCCGCCTTCCGCCGCGCGTGCGCGCAGCCACTCGTCGTAATGCTCGCGATCGACCATGCCGACGAAGCCGCCGTCGATCGGCATGTCGACGTCCCGGTTGCTCGGCGACACCATGCGGGCGGACGAGATTCGGGCCACCAGCAGATGGTCGGGAATCTCGAACTCGGCGACCAGCCGCGGTGGAATGGCGCCGCCGCACGGCTTGATGCGGCCGGCTCGGTCGAGCAGCAGCACGTGATGGCCGTGACGGGCCAGATCATTCGCGGCCGTTGCGCCGGCCGGTCCGCCGCCGATGATCACCGCGTCGAAGGTCTCGGGGCTGGAGGAGGGGCTCATCGGTCAGGCTCCCTGGTTGGCCGGCTGTGGCTGAAGCGGCGACGTCTGCTCGCGCGGGCGCTTGATCCAGATCGCGAGCCAGGCGGAGAGAACGAACAAGGCGGCTTCGGCGGCGAACACCGCCGCGTAGGCCGAGGCGGTCGACGGCATGAGGTGACGCGCAGCGTCTGCCGCCGCGGTGCCCACGAAGCCGCCGATGCCGAACGAGATCGCCTGCGAGGCGCCCCACAGGCCCATGCGCGTGCCCTCGCGATTGTCGCGGCCTTCGCTGACCATGTTCATCATCGCGCCGATCGCGGCGATGGCGTAGACGCCGTTGGTGATGCCGAGCAGCAGCACGGACGCGCGTAGCGGCCAGGCCGGGCCGACGGTGGCGGCGGCGACCAGGCTGAGCAGCGCCAGCGCCGAGGCGAGGCAGCCGCCGATGATCCAGGGCTGCGGGCGCGTCCGCCAGTCGGCATGCAGGCTCGCCATCGCCGGCATCAGGATCATGCCGATCAGCGCGCCCATGTGCTGCACCGAGGAGAGCTGCGTGGTCTGGCCCGGCGTCATGCCGAACACGCTGCCGGCGAACGGCTCCAGGATGAGGTCCTGCGCGCTGTAGGCCAGCATCGAGACGAAGATGAAGATCGCGAACCGTCGCGCCTGCGGCTCCCGGCAGATCTCGCGGAAATCCTCCATGAAGCCGGAGCGATTCGCGGCGCCGGAGGTCGTGTGAGGAGACGCGTCGGGCTGCTCGATCCCCCAGACGCCCAGCAAGGTCAGCACCATGGCGATCGCCGACACCGTGCCGGACACCAGCATCAGCCGCTCGCCGGAGAACGGATCGAGCGCCTTGCCGGCGACCGCGGTCGTGACGATGAAGCCGGTGATCATCATGATCCAGGCGATCGAGGCGGCGGCGCTGCGCCGCGCCGGCGCGGTGCGCTTGGCGAGCAACACCAGCAGCGAGGTGCCGGCGGCGCCGACGCCGATGCCGATCATGATGAAGGCGACCACGGCGATCGCGAGACCGAGAGCGAGATGCGTCGCCATCAGCGCGGTAGCGGCGGCGGCCAGCAGGCCGCCGGCGGCGAGCACGGCCATGCCGCCGACGATCCAGGCGAAACGACGCCCGCCGACGTCGGAGCCATGACCGAGCCAGGGCCTGAGCACCTGCATCGCGTAATGGATCGCGACCAGGAGGCCGGGGATCATGGCCGGCAGAGCGAGCTCGATCACCATCACGCGGTTCAAGGTCGAGGTGGTCAGCACCACGACCGCGCCAAGCGCGGTCTGCACAAGGCCCAGCCTGACGATGCCGACCCAGGACAGAGGAGCGGGCGCAGCGCTGCTCATGCCGGCAACCCCGCCAGCGCGAAGGCCGTGACCAGCATGCCCAGCACGTAGAGCAGCACGCCGGTCCCGTTGTACCAGGGCGCGAGCTCGCGCGGATTCGTCATCAAGCGCCGCATCAGCACCAGCTGGGCCGCGATCAGCGCTGCGACGATCGTGGCATGGGCCGGTCGGCTCCAGACGATAAGCAGCACGAGCACCGCGACCTGCGCCAGCGCCATCGTGATGCAGGCGAGGCGGGCGGCGCGCTCGGGCCCGAGCAGCACCGGCAGCGAATTGACGCCGCTGACGCGATCGCCATTGATCGACTTGAAGTCGTTCAGGGTCATGATGCCGTGCGCGCCGGCGCTATACAGCAGGGCGATCGAGAGCACCGGCCAGGACGGCGCCTGCGCGCTCATGATCGCCGCCGCGGTGATCCAGGGCAGTCCTTCATAGCAGAGGCCGACGGCGCTGTTGCCCCACCAGCCGTTCTGCTTCAACCGGATCGGCGGCGCGCTGTAGGCCCAGGCGAGCGCAAGGCCGAGCGCCGCCGCGGCAAAGCCCCAGGTGCCGAGCAGGGTGGCGACGCCGAGCGACAGCACCGTCCAGATCAGCGCGATATGGAGACCCCAGCGTCCGGGAATGCGGCCCGACGGGATCGGGCGGTCCGGTTCGTTGAGCGCATCGACATGGCGGTCGAACCAGTCGTTGACGGCCTGGCTGGTGGCGCACACCATCGGCCCGGCGAGCACGAGGCCCGCAATCACGATCGGCCAGCGCGACGCCAGCGGCGCGCCTGACGACACCACACCGCAGCCGAACGCCCAGATCGGCGGAAACCAGGTGATCGGCTTCAACAACTCGAGAACGGCCGAGGGCCGAAGCCTTGATGGAATCCTTGGAGCGAGCGGGACGGGCGCGATCTCGGTCATTGCAACTGTTCCACCTATTCCAACTGGCTGTCTTCTTCGCTCGGCTCGGCAAGTCCATAGCGCCGCAGCTTGACGTAGAGGCTCTGTCGGCTGAGGCCGAGCATCTCGGCAGCGGTCGCGCGGTTGTCGCCGGTCACCTTGAGCGCCGTCTCGATGCACATCCGCTCGATCACGTCGGTGGTCTCGCGCACCAGCTCCTTGAGCGGCACGCGGCCGATCAGCTCGGCGAGCTGCTCACGGGAGCGTGGAATATAGCCGTGGTCGCCGCCGTCGCTGGAGATGCGCGGGCCGACATTGCGGATGGTGAAGCCGAGCCTGGCCTGGCCGGGCGCCCCGACCGTGCTGGCGGAGATCTCGACGTCGACCGGCGAGCCGTGCTCGCCGCGGACGACGCTGGAGAACAGCTTCACGCTGCCATGCTGGCGCAGATTGGTCAGCATGACCGAGAAATCGATCGCCGACTTGCCGATCCAGCGGTCGATCGTCTCGCCCAGGATCTGGTGCATGTTCTCGATCTGCGCGAGCTGCAGGAAGGTGGCGTTGGCGTGCAGCAGGCGGCCGTCCATGTCGGTGATGACGAATCCGTCGGGGGCCGATTCGACGAACTGCACGAGCTGGGTGTTGACGTCGGAGCTCTTCGGGAGTGCAGGCTGCGTGGCCAGCGGCGAGAACCGCAGCAGGAACAGCGACGCGTTGTCCTGCCGGAAGAAGGTGCCGTCGAGCAGATAGTCGCGGCCGCCGTCGAGCCGGATCCTGGCGCGTTCGATCTTGCCCTGCGAGCGGATCGCCAGCGACAGGGATTGCGACATCGCCATGTCGTCGAGCAGCAGCGCATCGGGAAACAGCTTGCCGATCAGATTGGCGGCGCCGTGATCGAGCAGGGCGGCCGCGGCCGGGTTGGCCTCGACGATGCGATGGCTCACCGCATCGACGATGAGGACCGGCTCCGACGTGATCTGGAACAGGATCCGGTAGCGCGATTCGGCGTTGCGCATGCGCGAATAGTCGCGCTCGATGGCAACTTGCGCCTCGATCAGCTTCTGCTGGAGCGCGGCGGTGGCGCGCACGTCGCGGCCGACCGCGATGAAGCGCGCCGCGCCCTTGATCGCCACCACCGCGAACAGGATCGGGATGTCCGGCCCGCGCGCGGCCGGATAACGCACCTCGCGCCAGCGCGACACCTTGCGCTGGGAGGCCTCCGTGAGCAGCAGCTCTGGCTTTGTCTGGCTTTCCTCGGACACTGTTGCTTGCCAGGATCGGCCGATCCACGCGTCTGTGTTTCTCAGTTCAAGCGGCAGGCCGGCTTGTTGAAAAGCCAGGTCCTGAATGTTGCCGTCGGCGTCGAGCGCGAGCGCAATGTCGGACGCTGCGGCCACCAGCATGCCCGCAACATCCGCATTGAGGTCGCCAAGCGACTCTTTCGGAGCTCTGAACGCCCTCACCAACGCCGTTGTCCTCCCAGTCAAGGAGCCTTCGCGCGGCAAGTCTCGTTCCAGCATTCATCTTCACTGCACCCTCAGCTATCGCCGTTCGGTCAGAAGACTGACGACGTGCCGGGCTTGCGAAGCCTCTCTGCTCGGATCGGAGACGACACCGTCGCCACCGACCAGGAGAACGAGTTCAGGCCGTTCAATAAAAGCAGGACCGCAGACCAGCACGCCGACGTCCTGGTTGGAGGACTCGCGCCGGACCATCCTTATGTTTGAGGCGAGATCGTCAAGCTTCCTGTCGCTGGTGGCGAAGAACTCGACGACATTGAACCACTGCGAGCGAAGCGTCTCGACGAAGCCGCGATCGGCCGTGTCGGGCTCGATCCAGGTCTCGAAGCCGTCGCGACGGAAGAACTCGCCCGCCAGCACGAGACCGAACATCATGTGGCCCAGCTCGCGCCTGTCGCCCGGCGCCGTGGTCAGCAGCACGCGCAGTCCTGCGGGCGCGACCGCGAGCTCGGCGCAGAAGGCCGGGCTGAAATGCCGCAGCAGCTGCTGCAGCCGCCACAGCGCGAGCGTGACGTCGGCGAAGTCGCGCTCGTCGTCCGCCCACAGATGGCGCAGATGGTTCGCGGTGGGGACCAGGAGATCGAGATAGATGCGCTCCAGGGTCTCGCCGTGATCGCGATGCGCCTGGATGCAGGCCACCGCGCCAACATCGTCCGCGTCCAGCACGAGCTCGGCGAAATCAGCCGCCTCCTGCGCCGAGGCCGTGATGATCGCCGGGACGCGTTCCAGCGCGGAGGCATGGGCCATCACGAGCCGCGGAATGATCTCGGCTTCGATCGCGTCGTTGAGTTGGGGATGGCGTGTGGTGCGGAGCGGCGCGACGATGCGCGGCGATGCCGGCGAATGAAAACCGGGCTGCCCACGCTTCGTCCGAAAGCGGGCTCGCGGAAATCGGGCTGTCTCATTGAGCTCGGTCATAAGCGCCTCCCCTCCATATGAGCGCACGTCACTCGTTGCGTCAATATTATTTGACGTCAATTTTGATTGACACTCTTCCTGCCCAGGTCTAGCGTTTCCCCATCGGGCTCGCACTCGGGGATTTGCGATGCGCCACCTGCGAACTGCACAACGTGACGTTGATCAGACCGAGTGCGGTGCACCACCAATCCCCCTGTGGTTGTCGTCATCGCATCACTGGGCACCGATGTTGTCAAATCATCTTTACACATCGTGTGATGCGCAGTTCACATCCGCCACTGATCCGTCGCTCTGGAGCCAGCTCTGCTTCACGCCTGACCCGGCGTCGCGTGCAAAGCGGCAAGCGCTTTACACGGCTGAGGAAAAGCGCCGGCGCGACGCCACGCCATGGACTCTGGTGCAGGGCATTCTGGCGCCGCTGCAATTTCTCGTCTTCCTGATCAGCCTCGGCCTCGTGGCGCGCTATCTCGCGACCGGCGAGGGGCTGTGGCTCGCGACCGCCTCCGTCGTTCTCAAGACGGCGCTGCTCTACACCATCATGATCACCGGCTCGATCTGGGAGCGGGTCGTGTTCGGACGTTATCTGTTCGCACCGGCCTTCTTCTGGGAGGACGTGTTCTCGATGCTGGTGATCGCGCTGCATACGGCCTATCTGGCTGCGATCATCGGCCATGTCGGCAGCGCCCAGCAGCAGATGCTGCTCGTGCTCGCCGCCTACGCAGCCTATGCGATCAACGCCGCGCAATTCCTGCTCAAGCTGCGCGCGGCGCGGCTGCAGGACGAGGCGATGGCGGCGGCGTCCCGTGCGGAGCGTGCGTCATGAATGCTCATGCGCAAGCCTGTGCCGTGAAACCGCCTGCTTCGCCGGACGGCGTGCTGCGTGAGCGCGGCCAGCGCGAGGTGTTCTGCGGCCTGACCGGCATCGTCTGGCTGCACAGAAAGATTCAGGACGCGTTCTTCCTCGTCGTCGGCTCGCGCACCTGCGCGCATCTGATCCAGTCGGCCGCCGGCGTGATGATCTTCGCGGAGCCGCGCTTCGCCACCGCGATCATGGAGGAGCGCGATCTCGCCGGGCTCGTCGACGCCAATGACGAGCTCGACCGCATCGTCGGTCAGCTGCTGGCGCGCCGTCCCGAGATCAAGCTGCTGTTCCTGGTCGGCTCCTGCCCATCGGAAGTGATCAAGCTCGACCTGTCACGCGCGGCGCTGCGGCTGTCGCAGCGCTTCTCACCTGATGTGCGCGTGCTCAACTACTCCGGCAGCGGCATCGAGACGACGTTTACGCAGGGCGAGGATGCCTGTCTCGCGTCGCTCGTGCCGGTGCTCCCGGCAGCCGATCAGGCTGCGCGGCCATCGCTGCTCGTGGTCGGCGCGCTCGCCGATGTCGTCGAGGATCAGTTCAGGCGGACTTTTGCCGCCCTCGGCATCGACCAGGTTGCGTTCCTGCCGCCGCGGCGCTCGTCGGAGCTGCCGGCGATCGGCCCGGAGACGCGGGTGCTGCTGGCGCAGCCTTTCCTCGGCGACACCGCACGTGCCCTTGAGGAGCGCGGCTGTCGCCGCATCGCGGCGCCATTCCCGCTCGGCGGCGAAGGCACGGCGCTGTGGCTCGCAGCCGCGGCCGACGCCTTCGGCGTGTCGCGCGCGCATGTCGAGCGGACCATCGCGCCGCTCAAGGCGCGCGCGGAGAAGGCGCTGGCGCGCTACCGCGCGCAGCTCGCCGGCAAGCGCGTCTTCCTGTTTCCGGATTCGCAGATCGAGATCCCGCTGGCGCGTTTCCTGGCGCGCGAGATCGGCATGGAGCTGATCGAGGTCGGCACGCCCTATCTGCACCGCGAGCATCTCGACTCCGAGCTGGCGCTGCTGCCTGATGGCACGCAGCTCAGCGAGGGCCAGGATGTCGAGCGCCAGCTCGATCGTTGCCGCGAAGCCCGGCCCGACCTCGTCGTTTGCGGACTCGGCCTTGCCAACCCGCTGGAGGCCGAGGGCCTGACGACGAAATGGTCGATCGAGCTGATCTTCACGCCGATCCAGGGTTTTGAGCAGGCCGGCGATCTCGCCGAGCTGTTCGCGCGGCCCTTGCTGCGGCAAACCAGATTGGCGGTGTGAGATGCAGCTGTCGGTCTGGACCTATGAAGGACCGCCGCACATCGGAGCGATGCGCATTGCGACCGCGATGCGTGACGTGCACTACGTGCTGCACGCGCCCCAGGGCGACACCTACGCCGATCTCCTGTTCACGATGATCGAGCGCCGCGACCGTCGGCCGCCGGTCACCTACACGACCTTCCAGGCGCGTGATCTCGGCGGCGACACCGCGGATCTGCTGCAGAGCGCGGCGCGCGCGGCTTACGAGCGCTTCCAGCCCCAGGCGATGCTGGTCGGCGCGTCCTGCACCGCCGAGCTGATCCAGGACGATCCCGGCGGGCTGGCGCAGGCCTTGAGGCTTCCGATTCCGGTGATCCCGCTCGAGCTGCCGGCCTATCAGCGCAAGGAGAATTGGGGCGCCTCCGAAACTTTCTATCGGATTGTACGGGCGTTGGCTGCGTCTTCCGCTGATGGCTCCCCCCGCCGTGAGAAGGAGACAGGCGCCCGTCCAGTCTGCAACCTGCTTGGTCCGACGGCTCTCGGCTTCCGTCACCGCGACGACCTCGCGGAAGTGACCAGGCAGGTTGTGGAGCTCGGCATCGAGATCAACGTGGTCGCGCCGTGGAATGCGACGCCATCAGATCTCGCTCGTCTGCCACAAGCCGATTTCAACATCGTGCTCTATCCCGAGATCGCGCTGACGGCAGCGCAATGGCTGAACCGCCAGTTCGGCCAGCCCTATACGAAGACGATCCCGATCGGCGTTGGTGCCACGCGCGACTTCATCAAAGAGGTCGCCAGTCTTGCCGGTGTCGATGCAGAGTCGGTGCTGGCGCGAGCCGAGAGCCGGCTGCCCTGGTACTCGCGTTCGGTCGACTCGACCTATCTCACTGGCAAGCGCGTCTTCATCTTCGGCGACGCCACCCATGCCGTGGCCGCGGCGCGCGTCGCGACCCAGGAGCTCGGCTTCGAGGTCATCGGCCTCGGCACCTATGCCCGCGAATTCGCCCGCGAGATCCGCGAGGCCGCGGCGATCTACGGCGTCGAGCCGCTGATCACCGACGATTATCTCGAGGTCGAGGCCCGCGTCGGCGAACTGCGGCCGGAGCTCGTGCTCGGCACGCAGATGGAGCGGCATATCGCCAAGCGGCTCGGCATTGCCTGCGCTGTGATCTCGGCGCCGTGCCACGTGCAGGATTTCCCGGCGCGCTACTCGCCGCAGATGGGCTTCGAAGGCGCCAACGTGCTGTTCGACACCTGGGTTCATCCGCTGATGATGGGTCTGGAGGAGCATCTGCTCGGCATGTTCCGCGAGGACCATGAGTTCGCCGATCACGCGCCATCCCATCTCGGCGGCGCGCCGGCGGCTCCGCCGCAGCAGCCGCAGCTGCGCGTCGTTGAAACCGTCGCATCCGTTGAACTCGCCTGGGCCTCCGACGCCGAGCGCGAGCTGACAAAGATTCCCTTCTTCGTGCGCGGCAAGGCGCGCCGCAACACCGAACGGTTCGCGCGCGAGCGCAACGTCAACCTGATCACGCTCGAGACCTTGTACGATGCCAAAGCGCATTTCGGTCGCTGACGTCACACCCATCCGGGTGGTGATCGTGACGATGGACAGCCATCTCGCCTCGGCTGCCGTGCGTGCACGCACGACATTGCAGGCAGAGCTGCCCGGTCTCGATCTCAAGGTTCACGCGGCCGACGAGTGGGGCTGCAATCCGAACGCGCTCGCGCACTGCCTCGACGACATCGCCACCGGCGACATCGTGGTCGCCACCATGCTGTTCATGGAGGACCACATCCAGCCGGTGCTGCCCGCGCTGGCGGCGCGCCGCGACCACTGCGACGCCATGATCGGCTGCCTGTCGGCCGGCGAGGTCGTGCGCCTGACCCGTCTCGGCAAGCTGACGATGTCGGGCTCGGCCACCGGCGTGCTCGGCCTCTTGAAGCGGCTGCGCGGCAGCAACCGCTCAGGCTCTTCCAGCGGCCAGGGCCAGATGAAGATGCTGCAGCGGATGCCGCGGCTGCTGCGCTACATCCCTGGCACCGCGCAGGACCTGCGCGCCTACTTCCTGACGCTGCAATATTGGCTCGCCGGCTCCGAGCAGAATTTTGCGAACATGGTGCGCTTCCTGGTCGGCCGCTACGCCGACGGGCCGCGCGCCTCGCTGCGCGGCAGGCTGAATGCCGCCGAGCCGGTGACCTATCCGGATGTCGGTCTCTACCACCCGCGTCTGCCGCAGCGGATCGTGGAACGCGCCGACGAGCTGCCCACCACATCGAAGGCGGTCGGCCGCGTCGGCGTGATCTTGATGCGCTCCTATCTGCTCGCCGCCAACACCGGGCATTATGATGGTGTGATCGCGGCGCTGGAGGCGCGCGGGCTCGCCGTGGTGCCGGTGTTCGCCAGCGGGCTCGACTCGCGCCCCGCCATCGCGCGTTACTTCCAGAAGGACGGTGTCGCCACGGTCGACGCGGTGATCTCGCTCACCGGCTTCTCGCTGGTCGGCGGTCCCGCCTATAATGACGCGCGTGCGGCCGAGCAGGTCATGGCCGGGCTCAATGTGCCCTTGATCGCGGCGCATCCGCTGGAGTTCCAGACCGTCGAGCAGTGGCACGACGACGCGCGCGGTCTGACGCCGGTCGAAGCCACCATGATGGTCGCGATCCCCGAGCTCGACGGCGCCGTCGGCCCGACCGTGTTCGGCGGCCGGTCGGCGATGGCCGATGCCGGCCGTGACATGGCCTCACTGCCGGAGCGTGCGACGCAACTCGCCGCGCGGGTCGCGAGGCTCGTCGAGCTGCGCCGCTCGGCGCGCGCCGAGCGGAAGCTCGGCGTGGTGTTGTTCAACTTCCCGCCGAACGGCGGCAGCGCCGGCACCGCGGCCTATCTCTCGGTGTTCGAGTCGCTGCACAATGTGATGACATCGCTGCGTGCGGCAGGCTACACGATCGACGTCCCGGATACTGTGGACGCGCTGCGCAACCGTGTGCTCAAAGGCAATGCCGAGCGCTTCGGCACCGTCGCAAATGTCGCGGCGCGCATTCCGGTCGATCAGCATGTCCGGCGCGAACGTCATCTGGCCGAGATCGAGAAGCAGTGGGGCCCGGCGCCCGGCCGTCATCAGACCGATGGCGCGAGCCTCCTGGTGCTCGGCGAGCAGTTTGGCAATCTGTTCGTCGGCCTGCAGCCCGCCTTCGGCTACGAAGGCGATCCGATGCGGTTGCTGTTCGAGCGCAGCTTCGCGCCGACGCATGCGTTCGCAGCGTTCTATCGCTGGCTGCGCGAGGACTTCCGCGCGCATGCCGTGCTGCATTTCGGCACCCATGGCGCGCTCGAATTCATGCCGGGCAAGCAGGCCGGGCTGTCCGCAGAATGCTGGCCGGAGCGGCTGATCGGCGACCTGCCGAACTTCTACATCTACGCGTCCAACAATCCGTCCGAGGGCGCGCTCGCCAAGCGCCGGGGCGGCGCGACCCTGATCAGCTATCTCACGCCCTCGATCACCAGCGCCGGCCTCTACAAGGGTCTCGCCGACCTGAAGTCCTCGCTCGATGCCTGGCGCAATCTGTCGCCTGACGCCACTGATCAATTGAGGGAGGACAGTGCGGCGCTGATCCAGGCGCAGGCGGCGACCGTCGATCTCGCCGCCGCGGAGCCGGCCTGGGGCGATGAGCGCAACGCCAGGATCACCGCGCTGTCGGCCAGCGTGCTGGAGCTGGAATATTCGCTGATCCCGCACGGCCTGCACGTCGTCGGCTCGCCGCCGCCGGCGGAGCAGCGCGCCGAGCTGCTCGATCTCGCAGGGATCACCGACACAGCCAAGCGTACCGAACTCGACCGCTTGCTGGCGACTGACAACGAGACGCCCGCGATCGTGCATGCGCTCGACGGCGGCTACATCCGCCCGGTGCCGGGCGGCGATCTCTTGCGCAACACCGACGTGCTGCCCACGGGGCGCAATCTCCACGGCTTCGATCCGTTCCGCATCCCCAGCGCCTTCGCGCTCAAGGATGCCGAGCGCCAGGTGGCGCGGCTGCTGGCCCGCCATGCCGGCGAGGGTCACACGCTGCCGGAGACGATCGCGCTGGTGCTGTGGGGCACTGACAATCTCAAGACCGAGGGCGGGCCGATCGCGCAGGCACTGTGGCTGATGGGCGCCGAACCGCGCCATGACAGCTATGGCCGTCTCTGCGGCGCCAAGCTGATCCCGCTGGAGCAGCTCGGACGCCCGCGCATCGATGTCGTGATCACACTGTCCGGCATCTTCCGCGATTTGATGCCGCTGCAGACCAAGCTGCTGGCCGAAGCCGCGCTGCTCGCGGCATCGGCGGATGAGTCGGCCGAATTCAATTACGTGCGCAAGCATGCGCTGGCGTTCCAGGCCGCGCATGGCGGCGAGATCACCGATGCCGCGCTGCGCGTGTTCGGCAACGCCGAGGGCGCCTATGGCGCCAACGTCAACCATCTGATCGATTGCGGCGCCTGGACCGACGAGGACGAGCTCGCCGACGTCTATACGCGCCGCAAGGGCTTTGCCTATGGCACCGACGGCCGCCCTGTCAGGCGCGACGCGCTGCTCGGCTATGTGCTCGCCGGCGTCGATGCGGCCTATCAGAACGTCGACTCGGTCGAGCTCGGCGTCACCACCATCGATCATTATTTCGATACGCTCGGCGGCATCAGCCGCGCGGTGAAGCGCGCCAAGGGCGAGGCCGCGCCGGTCTATATCGGCGACCAGACCCGCGGCGAAGGCACGGTGCGCACGCTGTCGGAGCAGGTCGCGCTGGAGACCCGCACCCGCACGCTCAATCCGAAATGGTATGAGGCGCTGCTCGCTCACGGCTATGAGGGCGTGCGCCAGATCGAGTCGCACGTGACCAACACGGTCGGCTGGTCGGCCACCACGGGTCAGGTCGCGCCCTGGGTCTATCAGCAGATCACGACGACCTTCGTGCTCGACCCCGCGATGCGCGAGCGGCTCGCCTCGCTCAATCCGGCGGCGTCGGCGAAGATCGCCAACCGCCTGATCGAGGCGCATGAGCGCAACTACTGGACCCCGGACCCTGAAATGCTCGACGTGCTGCGCAAGGCCGGCGAAGAGCTCGAAGATCGCCTCGAAGGCGTGGGAGTGGCCGCATGAACGTGACCTTGAGACCTCCGCTGACGACGGCGCCGCGCCGACCTGACGGGGCCGGAAGCGTCCAGGTGCAACTCGACCCGAACGTGGTCATTGACACCGCGAAGGTGTTCTCGGTGTACGGCAAAGGCGGCATCGGCAAGAGTACGACATCGTCGAACCTCTCGGTCGCGCTGTCCAAGCTCGGCAAGCGCGTGCTGCAGATCGGTTGCGATCCGAAGCACGACTCCACCTTCACCCTGACCAAGCGGCTGGTGCCGACGGTCATCGACATCCTCGAGCAGGTCAACTTCCACGCAGAGGAGCTGCGCCCCGAGGACTTCGTCTACCAGGGCTACAATGGCGTGATGTGCGTCGAGGCCGGCGGGCCGCCGGCCGGCACCGGCTGCGGCGGCTATGTCGTCGGCCAGACCGTGAAGCTGCTCAAGGAGCATCATCTGCTCGAAGACACCGACGTGGTGATCTTCGACGTGCTCGGCGACGTCGTCTGCGGCGGCTTCGCCTCCCCGTTGCAGCATGCCGATCGCGCGCTGATCGTCGCCGCCAACGATTTCGACTCGATCTTCGCCATGAACCGAATCGTCGCCGCGATCCAGGCCAAGTCGCGCAACTATCCGGTGCGGCTCGGCGGCGTGATCGCCAACCGCAGTGCCGCGACCGACCAGATCGACAAGTTCAACGAGCGCATCGGCATGAAGATGCTGGCGCACTTCCCGGACCTCGACGTCATCCGGAAGAGCCGGCTGAAGAAGTGCACCTTGTTCGAGATGGAGCCGTCGCCGGACGTCGAGCGCGCCCAGAACGAATATCTGCGCCTCGCCGCCTCGCTGCTGGCCGGCGTCGAGCCGATCCAGGCCTTGCCGCTCAAGGACCGCGACATCTTCGATCTCCTGGGCTTCGATTGAGTGAGGCTGGCACATGACGACAGCGCAATATCTTGCCCGCCGCAGTGAAGTGGAGACCTATTTCGACCGCACCGCGGTCGCCGCCTGGACGCGGCTGACCTCGGATGCGCCGGTGGGCCGCATTCGCGCCACGGTGCGTGCCGGCCGTGACGAGATGCGGCGGACGCTGCTGTCGTGGTTGCCGCTCGATCTGCGCGGCGCGCGGATCCTGGATGCTGGCTGCGGCACCGGCAGCTTTTCCATCGAAGCCGCGCGGCGCGGCGCCGAGGTGGTCGCGGTCGATATCTCGCCGACCCTGATCGAGATCGCCCAGCGCCGGCTGCCGGACGACATCAGCCGCAGCGCCATCCGCTTCGTCGCCGGCGACATGCTGGATCCCAAGCATGGCGGCTTCAACTTCGTCGTCGCAATGGATTCCTTTATCCACTACCGCGCCGAGGATGCGGTGCGGATCGTCGCGGGCCTCGCCGCGCGCACCTCCGAATCCATTCTGATGACCTACGCACCGCGCACGCCGCTGCTGGCCGTCATGCATGCGGTCGGCGGCCTGTTTCCGCGTGGCAATCGCGCGCCGTCGATCGAGCCGGTCGCGGAGCAGAAGCTGTATCGTCTCATCGCCGACAACCATGATCTCGCCGACTGGCGCTGCGCGCGCAGTAGCCGCATCGCCAACGGCTTCTACATTTCACAAGCGCTGGAGCTTCGCCCGTCATGAGCGCGCGCGCACCATCGGTCCTGCAACTGTGGACGCGGCTGTCGTCGCGTTATCTGCCGTTCGCGGATGCCGCCTCGACCGAGCTGCCGCTGTCGCGCCTGATGCGGCTGTCGCTGTTCCAGGTCTCGATCGGCATATCGGTGGTGCTGCTCAACGGCACGCTCAACCGCGTCATGATCGTCGAGCTAGGCGTGCCCAGCTGGCTGGTCGCCACCATGGTGGCGCTGCCGCTGGTGTTCGCGCCGCTGCGGGTGCTGATCGGCTTCAAGTCCGATCATCATCGCTCCGTACTGGGCTGGCGCCGGGTGCCCTACATCTGGATGGGCACTTTGCTGCAGTTCGGCGGCCTCGCCATCATGCCGTTCGCGCTGCTGCTGCTGTCGTCGGGCGACGCGCCGGGCCAGGTGATCGCCGGCCGCATCGGTGCGGCGCTGGCCTTCCTCCTGGTCGGCGCCGGCCTGCATACGACCCAGACCGCCGGCCTGTCGCTTGCCACAGACATTGCCCCTGAGCACTCGCGCCCTCGCGTCGTCGCCTTCCTGTACGTGATGCTGATGTTCGGCATGATGGCGAGCGCGCTGACCTTTGGCGGGCTGCTCGCCGAGTTCAGCGAGATGCGGCTGATCCAGGTGATCCAGGGCGCGGCGCTGACCGAGATGGTGCTCAACGTCATCGCGCTTTGGAAGCAGGAGGCGCGCGATCCCTCGCGCACGTCGGCTGCACGTGAGCGGCCGCGCTTCGGCGATTCCTGGCGGCAGTTCCGCGAGGCCGGCGGCTCGATGCGGGTGCTGGTCGCGGTCGGGCTCGGCACGGCCGGCTTCACCATGCAGGACATCCTGCTTGAGCCGTATGGCGCGGAGATCCTGCACCTGACTGTCGGCGAGACGACAGCGCTGACGGCCTTGTTCGCCGCGGGCACGCTCGCCGGCTTCGGCCTCTCAGCGCGCCGCCTCGGCAAGGGCTCCGATCCCTATCGCATCGCCGCGCTCGGCGGGCTCGTCGGCCTGTTCGCCTTCTCCGCCGTGATCTTCTCGGCCCCGTTGGCCTCGCCCTTGGTGTTTCGGATCGGCACGACGCTGATCGGATTCGGCGGCGGCCTGTTCGCGGTTGGCACGCTGACGGCGGCGATGGCGCTGGTGCAGAACGGCGAGAGCGGGCTCGCGCTCGGCGCCTGGGGCGCAGTGCAGGCGACGTCAGCGGGTGTAGCCATCGCCGGCGGTGGCGCCATTCGCGATGTGATGTCGCAGCTGGCATTGAATGGAAGCCTCGGCGTCGCGCTCGCCGGGCCGGCGACCGGCTACAGTATCGTCTACCACGTCGAGATCGCGCTGCTGTTCGTCACCCTTGCGGTGATCGGGCCGCTGGTGCGGCGGCGGGCGGCGGAGCCACAGCAGCTTCAATTCGGAATCGTTGAATTTCCAGGTTAGCCCAGTCGGGGAGGAAGCCATGACGTCTTTCACGAGCTACATCGATGTCGCCCAGGTGGTGCTTTACGGGTTCTGGGTGTTCTTCGCAGGCCTGATCTTCTACCTGCGCACCGAGGACAAGCGCGAAGGCTATCCGCTGCAGTTCGAAGGCCGGATCGGCCGGCAGACGGCGTCGAGCGGTCACGGCTTCCCGACGCCGCCGTCACCCAAGACCTATCATATGCATGGCGGGCGCACCGCCACTCTGCCGAACTGGGACAACGACCGCGCCGATGCGCCGGTCACGCCGATGTATCCCTGGCCCGGCACGCCCTATCTGCCGACCGGCAATCCGATGCTCGACGGCGTCGGCCCGGGCTCCTTCGCCGCGCGCAAGGACGAGCCGGAGCTGACCATGGACAACATCCCCGCGATCGTGCCGCTGCGCGTCGACGGCAGCATCTTCATCGCCTCGGAGGACCCGGATCCGCGCGGCATGCCGGTGATCGGCTGCGACGGCAGGCTCGGCGGCAAGGTCCGCGAGGTCTGGGTCGACCGCGCCGAGATGCTGATCCGCTATCTCGAAGTCGAGGTCGAGGGCATCGTCGGACGCCACGTGCTGCTGCCGATGACCATGGCCATCGTCGACAAGTCGCGCAAGGCGGTGCTGGTCGACGCCATTCTCGGCTCGCAATTCGCCAGCGTGCCCGGTCTCGCCAGCCCCGATCAGGTCACCAAGCTCGAGGAGGACAAGATCGTCGGCTACTACGGCGGCGGCCATCTCTATGCGACCCCTGCACGCCAGGAGCCGCTGCTGTGAGCACCCGTCGGGACCAGGATCAGCTGATGCTGCCGGCAGGCGAGCGCCTGTTGTGGCAGGGACAGCCCACGGTGAAGGCGCTGCTGCTGCGCGTCTTCCACCTGCGCCTGGTGCTCGCCTACTTCGCGGCGCTGTTCGGCGCCCGCGTGGTGACGGGCACGCTGGATCACCAGCCGCTCGCGGCCTCGCTCGCCGGCGCGTCCTCGCTGGTGACGCCTGTGGCGCTCGCGACGCTGCTGCTCACGGGCCTCGCGGTGCTCTACAGCCGTACCACGCGCTACACCATCACCTCCAAGCGCGTGCTGCTGCAGTTCGGTGCCGTGCTGCCGATGACCTTGAACGTGCCCTTCAAGCAGGTGGCGCGCGCGGACGTGAAGCTGTTCTCCGACGGCTCCGGCGATCTGCCGCTCGGCGTCACCGCCCAGCAGCGGCTGTCCTATCTGCTGCTGTGGCCGCATGCGCGTCCGTGGCGGCTGAACGAGGTCGAGCCGATGCTGCGCGGCGTGCCTGATGCCCGCGAGGCGGCCGAGATCCTCGCAAAGGCGCTGGTCGCGGCCTCGGACGGCGCGGTCGCGGCGCAGCCGATCGCCGCGGGCAACGGACAGCCGCAAGGCGCGTCGCCTGCGGGTGCGGTCGCCAGCGCGGCGTGATCAGGAGGATGTCATGAGCCAAGCCGAGAGCCATGTCGATGTTCACGCCGAACCTGAGATCGTCATTCCGAAGGGCGCGCTGCGCGCGGCCTTCGCACTGGTTGCCTTCACCCTGGTTGCGGCCGGCGTCGGCCGCTGGACGGGTGTAGGCACTGTCCACATCGATCACGCTGTCGCCGTGCAAACGGTGGCGCTGCGGTTCGAGGACCGTCCCGATGGCGGCATCTCCGTCGTGTCGCCCGACAGCGGCAAGGTGGTCGGAGTCGTCGAGGCCGGCGGCGACGGCTTCCTGCGCACGGTCCTGCGCAGCATGGCGTTCGATCGCCAGCGTCACGCGATCGGTTCGGGGCCGGCCTTCACGATCAACCGCTGGTCCGATGGACGCATGAGCCTGGACGATCCGGCGACCGGACGGCGCGTCGATCTCGGGTCGTTCGGCAACGACAACAAGCGCCGGTTCACGGAGCTGATGACGATGGGAGAAACGCGATGAGAGGATTATGGGCCAACGAGCCGCGCCGCTTCGAGATCGGCTGCAGCATCGAGGTCGAGCAGACCTCGGAAACGCTGCACGCGCATGTCACTCTGGACCGCGATGTCGGCATCCGCCCGGGTGACGAGGTCGTCATTCATGGCGAGCCGATCACGGTCAAGTTCGGCGAGCAGCTCAATTTGCGGCGCACCGCTACCGTCGTTCGGGCCGGTCCCTTGAAGCGCGCGATGATGCATGTCGCGGGCTATCTCGAGCTCACGGAACTGTACGACGTCAGCTTTTCGGACGGGAGGGTCAGATGATCGCAATGGAAGGCGGATCCGGCAATATCTCCACCAAGATGGCGCTGGAGGACACGATCCTCACGCCACGCTTCTACACCACCGATTTCGCGGCGATGGACCGGCTCAATGTCGACCTGGTGCGCCGCGAATGGGATGCTGTCATGGCCGAGCTGCGCGCCGACCACAACCGCAAGCACTTCGTGCGCACGCCGGAATTCGACAAGGATCTCAACGAGCTGCCGGAGGCGCTTCGCGCCGAGTTCAAGGACTTCCTGGTGTCGTCGCTGACCGCCGAGTTCTCCGGCTGCGTGCTGTATGCCGAGATCAAGAAGCGGATCACCAATCCCGACATCCGTGAGCTGTTCCAGTTCATGAGCCGCGACGAGGCGCGCCATGCCGGCTTCATCAACGAGATCCTCAAGGATCACGGCATCGGCGTCGACCTGAGCTTCCTCACCAAGACGAAGAAGTACACCTACTTCAGGCCGAAGTTCATCTTCTACGCGACCTATCTCTCCGAGAAGATCGGCTATGCCCGCTACATCACCATCTATCGGCAGATGGAGCGGAACCCGGAGCGCCAGTTTCACCCGATCTTCAAGTGGTTCGAGAGGTGGTGCAACGACGAGTTCCGCCACGGCGAGGCGTTCGCGCTGCTGATGCGCGCCGATCCGAAGCTGCTCAGCGGCCTCAACAAGCTGTGGATCAAGTTCTTCCTGCTCGCAGTGTTCGCCACGATGCACGTCCGCGACCACATGCGTCCCGCCTTCTACGAGGCGCTCGGCATGCCCGTGGACGAGTACGACATGCGCGTGTTCCGCATCACCTCGGAGATTTCGCGGCAGGTCTTCCCGGTGATGCTCGACATCGACAATCCGCGCTTCTGGGACGGCCTGAAGCGGCTGCGCGGGATATCGGAGGCGATTGCGGATGCCAAGGCGCAGGGCGGCATCATGGGCACGCTCAAGCGCGCCGTGCTGCCGCTCAAGGCGGCGCTGACCTTCGGCCGGCTCTACATGCTGCCGGCCAAGAGCAACGCGCTGCCACGGGAGATCAGGCTGCAACCCGCCTGGTGACAAGGAGCCGGCCATGGGCG
The DNA here is from genome assembly GCF_051167995.1 of Bradyrhizobium sp. HKCCYLRH3073. Classification (NCBI taxonomy): domain Bacteria; kingdom Pseudomonadati; phylum Pseudomonadota; class Alphaproteobacteria; order Hyphomicrobiales; family Nitrobacteraceae; genus Bradyrhizobium; species Bradyrhizobium sp. HKCCYLRH3073. Next base: position 34,631 of record NZ_JBNPUD010000014.1, read on the forward strand.
CGACCGCGATTGCCATTCCCTATGTCGTGTTCGTCTGGTGGTTCTCGACCGGCGCCGTGCTGGCGCTGGTCGGGCTCGCCGCCCGCCATCCGGCCGCGTTCAAATGGGGCACGGCCGCGGCGTTCGTCGCGGCCCTGTCGGGCGTCGCGGTGTCGAGCCAGGCCGCCGAGGACGCCAACGCCTATTGCGCCTTCACCTGCGCGATCCTGCTGTGGGGCACGGTGGAGATGTCGCTGCTCGCCGGCTGGATCACCGGCCCACGCCCCGAGCCGTGCCCGCGCGACTGCACGCCGGCCTCGCGCGTCGGCTTCGCGCTGCAGGCGATCGCCTATCACGAGCTGGCGCTGATCGCGACCGCTGGCCTCGTCTTCGCGGTGACATCGGGCGCGCCCAACCGTCTGAGCTGGTGGACCTTCGCCGCGCTGCTGGTGCTCAGGCAGAGCGCGAAGATCAATCTGTTCCTCGGCGTGCGCACCCTGAACGACGAGCTGCTGCCGCAGCAGGTCCGCTTCATGCGCAGCTATTTCGCCAAGAAGTCGACCAACCTGCTGTTCCCATTCTCGATTGCCGCGGCGACCACCGCGACCGTGCTGGTCGCTGCCGCCGCGCTCGGCGCCAAATCCTCTTTCGACGGCGTCGCGCTGTCACTGCTCGCCTCGTTGATCGCGCTCGGCCTGCTCGAGCATGGCTTCATGGCGCTGCCGATGCCGGTGATCAATCTGTGGCGCTGGAGCGCGCCAGTCGAGCCGGCGATGGCGACCGTCGCTGCCATCCCGGCACCGGCGCCCGTGATGCCCATGGCGCGTCCGGTGCTGGCCGTCGTACCGGCCACGCCTGAGGTGGAGCGCCCCATGCCTGCGCCAAAGACGTCGATGTCGGCGCAGAAGACTGCCGCCGCCCTGGCGCGGCAGCGGCTCGAAGAGCAGTTCCGCCAGGCCTATCGCCAGGCCCGCGCTGACGCGCAGGCGCAAACCATCACGGGACTGGCCGCGGTGTCGGTCACGCCGCCGGTCGATCCGAACACAGCACAGGGGGGAGTACCATGAACTACGAAGACTATTTCCGCCGCCAGCTCGACGGTCTCAGGCGCGAAGGACGCTACCGCGTGTTCGCCGACCTCGAGCGCAAGGCCGGCGCCTTCCCGCGCGCGACCTATCGTGGCCCCCATGGCGAGCGCGATGTCGCGGTGTGGTGCTCCAACGACTATCTCGGCATGGGCCAGCACCCCAAGGTGCTGGAGGTGATGCACGAGGCGCTCGACCGCTGCGGTGCCGGCGCCGGCGGCACCCGCAACATCAGCGGCACCAATCACTATCATGTGCTGCTGGAGGAAGAGCTCGCCGATCTCCACGGCAAGCAGGCCGCGCTGCTGTTCAATTCGGGCTACGTCTCGAACTGGACCTCGCTGTCGACCCTGGCGGCGCGCATGCCCGGCTGCGTGATCCTGTCCGACGAGCTCAACCACGCCTCGATGATCGAGGGCATCCGTCACAGCCGCTGCGAGACCCGGATCTGGCGCCACAACGACGTCGCCGATCTCCGCGACAAGCTGTCGGATCTCGATCCCAAGGCGCCGAAGCTGATCGCGTTCGAGAGCGTCTATTCGATGGATGGCGACATCTCGCCGATCTCCGATATCTGCGACGTCGCCGACGAATACAACGCCATGACCTATCTCGACGAGGTCCACGCCGTCGGCCTGTACGGCCCGCGCGGCGGCGGCATCTCCGAGCGCGACGGTGTCGCCGATCGCCTGACCGTGATCGAGGGGACCCTGGCCAAGGCGTTCGGCGTGATCGGCGGCTACATCACGGCGTCCAGCACCGTCTGCGATTTCGTCCGCAGCTTCGCCTCCGGCTTCATCTTCTCCAGCTCGCTGCCCCCCGCGGTCGCCGCCGGCGCGCTCACCAGCATCCGGCATCTCAAGGCGAGCAATGTCGAGCGTGCAAGGCATCAAGACCGCGTCGCGCGGCTGCGCCGCCGGCTCGACGAGGCCGGCGTCAGCCATCTCGACAATCCCAGCCACATCGTGCCGGTGATGGTGCGCGACCCCGTGCTGTGCAAGCGGATCAGCGACGTCCTGCTCGACCGCTACGGCATCTACGTGCAGCCGATCAACTATCCGACGGTGCCACGCGGCACCGAGCGGCTGCGCATCACGCCGTCGCCTTATCACTCCGATGCGGACATCGAGCATCTGGTGTCGGCGCTCTCGGAGATCTGGGCCGAGATGGGCCTCGCGCTGGCGGCCTGACGGAAGAGGAATTGCACGGCGTTTGAGCCATATCAATTTGTCAATCTAGCTTGACGTTACGATTGTTGGACAAATTGATAATCGGGGAGAACGCCGTGCGGATCCTGTTGCTGCATCCGAATTATCACTCCGGCGGCGCCGAGATCGCCGGCAACTGGCCGCCGGCCTGGGCGGCCTACATCTCCGGCGCGCTGAAGGCCGCGGGCTTCACGGACCTTCGCTTCATCGATGCGATGACCAACGATCTCTCCGAGGATCAGGTCCGCGCCATTCTGCGCAGCGAACAGCCTGACGTGATTGGCTGCACCGCGATCACACCCTCGATCTACAAGGCCGAGCGGCTGCTGGAGATCGCCAGGGAAGAGCAATCCGACGCGCTCACCGTGCTCGGCGGCATCCACGCCACCTTCATGTACCAGCAGGTGCTGACCGAGGCGCCGTGGATCGACGCCATCGTGCGCGGCGAGGGCGAGGAGATCATCGTCGACCTGATGCGCGCCCGCGAGGACGGCCGCTGGGACAACGACCGCAGCAGCATCAGGGGCATCGCCTATCGCGACGGCTCGGAGGTGGTGGCCACGGTGGCGGCGCCGACGGTGAAGAATCTCGATGCGATCACGCCCGACTGGAGCGTGCTCGAATGGAGCAAGTACATCTACATTCCGATGAACAAGCGGGTCGCCATCCCCAACATGGCGCGCGGCTGCCCGTTCACCTGCAGCTTCTGCTCGCAGTGGAAGTTCTGGCGCGACTATCGCATCCGAGACCCGAAGAGGGTGGTCGACGAGATCGAGACACTGATGCGCGAGCACGATGTCGGCTTCTTCATCCTCGCCGACGAGGAGCCGACCATCAACAAGAAGAAATTCGTCGCGTTCTGCGAGGAGCTGATCCGGCGCGACCTCAAGATCCTCTGGGGCATCAACACCCGCGTCACCGACATCCTGCGCGACGAGGCGCTGCTGCCGCTGTATCGCAAGGCCGGCCTGATCCACGTCTCGCTCGGTACGGAAGCCGCCGCACAGATGAAGCTCGACCGCTTCAACAAGGAGACCACGGTCGCGCAGAACAAGAAGGCGATCCAGCTCTTGCGCGACGCCGGCATCGTCGTCGAGGCGCAGTTCATCGTCGGCCTCGAGAACGAGACCCGCGAGACCCTGGAAGAGACCTACCAGATGGCGCGCGACTGGAGGCCGGACCTCGCCAACTGGGCGATGTACACGCCGTGGCCATTCTCCGACCTGTTCCGCGACCTCGGCGACAAGGTCGAGATCTTCGACTACGAGAAGTACAATTTCGTCACGCCGATCATGAAGCCCGACGCAATGGATCGCGGCGAGCTGCTCGACGGCGTCATGAACAACTACCGCCGCTTCTACATGCACAAGGCGCTGTTCTCGTACCCGTGGGCCGGCTCGGGCGAGCGCAGGCGCTATCTGCTCGGCTGCCTCAAGGCGTTCCTGAAATCCGGCTTCGAGCGGAAATTCTACGATCTTGGCCGCGTCAATTACTGGGGGCCGCAGTCCAAGGGCAAGGTCGATTTCGGCTTCGATACGTCGCGCAAGCGCGCTGATCCCGGCAAGATCGAATGGAAGACGAGCCATAATCGCAAGCTGAGCGGACCGCAGCAGGCCCAGCTGATGGCCTGCGGCGGCGGCACCGAGCAGATGAGCGAAGAGGCCGAGACGAGGGTGCACTGACATGCACGGCACGTGCGCTCAGCAACTTCAGTTGCCGCGCGCTTCGGCGGCAGCCAGTCACGCCTCGTGCGCTGCCGCAGGAACTCTGAAGTCGGCGCCGTCCCGGGCCTCATGGTTCTCAGGGCGATGCGAAGGCATCGCCCGAACGCGCCGCAAGCGGCGCTCCTCACCATGAGGGTCTCTCATGGCGCCTCGCAAACAGCCCTCGTCCTGAAGAGCCAGCCGGAGGCGGGCGTCTCGAAGAACGGTGGAAGGCACGCCACTGACCCAGGACGTGAGCAAGACGCCGATGATCTCCACCAGGCCGGGCGCATCGGCCCCAATGCGATCATCCAGACCGCGGAAGCCTTGCGTCTGCTGCACGGCGAGGAGGCCGCGCGCTGCGTGTTCGCGGCCGCGCGGCTCGACACCTATCTCGCGACGCCTCCAGCGGCGATGGTCGACGAAGCCGAGGTCTCGCGGCTCCATCGTGCGCTTCGGACCGAGCTCGACGACGAGACCGCGCGTGCCGTCAGCACCAGGGCAGGGCGGCTGACCGGCGCCTATCTGCTTGCGCATCGCATCCCCGGCGCGGCGCAACGTGTGCTCCGGCTGCTGCCGGCCCGGCTCGCGAGCCGCGCGCTGACGCGGGCGATATCCGCGCATGCCTGGACGTTTGCCGGGACCGGCACCTTCACCGCATGCCCGGGCCGGCCCACCATCTACCAGATCAGCCATTGTCCGCTGTGCCGCGGGCATCACGGCGATCACGCCATCTGCGACTTCTACGCTGCGACCTTCGAGACGCTGTTCGCAACGCTCGTGCACCCCGACGCCCATGCGCGTGAGATCGCCTGCGAAGCCTGGGGTGACGAGGCCTGCCGGTTCGAGATCGATTGGTGAGACGGCGCCATGCGAGACGCGACGCCGCCTTGGCATCGGGTGCGGCGCTCAGCCCGGCAGAAATCGCGCGCCTTCCTTGCCGAGGAAGTCCAGCATCGCCTGCGCCGGCGGCAGCAGCAGCTTGTCGGCACGCCGCACCGCGTGCCACTGCCGGATGATCGGCAGGCCCGCGACCTTCAACGTGACCAGCCGCCCCTCGCTGAGCTCATGGGCGACCGTGTGCTGCGAGATGAAGGCGATGCCGAGGCCGGCGATGACGGCCTGCTTGATGGTCTCGTTGCTGTCCATCTCCATGCTGGTCTTTGGTTTCAGACCATGCTTCTCGAAGAATGCCTCCATCAGCAGACGGGTGCCTGATCCCGGCTCCCGGGTGATGAACACCTCGCCGGCGAGATCCTCGGCCGCGATCCGCTTGCGGCGCGCCAGCCGGTGGTTGGCGGGGGCGATGATGATGTGCGGGTGCTTGCCGAAGGGCCGCATATCCACGGGAACGTCGGCCGGTGGCCGGCCCATGATGGCAATGTCGAGATCATAGCCGCGCAGCGCCTCGCGCAGGCTGTCGCGGTTGCCGATCCGCAAGGTGACGTCGATCTTGGGGAAGCGCCGCGAAAATTCCGCGATCGCAAACGGCACGAAATATTTCGCGGTGCTGACCGCGCCGATCGCCACGCGGCCGCCGCTGCGTCCGGCGAGAATGTCGAGCGCCTGCTCGCAATCCTGCAAGGCGGCCTCGACGCGTTCGGCCAGCGCCAGCACGCTGCGCCCGGCCTCGGTCAGGATCATGCCGTCGGTGGTGCGCTGGATCAGCGGCAGCCCGGCGAGCTCCTGAAGATTGCGGATCTGCAGGGTGACGGCAGGCTGCGTGAGGTTCAAACGGCCGGCCGCTGACGTCACCGACCCCGAGTTTTGCACGGCGGCCAGCGCCCGAAGCTGGCGGATGGTGAGATCGCGCGAGAAATGCCGGCTCATGGAACCCTCGATCAGATCGTTCACATAAGGAAAACTTTGGTCTATCCAAAGATATTGAAATTTCCCTAATTAGGCAAATCGAGTGTTGATAGCAGCGCGGCACGACGCATTCGTGCGGCTTCATCAAGTTCCCGGCAGAGGATCTGATGGCGAGGGAGTGGCCCATGGATCAACAGATGGATCATCATCAGACATTGCAGGCACATCTGGCGGCGCAGGGTGCCGACGCCGATTGCGCCGCGGTCATCGCGGCTCTGGCCGGGGCGGCGCGCGAGCTCGCGCGGCAGATCGCGGTCGCGCCGCTGTCCGGCGTCGACGAAGGCGCCGCCACCGTGAACGCCGACGGCGACGTCCAGAAGGCGCTCGACATCGTCGCCGACAACCTGATGCGGGATGCGCTGCGCCGGGCTCCGGTCGCTGGCATCCTGTCCGAAGAGGGCGACCGGCCGGAAACGGTCAATGCTGCTGCCCCACTTTGCGTGGCGATCGACCCGCTCGACGGCTCGTCGAACCTGCAGAACAACATCTCCGTCGGCACCATCTTCTCGATCCGCCCGCGGGGGCGCGACGTGCTCTCCAGCTTCTTCGAGCCCGGCACGGCACAGCTTGCCGCCGGCTTCTTCGTCTATGGACCGCAGACCTGCCTGGTGCTCGCGATCGACCATCGCGTCGATCTCTACGTCCTGCATCCGACCTTGCACGAGTTCATGCTCGCCAAGTCCGGGATCCGCATCCCGCAGGATACGCCGGAGTTCGCCATCAACGCGTCGAACCGCCGGCACTGGAGCGGGACCGTGCGCAACTATGTCGACGAATGCCTGTCGGGCGCCGCCGGCCCGCGCGGCCGCGACTTCAACATGCGCTGGATCGCCTCGCTGGTCGCCGAGGCCTATCGTATCCTGATGCGCGGCGGCGTGTTCCTCTATCCGGCCGACTCCCGCCCGGGCTATCGCGAGGGCCGGCTGCGGCTGGTCTACGAAGCGCATCCGATGGCGCTGATCATGGAATGGGCCGGCGGCTCGGCCTCGAGCGGCCGCGCGCGCATCCTCGAACTGTCGGCGCGCTCGCCGCATCAGCGCGCGCCGCTGATCATGGGCGACGTCCGCCTCGTCCGCGACGTCGACCAACTGCATGAGGGCATCGAGCCGCTGTTCGAAACCAGCGATGCGCCCCTGTTCGCGCGGCGCGGCCTGTTCCGCTGAGCCTGCCTGCCGAACGCGCCTTCCGGAGAAAGTTCATGTCACGTCGTCATCCCATCATCTCGATCACCGGCTCGTCGGGCGCCGGCACCACGTCGGTCAAGAAGACCTTCGAGAACATCTTCCGCCGCGAGAACGTCAAGGCGGCCTATATCGAGGGCGATGCCTTCCATCGCTACAATCGCGAGGAGATGCGCCGCAAGATGGTCGAGGAGGCCGAGCTCGGCAACAAGCACTTCAGCCATTTCAGCCCCGACACCAATCTGTTCGAGGAGCTCGAGAAGACCTTCCGCGACTACTCCGAGACCGGCACCGGCATGACGCGCCACTACGTCCACGACGAGGAGGAGGCGCGGCTCTACGACACGAGGCCCGGCAACTTCACCGAGTGGAGCCGGCTGCCGGAGGACTCCGACCTGCTGTTCTACGAAGGCCTGCACGGCGCGGTCGTCACCGAGAAGGTCAACATCGCGCAGCACGCCGATCTGAAGATCGGCGTCGTTCCGGTGATGAACCTGGAGTGGATCCAGAAGCTGCACCGCGACCGCGCGTCGCGCGGCTACACGACCGAGGCGGTCACCGACACGATCCTGCGCCGCATGCCAGACTACGTGAACTACATCATCCCGCAGTTCTCGGAGACCGACATCAACTTCCAGCGCGTGCCGACGGTCGACACCTCGAACCCGTTCGTTGCCCGCTGGATCCCGACGCCCGATGAATCGATGGTCGTGATCCGGCTGAAGAACCCGCGCGGCATCGACTTTCCCTATCTGCTCTCGATGATCCCGCAGAGCTTCATGTCGCGCGCCAATTCGATCGTGATCCACGGCGCCAAGCTCGATCTCGCGATGCAGCTCATTCTCACCCCCATGATCATGCAACTGATGGACCGAAAGAGGCGCACGCTATGACCGCCAACGCCGTGCAGACGCTGGCTCCGAAAGCCGATCCCAGCCATGCCGAGATGGCGAACGCCATCCGCTTCCTCGCGATCGACGCCGTCGAAAAGGCGAAATCGGGTCATCCAGGCATGCCGATGGGCATGGCCGACGTGGCAACCGTCCTTTTCTCGCGCTTCATGAAATTCGATCCCGCCGATCCGGCCTGGCCCGATCGCGACCGCTTCGTGCTGTCGGCCGGTCACGGCTCGATGCTGCTCTATGCGCTGCTGCATCTGACCGGCTACGAGGCCGTCACGATCGATGAGCTGAAGCGGTTCCGGCAATGGGGCGCCAAGACGCCGGGCCATCCGGAGTATGGCCACACGCCCGGCGTCGAGACCACCACCGGTCCGCTCGGGCAGGGCATCGCGACGGCGGTCGGCATGGCGCTCGCCGAGCGCCTGATGAACGCGCGCTATGGCGACGATCTGGTCGATCACTACACCTACGTGATCGCCGGCGACGGCTGCCTGATGGAGGGCATCAGCCACGAGGCGATCTCGCTCGCGGGTCATCTCAAGCTGAATCGCTTGATCGTGTTGTTCGACGACAACCGCATCTCGATCGACGGCTCGACCGATCTCGCCTGCTCGGATGATCAGCTCGGACGCTTCGCCGCGTCGGGCTGGGCGACGTCCCGCATCGACGGCCATGATCCCGAAGCCATCGAGGCTGCGATCGCTGTGGCGCGGCAGAGCAACCGCCCCACCATGATCGCGTGCCGGACCACGATCGGCTTCGGCTCACCCGGACGGCAGGGCTCGGAGAAGGCGCATGGCGCGCCGCTCGGGCCGGAAGAGGTCGAAAAGACCCGCGCGGCACTGCACTGGCCGCACCGTCCGTTCGAGGTCCCGGCCGACGTGCTGGTGAGCTGGCGCGAGATCGGCGCGCGCGGCCGCAACGTGCGCCAGGCCTGGAAGGAGCGTGCGCGCAGGCTGTGCACCGCGGACCGGTCGCCCTGCCATGACGCGCTGAACAGGAAGCTGCCGGCCGCCTATGCCGAGCGCATGGCGCAGTTCATCGCGCAGCTCACGGCCGAGCGGCCGAAGATCGCCACCCGCCAGGCGTCGCAGAACGTCATCGATCTGATCGCGACGGTGCTGCCGAACCTGCTCGGCGGCTCGGCGGACCTGACCCACTCCAACCTGACCAAGGCGAAGACGCACAAATCCGTCACACCGGCCGCGATGGATGGCAGCTACATCCACTATGGTGTGCGCGAACACGCGATGGCTGCGGCCATGAACGGCATCGCGCTGCATGGCGGCTTCATTCCCTATGGCGGCACCTTCCTTGCCTTTGCCGACTACAGCCGGCCGGCGATTCGCCTGGCCGCGCTGATGGGCATCCGCGTCATTCACGTGATGACGCACGATTCCATCGGCCTCGGCGAGGACGGCCCGACGCATCAGCCGGTCGAGCATGTCGCGAGCCTGCGCGCCATTCCGAACCTCCTGGTATTCCGCCCGGCCGACGCGGTCGAGACGGCGGAAGCCTGGGACTGCGCGCTGCGTGCGGAGACCTCGCCGTCGGTGCTGTGCCTGTCGCGGCAGGGGCTGCCGGCGTTCCGTACCGAAGCATCTGATCAAAACAAGGTGGCGCTCGGCGCCTACGTGGTCGTCGAGCCCGAGGCTGGTCGCGACGTGACCTTGATTGCGACCGGCTCGGAGGTGGCGATCGCGCTGGAGGCGGCCAAGCTGCTGGCGGTCGAAGGCGTCCAGGCGGCCGTGGTGTCGGCCCCCTGCTTCGAGCTGTTCCGCAAGCAGTCCGCCGAGTATCGCGCCGAGGTGCTCGGCGCTGCGCCACGCATCGGAGTCGAAGCCGCGATCGAGGGTGACTGGGCGCGCTGGCTCGGCGATGCCGGCGAGTTCGTCGGCATGCACGGCTTCGGCGCCTCGGCGCCGGCCGAGGTGCTGTACCGCGAATTCGGCATCACGCCTGCGGCGGTCGCCGATGCGGCGATGCGCAACATCATCCGGGCGCGGGCGTCCTGAGCCGCGCCACCATACAGAACATCGAAACAGGGACGGAGACCAACATGGCGCGGATCACGCTCAGACAATTGCTGGACCATGCGGCCGAGCGCGGCTACGGCGTGCCGGCGTTCAACATCAACAACATGGAGCAGGGGCTCGCGATCATGGAGGCGGCCGCGGCGGTCGATGCCCCCGTGATCATCCAGGCCTCGCGCGGCGCGCGCACCTATGCCGGCGACATCATGCTGTCGAAGATGATCGACGCGCTGGAGGAGATGTATCCGCAGATCCCGCTCTGCCTGCATCAGGACCACGGCAACGACGAGGCGACCTGCGCCACCGCGATCAAATACGGATTCACGTCCGTGATGATGGACGGCTCGCTCAAGGCCGATGCCAAGACGGCCGCCGACTACGACTACAACGTCGACATCACGCGCCGCGTCACCGACATGGCGCATTGGGTCGGTGCCTCGGTCGAGGGCGAGCTCGGCGTGCTGGGCTCGCTCGAGCATGGCGGCGGCGAGCAGGAGGACGGCCACGGCCTCGAAGGCAAGGTCAGCCGCGACCAACTGCTGACCGATCCCGACCAGGCGGTCGATTTCGTCCGCGCCACCAAGGTCGATGCGCTGGCGATCGCGATGGGCACCTCGCATGGCGCCTACAAGTTCTCGCGCAAGCCGGATGGCGAGATCCTCGCCATGAACGTCATAGAGGAGATCCATCGCCGGCTGCCGAACACGCATCTCGTCATGCACGGCTCGTCCTCGGTGCCGCAGAGCCTGCAGGACATGTTCAACCAGTTCGGCGGCGAGATGCCGCAGACCTGGGGCGTGCCGGTCGAGGAGATCGTGCGCGGCATCCGCCACGGCGTCCGCAAGGTCAACATCGACACCGACTGCCGGCTGGCGATGACGGCGATCTTCCGCAAGGTCGGCGCGTCGTCGAAGGTCGAGTTTGATCCGCGCAAGTTCCTGAAGCCGGCGATGGACTCGATGCGTGATCTCTGCCGCGAGCGGTTCGAGCAGTTCGGCGCCGCCGGCAACGCCTCGAAGATCAAGGTGCTGCCGCTGTCGGAGATGGCCAAGCGCTACCGCTCCGGCGCGCTCGATCCGCGAATTGGGGGAATGACTGAAGCTGCCTGACATCAACGGCGATAATGAACATTCAGGAGGAATACATGAACGACCAATCGATCACCGTCCGCGGCAAGGATCGCTACAAGTCCGGCGTGATGGAATACAAGAAGATGGGCTATTGGGAGCCGTCCTACCAGCCCAAGGACACCGATGTCATCGCGCTGTTCCGCGTCACGCCGCAGGATGGCGTCGACCCGGTCGAGGCGTGCGCTGCCGTCGCCGGTGAATCCTCGACCGCGACCTGGACCGTGGTGTGGACCGACCGCCTGACCGCCGCCGAGAAGTATCGCGCCAAGTGCTACCGGGTCGAGCCGGTGCCGGGCTCGCCGGGCAGCTATTTCGCCTACATCGCCTATGATCTCGACCTGTTCGAGCCGGGCTCGATCGCCAACCTGACGGCCTCGATCATCGGCAACGTGTTCGGCTTCAAGCCGCTGAAGGCGCTGCGGCTCGAAGACATGCGGCTGCCGGTGGCCTATGTGAAGACGTTCCAGGGGCCGGCGACCGGCATCGTCGTCGAGCGCGAGCGGCTCGACAAGTTCGGCCGTCCCTTGCTCGGCGCCACCGTCAAGCCGAAGCTCGGCCTGTCCGGCCGCAACTACGGTCGCGTGGTCTACGAGGCGCTGAAGGGCGGACTCGACTTCACCAAGGACGACGAGAACATCAACTCGCAGCCCTTCATGCATTGGCGCGAGCGCTTCCTGTATTGCATGGAGGCGGTCAACAAGGCGCAGGCGGCGACCGGCGAGATCAAGGGCACCTACCTCAACGTGACAGCGGCGACGATGGAGGACATGTATGAGCGTGCCGAGTTCGCCAAGGAGCTCGGCTCGACGATCATCATGATCGACCTCGTGATCGGCTACACCGCGATCCAGTCGATGGCGAAGTGGGCGCGCCGGAACGACATGATCCTGCATCTGCATCGCGCCGGGCACTCGACCTACACGCGGCAGCGCTCGCATGGCGTCTCGTTTCGCGTCATCGCCAAGTGGATGCGGCTCGCGGGCGTGGACCACATCCATGCCGGCACCGTGGTCGGCAAGCTCGAAGGCGATCCCAACACGACCCGCGGCTACTACGACATCTGCCGCGAGGACTTCAACCCGATGCGGCTGGAGCATGGCGTGTTCTTCGACCAGAACTGGGCGAGCCTGAACAAGCTGATGCCCGTGGCCTCCGGCGGCATCCATGCCGGCCAGATGCACCAGTTGCTCGACCTGCTCGGCGAGGACGTCGTGCTGCAGTTCGGCGGCGGCACCATCGGCCATCCCCGCGGCATCGCCGCCGGTGCGACTGCCAACCGCGTCGCGCTGGAGGCGATGATCCTGGCCCGCAATGAGGGCCGCGACTACGTGCATGAAGGTCCTGAGATCCTGGCCAAGGCGGCACAGACCTGCACGCCGCTGCGCGAGGCGCTGGAGATCTGGAAGGACGTCACCTTCAACTACGAATCGACGGACTCGCCGGACTTCGTGCCGACCGTCACCCCTGCCGCTTGAACCACGTTCGATGCGTCGCCGTGCTGCGGGCCGGACATCGGCTCGCCCGGCAGCACAACATCAGGAGATTTCAACATGCGCGTGACCCAGGGTTGCTTTTCTTTCCTGCCCGATCTGACCGACGAGCAGATCACGGCCCAGATCCAGTACTGCCTCGAGAAGAATTGGGCCGTGAACATCGAGTTCACCGACGATCCGCATCCCCGCAACACCTATTGGGAGATGTGGGGCCTGCCGATGTTCGACCTGCGCGACGCCGCCGGCATCATGCGCGAGCTGTCCGAATGCCGGAAGATCTATGGCGACCGCTACATCCGCATCTCGGCCTTCGACTCCAGCCATGGCTGGGAGTCGATCCGGCTGTCCTTCATCGTCAACCGACCGCAGCACGAGCCGGGCTTCCGGCTCGATCGTCAGGAAACCGTCGGACGCAATCTGCGTTACTCGACGCGGTCCTATGCGGCTGAGCGCCCTGAAGGCGAGCGCTACTCATAAGAATACCGCGCTGAAGTCCCGTCCCGTCGGGGAGGGGACTTCAGCGCCGGCTCTGCCGCATTGATCAAGTCCGATTCGACGGCGTCCCCTGCTTGCCGGAGTTCGCGGGAGGACCTGCCGCCAGCGTGTGCGAACTTCGGCCAAGCGGAGCACCAGCCCATGATGCAGGCCACGCAGGCGGATGCCGACAAGGCCACGCCGGTCGACACCGTCGACCTGCGCCGCGAGTTCGAGAGCGTCGACATCGCACCCGTGCTGGAGCAGCTCGACCGCGAGCTGGTCGGGCTCACCCCGGTCAAGACGCGAATCCGCGAAATCGCCTCGCTGCTGATGATGGAGCGGATCCGCCGCAAGATGGGGCTGGCGACGACGTTTCCGACCTTGCACATGTCGTTCACCGGCAATCCCGGCACCGGCAAGACCACGGTCGCGCTGCGCATGGCCGGCATCCTGCATCGGCTGGGCTTCGTCCGCCGCGGCCACGTCATCAGCGTGACCCGCGACGATCTCGTCGGCCAATATATCGGCCACACCGCGCCGAAGACCAAGGAGGTGCTGAAGAAGGCGATGGGCGGCGTCCTGTTCATCGACGAGGCCTATTATCTCTACCGTCCCGAGAACGAGCGCGACTACGGCCAGGAGTCGATCGAGATCCTGCTGCAGATCATGGAGTCGCAGCGCGAGGACCTCGTGGTCATTCTTGCCGGCTATGCCGACCGGATGGAGAAGTTCTTCCAGAGCAATCCCGGCTTCCGCTCGCGCATCGCCCACCACATCGACTTCCCCGACTATTCGGAAGCCGAGCTGCTGACGATCTCCGAGATGATGCTGGAGGGGCAGAACTACCGCTTCACGCCGGAGGCCCGCGCCGCCTTCGAGAAGTACATCGCCGTCCGGCGCACCCAGCCCTTGTTCTCCAACGCGCGCTCGATCCGCAACGCGCTCGATCGGATCCGCCTGCGCCAGGCCAACCGGCTGGTGTCGCGGCTCGACCGCGTGCTGACGTCCGATGACGTGATGTCGATCGAAGCCAGCGACGTGCTGGCAAGCCGCGTGTTCGCCAAGGGGGCCGACGCGGGAGACGGCAGGGTGGAGGCGCAATCATGAGTCTGGCTCTGGTGAGGAACGCGCCGCTCGACGACCTCCGGCGCCGCATCGCCGACGCCGGCGCACTGATCTTCGACGTCGACGGCACGATGGCCGAGACCGAGGAGATCCATCGCGAGGCCTTCAATGAGGCGTTCGTCGCGGTGGGCATAGACTGGCACTGGGGCCGCCGCATCTACAAGGAGCTGCTGCGTGTCACCGGTGGCAAGGAGCGCGTCCGTGCGTTCGACCAGATGCGGCGCACGGGTCCGCCGCTCAGCGACGCCGTCGTTGCCCGGCTTCATCGCATCAAGACGGAGCGGTTTGCCGCGCTGATGGCCGACAAGGGCTGCCCGTTGCGCCCGGGCGTTCAAGCCTTGCTGGAGGCTGCCTCGGCCCGCGGGCAGCGGCTCGCGATCGCGACGACGACCACGCGCGGCAATATCGATGCCCTGTTGGCGCCCGTGCTGGGCGCCGATTGGGAGGCAGGATTTGCCGCCGTCGTGGCGGCCGACGATGTCGCGCGCAAGAAGCCCGCACCGGATGTCTACCTGGAGGTCTTGTCGCAGCTCGATCTACCCGCGGCCAGTTGCATCGCGATCGAGGACTCCGGTAACGGGTTGATGGCTGCGACCCGCGCCGGCGTTCCCGTGCTGATCACGCGCAGCCTCTACTTTCATGACGACACGTTCGACGGTGCGCTCGCCGTGCTCGATGACCTCGGGGAGTTTGTTGCCTGAGGTATTTTGAGGTGTTTGTGGTGATACGTTGCCGATTATGTACGCCACCATGCGCATAGCCGCGTGGCGTGGTCGTTCTATTGCCGTCTCGACAAGAACGTGTAATCCCTTGACGACATGTCTTCATGTCGAGTCGAGGTCGTTGAGTATGGCCCGCACGCAGGCCAAATTGAAACGTACGGACGTTGCCCGCACGGAAGCGTTTCGCGGGCGGGTGGGACGGCCGCCGAAGGCGCTCGCTGGAAACATCGAGGAGCGTATTCTGGACGCTGCGCGCGCGGTGTTTCTCGAGCGTGGCTTCGACGGTGCCAGCATTGACGAGATCGCTGAACGCGCTCCCGCCAGCAAGCCGACGATTTATGCCCGATACACCGGCAAGGCCGCCTTGTTTGCCGCCGTCGTCGCGCGCTCCATCAACGACGTGATGAATCTGGGATCCTACACGCCGGTGGCCGGCACCGCACAGGAGAAACTGGTCGGACTTGCCATCGCCATCGTCGATCGCGCGCTGAAGGACTCGCTGGGATTGTTACGGGTCACGATCGGGGAGGCTTACCGGTTTCCCGATCTCAGTTGTCAGTTTCATGACGTCTCGCGCAAACGGGCCGCCCATGCCGTGGCGGTGCTGCTCGGCGAGACGATCGGCGCCTCGGCCACGACCGCCCGCCGGACGCCGTCGAAGGCGTCGGCCGCCTCTGCCGAGATCTTCATCGATCTGATCGTCATGCCGGTGATCATGCGCTCGCTCATGGGCGAGAGCGAAAGGACGATCCGCAGGGAGCTGCCCGGCTTCGTCCGTGACCGGGTCAAGACGTTCCTGACGCTGCAGCCGAAGGCGTGAGCGGCGCGATCAGCGTCGCCGCAGCGATGACGGTTCGAGCGTCACCTGCTTGAGATCGTTGCCGCTGACGACGACCACGACGAAGGCGAGCTTGCCGTCCTTGTTCATCAGGCCGCCACTGATCGCCCGGCCGGCCGCCGAGCGCTCGGCGATCCGAATCGCATCCGACATCTTGAGCCGGACCGTGGTGAGGGCAGCCAGGCTGTTACGGTCGCTTTCGCTCAGTCCATCCACGGTGGAGAATAGCACGCTGTTGCGCACCTTTGCCGTGGTGCCGTCGATGTCGGATTCCCAGATCCGTCCGCTCTGCAGGGTTCGGACCTTGTAGACGGGGGCGTCGAGCCCACCTTCGAAGCTGATGTCCGCTGTCTTGGAGCCCGGATGAATCCTCTCGGCGATCCGCAGCGCCTGGTGCAGTGACACCTCCGTCCGCCGGAACTTGTCGAGCTCGCGATCGATCGTCTCCTGACTCAGTGCCGGATCGGTGGAGACTTGTGGATCCCTCTCGGTCTGCATGCCGCTGCCGGTCCCGGCGACGGCGTGCGCCAGGGGAGTCCACGACAGCAGGATCAAGCTCAAAAGAATGATTCGTTTCATGACGGCCTGCTGTCTCCGATCTCGGTCGGTGCTTGTAGAGCATTCCCTTGGGAAACGGTTGCGATAAAACGAAACTGTATCGTTTTATAGTGACGGCCGGAGGACCTGTCAAGGTTGGCTCCCCCGGGAGGTGTCTGGATCCAGAAGAGACCCATTCCTGCGCGGCTCTCGAGGCCGCGGACGAGCGGAGCGGAGATCGTCGTCGAGGCCGACGATCTCGACGTTGGTGATTCACCCGTCCATGCGCGAACGCGCCCGCGCGTCTCACGCCGCTCTCGCTAAACGAAACCGTATAATAATGCCGGGCGGGCCGAACTCCGATGCGGCCGCAGCCGGCATCGCGATTTCAGAAGGTGATCGTTGGAACCCGCATGGCGATCGGTTCCGCCAGCGGTGCTGGTGCGCACACAGGCGATGGTCGACGCCCGTTCATCTGCGGCTAATTCCCGCCCGGCTATGATTTTCTTCCATTTCCGATAGGTTGTCGCCGTTGCAAACCGGGGCAGCCGATATGACCGCCGCCAGCGGCGTCCGATGTCCCGCAGGATAATGGTGCGAGCCGCATCGGCGGACGCGACCAGAGGAGTCTGAATGAGCAAACGCCGGGCCATGATCACCTTCACGTTCACCGCCGCGACGCTGCTCGCTGCCTGCGGCGGCGTTGCGCAGGCGGCGCAGTGCGGCTCGTCGCCGGCGGGGTTCGAGGCGTGGAAGCGCGAATTCAGCGAGGAGGCGAGGGCGAAGGGCGTCGGCGGCACCGCGATATCCGCGCTGATGCAGACCAACTACGCCTCGGCGACGATCGCGGCCGATCGTGGCCAGCGCAGCTTCTCGCTGTCGCTCGATCAGTTCCTCGTCAAGCGCGGCGCTGCTGCGATCGTCGCGCGCGGGCGCCAGCTCAAGCAGTCGCAGGCCGCGATGTTCGCCTCGATCGAGCAGCGCTACGGCGTGCCGCCCGGACCGCTGATCGCGATCTGGGGCATGGAGAGCGCGTTCGGCAGCCAGCGCGGCAATCAGCACATGCTGTCCTCGATCGCGACGCTCGCCTATGACTGCCGCCGTCCGGAGTTCTTCACCGACCAGCTCTATGCCGCGCTCAAGCTGATCGACCGCGGCGTGCTGTCTGGCAACACCCGCGGCTCGATGCATGGCGAGGTCGGGCAGACCCAGTTCATGCCGAAGAACATCCTGGCCTATGGCGTCGGCAATCTCGACGTCGCCGCCAATGCGCTCGCCTCGACGGCGAACTTCCTGCGTGCCAATGGCTGGAAGGCGGGCGCCGGCTATCAGCCGGGCGAGCCGAACTTCGCAGCCATCGAGGCCTGGAACGCCGCCGGCGTCTATCAGAAGGCGATCGCGCTGATGGGCCGCCAGATCGACGGCGGCGGCTCGGCCGCGGCGCGCTGACAGGCCCGCGACTGATAAGCCTGTTCCATCAAAAAAAGCGGCGCTTCATCGCTGAAGCGCCGCTTCTCTGTATGAGCAGTCAGTCGGCGTCTCGCCTCAGGCCTTCAGCTCGAACCGGTCGAGGTTCATCACCTTGGTCCAGGCGGCGACGAAGTCCTTGACGAACTTCTGCTTGGCATCCGAGCTCGCATAGACCTCGGCCAGCGCGCGCAGTTGCGAGTGCGAGCCGAAGATGAGGTCGGCGCGGGTGGCCGTCCACTTGATCGCGCCGGTCTTGCGGTCGCGGCCCTCGAAGGTGTGCTCGCCCTGATCGACCGGACGCCAGGCCACGCTCATGTCGAGCAGGTTGGCGAAGAAGTCGTTGGAGAGCGTCTCGGTCTGCGCGGTGAACACGCCATGCTTGGAGCCGTTGGCGTTGGCGCCGAGCACGCGCAGGCCGCCGACCAGCACGGTCATCTCCGGCGCGGTCAGGGTGAGCAGTTGCGCCTTGTCGACCAGCAGCTCCTCGCCGGACAGCCACTGCTTGCCGCTGAGATAGTTGCGGAAGCCGTCATGGGTCGGTTCGAGCACCGCAAACGATTCGACGTCGGTCTGCTCCTGCGAGGCGTCGGTGCGGCCCGGCGCGAACGGCACGCTCACCTCGACGCCGGCCTTCTTGGCGGCCGCCTCGACGCCGGCATTGCCGGCCAGCACGATCAGGTCGGCGAGCGACACCTTCTTGCCGCCGCTGGCCTGCGCGTTGAACTCCTTCTGGATGCCCTCGAGCGTCGAGAGCACCTTGGCAAGCTCGGCCGGGTTGTTGACCGCCCAGTCCTTCTGCGGGGCCAGACGAATGCGCGCGCCATTGGCGCCGCCGCGCTTGTCCGAGCCGCGGAAGGTCGAGGCCGAAGCCCAGGCGGTCGAGACCAGCTGAGAGACCGACAGGCCCGAGGCGAGGATCTTTGCCTTCAGCGACGCGACGTCCTTGTCATCCACGAGCGGATGATCGACGGCCGGCACCGGATCCTGCCAGATCAGGTCTTCCTTCGGCACCAGCGGGCCGAGGTAGCGCACCTTCGGGCCCATGTCGCGATGGGTCAGCTTGAACCAGGCGCGGGCGAAGGCGTCGGCGAACTGATCCGGATTCTCCATGAAGCGGCGCGAGATCTTCTCGTAGGCCGGATCGAAGCGCAGCGCGAGGTCGGTGGTCAGCATCGACGGCGCGTGGCGCTTGGACTTGTCGTGTGCGTCCGGCACCGTGTTGGCGCCGGCGCCGTGCTTCGGCTTCCACTGGTGCGCGCCGGCCGGGCTCTTGGTCAGCTCCCATTCATAGCCGAACAGATTCCAGAAGAAGTTGTTGCTCCACTTGGTCGGCGTCGTCGTCCAGATCACCTCGAGGCCGGAGGTGATGGTGTCGCCGCCCTTGCCCGAGCCGTATTTGCTGGCCCAGCCGAGACCCTGCTGCGCGATGTCGGCGCCCTCAGGCTCCGCCCCGACCAGCGACGCGTCACCCGCGCCGTGGGTCTTGCCGAAGGTATGACCGCCGGCGATCAGCGCCACCGTCTCTTCGTCGTTCATCGCCATGCGGGCGAAGGTCTCGCGGATGTCGCGCGCGGCCGCCAGCGGGTCGGGGTTGCCGTTCGGGCCTTCCGGGTTGACGTAGATCAGGCCCATCTGCACGGCAGCGAGCGAGCCGGCAAGCTGACGGTCGCCGCTGTAGCGCTCGTCGGCGAGCCACTTGCCTTCGGGACCCCAATAGATGTCCTGCTCGGGCTCCCAGGTGTCGGCGCGGCCGCCGCCGAAGCCGAAGGTCTTGAAGCCCATCGATTCCAGCGCGACGTTGCCGGTCAGCACGAACAGGTCGGCCCAGGAGATCTTCTGGCCGTACTTCTGCTTGATCGGCCACAGCAGGCGGCGGGCCTTGTCGAGGTTGGCGTTGTCGGGCCAGCTGTTGAGCGGCGCAAAGCGCTGCTGACCGGTGCCGGCGCCGCCGCGGCCGTCGCCGATGCGATAGGTGCCGGCGGCATGCCAGGCCATGCGGATGAAGAGCGGACCGTAGTGACCGAAGTCCGCCGGCCACCAATCCTGCGAATCGGTCATGAGCGCGTGCAGGTCCTTGATCACCGCGTCGAGATCGAGGCTCTTGAATTCCTTGGAGTAGTCGAACGTCTCGCCGAGCGGATCGGACAGGTTCGAGTGCTGATGCAGGACCGACAGATTGAGCTGGTTCGGCCACCAATCCTTGTTCGAAAATCCCTTCAAGCCGCCCGAAAACGGGCACTTGCTGACGTCATCCATGTTTGCCTCCTGACGTGATCGTCATGGTTCCCCCTGGGGTGGGAGCCGGGACCCTACGCGGCTATTTCGATCAGGGGAAATTGAGATTGATGATCCTAACGATAAGATTATCTGATGAACGCGGTGTGACGCCGTCCAGACGCAGAGCGACGCCGGACGTTGGCGGCGCACCCCAGGATTGTGGTCAGGGAAAATTGACTTCGCGCCGGTGAACGATAAGATAATCTGATGATACATCTGACGATGCGGCAGCTTCGCTATTTCGACGCGCTGGCGCGTCTGGGGCATTTCGGCCGCGCCGCCGAGGCCTGCGCGATCTCGCAGCCGGCGCTGTCGATGCAGATCAAGGAGATGGAGGAGGCGCTCGGCGGCGTGCTGCTGGAGCGCAACGCCCGCCAGGTCGTGCTGACCCGGTTCGGCGAGCAGCTCGCCGAGCGCGTCCGCGAGATCCTGCGCTCGGTCGATGAGCTCGGCGATTTCGCCCGCGCTTCGCGTGACAAGCTCACCGGCCGGTTGCGGCTCGGCATGATCCCGACTGTCGCGCCTTATCTGTTACCCAAGGTGATCGGGAACCTGACGCGCAAGCATCCCGAGATCGACATCCACGTCCGCGAGTCCAAGACGCCGACCTTGATCGAGGAACTGGTCGAGGGCCGCCTCGATGCGGCGATCGTCGCGCTGCCGGTCTCGGAGCCCTCGCTGACCGAGGTCGCGCTGTTCGCGGAGAACTTCCTGCTGGTGCGGCCGCCGGAATATGAAGGCGCTGACGTGCCGAGCAGCGAGATGCTGCGCGAGATGCGGCTGCTGTTGCTGGAGGAGGGGCACTGCTTCCGCGACCAGGCGCTGTCGTTCTGCAACATGCAGGCGCCGCGCGAGATGCTCGATGCCTCCTCGCTGTCGACCCTGGTGCAGATGGTCGGCGCCGGCATGGGCGTGACGCTGATTCCGGAGATGGCGGTCGGCGTCGAGACGCGCTCTGCGTCGGTGTCGCTGGCGCGCTTCGCCGATCCGCAGCCGCAGCGCACGGTCGGCATGGTCTGGCGCAAGACCAGCCCGCTCGCCAAGCAACTGATGCAGATTTCCGAGATCGTCGGCAGCGCAGCCGAGGGTCTGCGCAAGCAGGCCGCGGCAGCGCAGGGCCGCAAGCGGCGCGGCTGAGCGCCGCGCGTGACGACGCCGGCTGACGCCATCCCTGCTGCGCCCCGCCCGCACCGTGTAGGAGCGATCCGTCGTCGTGGCCCGTCACGTCCGGTTTTCCCATGGCATAAGTCTTGTATCGATCTCCGCGAGCGATCGAACGTCCGACGCGCACGCGGGGTGGCGATGCCGCCGGTTCGTGATCTCGGTCGGTCGGCTCGCCGCTCGCGCGCTTGCTGATCGAGGCTGCGCACCTGGAGAACGGTCCATGCCTGAGCCGCTTCGACATGAGGGCCTCCGTCATTGCGGGGAGCGATGCGACGAGGCAACCCAGAGTCCCGCCATGGTTCTGGATTGCTTCGCTGCGCTCGCAAGGAGAGAGCTCGTTCGGGGATGCGCGCGAGGAGGTTCGGGTGAAAATTGACGAGCGTGATGATGGCGTCCTGGCCTTTGTCGACACTGACGGCCGCATCTGGGCGCAATGTGCGCGTCCCTCTCAATATGCCGCCGACACCGACTACGTGATTGAAGGCCCGCTGAGCGGCTTTATCTACGAGGAGGGGACGTTCACGCCGGACAGCGAACAGGCGTTTCGCGCCTGGCTCGACGACCGCTTGATCAGCGACGGGATCTTCCATGTCAAGGACAAGGAGACGGCGCTGTCCTTGTGTCGGCGGATCGCGGTGGCCGCGCGCGACATCCTGACCGACCGGCCGGCCTCGTCCCGTTGCCCGCGCTGATCGCTTGATCTTCCGGTAAGAATAATTCTATTGCGTAATTTCAGAAATCGTGCTTATCTGTGCGTACCCCGCCTCGAGCAGAGGGACGTACGCGTCGTCACGATACGTTGAGGTGGGCTGCGATGGACGTGACGGCTGTGCCAGACGAGCGCAGCCGTGACGGACGGCGAAGTCGTGTGGTCCTGGCCTCTCGACGCTGAGGTCAAGTTCGCGGTCGTTGCTTATGGGCACGCGCGGGCGATGGGGGCAAGAAAGCCGATCCCCAGGGAGAGCACGAAGGACACCGTAAAGCCATCGCGCGGGGAAGGCCGGGTCTGTCCGGCTGTACCTGTGGTACCTGCCGCCTGCATTCTTTTGAGCAGGCGGGCCACGGGCCTCAGCCGAGGTCCGGCCTTCCCCGCGCCCTCTCGTTTCAGGGCGACATGACGAATGCATCACCTGGGCGTTGCGCGCCACGGGAGCGTGAGATCGTGTCTCGCCGGAGGATCTGCGTGGCATGATGGATTGTCGACCCATCCGGTCGCGTCCGCCATGAGGCGAATCTGAAACGGCCATCGAGAGCGCAAGGAAATGACGACTCTATTTTGATTTGAATCAAATCATACATTCTACTTGTGATTTCAAATACCCGAGCGGTTGGACGGCGGGGGAGGCGAGATGGCGACCATTCCAGTTGAGCAGGCACGCTCGGTTGCGATGTTCCACGCCGCTTCGAAAAGCGCTCCGGATATCGCCGATCGACAAATGGCGCGGTTTTTCGGCTCGGACCTCGATCCAAACCCGATCATTATTTTTGATCTGACCGGCACGCCCGCATTCTATGATTTCAGCTTCTATCAACAGGCTCTACTCGTCGGCGTCATCAGGTGCACGGCGGACACGAGGCTGCAATCCGCAGCCTGGGCATTCGAGCCGCCGTCGCGGCAGCTGTCCGACACGAACGCACTCAAGATCGCGACGGAAGCGATGAACAAGATCGCGCCGGACGCAACCCTCGTCAGCCATTCCTTCGTCGCATATTCGTACGCAAAGATCGGCGTTCGCGTTTCCTACGTCAAGGATGGTCACCCCGCATCGTTCATCGTCGACTACTATGATCGATCGGTTCTCACGCAGACCGATCTCGCTCCGAGTCCGCCGCCGGTCGATTTGCTGGATAGCATCGACGGGCTCATTCCCCACTCGATCTTGGACTCTCAGAAGCTCGGTTTTCTCGACCTCTCGGAGCCAGAGCCGCTACGTGGCCAGAGCGAGCGAGAAATGATTCGCAGCATCGTGTCTGGGATTCTGCCGGAAAGCGGTGATCTGCCGGACATCAAGTTTGACGATTCCGACTATAAGACGCTGCAGGCCTACTTTGCCGCGACGCCGCCGGCGATCGCATCCTCGATCCTGCCGGTTCCTCTCTTTGCGCAGATTACGCCTGTCTATTGCGCGGTCGCATCCGCGCAGATGATCCTGGCGTATTTCGGATTCACGGCGACACCCGAGCAAATTGCCGAACAGATGAAGCCTGGCCCCAAGGGCGCCACCAACAAAGCCCAAGTCTCGGCGTATCAGTTTTTTGCGGGAGGGCGATTGGCGCCGACCTTTGATCAAGCTCCGAGTTTCGATCACGCGCTCGACGCGTTGCAGAAATTCATTCCGTTCAAGAGCGGTCTCCCAGGCCATGCGCGTGTCTGCCGCGGCTGGAAGCAATATTCCTTCGTATCGTCTCTCACCGGAAATGTGACGGGAACTGAGCACTATTTTCTGATCAATGATCCATATCCCGTGGGCGAGGGCAGCATTCGCTGGGAGAACCTCAAGAACCACAACTACGCCAATGCGATCAGCTTCAGCCGAATGGGAGGCACATGATGCCGTGTCCGGATTTGCGCGTGAGCAAGTACTGCATCTGGACGCCTGTGGACGGCGCGGTATTCGGCCTGCATGGCTACACCGGGGGCATGGTCCTCGTTTCGCAGGATCTGTTCGAGTCGTTGACCGAGAGAGGCTCGCTCGACCTGATACGTCAGAGATATCAGGACGAGTTTGATGCCTTATGGCTGCGCGGCTTCATCACGAGCCTTACCCCCTTGGAGGAGCGAGAGGCGGTGGTGGAGATCTCCAGATCCCTGCAGGCACGTCGCCGGCAACTACATTTCGTTATCGCGCCAACCTTTGACTGCAATTTCCGCTGCAGTTACTGTTTTGAGCGGGAGCTGCAGAACGACATCGATCGCCGACCAAACCCGCTTTCGCAGATCGATCGTGCGACCAGCGATCGACCTGGTGCCGACTCGGGCGCTTGTTTCATGGGCCACGGCGACAAGGTGAGCATGTCGCGAGACGATGTCGATGCGGTGTTTGCCGGCATCGATGATCTGATCGAGCAGTCGGAGACCAAACAATGGTCCAGGAACATCACCTTGTTCGGCGGAGAGCCCTTGTGGGTTTCCAATCTTCCGGTCATCGAACGCGCCGTCGAGCTCGGCAGCTCGCGAGGCTTCCGCTTCTCGGCGGTTACCAACGGCCATGACGTCGATCGGTTCATGGACGTCATCGGGGTCGACGCAATCCATTCACTCAACATCTCGGTCGATGGCACGCGGGCGATCCATGACAAGCAACGATTCCTGACCAATGGCGGAGGGACCTTTGACAGGATCGTGGACAATATCGATCTGGTCCTGAGGGAGCGGCCCGGCGTTCGCGTCGTTGTGCGCTTCAATTTCAGCCGCGCCAATTTCCACGAGCTCAGACCGTTGCACGAATTGTTCGGTTCGCGCGGCTTCCTGCAGAATCCGAATTTCGATCTCAATGCAAACATCATCTACGACAAGGCCAATGGTCGGAAGACACTGCGGTCCGATCGCGAGCTATTGGATATCGTGCTGGCGCAGGCGCCGAAAACGAATGTGTCGCTGGATTGCTTCAATGCGGGCGTCGCGGGCCGGATCGTGAGCGCGATCCGGAAGCGGGAAGAATTCCGGTTCTCCGGTTCTTATTGTGCGGCCAATGCGGGAATGTACATCTTCGCACCCGACGGCGGCCTCTACAAATGTTGGGAAGACATTGGCGCAGCTCGCTCGCTGGTCGGCAGCTATCGAGAGCGGCCGGTGGTGCTCAATGGCAGAGACGATCAGTGGAAGGGGCGCCAACTTGAAGGCATGGCAAAATGCCAGTCATGCCGTTTTGCGCTCATCTGTAGCGGCGGGTGCGCCCAGCATGCTCACCAGCAGATTGGAAGCATGAACGATAAATACTGCGACAATTTCGACAAGCGATATGCCGTTTCGGTGGCCAAGGTTGGCGACGAGATTCGTAAACTGGTCGTATGTGCGTAGCAAGGTGGAGAGAGGATCAAGTCATGTCTGACATCAAGATGCCCGAAGACAAGCTGGACGTCTTCAAGCTGATGACGACCCAGCACATCAAGGTTCTGAACCAGAAGGGAGCGAACCTGAAATACGAGAAGCTGACGGTCGGCCAGCTTCTCGAGATGCTCGGCTTCAAGCGACCGGAAGCCGGGGCAACCGATGCGATCTCGGTCGACGAGGAGCCCGAGGGTTGGCTTTGCGGAGCCGACAGCGTCTGCGGCTTGAACAAGTCCGCGTGAGGGGCTCCGGCGAAGCCAATCGTCGGACCGCATGATCGGCAGCCATCACCTCGGCCAGGCGCGCGTCATTGCATCTGGCCGCGGTGTGCTGCGCGAAACACTGGCGGATCCGGAAGAAGTGCGATCGTTGGCGGAAGCTTGGACGGTGACACGGCCCTGCCAATACAGGTAGTCACGCTTGAGCGGTTCTGTGGCCGCAACATTCTTGCTTAAGGCAGGTTGATCTCGCTCAAAGCTGCTCCTCGCGCCCGTGGTCCAATAAGTTTGACACGGGAGAGGAGCCGGAAATGCAAACACCAGTTCAAATTGAATTTGAAGGGATCCGCGTGTCCGCCGAAATCCGGGCTGCCGTCGAGCAACATGTCGCGGAACTGGAGAGTCGCTTTGGCCGGATCACTGCGGCTCGCATCATGGTCAAAGGTCCGGGCGGTCATCACCAAACCGGCGGTCAATATCTGGTGAGCGTTCGGCTGGCGCTGCCTGACGGTCGGGAGGTCCACGTTGGACGTACCCCGAAGCTGGATGAACGGTACGACGACTTGACCTTCGCTGTGGACAACGCATTCAAACGCGCGCGTCGACAACTGCAGGACCGGGCGCGACTGATGCGGGGCGACGTCAAGACGCATGAGCCTCAACCCATCGGAACCGTTGCGCGTATCGATCCAAGCGGCCAGTTCGGCTTTCTGGAAGCCGCGGATGGCCACGAAGTCTATTTCAACTGCAATAGCGTCGTTGAGGGTGGATCAAGCATCGCGCCCGGCGCCCGCGTCAGCTACGTCGAGGAGATCGGAGAGAAGGGACCGCAGGCGAGCACGGTCAGAATGCTCGGGAAACATGGGCTGCGGGCTTAGCTCGGCGGCTGAGTGGGGACGCGGACGACGGGCAGGTTTGACGTTGGAGGTAACCGATGATTGGTGATCGCCTGCGCTTGTTCTGTCTTCATGGCACGGAGGTGCTTGGCGAAAAAGTTGCTCATGCGCTTGGATGCCGTCTCGCCGCTGTCGAAGAACGCAGCTTCGAGGACGGCGAACACAAGGTGCGGCCGCTGGAGGTTGTCGCCGGCTGCGACGTCTACGTTCTGCATAGCCTCCATGGCGGTCCTGACGAGAGTCCGAACGACAAGCTGTGCCGGCTGCTGTTCCTCGTCGGGGCATTGAAGGATGCCGGTGCCGCGCGGGTGACGGCGGTCACACCGTATCTGTGCTATGCGCGAAAAGATCGTCGCACCAAGGCCAATGACCCGGTCACGATCCGTTATCTTGCGACCATGTTCGAAGCGATCGGTGTTGACGCGGTGGTGACCCTCGAAGTTCACAACGAGGCCGCGTTCGAGAACGCGTTCCGTTGCCCATCGGTCGCGTTGAGCACGGCGCCGCTCTTGATCGGCAGGATCAAGGCGATCGCGGCGGATCGGCCGATTGCCGTGGTTTCGCCGGATCTCGGAGGCGGCAAGCGAGCGGACCTGCTTCGCGAGGTTCTTGGGAAGGCGCTCGGCCGTCCGATCGGCAAGGCGTTCGTGGAGAAGCATCGCAGCTCCGGTGTCGTTTCGGGCGATTTGTTCGCCGGGGAGGTGGCGAACTCGCTGTGCGTGATCGTGGACGATCTCATCAGCAGCGGTGGAACCCTGGTGCGGGCGGCGAAGGCGGCCCGTGCCCATGGAGCCGAAGAGGTAATAGCTTGCGTCGCGCACGGCCTGTTCATGCCGGGCGCGGCAACGACGCTGGCCGATCCTGCGATCGACCGCATCATTGCGACCGACAGCGTGCCGCCGTTCAGGCTTCCGCCGGGCGCGGTTCGCGACAAGCTCGAGATTGTCTCGGCGGCGCCCCTTCTCGGAGAGACCATTCGTCGGCTGCACCACAACGAGCCGCTGACGGAGCTGCTTCCGTATCAGGATTGATCCCTGCAATTCAAATTCTGGCTCTCGCCGTGAGCTGCCGCTCGAGCTGCGCTGCGTCCGCCTTGGCAAGTTCGAGATAGGTGCGCGTCAGCCGCGGCCATTTTTCCGGCGTCCGTGGATGGGCGTCGGCGAGATGAGCGATGGATAGCCTGGCGCGGAGCATGGCCCGGCCAATCCGATAGAACAAGAACAGTCCGCTGGCCGGGTCATCATTGAGCTGGACGGCCAGATGCCGCCGAAGCCTCTCAGCGACCCACAGTCCTCCCAATCGGGCGCATTCCAAGTGCAGAAAGGCAATTTCGTCCAGAGCATCCGATGTCCGCAAGCAGGCATTGAACTCCAGGCAGTCGATGATGGGGAAGGGAGGGCTCAACCAGATATGTTCCGGCCGCAGATCGCCATGGCCGTCAAGGACGTGCCGGTGATGCACCCGCTGCGCCAGCAGCTCGGTCCGCCGCCGCAGGAAACGGCATTGCAGGTCGGCAATGCGCTCGATGGTGCCGCGGGGCAGGTCGAAGGCCGGCTCGAGCAAACCTCGCCGATCCGCGAGAACTGCCTTTTGCAGGGTCACCATGTAGCTCTCCGGATTGATCATGATCCGGCGCGCATGCGAATAGAAGCGGCTCAAACGACTGGCCAGGCCATCGATCTGGCCCTGGGAGACCTTGCGATCGCGAAGCCCGGCTTCGAGCGTCTGGCCTTCGTCGAGCCGGCGCATGACGACGAGCCAATCAACGATGTGTCCGCCGCCTCCGATGGCGTAGCCACCCGGCGCAGCCGTCAGCGGCACCACGCCGTGATAGACATCGGGCGCCAGCCTTCGGTTCAGCGAAACCTCAGCGCGGCAGGCGTCTGCGCGGCGCTCAAGGCTGGAGAAATCGAGATATGGAAAATGAACCGGCTTCTTGAGCTTGTAGACGCGCTCGTCAACCATGAAGACCCAGGACATGTGGGTCTCCCGCGTGATCACGGCGTCGGGCGTCGGGACATAGCTGTCCGGCCGGCTGAGAAACGCCACCTTGCGAGCAAGAGCTGTCGCGCTGCTATTCTCAGCGTCATCGTCCCAGGGTTCATTCTTCCATCCGGGCATATGATGCCTATCGCCAATCGCGGCTGTCGGCAGCTTGATACGGATCAATAGCAGTGGCTATCCGGCTCATATCCTGCGCCTCTTCCGCGTGAGGTCTGCCATGCTGTTCCAGAACCGAACCGATGCCGGCCGGCAACTCGCCGAGGCGCTGCTCAAATACAAGGGGCGGCACCCGGTCGTTCTTGCGCTGCCACGGGGCGGCGTGCCGGTTGCGGCGGAAGTCGCAGCAGCCCTCGATGCGCCACTCGATCTGCTGCTGGTCCGCAAGATCGGGCTGCCGGGGCAGCCGGAGCTCGCAATGGGTGCCATCGCGGATGGGGAGGGCATGACCACCATTCGTAACCAGGACGTGATCGAGCTGTCCGGCGTCACTTCAGAAGAGTTTGAGGTCGTCTGCAAAAAGGAACGTGCTGAGATCGAACGGCGTCGCGAGCGCTATCTGGGCGATCGGGCTCGTGCCGAAGTCAAGGGGCAGGTCGCGATCATCGTCGATGACGGCGTTGCGACAGGCGCAACCACCCTTGCTGCCATCAAGGCTGTTCGGAAGCAGGAACCGAAAGAGCTCGTGCTTGCGGTCCCGGTCGCACCGCTGGACACCATCAGGAAATTGCATGCGGAAGTCGATGCGGTCGTCTGTCTGCATGAGCCTCAGGAGTTTGGCGCGATCGGCTATTTCTATCGCGACTTTCATCAGGTCGGCGACGACGAGGTGATTGCCACTTTGAGACGGTTTCCATCAAACAGATCCATGCCCGCTTCCTGACGAGCCGGCGGTCTAATGATCGTGGGGCAGCGGTTCCCAGCGGTCGCCGACCTTCACGTAGGATCGCTTCACCGCCGCCCAGGCTATGCGGTGAGCAATCTCCTCCTGCCGTTCGTCTTCCGCATGGGAGGCAAAGGCGTGGTTGAACGCTTCGCGATAAATGTCCTGCGCGTGCGATGGGAGGTGAGCGCGAACAGGAGGGGGAAGATCGATATTTGTGCGATAGGGCATGGCTGGTGCCTCGGACGTAAACTGCCGCGCCTTGCTCGGGACGCCGCGGCGTTTCCACCAGAAAGGATAGACGCAACTTGCTTCCGCCTCTTGACCGGCGTCAAACAGGAAATGCGCATAAATCGACAGGATGACCGACGTCATGTGAGCGCCGAGGAACATCGATGGACCCGTCACCGAGCGCGCTGCTAACCGATCTGTATCAGATGACCATGATCGAGGCGTATCTTGAATCGGGCCAGACTGGTACAGCCGTGTTTGAGTTCTTTGTACGCAAGCTGCCGCCGCAGCGCAGCTTCCTGATGGCGGCCGGACTGGAGCAGGCGCTCGACTTCCTGCAAAACATGCGGTTCTCGCAAGACGAACTCGGCTGGCTTGAGCGAACTGACAGGTTCAGCAAGTCGTTGATCGACTATCTCGCCAATTTCCGCTTCACCGGCGAGGTCCACGCGATGCCGGAAGGCACCGTGTTCTTTGGCAATGAACCGATCCTTAGGGTTACAGCTCCTTTGCCGGAGGCGCAGCTTGTCGAGACGCGCCTGATCAACATCCTGCATTTTCAGACGCTGATTGCCTCCAAGGCCGCGCGCATGGTCTTACTCGCGCCAGACAAGCTCCTGATCGACTTCGGCTTGCGTCGCGCCCATGGCGCCGAGGCAGGGCTGCTGGCTGCCCGCGCGAGCTATGTCGCGGGATTTTCCGGCACGGCAACCCTCCTGGCCGAGAAGTCATTCGGCATTCCGACCTATGGCACCATGGCGCATTCGTTCGTTCAATCCTTTGATGACGAAGCTGCAGCATTCGAAGCGTTTGCGCGCGCCCGGCCGAAGAATCTCGTCCTGCTGATCGACACTTATAACACCGAGGCGGCCGCGAGGAAGGTCGTCATGCTGGCGCCCCGATTGAAGGAGCTTGGAATTGCCGTCAGCGCCGTGCGGATTGACAGCGGGGATCTGTCTGCGCTCGCCAGGAACGTGCGCTGCATTCTGGATGCCGGCGGACTCCATGACACCGGCATCTTTGTCAGTGGCGGAATAGAGGAGGGCACCCTGATTGCCTTCGCTCGGGACGCGGCGCCGATCGACGGTATCGGCATCGGCACGGGCCTCGTCACGTCGTCCGATGCGCCGGCACTCGACTGTGCCTATAAGCTGCAGGAGTATGCGGGCTTGCCGCGCCGCAAGCGCTCGACGGGAAAGGCCACCTGGCCCGGCCGCAAGCAGGTTTGGCGCCGGTATGACAGCGATGGCCGTATGCTCGCCGACATTCTTTCGACCGAAGAGGACCAACAGGAGGGGGAAACACTGATCCAAGCTGTGATGCTCGGCGGACGCCCTGTCGGCTCTCGACCATCACTTCACGACATCCGGGCTCACGCGCGCCGGCAACTGGATCAACTGCCGCCGGAGCTGAGAACCGCCAAGTCGGCTGCGCACTATCCGGTGCAGATTTCAAGCCGTCTTGAACAGCTGGCAGCTGTCGCCGACCGAATAGGCTCGCGTCCCTGAATTCTGATCTGCATCAAGGGAAACAGCTCGATCCGTCTCTAGCCTGTCGAGCGACGGAGGTGCATCGATGCCGGTACAGAATGCCGAAATTGCAGAGATGTTCGACCAGACCGCCGAACTTCTCGAGATCAAGGGCGGCAATCCGTTTCGTTCGCGGGCCTATCGCAATGCTGCGCGGGCGATCGAGCGCCTTCCCAAGAGCATCACCAACCTCTTGAAGGCGGGCGAGGATCTTTCCGAGCTGCCAGGTATCGGCAAGGATCTGGCAGGAAAGATCGAAACGATCGTCGCGACCCATCATTTCGATGTGCTGGACAAACTCAAGCGTGAACTGCCCGGCGATCTCGGTGAGATCGCGGCGCTCCCGGGCTTGGGTCCGAAGCGCGTCAAACTGCTCTACGACAAGCTGGGCGTGCGGTCACTCGAGGACCTCAGGCGCGCGGTGAAGTCGGGTCGGCTGAGAGAGCTTCGAGGCTTCGGTGCCAAGAGCGAGGAAAAGCTCGCCGCGGCGCTGGCCAAGCCTCGCGCCGAGAGGCGCTTCAGATTATCCGAGGCCGAAGCCGAAGCGGAAGCACTCCTCAGCCATCTGAGGCCGAACGCGAGCAACGGACGGGTGATCGTCGCCGGAAGCTACCGCCGCAGGCGCGACACCGTCGGCGATCTTGATATCCTGATGGTGGCGCGTGACGGCCACGCCGCCGGCGAGAGACTCTCTCGATATGACAATGTCGCTGATGTGCTTGCTCATGGCGATACGCGGACGGCGGTGGTGCTGCGCTCCGGGCTGCACGTCGACCTGCGCGTTGTTCCTGAGGCAAGCTACGGCGCCGCGCTGATGTATTTCACCGGATCCAAGGCGCACAACATCTCCTTGCGCGGACTCGCTAACGACCACGGCTGGAAGCTGAACGAATACGGCCTCTTCGCCGGTAAACGGCGCATCGCCGGAGCAACCGAGGAGGAGATCTACGGCAAGCTCCGGCTGCCCCTGATTCCGCCCGAGATGCGCGAGGATCGCGGCGAGATCGCGCTCGCAAAGGCAAAGAAGCTCCCGAAACTGATTACGCTGTCCGATATTCGAGGCGACCTGCACGTCCATTCCAAATGGACCGACGGCACCGCCGCGATCGCCGAGATGGCGGCTGCCGCCAAGGCAAGGGGCTATGCCTATATGGCTCTGACCGACCATAGCCAACACGTCACTGTCGCCCATGGTCTCGATGCCGGACGTCTGTCGCGTCAGATCGACGAGATCGATCGTTTGAACGACCGGCTGGATGGCTTTACGGTGCTGAAAGGTGCTGAAGTCGATATTCTGGCGGATGGACGGCTTGATCTGCCTGACAAGATCCTGTCGCGGCTCGATCTGGTCGTTGCTTCCGTTCACTACAAATTCGAGCTCTCGCGCAAGATGCAGACCGAGCGCATCATCCGGGCGATGGACAATCGCCATGTCTCGATTATCGGTCATCCGACCGGACGGTTGATCGGGGACCGCGAGCCTTACGAGATCGACATGGAAGCCGTCATTGCGGCGGCGCGCGAGCGCGGCTGTCATCTCGAACTCAACGCCGACCCGGACCGGCTCGATCTCAACGATATCCATGCTCATGCCGCCAAGTCCGCGGGCGTCAAGCTGGCAATCTCGACGGACGCACATTCGACGGCTGGATTCGCCAACATGCGTTTCGGCGTCGATCAGGCGCGCCGAGGCTGGCTCGAAGCCGCGGACGTCATCAACACCCAACCCTTGTCGCGGGCGAAGAAATTGCTGAAGCGCTAGCGCATTGTTTGATCCTTCGCAACGTTGCGCACGCGATGTTGCGTTCTGTTAGGTAACAGCGCAGGAGGAATGAAATGAGCTTCGAGAAGAAGATTGGCACGGTTGCGACCGCGGCTGTCCTGACCCTTGCGCTGCTTGCACCCACGGGGGCCGACGCTCGCAACGGGCGCGTTGCCGCAGGAATCGTCGGCGGCCTGGCTGCCGGCGCACTGTTCGGCGCGGCCCTCAGCGGCGGCTATTGGGGGCCGTATCCCTATTACGGCTATCCGGGGCCAGTCTATTACGACCCACCGGCACCGTATTGGGGGCCAGGTCCGTTTTGGGGACCGTACGGATACGGCGACTGCCATGTCCGGGCGGTCCGGCACAGGCGGCACGTGCACTACGTGCGGGTCTGCTATTGAATTCGCTTGCACTCGAGCAACGTGCAGGGCTGTCATGTTGCTGCGTCTCATGCGGACGAAGGACACGTGATTGGCTGTCGCGTGCTGGATGATTTGCAACGGGCGACGGTATGCGGATCGGTCAAGCCGGGCCGGTGCCGATCACTTGCGGAGAGTCGGACGCATGTCAGGGCGTTTCAAGGTTCGGGCTCTGGGCCTCCTGGTCGGGCTGCTCTCGTGTTGGCCGACAAACGTGGACGCCGCGAACCTCAGCAAGGCCGCGCAACGAGGCAGGGCCATCCTGCAGGAAAAATGCGGGCGCTGTCATGCGATCAGATCGGTTGGCGAAAGCCCGCTCGAGAATGCTCCGCCGATGCGCGATATCTACGCCCGGTTCAATCGGCGCGAGTTGCAGGCGGAGCTGTCGGAAGGCATGGTGTCGAGGCACAGGGATATGCCGCAAATTGAATTTTCCGACGAGGACGTTTACGCGATCATGAGCTACCTCTACGTTCTTGCAGTCAGGAAATGAATGCTCGTTGCCCAGGAAAGTGTTGATCCCTGCACATCGAAGTTCACGTGGTCGGGCTGCGTGGGTCCATTCGACGGTCTGACGGCATCGCCACTGGTCTGGCGGCACGCAGCTGGACCGGTATGAAGGCTTCCCGTCGGTGGGCGCTCGGCGGACGTGGCCAGATGCCCGGATTATGATTTCAATTCGCGGATCTGCGCCGGCAGATGGTGCATCAGTTTCTCAAATTCACCGGGATCGAGCTTCTCCCACGCGATCTCGAACACCCCGCGAATGACGCTCAGCGGCTCGATGGGAAATTGCTGGGGCAGCTCCATTGCGACGTGATCAGCAAAGTCGCTGGCATGTCGCTCCTTGGTCGGCGTTCCCGCCGCGTGCCAGTTCTCGTAGTAAATCCCGCGCAGGAGGATCGGCAGCTGGGCGCCAAGCTTGGTCGCCACCTCCGGAGGTACGCGATCGCGCAACGCATGCAGAACAGCCCGGAGCGCGTTGTAGGCCTGTTGACGGCTACCGAGCTCCAGCTGCTCCTCGATCGCCTTGAGCCAGAGATTCGTCTCCTGAATGGTGTGATCCAGCGCGGTAACACCTGTTACGCCCATGATGCGTTCTCCTAGATTGGCACATCAGAATAGCGGCATCCCGGATCGACGGCGTCACCGCAATCACGTCCATTCTCATGATCCGGTGAGCACGGATGCCGGCCTCGATTCAATGCGACAGCAGGGTCGGGATCGTCATCGTCTTCAGCATTTCACGGGTGACGCCGCCGAAAATGCCTTCCTGCAGGCGGGAATGCCCATATGCCCCCATCACCAGCATGTCGAGACTTTCGTCGGCGGCCAGGGACAGGATGGACGGCTGAATCTCGGAATGCTCCGCCGTCAGCTCAAGCAGCGTTGTCGTAAGTCCGGCACGAGCCATGTGTTCGGTCAATTTTCGCGCTGAAGCCTCGGTGGGAGCAACCTGCGCCTCATTGATCGAAATCGTGACCAGCGCTTCTGCCTGAGAGAGAAACGGTGTTGCGTCCTTGAAAGCGCGGGCGGCAAGGCGGCTTCCATCCCAGCAGATGCCGATACGGTTGGCCTTGAAAGTGCCGCGGAAAATATGCGGCACGAACAGGACGGGTCCGCCCGCCTGGAGCAGGATCTCGGTCGCAGTCCTATTGTCGTGACTGTCCTGTGTTGCGTCCGTCTGCAGGACCACCGTCAGCTCATAGAGCCTGGCCGCAGCGCCGAGCGCGGACGCGGCTTCACCGGGCAGGTCCTCGACCGAGCGGCTTGCGTGAGAGATGTTTGCATTCCGGGCTTCCGTCTCGAAAATGGCGAGTGCGGCCGCGCTGCGTTGGGCGGCGCGTTGCCGCTCCATTTCGAAGATCTCTGAAGAGACGACCGCTGCGCCCGCGCCTCCATCGACCACATACGCGCTACCGGGCGGGATGTATCCGACTGCAATCGCATCGAGATGGGCGTCGAACCGGGCAGCCAACGAGACTGCGGCAGAAACGACAGGCTGCGGTGGCTGCTCGGTCGGAATGTAGACGAGAATGTCGTTGATCTTGATCATGACGACCTCACTCCGGGACCAAATCCATACTCTCAGTCGGATGAAGCGGCATGTTGACTTGAATCAACAGTCAATGACCGGCCGTCACCCAGCGGGCCCCCGCAAAGTTGTTGCTCCGCTCGGGGGCACAGCCCCGTCTTCGTGGTCTGGCGTCACACCGGCATTTCCGGTTCCGCTAACCGTTCGCGCTTTGGCTCCGCGATTTCGGTCATCGTCGCCTCGGTCAGCAGGAGGATGCCGGCAACCGACACCGCGTTCTCGAGGGCTGTCCGAACGACCTTCGCGGGATCGACAATGCCGGCCTCGACCAGGTCGACATATTGCTTGCGCGCGGCGTCAAACCCGAAATTGCCGACGCCACTCAGCATGCGCGCGACGACCACGCCGCCATCCGTTGCCGAGTTCTCAGCAATTTGGCGAGCGGGGGCCTCGAGCGCGCGCTTCAAGATCTGTACACCGGTCTTTTCGTCGCCATCGCAGAGTGCTTCCTCCTTGCCGACGGCTTCGACGCATCGAAGCAAGGCAAGCCCGCCGCCTGGCACGATACCTTCTGCAACGGCCGCCTTTGTCGAACTGATGGCGTCGTCGAGCGCCTCTTTTCGTGATTTCATCTCGGCTTCAGTCGGCGCTCCGACACGGATAACGGCAACCCCGCCCGACAGCTTGGCGAGCCGCTCCTCAAGCTTCTCCTTGTCGTACTCGCCGGTCGTTTTCTCGATCTCGCGGCGAAGTTGTTGCATCCGCGCATCGATCTGGCTGCGTTCGCCTTTGCTGCCGATCAGCGTGGTGTTTTCCTTGTCGGCAACCACACGGGCGACATGCCCCAGCTGCTGCAAAGTAGCGTTTTCAAGCTTCGAACCAAGATCGTCGGAGACGACCTGGGCGCCGGTGAGGATTGCAATATCCTGCAACATGGCCTTGCGTCGCTCACCAAAGCCGGGCGCCTTGACGGCGCAGCCTTTCAGCACGCCGCGAAGCTGATTAACGATGAGCGTGGCCAACGCCTCGCCTTCGATGTCTTCGGCGATGATCAGGAGCGGTTGTGCCGATTTTGCGATCTGTTCGAGCAGCGGGATAATGTCGCGCAGAGCGCTGATCTTGTGGTCGCACAACAGGATGAGCGGCTCTTCGAGAACCGCTTCCATGCGATCGGCATCGGTCACGAAGTAGGGCGACAGGAAGCCGCGGTCGAATTTCATCCCTTCGACCACGTCGAGCGACGTTTCGATGGTCTTGGATTCCTCCACCGAGATCACTCCATCGCTTCCGACTTTCTCGAGCGCATCGGCGACCAGCGCGCCAATGGACGGATCATTATGAGCCGAGATGGTGGCGACCTGAGCTCTTTCCGCCTTTGTCCTGACGGGTCGCGCCATTGCATGGAGGGCCGCTATCGTCGCGCGGGCAGCGCGGTCGAGGCCCCGTTTCAGATCGATGGCACTGGCGCCGGCGACGACGTTCCTGACGCCGTCGGCAAGAATCGCATGTGCCAGGATCGTGGAGGTGCTTGTTCCGTCGCCAACGAGATCGCCGGTCTTCTCCGCGGCCTGACGCAGCACCTGCGCTCCGAGATTCTCCTCCGGATCCTTGAGGTCGAATTCCTTGGCGATCGTGACGCCATCGTTGCATACGATCGGGGTGCCCCAGCTCTTCTGGATCAGTACTGATTTTGATTTCGGGCCGAGCGTCACCCGCACTGCGTCCGCAAGCAGCGAGGCTCCGCGCAGGATCTTCTCGCGGGCCGCGGAATGAAACAGCACCTGCTTGTGAGGCATCAATCGCTCCTCAGAAGGACGGCTTTCATCAGACCAAAATAGAAGTGACGCCGTTTTGAACGCTTGATCCTGATCAAGCCTAGGCCTGGGAGCGGCTCGCCGGCTGGACGCCGAGCGGCCTTGCATTGCCCCCAGAGCAAGCCTAGCTTGTTGCAAGCCTTGGTAGAAATCAGCTTTGCTGCGGCAACGCGCCGCGCAGCTCTCGCTGCGAAATTCATTGGGAGCGGGACGTGCGCTCTATTCCAATTCCTCGGCTCAATGGGCCTTTTTGGACCATCGTCCTTCAACTGGCGACATGCTTGCTTCCCGGCCTGGCGTGGGGCGACGCTCCCAGCAAGCCGGCGTTGACGGTTGTTCTCGAGCGCAATGAAATCCTCGCCGGCCAGACGATGAGCTTCGGCATATGGATTGAGAATGCGACCGAAGCCAGGATCATTGACGCGGGTCTTAGCTTGTTTGGTCCTCCGTTTTTGAGGATCGGAAGCCTCGGGCCAGACGGCACATGCGCCGTAAAAGACACCATCGGTCTCGGCACTGTTGAGCCCGGTTCGACTTTGGTGCGCAGCAGAATGTGCCTCAAAGCCGATTCCAGCATCGAAGAGCGCGACGAGAACCTGGCGTTCAGTGTCAGTTATTCGCTCCAAAACGTGAAGGACAGCAGAACGACCGCCGGCGCATTGGTAGCGGAAAAGAAGATGAGCATCGGCCTTTTTGGGACTGAGAGCGTCGGCGGTGTTTCGCTCCGCCTCGCGTCGTACGTCATTCCCGGCACGTTCTTCTTGATGATTTTGCGGCTATTCGCACCCAAGGAATCAAAAATCGAACTCGGCGCGACCGAGTCCGTTACACTCAGCATTTTTATCTCGACTCTTTTGTTCCTTGGGACGGCGTATCTCATTCCTTCCTTGCAGCTGCGTTTTGCGGGGATCGGATCAACCGTGAGCGCGATCGCGTTTCTCGCGCTGTGTGGCACTGCAATTGTGCTTGGCGGAGTCTTGGCTGCCGTCCTGCAAGGTATTTCAAGGATCGGCGCTCGGGAGCGCAATGCGCGCATTGTCCAAGAAAACGATGGGGTCGGCCCGATAATTCAGAAAGCTGTGCGTGCGGCCGGGGGCAAATTCGATCCGGTTATGATGATCGCGGATGGCAGGCAATACTTCGGCTCGCTTGTCGTGCCTGCGAGCAATGGTGGCAGGATTCTGCTCGGCTGGTTTCAGCTGAAGGCCCCTGATGCGAAGTGCCGATCGGAACTGAAAGAATGGTTTGATAAAGATGAGTTCGTCAAACCGATTGAAGCAGCAGCCCGATGGGGAGTCGAACCGACCATGTTCGATCCGATCAAGGAATCAAAGGCCGGCAATCTGGAGCCGACCGAATTTCTCTGGATGTACTTTGACGAAAAGGCTGCGCGGTTGCCCGCCGGGCGCGAGGATCTTGCACAAATGAAACCGCTCACCTTGACCTGAACAGCCGGCCAGGACCGGCCTTGCGGCCGGTCCCAGGAGATCGCTGCCGCCTTGCTCGCCTGGTCGGTAAGCACTGGCGGCATATTTGGGCAGTCGCCCAGCTGTACAGCTCGGTGATACTAGCGCGCATAGCGCGAGAAGACAATGGTTTGCGGATGACCGGTGAAGCGAGATGCCGGGGATGCTGCGCTTGTGAGGTAATCGATCTTGTGAGGAAATCGACAATGGCGCGCGTTGTCTATTGTGTTTTTGACGTCCACCTCTGGTCGCAGCCGTTCGTTGCGGCCGATTTTGATCCACGGGTTCACTTCCTTTGGTCCGCTCGTGAATATCGTGAGATGCGCAGCCAGGGGGCCAAGATTGAGCTCGCGAACCTTGTCCTTCTTCCACTGAACGATGAATTCGACCTGCGCCGGAATCACTTCTGGCCGCGCTATCAGGCGGTCGCCAGCAATATCGCGGGGACCATAACCTCGTTTGGAGATGCCTGCGATCTTGTGTGGCCTCTGCGCTGCAGGCCCCCAAATCTCGATTTAACGCTCAACGAGGCCGTGTGGCACACCGCAGGGAAAGTGCGGTCAACGATCTGGCTTTGGCCGTTCGGCTGGTCTTCCATGCTCGAGATCGACCTTCCCGCAGACGATGAGTTTGACGGCCTGCTGGATATTGGAGTCTCGTTGCGTGAGAAGGACCCGGCTCCTTTGCTTCTGAAGGGAAAGGCGGTCGGGCTATCCGGCGCGCTTGCTCATCTCTCCCAACTCGTCAGGCAGGATCTGTGCACCCCGGCCGCACAGGGAAGGGCGATGGAAACGACCCGCCTTCCGCGCTACGTAGTCTGCGCGCTCGAACTGTCGAAGGGATTTCAGATCCGTGAGAACATTCCTGTCGCGGATCAGATGCTGTTGATCG
The DNA here is from genome assembly GCF_051167995.1 of Bradyrhizobium sp. HKCCYLRH3073. NCBI lineage: Bacteria > Pseudomonadati > Pseudomonadota > Alphaproteobacteria > Hyphomicrobiales > Nitrobacteraceae > Bradyrhizobium > Bradyrhizobium sp. HKCCYLRH3073. Next base: position 74,023 of record NZ_JBNPUD010000014.1, read on the forward strand.
GGGCTGTGCGCGGACAGCAGCTCGACCTCACCAAGTTTCTCAGCAATCGTCCGCTATTTACTCGGCTCGGCTACGGCAATTTTGCCGTTACCGATTTCGATGCGGGGACCGCAATCGTGCAGCGGCACTGGCAGGACCGGCCGGGCACAAAGCTCAAAAGCAATCGTTGCTTCTACGTCAACACACGGAACTTTTTCTCGATTTTTCTGACACTTCATCGAATGATCTCCTACTTCACCGTGAAGTCAAAGGACGATGCAAGGGCGGTGGCGGCCGCATCAGTGCTTGCGTCCTTACCTGCCGAGTATCAAAACAAGCTCTGCTCGGATTTCGCCGCCAATTACGCGCCGCTGCACGGTGTTCCTGTTGCCGGTAACAAGAATCCCGCTCTGCCAGCTTCTTGAGGCAACAGTGCAGTATTCGCTACGCTGATCGTTCAGTGGATCGCAGGTCAAGGTGCGGGAACATACGAGGCGGTCTTGGGCCAGGTGCGCCGCCGGGTGCCGCCCACAACTGCGTCCTGTTCGACGTGTCGAGATGCTGCGCGGCTCGCAGATGCGGGTGGGGATTGGGCGCAGAGCCCGCTCTTGGCGCTCGCGCTGCGCCACACGGCGGCGACGTGGCTTATGCAGCGGCGCGCGAACCGTGGCAGGCCGCAGGCTTTCTCGGAATGCCGGTCAAGGTGCTGCTCGACACCTTCGGCCATCATCGCCCGGATTACGTGCGCGAGGCCGCGGCCGCGAATGCCTCGAAGGATCGCAAGCAGAACCTATCGGTGGTCGAAACGGTGGTTCACTTCGAAAAACACTTGGCGCGTAAGCCGTAACTCTTGAGCTCATTGGTGGGCCCGGCAGGACTCGAACCTGCAACCAGACCGTTATGAGCGGTCGGCTCTAACCATTGAGCTACAGGCCCCCGCGACGCTGAGGTCTTGCCGGCGGCGGGCAGGAGCGGGCCTGTCCGGCGCGGCATCGGAACCCCAACGACGGCTCGGGCTCCGTTTACAGCCTGGCCAGCAATCCGGCAATGCCGCTGCCCGATTGTTTTGGCGCGGCTCCGTCGCACGGTCCCGTCCAGGCCCGCCGCGACGCTAGTCCACCGAAACCCCGGCGAATTCCACCACCTTGCGCCACTTCTCGGTCTCGTCGACGACCAGCTTGCCGAACTCCGCCGGTGTCATCGCGCGCGGGATGCCGCCGGTCTCGGTGAGCCGCGCCACCAGCTTGGGGTCCTTCAGCGCCTCGCCGACGGCCTTGTTGAGGATCTCGACGATCTCGGGCGGCGTGCCCTTGGGCGCCGAGATGCCGTAGAAGCCGACCGATTCGTAGCCGGGCACGGTCTCGGCGATCGCGGGCACGTCCGGCACCGTCGGCCAGCGCTGCGGCGAGGTGACGCCGAGCGCGCGGACGCTGCCGCCGCGCGACTGTTCCAGCGCCGTGGGCAGGTTGTCGAAGATCAACTGCACCTTGTTGGAGATGATGTCGGGAAAGGCCAGCGCCGAGCCGCGATAGGGCACATGCAGCATGTCGCATTTGGTCATCGCCTTGAACAGCTCGGCCGCCATGTGCACCGAGGTGCCGTTGCCCGAGGAGGCGAAGGCGATCTTGCCCGGGTTGGCCTTGCAGTAGTCGATGAACTCCTTGACGGTCTTGGCCGGCACGTCGTTGCTCACCACCAGCATGTTGGTGAGCTGCATGATGCTGGCGACCGGCACGGTGTCGCGGATGAAGTCATAAGGCAGCTTCTTGTAGAGCGAGGTGCTGATCGCGTTGTTGGGCGCGACGAACAGCAGCGTGTAGCCGTCGGGCGGGGAGTTGATCGCGGCCGCGGCCGCGATGTTGCCGCCCGAGCCGGTGCGGTTCTCGACCACGACCTGCTGGCCCAGGTGGTCGGACAGCCACTGCGCCATGATTCGGGCGACGATGTCGACCGGCCCGCCGGGGGCAAAGCCGATCAGCCAGCGGATGGGACGGTCCGGATAGGCGGCGAGCGCCGGTCCCGGTTTGGCGGCGAGGCCCGCCGCGACGATCAGCCCGAACAGCAGCGCGCGCGCCAGCTTCATGCCCGTCTTCCCCCATTGATTGTTGTCGTTCAGCTCGCATGCGGCGGCCCGGTCGCCCCGGCCGCCGATCGTTCAGTGCGCCGTCACTTCTTGATCAGCGGGCACGCGGGATCGGGCGGGCCGAACGCGTCATCGCCTTTGATGGTCGCGAGGATCTTGTAGTAGTCCCACGGATATTTGCTCTCCTCCGGCGATTTGACCTGCGCCAGCACGAGATCATGCACCATCAGATTGTCGGCGCGCAGCTTGCCGTTGCGGGCGAAGAAGTCCTCGACCGGCGTCTCACGCATCTTCGCGGCGACCGCGAGCGGATCGTCGCTGCCCGCCGCCTTGATGGCGTTGAGATAGTGCATGACGGCGGAATAGACGCCGGCCTGCCACATCGTCGGCATCCGGTTCATCTTGGCGAAATAGCGCTTCGACCATTCGCGCGTCTTGTCGTCCATGTCCCAGTAGAACGAGGTGGTGAGCAGGAGCCCTTGCGCGGCCGGCAGGCCGAGCGAATGGATGTCGGTGACCAGCGCGAGCAGCGCCGCCATCTGCTGTCCGCCCTTGAGCAGGCCGAACTCGGATGCGGTCTTGATCTCGTTCATGTTGTTGGGCGGGCCGGCGGCGATGCCGATGATCTTGGCCTTGGAGGCCTGCGCCTGCAGGATGAAGGACGACAGATCGGGCGTCGCGAATGGCGGCCGCACCGCGCCGACGACCTTGCCGCCATTGGCGGTGACGACGCTCGAGGCGTCGCGCTCCAGCGAATGGCCGAAGGCGTAGTCGTCGGTGATGAAGAACCAGCTGTCGCCGCCGCGCTTGACGACCTCCTTCGCCGTGCCGGTGGCGAGCGCGCGGGTGTCGAACACCCATTGCATCGCGTAGGGCGAGCAGAACTTGCCGTGGAAATCGGCGGCACCGGTCGACTGGGTGATGAACAGCTTCTTCTTCTCGGTGGCGATGGTCTGCACGGCGAGGCCCACCGCGGAGACCGGCACGTCGACGATGAGATCGACCTGCTCGGTGTCGTACCAGCGGCGCGCGATCGCAGCGCCGATGTCGGGCTTGAGCTGATGATCGCCGACGATGACGCTGATCGGCTTGTCCAGCACCTTGCCGCCGAAATCATCGACCGCCATCTGCGCCGCGGTGACGGAGCCTTGGCCGGTCGGCGTCGAGGCCGGGCCGTTCATGTCGCTGAGCACGCCGATCTTGACGACGTTGTCGGAGATCTCGGCCTGCGCGGCGGTCGTGACCAGCAGCGCGGCTGCGGCCCACGCCGCCCGCTTCAAATAGCTGAGTTGCAATCAGTCCTCCACCGGTACCGGCGTGACGCCGTTGTTTGTTCCGGCTCTGCCGGCCGGTCCGCCTATCTGCAATCAATCCAGGGCGGCCGTCAATCATGCCGGACGGCGGAGCGGTGGAGCGGTCCTGTGCGCTGCAATGCCGCAAGGAGTGAGGTCGTCGCGCACGCGCGCGGGATGCTCGGCCGTTCAGGCCTTGGCGGTCTTTTGCTCCTCGTGCGCAGCCTCCCACACCTCGCGCGCGGCGTCCGCATTCATGAGCGCGATACCGACACCCACGATCAGGTCCGGCCAGATCGAGGGCCACACAAAGGCGGTCACGAGACCGACCGCGATGATCGCGATGTTGGCGAAGGCGTCGTTGCGTGCGGACAGGAAGGCGGCGCGGGTGAGGCTGCCCTGGTGGTCCCTGACCCGCGCCAGGATCAACGCGCAGCCGAGATTGACGATCAGCGCGCCGAGGCCGGTCACGGTGAGCGGCAGCGGTGCGGGTGCGATCGGCGTGAAGAACTTCTCGCCGGCGGTCCACAGTCCGGCGACCGCGGGCGCCAGCAGGATCAGCGCCAGCGCCTTGCCGAGCAGCGCCCGCTGCGGCGCGCTCCAGCGCAGCGCCAGCGCAATCAGGATGTTGACCGAGGCATCCTCCAGAAAGTCGACGCTGTCGGCAAACAGCGACACCGAGCCGATCGCCAGCGCCACGGCGAACTCGATGCCGAAATAGCCGAGATTGAGCGCGGCAACGACAAGCACGGCGCGGCGAACGATGGTAGTCGCGTCCATCAGGCGTCCTCAATCATCGAGAGCCGCGAGCCGCTCCGCCTCGGCGAGGTCGAGCGCGGTGTTGGCATTGAAGAACGGATCCAGCGGAACCGACGGCCAGCTCACGGTCGCGACCTTGTAGCGCGCCGTGAAGCGGGTGACCTTCCGGATGTCCTCCGCGACCAGGGCGTGCCGGAGATCCTCGCGCAGCCCGACCGGCCACAGCCCGATCACCGGATGGGTCTGTCCGCCGGACGCCGCCACCGCCAGTTCGGCCTGCTCCGCCGCCCGCGCTGTCGCCAGCCGCGCGACCAGATCGCGCGGCAGGAAGGGGCAGTCGCCGGCGGCGCTCAGCATCCAACGTGCCTCCGGCATATGCGCCGCAACCCAGTCGAGCCCGGCGAGAATGCCGGCGAGCGGGCCCGGGAAGCCGGCGACGCCATCCGGCACGACGGCCAGGCCGTTGCCCGCGAAGCGCGCGGGGTCGCCGTTGGCATTGAGGATCAGCCGGCTGCACTGCGGCGCCAGCCGCGCGATCACGCGCTCCAGGATGGTGCGGCCGTCGACCATGCGCAACGGCTTGTCGCCGCCGCCCATCCGCTGCGCGCGACCGCCGGCGAGCAGCACGCCGGGGATCGAAGTCGAGGTCATGGCTGTCATCGCGGGCTCGTTACCACGACTGCTGCCAGGGCGTCAGCGTCGGCCCGCGCGCGATCCACCATTTGCGCCTGCGCGGCGGCCGTACCGGCATGCCCCTCCCTGACGAGCCCTTGCCTGGTCCGCGCGGCTGCTGGCATGACATCGCTAAGAGTGGATATGGCGTTCCACGGGGCCTTCGGGCCATCGATCGATCCCGCGCTCCTGGCTGTGCAAAAGCGCCGGGGCCTTTCTGGAGACTGCGATGAAAGTCATCGGCCTCGCCGGCTGGAGCGGCGCCGGCAAGACCACGCTGCTGACGCGGCTGATTCCTCATCTCAGGGGGCAGGGACTGCGCGTCTCGGTGATCAAGCACGCCCATCACAAGTTCGACGTCGACGTCCCGGGCAAGGATTCGTGGCGGCATCGCGAGGCCGGGGCCGAGGAGGTTCTCGTCGCGTCGGGCACGCGCTGGGCGCTGATGCACGAGCTGCGAGGCGCAAGGGAGCCGGCCCTCGCGGAGCTGCTGGCGAGATTGTCTCCCGTCGATCTGGTCGTCATCGAAGGCTACAAGGCCGGCCCGCATCGCCGCATCGAGGTGCATCGCGCAGCCAATGGCAAGCCGCTGATGTTTCCCGACGATCCGGGCATTGTCGGGCTCGTCAGCGACGGCGATGCCGAGACGGCGTTGCCGCGCGCTCATCTCGACGATATCCCGGCGGTCGCGGCACTCGTCCAATATCTGGCGATGCCGCGGGCGGACGTTCTCGCGCTGGGCGACAAACCTGGTGTTCCATGATGGAACTCGCGAGTTCGCACCCGCATCTTCTGGCATTCATGGAACCCAGTTCCGGGTTCCATGGGATGATGCGACCCGGGTTGACGTGCCGGAACCGCTTCTCCATGGTCGCGCGCATGATGATGACGAGGCTGGATCTGACGGGCCTGAAGTGCCCATTGCCGGTGCTGAAGACCCGGAAGGCGCTGCAGACGCTCAAGGCGGGAGAGCGGCTCGAAGTGTGCTGTACCGATCCGCTCGCAGTGATCGACATCCCGAATCTGGTGCGGCAGACCGGGGATCGGGTCGAGAGCGTCGATCGCACCGAGCGCGGCATTCTGTTTCGGATCGAGAAGGCCGCGGAACCGGCCGGATGATCCGCGCGGCGACGACATCCTCTGCTGCTGGCTGCTCGAACTACGTAGTTCGCGCGATGTCTCGGCGCATCGATGTGTCAAGGGATCGTGCTGCTTCCTATCGTCGCAGGGGCGCCAACCCGAGCTCACAACAATGCCGCGTTCTCAGTCCAGGCTTGCGATGCTGTTGCCAGGCAAGGACAAGTTGTTCCTTCTTCACGTTTCCGCGAGCGCGCGCATGCGGCGTCGAGCCGTGTCCGTCGCTGATGGTCCGCACATCTCATTAGTTGATTCCATCAGGGATGGCCGTGACGCGTCGGGAAAGTAATCGAGAGCAACATGACTACAGCCGTGAGTGGCGGTCGCGTTGGTTGCACGTGAATTTGTGTGTTTGTTAGCAACACATTCGCGCTGCAGTGCGATCAATCCACCAAGATTGACCGATTATTACCATTTTACTATCGACAATTTGCCTCGGTTCTGCACCAATTGGGGCGCTTCCGCGGAGGTTGCGGGGGGCGAGTCATGCCCGCTGGGGAGCGGGCCAGGCAGAACAGCGGCACAAGCAAGAATGGTGACGGCATAACGTCTCGGGTGGGGTGTTATGCGCATCGAGGCAGTGATGAGCGTTTGTGCGTTGCAAGACTGCTCTGGTACGCGATAGCGGGCGGGGTGAGTGGGCGTATTGATTCTGATCAAGGGGACAGAACATGACGTTGTTGCGTTGGGCGAGAGTCCGTAGGGGAGGAATGCATGGCTACCATTGAAAGCGCGGGCACGCTCCCGGGCGCGCAGGCGGGAATCTTCGATCGTGAGCACACGGTCGCCAAGGCCGGGTTCAACCGCTGGCTGGTTCCTCCGGCTGCGCTGTGCATCCATCTGTGCATCGGCATGGCCTATGGCTTCTCGGTGTTCTGGCTGCCGCTGTCACGCGCGATCGGCGTGACCAAGACCCAGGCCTGTCCGGACATGTCCCTGGTGCAGGAGCTGTTCACGACGAGCTGCGACTGGAAGGTCGCGAGCCTCGGCTGGATGTACACTCTGTTCTTCGTGCTGCTCGGCGCCTCCGCGGCGATCTGGGGCGGCTGGCTCGAACGGGCCGGACCGCGCAAGGCGGGCGCCGTCGCGGCCTGCTGCTGGGGCGGCGGCCTGCTGTTCGCAGCGCTCGGCATCTACGTGCATCAGCTCTGGATGATGTGGCTCGGTGCCGGCGTCATCGGCGGCATCGGCCTCGGCCTCGGCTACATCTCGCCGGTGTCGACCCTGGTGAAATGGTTCCCGGACCGGCGCGGCATGGCGACCGGCATGGCGATCATGGGCTTCGGCGGCGGCGCGATGATCGGCGCCCCGCTCGCCAACCTGCTGATGAACTACTTCAAGACCCCGACCTCGGTCGGTGTCTGGGAGACCTTCGTCACGATGGGCGTGATCTATTTCGTGTTCATGATGATCGGCGCCTTCGCCTATCGCGTCGCTCCGGTCGGCTGGCAGCCCGAGGGCTGGACGCCGCCGGCAGTGAAGAAGGCGATGATCTCGGAGCACCATGTGCATCTCGACAACGCGCACAAGACTCCGCAGTTCTGGCTGGTCTGGTGGGTGCTCTGCTTGAACGTGTCGGCAGGCATCGGCGTGATCGGCATGGCCTCGCCGATGCTGCAGGAGATCTTCGCCGGCAAGCTGATCGGTTTGCCCGACGTCAGCTTCAACCAGCTCGACGCCACCCAGAAGGCGGCGATTGCGGGCATCGCGGCAGGCTTTGCCGGCCTATTGTCGCTGTTCAACATCGGCGGCCGTTTCTTCTGGGCGTCGCTGTCGGACCACATCGGCCGCAAGAACACCTATTACTGCTTCTTCCTGATCGGCATCGTGCTCTATGCGCTGGCGCCGACCTTCGCAGCGATGGGATCGAAGCTGCTGTTCGTGGCGGCCTTCGCCATCATCCTCTCGATGTATGGCGGCGGCTTTGCGACAGTCCCGGCCTATCTGGCCGACCTGTTCGGCACCCAGTTCGTGGGCGCCATCCACGGCCGTCTGCTGACGGCCTGGGCGACGGCCGGCATCATCGGTCCGGTGGTCGTCAACTACATCCGCGAGTTCCAGCTCGCCGCCGGCGTGCCGCGGGACCAGCTGTACAACACGACGATGTACATCCTCTGTGCCATGCTGCTCGCCGGCCTGATCTGCAACTTCCTGATCAAGCCCGTTGATCAGAAGTGGAACATGAGTGCGGACGAGGTCGCGAAGTACCAGGCGGAGCTGGCCAAGAACGAGTCGGCGATCCAGCACGGGTCGTTCGGCATCGGCAAGGGCGGGCTCGACGTCAAGGCCGGCTTGTTCTGGGCCTTCGTCGGCGTGCCGTTGGCATGGGGTGTCTGGAAGACGCTGGAAAGCGCGGTCAAGATCTTCTGATCCGAACCGGATCGGAGCGTGCGGGGCGGCCGGTTGGGCCGCCCCGCTTTTTTTGGGGCGACTTATGCTTTTCCTATGAGAGATGAAGTCAGCCCGTCTCGCATTCCTACGACGAGGGGCTCCATCTTCCGCTTTGCCGGCCGGATGTCGCGCCGGCTTGGCGGAGAATGAACATGAGCTCGGTCGAACCGTTTCGCGACGCCCGTGGCGCTTACGTCGCCTGGGCCCTGCGGCCTTCGCGCCTGATCAAGACGCTGCGCAAGACTGTCAGGGCCATCCGTGCGGCGATTGCCGTGGCCAAGCTCCGGCGCCTGCGCAACGAGTTGCTCTTCCGGCGCGGCTCTGGAGCGACGATCGAACTCGACGCCAGGCATCGGCCGCAAGCGCCTTTGCTTCTCGGCGACAAATGGGACTTCTGAGGCCTTCGGCCCGCGGATCGCCCTCTCAAAGCTGTGCTGCGTGCTTCGGAGACGTCGCGGCAGACGAGGCGCTCAGCCGCGCCATCGCTTGTCCGATCATTGTCTTCGCCGCCCCGTCAAGCTCGGTCAACGGCAAGCGCACACCGGCCGCAACAAGGCCCTGCAGGCTCAGGGCATATTTCAATGCTGCCGGCGCATCGCGATTGAACGCCTCGATCAGCGGCAGCAACCTGCCGTGCAGCCGTCGTGCCGCGCGCCAGCGAGCGCGCTGGCAGGTGACGAACAGCACGTTGCAGAGCTCCGGCGCGACGTTGGCCGCCAGCGAGAAGCAGCCATCGCCACCAGCGGCCGCGAACGGCACCGCCGCCATATCGTCGCCCGACAACAGGCGAAAGCCGGGTGGCGTCAGTGATCGCAGATGAACGGCGCGCGCGGTATCACCGGTGCTGTCGCGCAAGCCGACGAATTGCGCCCATCGCGACAGGCGGATCAGCGTCTCGTCCGGCAGCGCGCGCCCCGTGCGCGAGGGGCAATCATGCAGGATGACCGGCAGTGTGGTTGAGTCTCCGACCGCGCGGAAGTGCGCGTAGATGCCCTCTGCCGTAGGCCGGTTGTAGTAGGGGACCACCGACATGATCGCATCGGCGCCCGCGGCCGCCGCCTGCCGGGTGTTTTGCACGGCCTGGAGCGTCGCGTTGGAGCCCGCGCCGGCAATGACGCGAACCCGATTGCAGGCCGCGGTCACAGCCGCGCGAATGACCGCTTCGCGCTCCGCTGCCGTCAGCGTGGACGCTTCACCCGCGGTCTCGCAGACCAGGATCGCACTGGCGCCGGCTTCGATCTGCCGCTCGCACAATCGGGCGAGTGCGGCGATGTCGACTGCGCCGGTCGCATCGAACGGCGTCGGAATGTCTGCGATCGTGCCGGTCAGCCATCGTGCGGCAGGTCCACGCGGCGGCGTCGGGGCGGCACTCATGCGATCGGCCGCCGGCTGCTGCCAAACAACAGTCCGACGGGCGCGAAGCGTCCGTTGGCGTCGAGCTCGATCGTGCGCGACAGCTCGACGATCGTCTCCGGATGATGGCCATTCTCGAACAGTGCATATTTCATCGCTTCGGCGCGGCTGACGAACAGGCCGCCATAGAGCCCATTCTGCTCCTGGGCAACCCATTGGCCGCAGCTATTCCGACCGATGAGGACGAGGGCGGCAGCAGGCTTGTGACACGACGGAGGTTCGACGAGCTTCATGGACGTGGTCCTTCTGGTTCAAGCGCGCATCTCGTGAGATGACGTTGCGTTGGTTCATCGAATATCGCGGTGTACGGATAGGAATTCGAGGCGGCGGAGCGGTCGACGTCATAGGCGCCGCGTAGGCACGCGCCGGTCAGGATTCCGAGAGCTGGTTGAGTGCCATGACGCCGCAGTAGAGCGAGAGATAGCCGACCATCTCGTCCCAATGATTGAGGCTTGCGTTGAAGACGCGCTCACGGCGCAGCGTGGCGAGCACGGCACATAGGATGACGGTCATCCAGAGCAGGGCAGCGAGGCTGCGCCCGAAGCCGATGCTGCCGAACGTCGCGAACAGAACGAGGATCGCGGTTCGCAGCCCGAAGCGAAGCAATACTCTGGCCGGGGACAGCTCCACGGGCTCGCCGGCCGGGAGGATCATCGCCGCGCTCTCGTCCTCTCAGAAATTGTCGCAGCAGAGCAGGGTTGCGAGCACGGGCTCAGCGGAGCGTTCTCCGGAGACGGGCAGCGTCGGCTCGAGGCGACGCGCCTCGGCGGCTGCGTGGAGAATGGCGAGGGCGAGATCGGTGTGTCTGGCCTCGGCGCAATGGTCGAGCCAGTCCGGCAACTCGCGTCGTTGTGAGAGCGCGCAGTGCCATTCGCCGTCATCATAGGCGAGGCGGCGAAGCGACCATCGCGGCAATTGCAGCGCGATCAGCTCCAGCGCGGCATCGATCCGGGCCTCCGCCTGCATCATCCGGGCGATCCGGATCCGGCGCCGTCCGCGCGCCGACAGCGGCGAGACGCCATCGTCCTCGCCGAGAAGGTCGGTCAGCAGCGCGGCTGTTTCCTGCGCGGCCTGCCGTGGCTCGGCGAAATCTCGGGGTGTCGTGACCGGCATGATGATGCTCCGTCGTGATTGAGCGACGGCCCGCACCGGGCCGTGCCAACAATCTGGCGGCAGCGGCCGTAGGAATGCGAGACGGGCGAGGCCAGGAAGAAATAAGCGGCGCATAAGCGTGCGGCGCCACCGTGGGCGCTCCCTATGCAGCGGCGCTCATCGTCGGCCGGCTTCGGCCGCGGAATGCCGCGATCTTTATGAGATTCCTATAACTTTGCCGGCGGCGCGGTCTCGAAAACCTATGGTTCCGAATGCCATCTGTGCCGATGCAACGGACCGCGGGGCGCGGATGGGGGTTTGATCCATCACAAGTTGCGCGCTCCCGCAGACCCTACGCGTTGCGCGCCTCGCGCGCATGAGGAGCACACCATGCTGGACATCCTGATGCTGGCGCTGGCCGCCGGCTTGTTCGCCCTGGCGATCGGCTACACCTACGCCTGCGAGCGGCTCTAGGAGACGAGCCATGATCTTCGACTATTCGCTCGCCGGCGCGGTGTCGCTCGGCCTTCTGATCTACCTCACCTACGCGCTGTTGCGGCCCGAGCGGTTCTGACCGCCACCGTCGCACCCTCAAGGACAACATTCCCATGACCGTGATCGGCTGGATCCAGATCCTGCTCTACTGCGCCGTCATCGTCGCGCTCGCCAAGCCGCTCGGCTGGTACATGACGCGCGTCTTCAATGGCGAGCGCACCTTACTCTCGCCGGTGCTGCGGCCCGTTGAGTCCGCGATCTACTGGATCGGCGGCGTCGACGAGCGGCGCGAGCAGCATTGGCTGACCTACACGGTCGCGATGCTGCTGTTCCATGTCGGCGGCTTCCTGATCATCTACGGCGTGATGCGGCTGCAGGCCGTGCTGCCGTTCAATCCCGCTGGACAGTCCGCGGTCGCCGAGGATCTCTCCTTCAACACCGCGATCAGCTTCCTGACCAACACCAACTGGCAGAACTACGGTGGCGAGAGCACGCTCTCTTATCTCGTCCAGATGCTCGGGCTCACCCACCAGAACTTCCTGTCGGCCGCGACGGGCATCGTGCTCGCGATCGCGCTGATCCGCGGCTTCTCGCGCGCCTCGGCGCGGACCGTCGGCAATTTCTGGGTGGATATCACACGCTGCACGCTCTATGTGCTGCTGCCGCTCTGCATCATCTACACGCTGTTTCTGGTCTGGCAGGGCATCCCGCAGACGCTCGGGCCCTATGTCGAGGCGACGACCCTGGAAGGCGCCAAGCAGACCATCGCGCTCGGCCCGGTCGCCTCGCAGGTCGCGATCAAGATGCTCGGCACCAATGGCGGCGGCTTCTTCAATGCCAACGCCGCGCATCCGTTCGAGAACCCGACCGCGCTGTCGAACTTCATCCAGATGCTCTCGATCTTCGCGCTCGGTGCTGCCCTGACCAACGTGTTCGGCCGCATGGTCGGCAATCAGCGCCAGGGCTGGGCGCTCCTCGCCGTGATGGGCGTGCTGTTCATCGCCGGCGTCGCCATCACCTACTGGGCCGAGGCCAACGGTACGACCACGCTGAACGCGCTGGGACTGACCGGCGGTAACATGGAGGGCAAGGAGGTCCGCTTCGGCGTCGTCGCGTCGTCGCTGTTCGCCGTCATCACCACGGCCGCCTCCTGCGGCGCGGTCAACGCCATGCACGACAGCTTCACCGCGCTCGGCGGCATGATTCCGCTGATCAACATGCAGCTCGGCGAGATCATCGTCGGCGGCGTCGGCGCCGGCCTCTACGGCATGCTGCTGTTCGTCGTGCTCGCGATCTTCGTTGCCGGCCTGATGGTCGGGCGTACGCCGGAATATGTCGGCAAGAAGATCGAGGCCCGCGAGGTCAAGATGGCGATGCTGGCAATCCTGGTGCTGCCCTTGATGTATCTCGGCTGGACCGCGGTCGCGGTGGTGCTGCCACCGGCCGTCGCCTCGATGGCCAATGCCGGACCGCACGGCTTCACCGAGGTGCTCTACGCCTACACCTCGGCGACGGCCAACAACGGCTCGGCGTTCGCGGGCCTCACCGGCAACACCTTCTTCTACAATCTGACGCTCGCCTCCTCGATGTTCGTCGGCCGCTTCTTCATGATCATCCCGGCGATGGCGATCGCGGGCTCGCTCGCGCAGAAGAAGTCGATCCCGCCCTCGGCCGGCACGTTCCCGACCACCGGCGGCCTGTTCGTCGGCCTCGTCGTCGGCGTCATCCTGATCATCGGCGGCCTCACCTTCTTCCCGGCTCTCGCCCTCGGTCCGATCGTCGAGCATCTCGCGATGGCCGCCGGCACCGTGTTCTGATTTCGGAGCGACCTCCATGGACACCATCAAACTGCAGAAGCGCTCGTCGATGTCGACGATGCTCGACCCGAAGATCGTGCTGCCGGCCATCAAGGCCGCGGTGGTCAAGCTCGACCCGCGGCTGATGATCAGGAACCCCGTGATGTTCGTGGTCGAGGTCGTCGCGGCGCTCACCACGGTGATCTTCCTGCGCGACGTCGCGACCGGCGGCGCGAATCTCGGCTTCACCTTCCAGATCATTCTCTGGCTGTGGTTCACCGTGCTGTTCGCCAATTTCGCCGAAGCCGTCGCCGAAGGCCGCGGCAAGGCGCAGGCGGATTCGCTGCGCAAGACGCGCACCGAGAGCCAGGCCAAGCTGCTGACGGGCACGAACCCGGCCGACCACACCTACAAGCTCGTGCCCGGAACCAGCCTGAAGGTCGGCGACCTCGTGCTGGTCGAGGCCGGCGACACGATCCCTTCCGACGGCGAGGTGATCGAGGGCGTCGCCTCGGTCAACGAGGCTGCGATCACCGGCGAGTCCGCTCCGGTCATCCGGGAGTCCGGCGGCGACCGCTCGGCGGTAACCGGCGGCACGCAGGTGCTGTCGGACTGGATCCGCGTCAGGATCACCGCGGCCCAGGGCTCGACCTTCATCGACCGCATGATCAAGCTGGTCGAGGGAGCCGAGCGACAGAAGACGCCGAACGAGATCGCGCTCAACATCCTGCTCGCCGGCCTCACCATCATCTTCGTGTTTGCGACGGTGACGATCCCGAGCTACGCGGCCTATGCCGGTGGCTCGATCTCGGTGGTGGTGCTGGTGGCGCTGTTCGTGACCTTGATTCCGACCACGATCGGCGCGCTGCTGTCGGCGATCGGCATCGCCGGCATGGACCGCCTGGTGCGCTTCAACGTGCTGGCGATGTCGGGCCGCGCGGTCGAGGCCGCCGGCGACGTCGATACGCTGCTGCTCGACAAGACCGGCACCATCACGCTCGGCAATCGGCAGGCGACTGCGTTCCGTCCCGTCCGGGGCGTCAGCGAGCAGGAGCTGGCCGACGCGGCGCAGCTCGCCTCGCTCGCCGACGAGACCCCGGAGGGCCGCTCCATCGTGGTGCTCGCGAAGGACAAATACGGTATCCGCGGCCGCGACATGGCCGAGCTCGGCGCCACCTTCGTGCCGTTCACGGCGCAGACCCGCATGAGCGGCGTCGATGCCGGCGGTTCCTCGGTGCGCAAGGGCGCGGTCGACGCCATCCTCAACTCCATCGGCGGCGGCGGCCCGACCCAGCCCGTCTCCGGCAACACGGCGCGCGCGGTCCAGCCGGTCGAGAGCGAGCTCGTCCGCGAGATCCGTGCAATCTCCGACGACATCGCCAAATCCGGCGGCACGCCGCTCGCGGTCGCCAGGGACGGGCGCCTGCTCGGCGTCATCCAGCTCAAGGATATCGTCAAGGGCGGCATCCGCGAACGTTTCGCCGAGCTGCGCCGGATGGGCATCCGCACCATCATGATCACCGGCGACAACCCGATGACCGCGGCGGCGATCGCCGCCGAAGCCGGCGTCGACGATTTCCTGGCGCAGGCGACCCCCGAGGACAAGCTCAAGCTGATCCGAGACGAGCAGGCCAAGGGCAAGCTGGTCGCCATGTGCGGCGACGGCACCAACGACGCGCCGGCGCTGGCGCAAGCCGATGTCGGCGTCGCCATGAACACCGGCACGCAGGCCGCGCGCGAGGCCGGCAACATGGTCGATCTCGATTCCAACCCGACCAAGCTGATCGAGGTGGTGGAGATCGGCAAGCAGCTCTTGATGACGCGCGGCGCGCTGACGACGTTCTCGATCGCCAACGACGTCGCCAAATATTTCGCGATCATCCCGGCGATGTTCCTGGCGTTCTACCCGCAGCTCAACGTGCTGAATGTCATGAACCTCGCGAGCCCGCAGAGCGCGATCCTGTCGGCGATCATCTTCAACGCGCTCGTCATCATCGCGCTGATCCCGCTGGCGCTGAAGGGCGTCGCCTACCGCGCCATCGGCGCCGGCGCGCTGCTCGGCCGCAACCTGATGATCTATGGCCTGGGCGGCATCATCATCCCCTTCATCGGCATCAAGGCAATCGACCTGATCGTGACCGCCTTGCACCTGGCTTGAACCACCACCGGCGTGATTGCGAGCGAAGCGACGCAATCCAGAGTCTCGTACACAGCCCTGGATTGCTTCGTCGCTTCGCTCCTCGCAATGACGCCGCGACACAGGAGATCTCCCATGCTCAAAGAAATCCGTCCCGCCATCCTGGTCCTGCTCGCGCTGACCTTGATCACCGGGCTGCTGTATCCGCTCGCCATGACCGTCGTCGCCGGCACCATCTTCCCGGCGCAGGCCGAAGGCAGTCTGATCACGCGCAACGGCCAGGTGATCGGCTCGGCGCTGATCGGGCAGGAATTCAAGGACGACAAATATTTCCACGGCCGTCCGTCGGCGACCTCGGCCGCCGATCCGAACGATGCGACCAAGACGGTGCCGGCGCCCTATAACGCCGCCAACTCCTCCGGCTCCAATCTCGGCCCGACCAGCAAGGCGCTGGCCGACCGCGTCAAGGAGGATGTTGACAGGCTGAAGGCGGAGAATCCTGGGCAGGCCGTGCCGGTCGATCTGGTGACGACCTCGGCGAGCGGGCTCGATCCGGACATCTCGCCGGAGGCGGCGCTGTTCCAGGTGCCGCGGGTGGCCAAGGCGCGTGGCTTGCCGGAGGCCAGCGTTCAGGGCCTGATCGCCCAGCAGACTAAGGGCCGTCTGCTCGGACTGCTCGGCGAACCCCGCGTTAACGTGCTTGCGCTCAATCTGGCGCTCGACGCTGCCAAGCCGTAGTGAGGCCTTAGAGGTCCCGGCCTTGGCGCCGAAGCTCCTCCGTCTATAATGCCGCATGGCCAGTCAACGCCGCGATCCTGATCAACGTCCCTCGCCGGAAGCCCTGCTCGAAGCGGCCCGGCGGGAGGACAGTCCTGCCGGCAAGCTCAAGATCTTCGTCGGCGCTGCCCCCGGCGTCGGCAAGACCTATGAAATGCTGTCGAGCGCGCATGCCAAGCTGAAGGCCGGCGTCGATGTCGTCATCGGCTTCGTCGAGACGCATGGCCGCGCCGAGACCGAGGCGCTGGTCCGCGGCCTGGAGGTCGTCCCGCGCAAACGTATTTCCTACAAGGACCAGATCGTCGAAGAGATGGATCTGGATGCCGTGATTGCGCGCCGTCCCAAGCTCGCCATCGTCGACGAGCTCGCGCACACCAATGCTGTCGGCAGCCGCCACCCCAAGCGCTATCTCGACGTCGAGGAGCTGCTGTCGCACGGCATCGATGTCTACACGGCGGTCAACGTCCAGCACATCGAGAGCCTCAACGACGTCGTCGCCCAGATCACCCATGTGCGCGTGCGCGAGACCGTGCCGGATTCGATCCTCGACCGCGCCGACGCCATCGAGCTGATCGACCTTACGCCCGACGACCTGATCCAGCGACTGAAGGAGGGCAAGGTCTATGTGACCAAGCAGGCGGAGCGCGCGCTGGAGCATTATTTCTCGCCCGGCAACCTGACCGCGCTGCGCGAACTTGCGCTGCGTCGGACGGCCGAGCGCGTCGACGAGCAACTGCTCACTCACATGCAGGCCAACGCCATTGCGGGGCCCTGGGCGGCCGGCGAGCGGATCCTCGTCTGCGTGTCGGAGGATCCGCGGGCGACAGGGCTGGTGCGCTACACCAAGCGGCTCGCCGACCGTGTCCATGCGCCGTGGACCGCCGTGACCATCGAGACCCGGCGCAATCTGCAGCTCAGTGACAGGCAGCGCGACCGGCTCGCCGATACGCTGCGGTTGGCCGAGACCCTCGGCGGCGAGGCGCTGACGATTCCGGGCGTCGGCCGGCGTATCGCCGATGACCTCATCGGCTTCGCGCAGGCCAACAACGTCACCCAGATCATCATCGGCAAGTCGAGCCGCTCGCGCCTGTTCGAGATCATCAGGGGCTCGGTGGTGCATGACCTGGTCAGGCGCGCCGGCAACATCAGCATCCACGTCATCGCCGGCGAGGAGGCGCCCGACACCGCGGGCAGCTCGGTGCAGACGCGGCCGCGCAGCGAGCCGCTGCAGCCGAAGCCCTATGTGATGGCGCTGCTGATCACGGCTGTCGGCCTTGGCCTCGCCGAGCTGATCCAGCCCGTCTTCGGCATCGAGAACGTCGATCTCGTGTTCCTCACGGCGGTGGTCGGCGTCGCCGCACGCTACGGCCTGGGACCGTCGCTGCTGGCGAGCCTCGCCGCCTCGCTCTGCTACAACTTCTTCTTCCTCCCGCCGCTGTATACGTTCACGATCACCGATCCGACCAACATCGGCGCGTTCTTCTTCTTCATGCTGATCGCGATCCTGGTGTCCAACGTCGCCGCGCGCGTTCGCGTTCAGGCTGACGCCGCCACCCACCGCGTCCGGACCACCGAGCAGCTCTATGCCTTCAGCCGCAAGCTTGCGGGCACCGCGACCCTCGATGACGTGCTGTGGGCCACGGCCTATCAGGCGGCGTTGATGCTGAAGGTGCGGGTCGTGCTGCTGTTGCCGCAGGACGGCAAGCTCACGGTCATGACCGGCTACCCGCCGGAGGATCAGCTCGACGACGCCGACCTCGCCGCCGCGAGCTGGGCCTGGAGCAACGACCGCGCCGCCGGCCGCGGCTCCGACACGCTGCCGGGAGCCAAGCGGCTGTTCCTGCCGATGCGCACCGGCCGCGGCCTGATCGGCGTCATCGGCATCGACGACGACCGCACCGGGCCGCTGCTGACCCCCGACCAGCGCCGGCTGCTCGACGCCCTGGTCGACCAGGGCGCCCTGGCGATCGAGCGCGTTCTGCTGGTCGAGGACATGGACAAGGTCAAGCGCACCATGGAGCAGGACCGGCTGCGTTCGGCGCTGCTCACCTCGATCTCGCACGATCTGAAGACGCCGCTCGCCTCGGTGCTCGGCGCGGCCTCGACGATGCGCGATCTCGCGGCCAGGCTGTCCGACAAGGAGAAGCTCGACCTGCTCGCCACCGTGATCGACGAATCCGAACGGCTGAATCGATTCATCGCCAACCTCCTGGACATGACCAAGCTGGAATCCGGCGCGATCGTGCCGAACGCCGCCCTCCATGACGTCGGCGAGATCGTCGGCAGCGCGCTGCGGCGTGCCGGCAAGATCCTCGCCGGTCATCATGTCTCGCTGGTACTGGCGCCAGATCTGCCGATGGTCGAGGTCGACGCGGTGCTGTTCGAGCAGGTGCTGTTCAATCTGCTCGACAACGCCGCCAAATATGCGCCTCCCGAGACCTCGATTGCGATCCGTGCGGCCCGCGACAGCAACTGGATCGTGCTCGAGATCCGTGACGAAGGCGACGGCATTCCCGCCGCGGAGGTCGAGCACGTGTTCGACAAGTTCTATCGCGTGCAGAAGGGCGACCAGGTGCGGCCCGGCACCGGACTTGGGCTTGCGATCTCGCGTGGCTTCATCGAGGCGATGCATGGCCGCATCTTCGCCGGCAACCGTACCGATCGGCGCGGTGCGGTCCTCACCATCCGCCTGCCGGTGCCAGCGCAGGCCAGACCGCTGGATACGGCCGCATGACCGGCGCTCCGATCAAGGTGCTCGTGATCGACGACGAGCCGCCGATCCGCAAGCTGCTGCGGATGGGCCTGACCACGCAGGGCTACGACATTCTCGAGGCCTCCAACGGCAGGAACGCGCTGGAGCTGTTGGGCCAGGAGCCGGCGCTGATCATTCTCGACCTTGGCCTCCCCGACATCGACGGACTCGAGCTGCTGCGAACCATCCGTGGCCGCAACGAGGCCGTGCCGGTCGTGGTGCTGTCCAGCCGCGGCGACGAGGCGGGCAAGGTCCAGGCGCTCGATCTCGGCGCCGACGACTACATCACCAAGCCGTTCGGCATGGATGAATTGCTGGCGCGCCTGCGCGCGGCGCTGCGGCACCAGCTGCAGGTGCAGGGAGAGCGGCCGGTGTTTCGCACCGGCGACCTCTCGGTCGATCTCGTCCGCCGCATCGTCAAGGTCGGCGAGCGCGAGGTCAAGCTGTCGCCGAAGGAGTACGATCTGCTGCGCGTGCTCGTGCAGCACGCCGGCAAGGTGCTGACGCATCGCTTCCTGCTCAAGGAGCTGTGGGACGAATTGACCGACGCGCAATATCTGCGCGTCTATGTGCGCCAGCTCAGGCAGAAGATCGAGGCCGATCCCGAGCGCCCGCAATTCGTGTTGACCGAGACCGGCATCGGCTATCGCTTGCGTGCGCCGGATTAGCGCTTCTTCATGTGAGCCAGTCCCTCAAAGCGGAACCATCGCTCACCCTCGTGATTGCTGTGATATCACAGGGAGACCATGTTGATGGCACGCAAAACACGCAAATATTCCAAGGGCGCGTCCAAGGACGTCGAGCGCGCGATGAAGAAGCGCAAGGCAGGAACGTTGAAGAGCGGCGGCTCGGGCCGCAAGGTCAAGAGCCGCAAGCAGGCGATCGCGATCGGTCTGTCGGAGGCGCGCCGCGAAGGCAAGAAGGTGCCGCCGAAGAAGAGCGCCAAGTCATCGGCGAAGAAGTCCGCCAAGAAGGCGAGCAAGAAAAGCACGAAGAAGACTACCAAGAAAACGACGAAGAAGAAGTCGAAGAAGAAGAGCTGACGAGGCGATCATTCGGGCTACGATCATCGCGCACGCCATGACCCGCAGCCGTCGCAAAATTCTCCGCTGTCGTCCCGGCGAACGCCGGGACCCATAACCCCAGGGAGATGTTATTGCGCGGGATGTTGGACGAGTCTTGTCTTACAATACCCGCCGCAGAGTATGGGTCCCGGCGTTCGCCGGGACGACGGGGCGGTGGTGTGGAGGCCGCTTGCGCCACGCAGGCAGCTGCTGGCCTTCACCCCGCCTTCCTCTGCCGCGCCGCCGACCGATGCGCCTTCTTCGCGGGGCGTCGATGCGCGCTCGTCCGCCGTGACGCCGCACGCGCTGTCTTTTTTCCGCCCTTGCCCAGGCTCTGTTTCAGCGCGTCCATCAGGCTGACGACGTTGTCGGGCCGCTCCGCCGGCTCCGGCAGCTTGATCGGCTTGCCCGAGGCCTTGCGCTTGACCAGCGCCTTCAGCGCGGTCTCGTACTGGTCCTTGAACTCCGAGGGATCGAAATGCGCCGCCTTGGTCTGCAGGATGTGGCCGGCGAGCTCGACCATGTCCTTGGTGATCCGGGGCGACTTGATGTCGTCGAAGAACTCGGCCTCGTCGCGCAGCTCGTAGGGAAAACGCAGCGTGGTGCCGAGCATGCCCTTGCCCATCGGCTCGATGGCGATGACGTGCTCGCGGTTGGTCAGCACGATCCGCGCCAGCGCGACGCGATCCTGCTCCTTCATCGCGTCGCGAATGACCGCGAAGGCGTCGACCGCCGCCTTGCCGTCGGGAGCGATGTAATAGGGATGGTTGAGATAGCGCTGGTCGATCTCCTCGCGCGGCACGAAGCTGTCGATATCGATCGTATGGTTACTCTCGATCTGGACCGCCTCCAGCTCCTCCGGCTCGATCTCGACATACTGCCCCTTGGAGAGTTCGTAGCCGCGGCCCTTCTGCTCGCCTTCGACGATGTCGCCGGTCTCAGAGTCGACCATCTGCTGCTTGAGCCGGTTGCCGGTCTCGCGGTTGATCAGATGGAAGCGCGTCTTCTCGACCGAGGTCGACGCCGGATAGAGGACGACGGGGCAACTGACGAGCGAGAGTTTGAGCGAGCCTTTCCAGTAGGCGCGGGGGGCCATCGTGGTCTCCTTGGACAATCCGGACGAGGCTGCAACGGGCAAGCATCGGTGTGGGTTCCATGGGCCCCGGCGAGGGTCGCTTCGGGAAAAAATAATTCGCTTGACGACTTCGTAAAATCAGCATTATGGTCCGACCCATTCCGTTGCGTCGGAGGGGACGTATCGCGGTCGTCACGGACGTCGGCAGCGGAATGCGATGGGCGTGTCGGGTTGCAGCGTGATTGACGTTGCGCCGACGAACGATCTGGCACGCACGGTCAAGTCGCGCGGTCCTGGCCTCCCGACGCTGAGGTCAAGTTTGCGAGGATGCTTTGTGCATCGCGCGGATGACGGTGGCCAACAAGCCCGGCGCACCGGGGAGAACGCGAAGCAGCTGTTAAAACCGTCGCGCAGGGAGGGCCGGGATGACTCGGCTGCACCTGTGGTACCTGCCGCCTGCATTTTCTTTCGCAGGCGGGCCATGGGGGCGGCGAGCTCCCGGCCTTCCCTGCGCCCTCTCATCGGCAGAGGGTGGACGATCGCGAGACCCGGGCTTTCCTCAGCCGCGGGAACGCGGAACTTTGCCCGGTGTTATCAGGTGGATGCGAGCCGCGCCGGCGCCAGCGGCGGAGCCGGTTCCACGACCCTGCCGGCTTTGCTACGCTACCACTCAACACGAGGGATCACCGTGGCGCTCAGGAAGCTTTCCACCTATCGCAAGAAGCGCGATTTCGACAAGACGGCAGAGCCGTCCGGCGACGCCAAGGTCGCGCGTGCGGCGCGGCCGCGCTTCGTCATCCAGAAGCACGACGCGACGCGGCTGCACTACGATCTCAGGCTGGAGTTCGGCGGCGTGTTCAAGTCGTGGGCCGTGACCAAGGGGCCGTCGCTCGATCCGCACGACAAGCGGCTCGCGGTCGAGGTCGAGGACCACCCGCTCGACTATGGCGATTTCGAAGGTACGATCCCGGAAGGCGAGTATGGCGGCGGCACCGTCATGCTGTGGGATCGCGGCCATTGGGACAGCGAGGACCCGGAGCGCGGCTTCAAGAAGGGCGACCTCAAGTTCACCCTTGAAGGCGAGAAGCTGCATGGCAGCTGGGTGCTGGTACGGATGCGTCATGATCGCACGGGCGGCAAGCGCACCAATTGGCTGCTGATCAAGCACCGCGACGAGTTCGCCCGGGAAGGCGAGGCCAACGACATCCTGGAGGCGGACAAGTCGGTCGCCTCGGGCCGCACGATGGAGCAGATCGCGGCCGGCAAGGGCAAAGCGCCGAAGCCGTTCATGCTCGCCAAGACGCAGCGCATGAATGCCGACGCGGTGTGGCACTCCAACCGCGGCGACGGCAGTGCCTCTCCAGAGAAGGCGTCTCCCAAGAAGACGCCGAAGTCCAAGGCCGCGAAAGCGGCCGCTGCTCCGAAGACGGTCGCCCCGCGAACCGTGTCGTCGCTGCCGGACTTCGTGCCGCCCGAGCTCTGTACTTCGGTCGCCCAGCCGCCGAGCGGTGAGGGCTGGGCGCATGAGATCAAGTTCGACGGCTACCGCGTGCAGATCAGGGTGGAGGACGGGAAGGCGACTTTGAAGACGCGCAAGGGCCTGGACTGGACGGCCAAGTTCGGTGCCATCGCCGAGGAAGCGGCTGAATTGCCGGACGCGATCATCGACGGCGAGATCGTCGCGCTCGACAAGGACGGCAATCCGAATTTCTCGGCGCTGCAGGCGGCGATTTCGGCGGGCGAAACCGACGAGCTGATCTTCTTTGCCTTCGACCTGATGTTCGCGGAGGAGTTCGACCTGCGCCGCCAGCCTTTGCGCGAGCGCAAGGCGCGGCTGGCGAAGCTGCTGAAGGCGCACATCAAGGGCAAGGCGCCGCGCATCCGCTATGTCGAGCACTTCGAGAGCGACGGCGAGGCCGTGCTGGAGTCGGCGCGCAAGCTGTCATTGGAGGGCATCGTCTCCAAGAAGCTGGACTCGGCCTATCATTCGGGACGGACGGAGAGCTGGACCAAAGCCAAGACCAGGCCCGGCCACGAGGTCGTCATCGGTGGCTGGAAGACCACCAACGGCAAATTCCGCTCGTTGATGGTCGGCGTCAACAAGGACGATCATCTCGCTTATGTCGGGATCGTCGGCACCGGCTTCGGCCAGGGCACGGTGAAGGAGATCATGCCGGCGCTGAAGGCGGCGGCATCCGACAAGAGCCCGTTCGGCGGCAAGAACGCGCCGCGCAAGACGCGTGAGGTGCATTGGCTCAAGCCGGAGCTAGTCGCCGAGATCGAGTTTGCCGGCTGGACCGCGGACAACAATGTCAGACAGGCCTCGTTCAAGGGACTGCGCCAGGACAAGCCGGCCGGCGAGGTCGTTGCCGAGCCGCCGGTGGTGACGACGAAGGTTGCCCGGCCGGTGGCGCGGGCCGCGGCGAGCGTCGCGACCGTCGGCACCACGCTGCACAAGACGCCGTCACGCACGAAGGGCGCGGCGACCGTGATGGGCGTTGCGATCTCCAAGCCCGACAAGGCGCTGTGGCCGGACGCCGGCGATGGCGAGCCCGTCACCAAGCTCGATCTCGCCAACTATCTGGAAGCCGTCGGCAACTGGATGATCGATCATCTGAAGGGACGGCCGTGCTCGATCGTACGTGCGCCTGATGGCATCGGTGGCGAAAAATTCTTCCAGCGGCACGGCATGCAGGGCATGTCGGACCTGCTCGAGCTGGTCAAGGTCTCGGGCGACCGCAAACCGTATCTGCAGATCGACCGTGTCGAGGGATTGATCGCGGTCGCCCAGGTCGCCGCCGTCGAGCTGCATCCATGGAATTGCGCACCCGACGCCTATGACGTTCCGGGCCGGCTGGTGTTCGATCTCGACCCGGCGCCGAACGTCGCCTTCGGGGAGGTGATCGCGGCCGCCAAGGAGATGCGCCAGCGCCTGAAGAGCCTCGGACTCGAGAGCTTCTGCAAGACCACGGGCGGCAAGGGTCTGCACGTGGTGACGCCGTTGCTGCACGGCGCGCGCGACAGAGTGAGCTGGCCCGAAGCGAAGGCGTTTGCGCAGGGTGTGTGCCAATGGATGGCGAACGACAGCCCGGAGCAATACCTGCTCAACATGTCGAAGAAGCTGCGCGGGGGGAAGATCTTCCTCGACTATCTGCGCAACGACCGGATGTCGACGGCGGTCGCCGTGCTGTCGCCGCGCGCCCGCGAAGGCGCCACCGTGTCCATGCCGCTGACCTGGACGCAGGTGAAGAACGGGCTCGAACCCAAGCGCTACACCATCCGCACCGTACCGGCGCTGCTGGCCAAGACCAGGGCGTGGGATGGTTATGAAGATGCCGCGGGCTCGATCAAGGCGGCCATCAAGAAGCTCGCAGAGACGTCGTAGTCGCTCGGGCAGACGTGGTGTCTGCCCGAGCCGATCGCCTCAGAAGGATCAGATACGTCCGAGCAGGACGAGGATCAGCACGATGACGATGATCAGGCCGAGACCGCCGCCGCCATAGTAGCCGGTGCCGTAGAACGGACCGCCGCCGATGCCGGAAAAGCCGCCGAGCAGGGCGATGATGAGAATGATCAGGATGATAGTTCCGATGGACATGTGCTTCCTCCAGTGCCCGGCAGCGGGGCGACAACGTGCTCTGCCTTCGCCGAGGAAACTGGTCGGAACTTCGAAAGTTCCGTGCGGGAAACAGGTAAAATTCGGAGCGTGTCTTTGCGGTCGTAACCAGCAATGACTACCTAAAGGCAGTTGTTAGTCAGGAGATCGCGATGTCAAGACCGCTTGTCGTTTCCATTCCGCATCGCCTCGGCAAGGACGAGGCCGTGCGCCGGCTCCAGGCCGGTCTCAGCCGCGCCGCGACCAGCGTTCCGGTCCTGAAGGTCGACGAAGAGCGCTGGGAGGGCGACAAGATGATCTTTCGCGTTCGCGCTCTGGGTCAAGCGGCGTCGGGCCATGTCGACGTCGCCGACGATCACGTGCGTGTCGAGGTCGTGCTGCCCTGGCTGTTGCAGCGCTTTGCCGAGGCGGCGCAGTCCGCGATCCGCAGCCGCGGCCAGCTGCTGTTGACGAAAAAGAGCTGATCAGCCCGGCGTCGATGCTGTCTGTCGTCGACCAGCCGGGTGGGTTGCCGCATCGGTCCGCGCTGGGATCACTGCTGCAGGCAAATGTATGAAGACGGAGGACACCGCAAGGATGCCGTCCTGTATGTCCGCAGATGTGTAGCCGCGGGCATGAACCTCGGCTTCGAAACCATCTGGGTGGGGCCACACCCGGCCACCGTCGGTGAAGGGCGCAAAGTTGCGCACAGTGACGACGACGACGGCGTCCCGCCCATGCCGCCGTGCGAAGGCAATGATGTGATCGGCATGACGTCCGCTCACCTCGAGCGGCTCATGGGAACCGTCGGTGAAGACCGAGGGCATCTCGTTGCGCAGCCGGAGCAGCCGCCGTGTCCAAGCGAGCTTGATGCGGCCATCCGGCCAGTGGTCCGCCAGGCGGGCCCAGTCGGGACGCTCGCACTCGCGCAGCGCCCGTTCGCGCGCGGCGAAGTCCACCGGGCGGCGATTGTCGGGATCGACCATCGAGAGGTCCCAGAACTCGGTGCCCTGATAGATATCCGGCACGCCGGGCATCGTCGCCTTCAGCGTGAGCTGTGTCAGCGAGTTCAGCGCGCCGAGCAAAGCGGTCCGCCTGGAAAGCGTCTCCAACGACTGCAGGAACTCGGGCGAGCGGTCGCGATCCAGGATGCGGTCGATGAAGCTGCGCAGGCCGTTCTCATAGGCCTCGTTTGGATTGAGCCAGCTGGTCTCCTCCTTGCCCTCCCGCGCCGCCTTCAGCGCATAGGCCTGCAACCGCTCCGCAAGGCTCGGGTCGGCGCCAGTTGCGGGCCAGATGCCAACGAGCGTCTGGTACAGCATGTATTCGAACGCCGCCGAGGGCGCGCGCATCTTGCCATCGGTGATGACGTGCGGCGCGTTCAAGGTCTTCCAGCGCGCCATCGCGGACGTCCAATCGTTGGGCAACTCGGTGATGGCGGCCAGCCGCGTGCGGGCATCCTCGCCGCGCTTGGTGTCGTGGGTAGCGGTGGCGGTCATGCCGTGCGGCCAATGCCTGGCGCGATCGTGCATCAGCTCGTGGAAGTCGGCGATCGTCAGAGCATGCGCCGCCGGATCGCCGCCGACCTCGTTGAGCGCGAGCAGCCGGTGGAAGCGATAGAAGCCGGTATCCTCCAACGACTTCGCCATCATCGGGCCGGTGAACTGCTGCACCTTCAGCGCGAAGCGGCGCACACGTGGGACGCTGTGGCTGGTGCTGCGATCGCGCTTGATCAGATCCATGGTGAGCGTATCGCGCAGGAAGTCGAAGATCGAGCCGTCGGAGGCGAACCATTCGGCGCGGGCGCCGGCTATGGCGTGATCGATCAGCTTGCGATCGGCCTCGGTCGCCCCGGCCGCGGTGAGATAGGTGCGATAGACCGGGAAGTGAAGAACATACAGTTCGAGCGCCTGGCGCAGGCTGTCTTCCGAATAGTCGCGCGTCGAGTAGTGGCCGTTGGCGATGCGCGCCAGGAGGCGTGTCAGCACGGTGAACTCGCTGGTCAGCAGCGTTTCCAGCACGCGCCGCTTGGCCTCCTTGATGACGGGCGCCAGCTTCGGCGGCTTGTTGCTGATCTGGCGCCAGATCTCGTCCAAGGGCTCCAGGCCGTTGCCGTCGATGAGCAGCTGGGTGATGACGTTCATCCACTCGTAGCCGGTGGTGCCGTGCACGCCGGCAAAGCGCGGCAGCTTCTCGTGCTCGCAGAGAATCTTCTCGATGACGACGTAGAATGGCCCGGCTGCGGGTCCCCGAGCGTCGCGGATCAGCCGCCGCAGCCGCTGGAAATATTGTGCGGGATCGCGCAGGCCGTCGATATGGTCGAGCCGCAGACCCTGCAGCTGGCCATCCGCGATCAGCTTCTTGACCAGCCGGTGGATCGCTTCGAACGTGCCAGCATCCTCGACGCGCAGGCCGGCCAGCGTGTTGACGTCGAAGAAGCGGCGGTAGTTGATGTCGCTGGACGCAAGCCGCCAATGCCCGAGTTTGTAATTCTGCCGTTCAAGCAGATGGTGCAGGGCCAGCGTCTGCGTCGGTCGGCCCTCGCCGGCCTGATACGCCGAGAGGCCTCGCGCGATAATGTCGCCAGCCCCGGGAATGGCCTTGAGTGCAGCCTTGAACGCCGGGGCTTCCTTGCGGTTCGGATGGCGCAGGCCGCGATAGCGCGACGCCAGGTCGAGGATCGCCTTGCCGGCCTCGCTGCTCTCCTCACCGGCCTCCTTTACGATGATGCGCAGCACCTCGCCATAGCGCTCCGGCGCGATCGGCAGGCGATGCTCGAAGTACCAGCAGGAGAACGAGCCTTCGTCCGGGTCGTAGCGCAGCTCGATCTCACCATGTTCGAGCGCATGGCCGTAGGACGTCCCGATGATCGGCAGCAGCACGCCGCCCCGGGCGCGATACGGCAATTGGTCCCAGTCGATGTCGAACGAGGCTGCATGCGGCGACGCCTGGCCCCATTCGAGCACATCGAGCCACCATGGATTGTCGTCGAAATGGACGCCGACATGGTTCGGAACGAAATCGAGGATGAGCCCGAGATCGTGCGCCTTCAGCGCGGCGCTCAGCTTGGCGAAGCCGTCCTGACCGCCGAGCTCAGGATTGAGCTTGGTGTGATCCGTGATGTCGTAGCCATGCGTCGAGCCCTTGCGCGCCGTCATGAACGGCGAGGCGTAGACATGGCTGATACCGAGCGCCTTCAGATACGGCACGACGCGCGCCGCTGCTTCGAAATTGAAGTCGGCGGTGAGCTGCAGGCGGTAGGTCGCGAGCGGAATGGCAGGAGGCATGATTATCCTCCGATGCTCCAGAACACCGACCAGGGTGGCAGGCGATCGCCGGGCGTGCCGCCCCAGATCGGCGTGCCCGCCGAGCCGCTGCGTGGCGCGGGCACCTCGTTGTCCGAAACGTTGGCGAGCAAGCGCAGCGTCGCGCCGTCGCCCATCGTCCAGTGCGCAGTCAGGCAGCCATCCTCCGTCACGTCGGCCTTGCCGAAGGATGCGCCCGGCAGCCGCGGTGCCACCTCCCTGTGGCGTACGGCGAGGAGCCCGCGCACCAGCGTCAATCGCTCGCGTCCCGGCGACGCGTTCCGGGCGTCCCAATCGATGATCGCGGATCTGAACGTCTCGATGTCCAGCGGGTCCGGGACCTCGTCGCCATATTTGGCGTATGCCCACTCATATTCCTTGCGGCGCCCCTTGCGCACGGCGTGCGCGAGATCGCCCTGGAAATCGCAGAAGAACGGGAAGGGCTGCTTCGAGCCCCATTCCTCGCCCATGTACAGCATCGGCACGGTCGGTGCGAGCAAGGTGACGGCCAGCGCAGCTGCGATCCCTTCCGGCGGCGCCAGCGATTCCAGCCGGTCGCCGAACACGCGGTTGCCGATCTGGTCGTGGTTCTGCAGGAAGTTGACGAACGCCGCGGGGGCCAGATGACCGCTTGGTTCACCCCGGGCCATGCCACCCCAAAAGGCGGCCTGCTCGCCTTGATAGACAAAGCCCGAGGCGAGCGCGCGGGCAAGCCCGCGCCGCGGCGATTGTTGGTAGTCGCCGTAGTAGCCGCCGGTCTCGCCGGTCAGCATCACATGCCAGACGTGGTGATAATCATCGTTCCATTGCGCGCGAAACTTGCCCCGCGGCGGATCTTCTGCCGCGTCGAGCATGCTGGCCCGGTTATCACCGTTCTCGAGCACGAGATGGATGTGACGCCCTGTCTGCTCGACAAGCCTGCCGACGGCGGCGCTGAGATCATGCAGCATCGGGATCTCACCCTCGTTGGCGAGGATGTGGTTGACGGCATCGAAACGCAGCCCGTCGAAGCGATAGTCCGTCAGCCAATGCAGCGCGTTCTCGATCGCGAAGGCGCGCACTTCGGGGTGCCGGAAGTCGATCGCGCTGCCCCACGGCGTGTGAGCGTCCGTGAAGAAGGTCGGTGCATACAGGCCGATGTAGTTTCCTTCGGGGCCGAAATGGTTGTAGACGACGTCGAGGAAGACCATCAGCCCGCGCAGATGCGCCTCGTCGATCAGTGCGCGCAGATCATCGGGACGCCCATAGACGCTGTCCGGCGCGTAGAGCAGGACGCCGTCATAGCCCCAGTTGCGGGAGCCGGCGAAGTCCGCCAGCGGCATCAGCTCGAGCGCGGTGATGCCGGTTTCGACGAGATGATCGAGCTTGTCGATCATCGCGCGGTAGGTGCCTTCCGTCGTGAAGGTGCCGACATGGCTTTCGAGGAACACGGCGTCCTGCCATGGACGGCCGCGCCAGTTTTCGGAGCGCCAGGTGTAGGCGCGGTGGTCGATGATTTCGCTCGGGCCGGAGACATCCTCTGGCTGGAAATCCGAGCCGGGATCTGGAACGTCGAGCTCATCATCAATACGGAACTTGTACCGCGTGCCGGCGCCGACCCCGGCGACGTCGAGCGAATACCAACCACCATCCCCGCGCTGCATCTCATGCTTGACGTCGAGGATCAGATCGACGCGCTTGGCGGCGGGCGCCCACAGCCGGAACGTCGTGCCGTCCTGCGTGAGCCGAGGTCCGAATTGACGGCCGTTCATGACTGGCCCGCATACGCCAGCACGGAGCGGGGCGGGGCCTTGAGGTCCGTGCCCGACGCGAAGTCGATCGGCGTCTGCTGGGCTTCGGTGGTGTTCAGGACCTGTTGCCACGTCTTGTATTCGGCGAGCTTGGGCAATTTGAATCCGATCTCTTCGGGAGCCGCGTTCAGAACGATAAGGATCGGAGCCTGCTCCTGTTCCACCGGAGCGAGCACATAGGCGAGAAATCGTCCGTCAGGAAAGGTCCAGTCGGTTTGCGTCATCTCCTCCGCCGAAGGCGTCAGCCACAGCACGCCGAAGCTTCCGTCCGACCGGCGGCCGTCGAGCCAGCGGCGCGCGCGAATCTGGCCGAAGCGGCGGCGCAGCTCGGTCATGTGCGCGATGAAGTCGATGAGATCATCGCCCTCGCGGCCCATGCCGCTCCAGTCCACCCAGCCGACCTCGTTGTCCTGGCAATAGGCGTTGTTGTTGCCATGCTGCGAGTTGCCGACCTCGTCGCCTGCGAGCAGCAGCGGCAGGCCCTGCGCGAGCAACAGACAGGCGAGCTGGTTCTTGCGCGACTGCCGCCGCAGCGCTGTGATCGCCACGTCGTTGGTCGGCCCCTCATGACCGAAATTGTTGCTGAGGTTGTCGTTGGAGCCGTCGCGATTGTCCTCGCCGTTCGCCTCATTGTGCTTGCTGTTGTAGCTGAAGAGATCGGCCAGCGTGAACCCGTCATGGACGGTGACGTGATTGACGCTGGCGCGCTGGGTGCGGCCGTCATGGTTGAAGATGTCGGAAGAGCCGGTCATGCGGCTCGACACCTCGCCGATCAGGCTGCCTTCGCCGCTCCAGTAGCGACGCATGGCGCTACGATAGCGGTCGTTCCATTCGGACCATTGCGAGGGGAATGCGCCGACCTGATAGCCGCCGAGACCGACGTCCCATGGCTCTGCGACCAGTTTGACGCTCGCCAGCACCGGGTCCTGGCGGATCGCGGTCAGGAAGCCGCTGCGCCGGTCGAAGCCGTGCTTTTCGCGCGCGAGCGTGGTGGCGAGATCGAAGCGGAAGCCGTCGACGTGGCAGACTTCGACCCAATAGCGCAGCGAGTCCATCACCATCTGCAGCACGCGCGGATGGGTCAGGTTCACCGACGAGCCGCAGCCGGTGAAGTCGTCGTAGAAGCGCGGATTGTCCGGCTGCAGCCAGTAGTAGGATGCGTTGTCGATGCCGCGGTAGCACAGCGTCGGGCCGAGATGGTTGCCCTCGGCGGTGTGATTGTAGACGACGTCGAGCATGACCTCGATGCCGGCATCATGCAGCCGCGCCACCGTCGTCCGGAAGGCATCGAGCGGATTGTCCTGCGCGTAGCGCAGCTCCGGCGCGAAGAACGAGATGGTGTTGTAGCCCCAGTAGTTGACCAGCTTCTTCTCGACCAGCATGCGGTCGTCGATGAAGGCGTGGATCGGCAAGAGCTCGATTGTGGTGACGCCGAGCCGCTTCAGATGCTTGATCATCGCCGGCGACGACAGACCGCCATAGGTGCCGCGCAGGTTGGGCGGCACGTCGTCGCGCTTGTTGGTCAGGCCCTTGACGTGAGCCTCGTAGATGATCGTGTCCTCCCACGGGATCTGCGGCCGCATCTCGCGCCGGCCCCAGTTGAAGGTCTCGTCGATGACGACCGCCTTGGGCATGCCGCGGGCGTTGTCGCGCCGGTCGAACGAGAGGTCCTCGCGCGGCGAGCCGGCGCGGTAGGCGAAATGGGCATCGCTCCAGACCAGCCGGCCGGCGAGCCGCTTGGCATAGGGGTCGAGCAGCAGCTTGTTGGCATTGAAGCGGTGGCCGCGCTCCGGCTCGTACGGGCCGTAGACGCGGTAGCCATAGAGCTGCCCTGGCGAGACGTCGTTGAGATAGCCGTGCCAGACATCCTCCGTCCGCTCCGGCAATTCGATCCGCTCGATCTCGCGCCGGCCCTGGCTGTCGAACAGGCAGAGCTCGACCTTCTCGGCATTGGCGGAGAACAACGCAAAGTTGGTCCCCCGTCCGTCCCAGGTTGCTCCGAGACGGGCGTGGCTTCCAGCGGCCAGGCGCATTGCGTCAGGCTTCCGGGAGGAGAAATACCGCTGCCATGGGCGGGAGGATGAGGTTGAGCTGGTGTTCTTCAGAGGCATGGACCTGGCCGACATTGCCGACATTGCTGCCGCCATAATGCAGGGAGTCGGAATTGAAAGCTTCCCTCCATCTGCCGCCGAACGGCACGCGGACCCGATAATTGTAATACACGTTGGGCGAAAAGTTCACGACCACGACGCAGCGCGCGTGCTCATCGAAGCCCTTGCGCACCCAGCCGAAGACGTTGCGGTCGGAGTCGTCGGTGATCAGCCACTCGAAGCCGTCCGGCTCGCAGTCCCGCTCATGCAGCGCCGGCACGTTGCGGTAGAGGTGGTTGAGGTCGCGGATCAGGGCCTGGATGCCGGCATATTTGGCGTCGCCGAGCAGGTGCCAGTCGAGCGAGGTATCGTGATTCCACTCGCGCTCCTGGGCGAGCTCGCAGCCCATGAACAGGAGCTTCTTGCCGGGATGCCCGAACATGAAGCTGTAATACGCACGCAGGTTGGCAAAACGCTGCCAGTCGTCGCCGGGCATCCGGCCAAGGATGGAGCGCTTGCCGTGCACCACCTCGTCATGCGACAGCGGCAGGATGAAGTTTTCCGAAAAGGCGTAGTGCAGGCCGAACAGGATCTCGCCGTGGTGATATTTGCGGTGGATCGGGTCCTTGCTGATGTAGCGCAAGGTGTCGTGCATCCAGCCCATGTTCCACTTGTAGCCGAAACCGAGCCCGCCCATGTCGACCGGGCGGGACACCTGCGGCCACGCCGTGGATTCCTCGGCAGCCGTGGTCGCCTGCGGGAAATGGCCGAACACCTCGATATTGGTCCGGCGCAGAAACTCGATGGCCTCGAGGTTCTCGCGCCCGCCATATTTGTTCGGAATCCAGCCGCCGGAGGGACGGCTGTAGTCGAGATGGAGCATCGAGGCGACGGCATCGACGCGCAGGCCGTCGACGCCGTAGCGCTCCAGCCAGAACAGCGCGTTCGAGCGCAGGAAATTGGCGACTTCGGTGCGGCCGAAATTGTAGATCAGCGTGCCCCAGTCGAGATGCCGGCCCTGCATCGGGTTGGCGTGCTCGTAGAGCGCGGTGCCGTCGAAATGGCCGAGGCCGTGCGGATCATCCGGGAAATGGCCGGGCACCCAGTCGAGCCACACCGCGAGGCCCTCGCGGTGGCAGGCATCGACGAGCGCACAGAAGTCCTCAGGACTGCCGAAGCGGCTGGTCGGCGCGAACAGGCCGGTCGGCTGATAGCCCCAGGAGCCGTCGAACGGATGCTCGCTCACGGGGAGGAATTCGATGTGCGTGAAGCCCATGTCGCGTGCATAGGCCGGCAGCTGCTCGGCGAGCTCGCGATAGGTCAGCCATTGATTTTTGTCCTTGCGCCGCCAGGATCCGAGGTGCACCTCATAGATCGAGACGGGCCTGTTCAGCTTGTTGATGTCATGCGGCGCTGGCCGAGGGCGCGGCAGGCTGGTCTCGTCGACCACGATCGACGCGGTCTTGGGACGCATCTCGGCCGCGAAGGCCATCGGGTCGGATTTCAGCGGCAGGTGCTCGCCCTGCGGACCGATGATGTCGAATTTGTAGTGGTCGCCGGCCCTGGCGCGGGGAATGAACAGCTCCCAATAGCCGTTGCCGCGCACGCGCATCGGGTGGCGCCGCGCATTCCAGAAGTTGAAGTCGCCGACCACGCTGACGCGGCGCGCGTTCGGCGCGAGCACGACGAACCCGACGCCATCGACGCTGTCGATGACCATGGGATGCGCGCCGAGCTTGTCGTAGAGCCGCTCGTGGTTGCCTTCGCCGAGCAGGTGCAGGTCGAAGTCGCTCAGGATCGGCAGGAAGCGATAGGGGTCCTCGAGGTCGGTGACGTGGTCGCCGAATGTTGCCCGAAAGCGATAGCGCTGCAGCGATGGCATGGTCCCGGTGAACAGGCCGGCATCATGGATGCGCGTCAGCGGGGCGACGTCGCCGTGCTCGCCGACCACTTCGACGCGGGACGCCTCGGGCAGGAAGGCGCGCACAACAGTGCGCCCGTCGACATTGTGCTGACCGAGATAGCGAAACGGGTCGGCGTGCCGGCCCTCGATGATCGCAAACGCCTCGGGAGAAAGATGGGTCATGAGGACTCGCTGACTGATGCTGGCTCGGACAGGACGCGAAGCAGGTTGCTCAAAGCGATGCGCAACCAGTCCGGCCGGTGAGCCAGATCATATTCGAGCGCTCCGAGGGCTTTTTCCAGCATGAAAAAGTTAAGGAGCGCCTCCGCCGTATGCGGATCGTCCGGCCAGAGGCGCTGATTGGCCTTGATCTCGCGATAGCCGGCCAAAAAGGCCGTCGCGGCCTGGTCGCGCCATTCCGACAGCGCCGCGGCGATACGGCCGTGATCGTCCGGGCCCGCCCTCAGAGCGCGCTCCTGGGCGACGCGGACCGAGCAATCGATTGAGCGCAGGAAGCCTGCGATGTCGCGCGCCGGCGGCGCCTTGCGCCGACGCTCGGCGAGCGGCTGCTCCTCGTCCCCGTCGAAATCGATGATGAAGATATCGTCCTTGACGATGAGGATCTGGCCGAGATGGAAGTCGCCATGCAGCCGGATGTCGCAGCCGCCGATCTGGTGCGGAATCAGGCTGCTCAGGCGCTCCGATATCTCACCACGCCTCGCGAGCACCTGATCGGCCAGCCCTCGTTCCGGGTCCTTGAGGCGATCGCGGCGCTCGCTCAGGCCCGTCAGGACTCGGCTTGCCTGGGCGCGCAGCCGGTCGATCCAGTGACCGAGATGATCTGCGGTGGTCGGCTCCGGCGCAAAATCGGCGATGTCGTTGCGTGAGGCCAGGGCCGCATGCAGCTCTCCGGCCCGCCGTCCGGCTTGCGTCATGTAGCGCAGATAGGGCGGCAGCTCCTCGCTCTGGCGCGCGTCGCCGCTCGCGGCGAACACGCGCTGATCGTCGATGTAGCGGTCGAGATAGGCGGCGGTCACGGTCCAGCCGTCACCCTGGTTCTCGACAAAGCCATGGACGCAGCCGATCGTCTGCCGCTCGCCGTCCTGGATCACCTCGACGCTGCCGAGCAGCGGCGGCACGTTGGCGAAGCCGATGGTCTCGGTCAGGAAGCGACCGACGTCGATCTCCGGATGCGATCCGGCCTCGAGCTCGCGATGGAGCTTGATGAAGAACTCGTTGTTGACGACAGCCTTGCTGCTGCAGCGGTCGGTCTCGATGATGCGCACCTGTTCCGACTCGCGGATCGGCTTGTCGGGAAATCGCGACGTCGGGCGGAATTCCAGTCGTATCCCGTTCTCTTCGACCACAAGTGACTGTGCAAGGTTGCGCAGCAGCAGCGCCAGGAAGATCGGATTGGTGGCGGCATCCAGCAGGGTGCCCTCGCGGGCGCCCTGGCGCACGGCGGCGAACGCCTGCGGATTATAGCGCTCGCGGTCGAAGCGGACCCACTCGATCTGCATCGGCAGGAGGTAGCGCTGCTCGTCCTTGCGCTCGGCCGATTTGAAGAAGATCAGCCACGGCCTGTTGTCGCCGATGTCGCAGAACGGGATCGCGGAGGTCAACGTCGGATGGATCGCCTCAGGCGAGCGTTCGGGATACCAGCGCGTGCGCGCGAGGTGGCCGGGAAGCACGTCGCGCTCGAACAGGCTTCGGGTGCGCGCCAGCGACACCCAGGTCGAGCCGAGCGGGACGACCAGCGTCTCGAACTCCGGCACGGCGCGCTGAACGACCGGCTCGGACTTGTCGCGCTCCTTGAGCTGGAACCAGTAGAAGCCGTAGGGCGCGAGCGTGATCATGTAGGGCAGCTCGCCGATCGCGGGAAAGCGCGACCGGCCGAGCATCTCGATCGGCACGCGATCCTTGAACGGCGAGAGATCGAGCTCGGTCGCCTGTGCCGAGCGCGACAGGTTGGCGACGCAGAGGATCACCTCGTCCTTGTATTGCCGCACATAGGCCAGCACCGACCGGTTGGCCGGGCGGATGAAGCTCATGGTGCCCCTGCCGAAGGCCAGCGTCGACTTGCGCACCGAGATCAGCTTCTTGGTGGCATTCAGCAGCGACGACAGGCTGCGCGACTGCGCTTCGACGTTGACCGCCTCGTAGCCGTAGACCGGGTCCATGATCATCGGTGCGTAGAGCCGTGCGGGGTCGGCACGCGAGAAGCCGCCATTGCGGTCGGGCGTCCATTGCATCGGCGTACGCACGCCGTTGCGATCGCCGAGATAGATGTTGTCGCCCATGCCGATCTCGTCGCCGTAATAGATGATCGGCGTGCCCGGAAACGACATCAGCAGCGAGTTCATCAGCTCGATCTTGCGCCGGTCATTGTCCATCAGCGGCGCGAGGCGGCGGCGAATGCCGACATTGATGCGCGCGCGCGGATCGTTGGCATAGGTCGACCACAGATAGTCGCGCTCGACATCGGTCACCATTTCGAGCGTCAGCTCGTCATGGTTGCGCAGGAACAGCGCCCATTGGCAGGTCGAGGGGATATCGGGCGTCTGGCGCAGGATGTCGGTGATCGGGAAGCGGTCTTCCTGGGCGATCGCCATGTAGAAGCGCGGCATCAGCGGGAAGTGATAGGCCATGTGGCACTCGTCGCCCTGGCCGAAATACTCCTGCACATCCTCGGGCCACTGGTTGGCCTCGGCCAGCAGCAGCTTATCCTTGGCGTAATTGTCGAGCTCGACACGCAGGCGCTTGATGATCGCATGCGTCTCCGGCAAGTTCTCGTTGTTGGTGCCGTCGCGCTCGCAGAGATAGGGAATGGCGTCGAGCCGGAAGCCGTCGACGCCGGCATCGAGCCAGCGCTTCATCACCTGGACGATCGCGTTGACCACGCGCGGATTGTCGAAGTTGAGATCCGGCTGGTGCGAGAAGAAGCGGTGCCAGTAGAACTGGCCGGCCTCGGGATCCCAGGTCCAGTTGGACTTCTCGGTATCGGTGAAGATGATTCGCGTGCCGAGATATTTCTGGTCGGTGTCGCTCCAGACGTACCAGTCGCGGGCGCTGGAGCCGGGCGGGCTGCGCCGGGCGCGCTTGAACCAGTGATGCTGGTCGGAGGTGTGGTTGACCACGAGCTCGGTGATCACCCGCAGGCCGCGCCGCTTGGCCTCCTGGATGAAGCGCTTGAACTCCTTCATGGTCCCGAAATCGGGATTGATGCTGCCGTAGTCGGCGATGTCGTAGCCGTCGTCGCGGCCGGGCGAGGGGTAGAACGGCAGCAGCCACAGTGTGGTGACGCCGAGGTCCTGCAGATAATCCAGCTTGTCCGTGAGGCCGGCGAAGTCGCCGACGCCGTCATTGTTGCTGTCGGCGAACGCCTTGACGTGCAGCTGGTAGATGATCGCGTCCTTGTAC
The DNA here is from genome assembly GCF_051167995.1 of Bradyrhizobium sp. HKCCYLRH3073. Taxonomy (NCBI): domain Bacteria; kingdom Pseudomonadati; phylum Pseudomonadota; class Alphaproteobacteria; order Hyphomicrobiales; family Nitrobacteraceae; genus Bradyrhizobium; species Bradyrhizobium sp. HKCCYLRH3073. The sequence continues at coordinate 111,040 of NZ_JBNPUD010000014.1, forward strand.
CAGAGACCGTCGCCGTCGGTCTCGGTCTGCAGGCTCGGCGAATCCAGGGATGACATCAGGTTCATGAGGCCCTCACCTAGGAGAGAGGATGATGATGCGGCTGCGATCGGAGGCGTCTCGAAAGATGTCTCGGCCTCGACAGATGCGGCTCTCCTCAAAAGAGGGCAGAATAGGGGAGAAAGCGTCTTTGAGGGCGACGCTCTCGAACGTGTGCGCAAATTTGTTCACGGTGATGCCATTGACAAGAAAACGGCGTCCCGGTTCGCTAGAAACCGAGACGACCCCCTTACAAAGCGGCAAGGCTCGTTTTGTTCCCCGGGGAACGACGGCCTTGGCGCGGCGTTAGAGGCTTATCCTCTTGCTGTCCCACAACAATTTTACGACGTACGACTTGCCGTTACGTCCAGATCGCGTGCCGAATGGATCTCTACAGCGAAGCCCATAGTCTCGGAATCCTGACAGAATTCTACGATGGTCAGGGGCAGCGTCGCGTCACCGACGAAGCGGCACTCAAGATCATCGTGGAGGCCTTTCCCAGGCCCACGCCGCACCGGCTGCTGAGCGGTGCGATCGTGATTCGGTCCGGCCAGCCGGCGCGAAGCCGCCTGAACGAGGCGGCGAAGCTGCCGGTCAGGTGGACCATCAGGCGTGGCGACACCGAGATCGCAAAGGGAGACGCCGGCGAGGCCCTGGTCGAGTGGCCGGGTGATCTGCCGGTCGGCAGCTACCGCCTCGAGCTGGTGGATGCGTCATCCTACCGCGAGGAGCTGCCGCTGCTGGTCGCGCCGGCGAAGGCCTTCGCCGGCGATTTCGACCGCGTCTGGCTGCTGGCGGTCCAACTCTATGGCATCCGCTCGGCCCGCAACTGGGGCATGGGCGACTTCACCGACCTTGCCAATCTCATCACGCTTTGCGCCAAGCTCGGCGCCGATGGTGTCGGGCTCAATCCGCTGCACGCGTTGTTCGACGACCGGCCGGGTGACTTCAGTCCCTATGCACCGAACAGCCGGCTGTTCCTGAATGCGCTCTATGTCGATGTGGAGCAGGCGCCGGGCTTTGCGAAGGGGCCCGGCAGCAAGGTGCTGGAGCCGCTGCGACAAGCCGAGCTGGTGGACTACAAGGGTGTGGCGGCGTTGAAATGGCCGACCCTGCGCGCCGCCTTCGACGCCTTCATGGCCGCGCCCGACGCCGCGGCCGCTGCGGAGTTCAAGGCCTATCGGGCCGAGCGCGGCGAGCTGCTGGCGCGCTTCTCCTGCTTCGAGGTGTTGCGGCATCGCTTCCAGAAGCCCTGGTGGGACTGGCCTGAGGAGTGGCGGCGGCCCGATGCCGCGCGCTGCGCGGCGCTGCTCAGCGGCCCCGACCGGAGGGAGGCCGAGTTCATCGCCTATGTGCAGTGGCTCGCCGAGCGACAATTGCGCCATTGCCGGGATCTCGCGCATCGGCTGGGAATGAAGGTCGGCTTGTATCTCGACGTCGCAGTCGGCGTTCAATCCGACGGCTTCGATGCCTGGAACGAGCAGGGCGCCATCTCGCGCACGCTGTCGGTCGGAGCGCCGCCCGATCCGTTGAACACGGTCGGGCAGAACTGGGGATTGGCCGGCTTCAACGCGCCGGGGCTGGCGCTGAGGAATTTCGAGCCGTTCCGGGAGATGATCAGGGCGTCGATGCGCCATGCCGGCGCGATCCGGCTCGATCACGTGCTCGGTTTGAAGCGGCTCTATCTGGTGCCGCACGGATTTCCGGCCAAGCAGGGCGCGTATGTGCAGATGCCGTTCGATGCGCTGCTCGCCGCGACCGTCATCGAGAGCGTGGCCAACGACTGCATCGTCATCGGCGAGGATCTCGGCACCGTGCCTGAAGGCTTTCGCGAGCAGATGGCCGATTGGGGACTGTGGTCCTACAAGGTGATGATCTTCGAACGCGACGACAACGGCCGCTTTCGCGACGTTGACTTCTATCCGCCGAATGCGCTGGTGACGCTGAACACCCACGACCTCTCGACCTATGCCGGCTGGCGCTCGTTCGGCGATCTCAAGACCAAACGCGGGCTGGGCATCGATCCCGGCGAAAGCGACCAGGATCGCTGGGACGCCTTGGGGCTGTGGGACGAGGTGCTGCGCCACAACGGCATTCAGGCCAACGACGTCCACTCGGCGATCGCCTTCCTGTCGCGGACACGGTCGCGGCTGCTGGTGATTTCCCTGGAGGATCTGCTGCAGGTGGTCGATCAGCCCAATATTCCCGGCACGATCGACGAGCATCCGAACTGGCGCCGCAAGATGCCGGTCAAGCTCGAGGACATCACGGGTGCGACCAGCGTCGCGGCGTTGAAGGCGGCGACCGCCGAACGGATCAGCCCGGCCGGCGTTTAGAATGCGGGGATCGAGGGGGCAATTGCACGCGGATGCCGAATGTCCTGCAGGATCGAAGACTACGCGCTGATCGGTGATTGTGAGACGGCTGCCCTCGTAAGCCGAAACGGTTCGATCGACTGGCTGTGCTGGCCGGCGTTCGATTCCGACGCCTGTTTCGCTTCCCTGCTGGGCGATCGCAGCCATGGCCGCTGGCTGATCGCGCCACGCGGCGATATCCGCTCGACGTCCCGCCGCTATCGTGGCGACAGCCTCATCCTCGAGACGCGGTACGAAACCGCGACCGGCACCGTCGAGCTGGTCGATTTCATGCCGCCGCGGGGCAGCGCCTCCGACGTCGTCCGGCTGGTCCGCGGCGTCGCCGGCCGGGTCGCCATGCGGATGGAGCTGATCATCCGTTTCGGCTTCGGCATCGAGATTCCCTGGGTCAAGCGCTCCGAGGATCGCTCCGCGCTGCTTGCCATCTGCGGCCAGGACATGGCGGTGCTGCATACGCCGATCGCCACCCGCGGCGAGGACATGACCACGGTTGCGGAGTTCGAGGTCGCGGCCAGCGACACCGTGCCGTTCGTGCTGACCTACGGTCCCTCGCATCTACCGGTGCCCAAAGCGATCGATCCGCTTCAGGCGCTTGATGACACCGAGACCTTCTGGGCCGACTGGTCGCGCCGCTGCACCTATCAGGGCGAGCACCGCGAACTCGTGATGCGCTCGCTGATCACCCTGAAGGCGCTCACCTATGCGCCGACCGGCGGCATCGTCGCGGCGCCGACCACGTCGCTGCCGGAGAAGCTCGGCGGCCGGCGCAACTGGGACTATCGTTTCTGCTGGCTGCGTGACGCGACGTTCACGCTGCTCGCGCTGATGAACTCGGGCTACACCGAGGAAGCGCTGGCCTGGCACAACTGGCTGCTGCGCGCCGCCGCCGGCGCACCGGCCTATATGCAGATCATGTACGGCATCATGGGCCAGCGGCGGCTGATGGAGTGGGAGGCCGAGTGGCTGCCCGGCTACGAAGGCGCCCGGCCGGTGCGGATCGGCAACGCCGCGCACGCCCAGCTCCAGCTCGACGTCTACGGCGAGCTGATGGACGCCTTCCACCAGGCCCGCATGACCAGGCTCAAGCTGGAAGACGGCACATGGGACCTGGAATGCGCGGTGCTCGATCATCTCACCGACGTCTGGGACCAGCCCGACCACGGCATATGGGAACGCCGCGGCGACGGCCGTCACTACGTGTTTTCCAAGGTGATGACCTGGGTGGCGTTCGATCGCGCGATCAAGAGCGCGGAGAAATTCGGGTTCAAGGCGCCGCTGGAGCGCTGGCGGCGGCTGCGCGAGACCATTCATCGCGACGTCTGCGCCAAGGGTTATGACGAAAGCCTCGGCAGCTTCGTCGAGTCCTATGGCTCGCGGTTGCTCGATGCCAGCCTGCTGCTGTTGCCGGCGGTCGGCTTCCTCCCCAGCTCCGATTCGCGCATTCGCGGCACGGTGGACGCGATCGAACAGCATTTACTACGGGACGGCTTCGTGCTCCGGCACGATCCGCGCGATGTCCCTCCGGACGAGCAGCAGCCGATCGAAGGCGCGTTCCTTGCCTGCACGCTGTGGCTGGCCGACGCCCATGTCCTGGCGGGCGATACGGAAAAGGCCGAGACGCTGTTCCGCCGCGTGGTGAACATCGCCAACGATGTCGGACTGCTGGCCGAGGAGTACGACAGCGAGGCCCGGCGGCAGACCGGCAATTTTCCCCAGGCGCTGACGCATATCGCGCTGATCAACACGGCGCAGAATCTGAGCAGCGCCAGGAAGGCCAGCGACAAACCCGCAAGGCAGCGGTCGGAGGCCTGAGCTCCCGCACGTCAGCTTGCGGATCAGCCTTGCGCGTTTTCCGCCAGGATCATCTCCATGGCATTGGCAAAGCCTTCGTCCTGATTGGACGTGGTGATGCGCTTGGCTTTGCTCTTCACCTCGTCACTGGCATTGCCCATGGCGATCGACAATCCGCTCACCTCGAACATCGCGACATCATTGTGCATGTCGCCGATGGTCGCGACTTGGTCGAGCGGGATACCGAGCCGCTGAGCCATCGCGCTGACGAAGGTGCCCTTGTCATGTCCGGGCGGAGTGATGTCGAGATAGTAGCTCTGCGAGCGCACCGCTGTCGCTTCCGCGCCCAATGCCTGCTGCATCTGGCTCTCGCAGCCCGCCAGCAGCGCGAAATCGCTGCTCGCGCCGACGATCTTGCAGGCGTTCGCCAGATAGGGCGAGAAATCGCCGACGATCGTCGGCTCCGCGCGTATCGCGCGCCGCTCGTTCGGGACGTACTCACCGTCCGGATTGCGCGTCACCCAGGCGTCGTTGGTGAAGACCCAGATGTCGACGCCGGCTTGATGCAGCAGGTCGACGCAGCGTGCGGCGGCCGCGGGCGGGATCAGGCTCTGCTCGAGCGGGCGCATGGCGGCGTCGACGATTGAGCTGCCGTTGAACGGCCCCACCGGAAGGCTGATCTGCAGCGGCTCGATCAGAAAGCGCATTCCGATCGCGGGGCGGCTCGAGGTGAGCGTGAAGCCAACGCCGGATTCGTGCAGCCGCCGCGCCGCCTTCGCGGCCCGTTCGGTCAGAACCTTGTCCTTGGTCAGCAGCGTGCCGTCGACGTCGGATACGACGAGAGCGATGCGGGTCATGAGCCCTTCCTGTTTGCGGTCAGGCTCGTCCCTGACCGCTGTGAAGCTGTTGCAGGATGTCGTCCACGATCGCCGCGACCGGCGCGTCGACCGAGACCGTGATGGGATGCTCGGGGGCGCCAGGCGGTTCCAGGGTGGCGAACTGGCTGGTGAGCAGGCCCGGCGGCATGAAGTGCCCGGCGCGATGCTTCATCCGCTCGCCGATCAGCTCCTGAGTGCCTTGGAGATAGACCATGCGGACATCGTCGCGGCCGCCGACCAGGATATCGCGATAGGCCTTCTTGAGCGCCGAGCAGGCGATGATGATGTGCTGGCCCGCGCTGCGGCATTGGGCGATCTCCGTGGCAATGGCATGCAGCCAGGGCCAGCGATCCTCGTCGGTGAGCGGGTGGCCCGCGCTCATCTTGGCGACGTTCGCGGGCGGGTGAAAGCTGTCGCCATCCTCGAAGCGCCAGCCGAGGCGTTGGCCCAATGCTTGCCCGATCGTGCTCTTGCCGGAGCCGGAGACGCCCATGATAATGAGCGCATGGGGCAGGTCAGATGTCGCCACTTTGCCTCTCCGGCCAGGCCTCGCTGTCGATCAGCAGGATCGTCTCCCGAATCGAGCGGGCGCGATTGGCGGGCAGGTCTTCGCCGGCCAGCACGCGCGTCATGATCGCGCGCTTGTCGGCGCCGGCGACCTCGAACAGCATGGTTCGGCAGGAGGCGAGCGCAGGCAAGGTCAGGCTGATCCGCGGCACGAAGGGTGCGACGTGAGCCTTGTCGACGCCGACAACCCAGCGATCGGCGATATCAACAGCGGGAAAGCCGGGGAATAGCGACGCGACATGGCCGTCGGAACCGATTCCGAGCAGCACGAGGTCGAACAGCGGCCGCGCAGAGTCGAGCCGCGCGGCGCCGTAGAACGCTTCCAGCGCGCGCTGATAGTCGCAGGCACTGGCCTCCGGGTCCGATCTATCGGTCGCGATCGGGTGGATGTTGGCGGCCGGCGCGCAGGCATCGAGGAACGCGTGGCACGCCATGGTCATGTTGTGCAGGGGATCGCCGGGCGGAACATATCGTTCGTCACCGATGAACCAGTGCACGCGCGTCCAGGGAATCCGCTCGCGATACGCGTCCGTCGCCAGCAGCTGATAGAGCTGCTTCGGGCTCGATCCCCCGGTGAGGCAAACGGCTATCGTCGCCGGATTGGCATCGATCCGGGCCAGGAGATGTTCGGCCGCGACCCTCGCCATCGTCGCCCGGTCGGCGACGCGCACGAGGTTGCAGTCCTGCGGTCCGACCACGGCTAAACCAGCTTGCGCCAGCTGCGGCCGTCGCGGGCCAGCAGATCGGCCGCCGCCTCAGGTCCCTCGCTGCCGGCCGCGTAGGAATGCAGGCCATCGCGGCCGGCCTTCTTCCAGGCCTCGATGAATGGCTCGACGGCCTTCCAGCCGGCCTCGACGCTGTCGGCGCGCTGAAACAGGATGTTGTCGCCGATCATGCAGTCATAGATCAGCGTCTCGTAGCCGGTGGCGGGCTCGGCCTGGAAATAGTCCTTGTAGTTGAACTTCATCTGCACGCCGTCGGTGCGGATGGTCGGCCCCGGGATCTTGGTGTTGAACTGCAAGGTGATGCTCTGGGTCGGCTCGATGCCGATGACGAGATAGTTCTCGGCCAGGGTCTCGATCGGGGTGCAGCTGAACATCGCGAACGGCGCCTGGCGGAACTTGATCGCGACCTCGGTGCGCTTGGCGCCGAGCGCCTTGCCGGTGCGCAGATAAAACGGTACGCCGGCCCAGCGCCAATTATCGATGGTGAGCTTGAAGGCCGCGTAGGTCTCGGTGGTGCTGTCGGGGCGAACGTCCTTGCTCCTCACATAATCCGGCAGCTCGGCGTCGCCAATCATGCCGGCCGTGTACTGGCCGCGCACCGAGTTGAGCAGCGCCTCCCGTTCGCTCAATGGCTGGATCGCCGACAGCACCTCCGCCTTCTCGGAGCGGACGGTATGCGCATCGAACCGCGCCGGCGGCTCCATCGCCACCAGCGAGAGCAACTGGAAGAGATGGTTGGGGACCATGTCGCGCAGCGCGCCGGTCGCGTCGTAGAAGCTGCCGCGCGTGCCGACGCCGAGCTTCTCCTCGACGGTGATCTGAACGTGGTCGATGTGATGCCTGTTCCAGATCGGCTCGAACATGCCGTTGGCGAAGCGCAGCACCAGGATGTTCTGCACCGTCTCCTTGCCGAGGTAATGATCGATCCGGTAGATCTGGTGCTCGGTTACGAGCTGCAGCAGCGTGTCGTTCAGTTTCTTGGCCGAGGCGAGATCGGTGCCGAACGGCTTCTCCACCACGAGGCGGCGCCAGGCCTTGCCGTCCTCGCGAAGCAGCCCGACGCGCCCGAGCTGTTGCGCGATCGGCGCAAAGGCGCTCGGCGGCGTCGCCAGGTAGAACAGCCGGTTGCCGTGGGTCTCGCGCGCGGCCTCGAGCTTTTCCAGTCGCTCCTTCAATTGATCGAAGCTGTCCGGCTCCTTCGGATCGGCCTCGATCGCGGTCACGCATTGCAGCAGGCGCTGCGCGATCTCGTCCTCGATTGGGCGTGTGGCGTATTTGCGCAGGCCCTCCATGAGATTGTCGCGCAGTTGCTCGCTCGACATGCCCTTGCGGGCGATGCCGACGATGCAGAACCGGTCCGGCAGCAGATGATTGGCCGCGAGATTGTAGAGCGATGGCAAGACGAGCCGATGGGTCAGATCGCCGGTCACACCGAAGATCACGAAGGCGCAGGCGTCGGGCTTCTGATGTCGCGGCTGGTGCGGATACAGCGGGGTCACGCGCGGTCGTCCCTGGGCTTGACGATCCCAGGCGCGCTCTGGCGCGCCGGATCTGGGTGCTGTTCGGGCTCCTTGTGCCCACCAAAGCCTTCGCGCATCGCCGAGAGAATCTTCTCAGCGAAGGTGTGCTCCTGGCGCGAGCGGAAACGCGCGAACAAAGCGGCCGTCAGCACCTCGGCCGGCACGGCCTCGTCGATCGCCGCGTTCACGGTCCAGCGGCCTTCGCCGGAATCCTCGACATAGCCGGAATATTTCTCCAGGCCGGGCTGCCGCGCCAGCGCGCTGGCGGTGAGGTCGAGCAGCCAGGACGGAATGACGCTGCCGCGGCGCCACACCTCGGCGACGTCAGCGAGATCGAAGTCGAAGCGATGTGCCTCGGGCAGCGCCTCGCTGTTCGCGTTCCTGAGGATGTCGAAGCCCTCGGCATAGGCCTGCATCAGGCCATATTCGATGCCGTTGTGGATCATCTTGACGAAGTGGCCGGCGCCAGTCGGCCCGGCATGGATGTAGCCCTGCTCGACGCGCGGGTCGCGGCCGTCCCGGCCCGGTGTGCGCGGGATGTCGCCGATGCCTGGCGCCAGCGTCGCGAAGATCGGATCGAGCCGGTCGACGACCGGCTTGTCGCCGCCGATCATCATGCAGTAGCCCCGGTCAAGGCCCCAGACTCCGCCGGAGGTGCCGACGTCGACATAGTGCAGACCGCGCTCCCTCAGCGCCTTGCCGCGGCGGACGTCGTCCTGCCAGAAACTGTTGCCGCCGTCGATGACGACGTCGTCTTGGCTCATCAGCTTGGTGAGCTGCTCGACGGTGGCTTCCGTGATCTTGCCGGCCGGCAGCATGATCCAGGCGTGCCGCGGGGGAGCGAGCTTGCCGACGAATTCCTCAAGGCTCGCGGCGCCCACCGCACCCTCGGAGACCAGCGCAGCGACCGCCTTTGCGTCGCGATCATAGACCACGCAGGCGTGTCCCGCGCGCATCAGGCGGCGCACGATGTTGCCGCCCATCCGCCCGAGACCGATCATTCCCAATTGCATCGACGACGCCCTTCCTAGCTCAGCGCTTCACTGATCGCGCTGTCGAGCATCTTCAGGCCCGATTTCAGATTGCCCTTGAGATGGACCCGAAGAGCCCGGCGCCCGCGCTCGGTGAGCACGTCGAAATCGCCGCGCGCCTGCGCCGCCTTGATCACGCCGAAGCTCGCCTTCTGCCCGGGGATGGGCAGATCCTCGGCGTCGTCAGCCGTGATCTGGAGAAACACGCCGCTGTCCGGACCGCCCTTGTAGGCCTGGCCGGTCGAGTGCAGGAAGCGCGGACCGAACTCGGCGCAGGTGGCGAGGTGCTTGGCATCGCGCAGCCTCAGCCGGATCCGCTGTAGCGTGTCGATATTGCCGGCGTTGCGGTCGACATAGCCGAGCAGGGCGATGTAGTCGCCGGCGCCGGCGCGGCCGAGATGCGCCTTCAGCCAGGACGCGAGCGTGCCGTCGGCGCCATGCTCGCGCAGGCTCTCGGCGTTCTGAGCATCGGTGTAGAGCTCGCAGCCCTTGATCGATGCAACCGGCTGCTCCGCCGGCAGCGCGCCGCTCTGCTCGAACGCCGCCGTCAGCTCGCGGGTCTTGATCTTGGCGGCTTCGACGTCGGGCTGGTCGAACGGGTTGATGCCGAGCACGGCGCCGGCGACGGCGGTCGCCATCTCGAAGCGGAAGAATTCCTGCCCGAGCTGGTCGATCGACGTCATGACGATGCGCACGACCGGATGGCCGGCCTCCTCGAGCGCGGCGAGCTTCGCATCATGGCCGGTCACGTCGTCGCCGTCGACCTTGATATCGATGAAGAAGCGGTCGCTGCCATAAAGCTCAGGCGACGCCACCGGTTCGCCCTCGATCGGGACCAGGCCCTTCCCCTCCTTGCCCGTGGACTCCGCGATCAACTGCTCGGCCCAGGCGCCGAAATCGGCGATCTTGGGCGAGGCGAAGATCGTCACCTTGTCGCGGCCTTCGAGGCCGGCAAGACCCATTGCCAGACCGAGCTGCACGCCCGGGTTCTGGAGCGGCGGCACGTCGGGCCCGCAGGAGCGCACCATCGACAGCGCCTGCGTGATCAGCTTGCGCACGTCGATGCCCGCGGTGGCGGCCGGCACCAGGCCGAACGGCGACAGCACCGAATAGCGGCCGCCGATGGTCGTCTCGCCGTGGAAGATGCGGGCGAAGCCTTGCGCCTTGGCCGCCTTCTCCAGCGACGAGCCGGGATCGGTGACGGCAATGAAGCGATGGCCGGCCTTGTTCGGCCCGATCGCCTCGGACACGCGCGCGAAGAAATAGTCCTTCATCGCGTTCGGCTCGGTGGTGCCGCCCGACTTCGAGGAGACGATGAACACGGTCCTGGCGATGTCGATCGCCTTCTCCATCGCGCGCACCTGCGCCGGATCGGTGGAGTCCAGCACGTGCAGCCTGGGGAAGCCGGCCTTGCGCGGGAACGTCTCGGCCAGCACCTCCGGTCCGAGGCTGGAGCCGCCCATGCCCAGCACCACAGCATCAGAGAATTTCTGTCCCTTCACGCGCTGGGCGTAGTCTTCGTAGTCGGCGATATCGGCCTTGTCAGCGCTGGCGAGCCAGCCCAGCCATTTGTGCTCGTCATGGCCGGTCCAGACCGTTGCATCCTTGTGCCAGAGCCGGCGGATCCTGGCGTCCTTGCGCCAGTCCTCGGTAGCGGAGGCGACCTTCTTCTCCAGATCAGCAGCAATGGCGATCGTCTGCTGCCCAAGTCCTGCTCCCAGCACGACGGCGCGCTTGTGCGCAACCGCGCCGTAGAGCTTGTCGGCGGCGTCCGCGAACTGCTTGACGCCGTCGACCACGAGATCCGCGGTGATGTCGTCGAGGGATATGCCGGTCTTCGCCAGATCCTCCAGGGCGGCCCGGGCGGCGTCGACGTCTTCCTCCAGACTGTCGCGCACCTCTCCGTGATCGCGGAAGGCATCCAGCGTGGCCGGCGGCACGGTGTTGACGGTGTTCGGTCCGATCAGCTCCTCGACATAGAGGACGTCGCGGTAATCCTTGTTCTTGGTGCCGGTGGAGGCCCAGAGCAGTCGTTGCGGCTTGGCGCCGTGCGCGGCCAGCCGCTCCCAGCGCGCGCCGGCGAACAGCCGCTTGTAGTCCTGATACGCCATCTTGGCGTTGGCGATGGCGATCCTGCCCTTGAGCGCGGCCAGCCGCTCCTTCTCCGAGGGATCGTTGGCCTGGGCGATCTTCGCGTCGAGCTGCTTGTCGACCACGCTGTCGATGCGGCTGACGAAGAACGACGCCACGCTGGCAACATGCGACGGATCACCGCCGGCGGCGACATAGGCTTCGAGGCCGGCAATGTAGGCTTCGGCGACCTGCCGGTAGACTTCTTGCGAAAACAGCAAGGTGATGTTGACGCTGATGCCCTTGGCGATCAGGTGCTGGATGGCCGGCAGGCAGGCGTCGGTCGCCGGCACCTTGATCATCAGATTCCTGCGGTCGACCGCCTTCCAGAGCTGCTCTGCCTCGGTGATGGTCGCTTTGCTGTCCATCGCCAGATAGGGCGAGACTTCGAGGCTGACGAAGCCGTCATTGCCATCGAAGCGGTCGTAGACGGGCCGCAACACGTCGGCGGCATTCTGGATGTCCTCGACGGCGACGGCCTCGAACAGCTGCGTCGGCGATCGATCGCCGTTCTTCAGCGCCGCGGCGATCGGCGCGTCATATTCATCGGAGCTGCCAATCGCCTTCTCGAAAATCGCGGGATTCGAGGTGACGCCCTTGACGCCATCCTCATCGATCAGCCGCTTGAGGTCGCCCCTGGCGACGAAGCCGCGTGCGAGGAAATCGAGCCAGACGGCCTGGCCGTGTTCTTCGAGAGCTTTGACCGGATTCATGATGCCTATCTATGTGCGTCGGCTTGCTTTTTCGGGTTCCCGCCTGGCGGCCTGCCAGATCGTGGACCTCACATGAACAACTATGCGCCAGCCCACAGGAGAACGCCATTCATAATGGATTGATCCCTCTGGAATCCCAAGAGCTTCGTACCGGGTGCGACGTGCCGGCGGCGTGCGCTCGGCGGGAGACTTGCAGGCACTCTGAAGCAGGCACTCTGAAGCAGGCAGTCTGAAGCCTGCGGCCGGCCGTTCGACCAAGGCGGGGGAAAGGCCCGCCAAGCGCGGCCGGTGTTCGGCTCGCGTCGGTCTATGCGGCTCCCGCGCCGGAGGTCTCCCATCGTGGGCGAGCAAATGCCGCCGATCAAACCTTCTCCGCCTTGCAATGCTGGAAAGGGGCCACATGTGTTCTGGGTAATGGTGCCTCACGTCACAGATCAAGGCGAGCGTGTTGCGATTGTCGCCTCGGCTGCGCCTCGTGATTGGCGGATAACCCATGATGCTTTCTGCTTGCAGACATTCGGTGGCGAGCCGCACCCTGATCATGGCAATGATCAGCATCGAGTGATCCGTCCGGCTTCGGCGGTGCGTTGCGTCACGACATTCGGTTCTAGCGGTGAACATGTGTGCGGATGGCGCTGTGAGATGCGCGCGTTCATCGCTCGCCGGGTCATGATGACATCGTATGAGCGCCGGCCGACGCGCTTGCAGCTTGGCTGTGTCTGTTTGACCAGCCGTGGCTGGCGCGCATCACGTCGCGCCACGAATGAGACATTCGCTGCCCGGCGCAGATGCGCGACGATTGGCGTTCACTCGCGGTTCACTTCCGGAAGGGAGACTGATTGCGGAGCTGTCACGCCACCAGTTCACGTGGCTTCACAACACCTTGTGCGGCGCAGGAAGACTACGGTGCCGGGGTATTGCGGATGTTGCGAAGCAGAGACAATGAGGTACAAATGGGGAGAGTCGGCCGGCTTTTGCCGAACTATTGAGCGAAGTGCATGTTGATAGGGCATATGCTGCATGCACTTTGCGTTGCGGAAAAGGACGAAGACGGTGCCCAATGGGGGCTAGCGCGCTTCACTCTGAGTCGGTTCGGGATCAGCAGGAACGTACTTAGATCTCGGCCCGTTGCAGCAGTGCGGCGGAACCTACGTGGAGAGGGATCATGTACAACGATTCGTTGTTCAACGCGTTCGCAAGGTCGTTCGAGGCACGCAGCCAGACCGACATGTCGATGCAGGAATATCTAGAATCGTGTCGAACCGACCCGATGCGATACGCGAACGCCGCTGAACGACTACTAGCTGCGATCGGTGAGCCTCAGATGATCGACACGGCCAAGGACCCACGCCTTGGCCGTATTTTTTTGAACCGGACGGTTCGGCTGTATCCCGCGTTCGCCGGCTTCTATGGCATGGAAGACACGATCGAGCGCATCGTCGGCTTCTTCCGCCACGCCGCGCAAGGTCTCGAAGAGCGCAAGCAGATCCTCTATCTGCTCGGACCGGTCGGCGGCGGCAAGTCGTCGCTCGCCGAACGGCTGAAGCAGTTGATGGAAGCTCATCCGATCTACGTGCTCAAGGCCGGTGATGAGCTGAGCCCGGTCTTCGAATCGCCGCTCGGCCTGTTCGATCCCGACACGCTGGGCCCGATGCTCGAGGAGAAATACGGCATTCCGCGCCGCCGTCTATCCGGTTTGATGAGCCCGTGGTGCTACAAGCGACTCGAAGCCTTCGGCGGCGACATCTCGCAGTTCCGCGTCGCCAAGATCCAGCCGTCGCGGCTGCGGCAGATCGCGATCGCCAAGACCGAACCGGGCGACGAGAACAACCAGGACATCTCCTCGCTGGTCGGCAAGGTCGACATCCGCAAGCTCGAAACCTACGCCCAGAACGATCCCGACGCCTACTCCTATTCGGGCGGCCTCAACCGCGCCAACCAGGGCATCCTCGAATTCGTCGAGATGTTCAAGGCGCCGATCAAGATGCTGCATCCGCTGCTGACGGCGACGCAGGAGGGCAACTATATCGGCACCGAGAACATCGGCGCGATCCCCTATAATGGCGTGATCCTCGCCCATTCCAACGAGGCGGAGTGGCAGAGCTTCAAGACCAACAAGAACAACGAGGCCTTCATCGACCGCATCTGCGTCATCAAGGTGCCGTACTGCCTGCGCGTCACCGAGGAGCGCAAGATCTACGAGAAGCTGATCCAGGGCTCCGAGCTCGCCACCGCGCCCTGCGCGCCGGCGACCTTGGACACGCTGGCTCGTTTTTCGGTGATGTCGCGCCTGCGCAAGCACGAGAACTCGACCTTGTACGCCAAGATGCGGGTCTATGACGGCGAGAGCCTGAAGGAGTCCGATCCGAAGGCGCGCAGCGTGCAGGAATATCGCGACGCCGCCGGCGTCGACGAGGGCATGGACGGCATTTCCACCCGCTTTGCCTTCAAGGTCCTGGCCGCGACCTACAATCACGACACGTCGGAAGTGTCTGCCGATGCCGTGCACTTGATGTATGTGCTGGAGCAGTCGATCAAGCGCGAGCAACTGCCCGAGGAGGTCGAGAAGCGCTACCTCGAATTCATCAAGGCGGACCTCGCGCCGCGCTACGCCGAGTTCATCGGCCACGAGATCCAGAAGGCGTATCTGGAATCCTACTCCGATTACGGCCAGAACCTGTTCGACCGCTACGTCGACTACGCCGACGCCTGGATCGAGGATCAGGACTTCAAGGATCCCGATACGGGACAGCTGCTCAATCGCGAGCTGTTGAACCAGGAGCTGACCAAGATCGAGAAGCCGGCCGGGATCGCCAACCCGAAGGACTTCCGCAACGAGGTTGTCAAGTTCTCGCTGCGCTCCCGGGCCCAGAACGGCGGAAAAAATCCGTCCTGGACCTCCTACGAAAAGATCCGCGAGGTCATCGAAAAGAGGATATTCTCGCAGGTCGAGGATCTGCTTCCGGTGATCTCGTTCGGGACCAAGAAGGACGGCGAGACCGAGAAGAAGCACGACGACTTCGTCGCGCGCATGGTCGAACGCGGCTACACCGAGCGGCAGGTCCGCCGGCTGGTCGAGTGGTACATGCGGGTGAAGCAGGCAGGTTGATCGCGGTCCGGCGCCGATGTTCACTGCATGTGCTGCAGGCCATCGGCGGATGTTGGCGCCGGGACAACGAGGCGAGCGGAACGTTCGACGCTGAACTTTGATGGGACGCGTCGGGCAGCGAATGATGCGGGTCCGGTATCGGGTCTGATACTGCACCGCGGCATCGCGGCGGGGGAGAGCAGGAGTCGAAACCGCTGCAGCAGGAGGCGTATGGAAACGTGGTCATGCATATCATTGATCGGCGCCTGAATCCGGGCGGCAAAAGTCTCGAAAACCGTCAGCGATTTTTGCGCCGAGCCAAGGCGTTGGTTCAAGGAGCCGTGAAGAAGACGTCGCAGGACCGCGACATCAAGGACGTGCTCGAGGGTGGTGAGGTCTCCATCCCGCTCGATGGCATGGACGAGCCGCGCTTCCGCCGCGAGGGCGGCACCCGCGACATGGTGCTGCCCGGCAACAAGAAGTTCGTCGAGGGCGATATCCTGCCGCGCTCCGGCGACGGCAGCGGCCGCAAGTCGGCGCCGGGGCAGGGCGACAGCGAGGATGCCTTCCGCTTCGTGCTGAGCAAGGAGGAGTTCGTCAACCTGTTCCTCGACGATCTCGAGCTGCCCGATCTCGCCAAGCGCAAATTCGCCGAGGCCGAGAGCGAAGGGTTGGTGCGCGCGGGCTATTCGACGTCGGGTTCGCCGGCCAATATCTCGATCAGCCGCACCGTCACCCGCGCCTTGGCCCGCCGCGTCGCGCTGCGCCGGCCGCGGCCGGAGGCGATTGCCGAGCTCGAAGCCCAGCTGGAGCAGGAGACCGACGACGACAAGCGCGCCGCGCTGCTGGCCGAGCTCGAGGCGCTGAAGGCCAAGGCCAAGCGCATCCCCTTCATCGATCCGATCGACATCCGCTACCGCCGCTTCGAAGCGGTGCCGAAGCCGATCGCGCAGGCCGTGATGTTCTGCCTGATGGACGTGTCCGGCTCGATGTCAGAGCACATGAAGGACCTCGCCAAGCGGTTCTACATGCTGCTCTACGTGTTCCTGACCCGGCGCTACCGCCATGTCGAGATCGTGTTCATCCGCCATACCGATCGTGCCGAGGAGGTCGACGAGCAGACCTTCTTCTACGGACCGGCATCCGGCGGCACCCTGGTGTCGAGCGCGCTGCAATGCATGCACGACATCGTCCGCTCGCGCTTTCGGCCCTCGGACTGGAACATCTACGCGGCGCAGGCCTCCGACGGCGACAACGCCACCTCGGATTCCGAGAATGTCGCGCGGCTCCTGACCGACAACATCCTGCCGGTGTCGCAGTTCTTCGCCTATCTCGAGGTCGGCGAGTCCGGCACCTATTCGTTCGAGATGCCGGACTCCGCGCTGTGGTCGCTGTATGAGCGGCTGCGCGCCAATGGCGAGCCGCTGTCGATGCGCAAGGTGCGCGACCGGAGCGAGATCTTCCCGGTGTTCCACGACCTGTTTCAGCGTCGCGGCACCACGCAGGAGAGGGCGGCGTCATGAGCGGACTGCTGTTCGAGGGCGCCGACTGGAATTTCCTCACCTTGCAGCGCATTCACGATACCTGCGAGAGGGTGGCGCACAAGGAGCTCGGGCTCGACACCTATCCCAACCAGATCGAGGTGATCACGGCCGAGCAGATGCTCGACGCCTATTCCTCGGTCGGCATGCCCCTGTTCTACAAGCACTGGTCGTTCGGCAAGCACTTCGCCTATCACGAGGCCTCGTACCGCAAAGGGCTGATGGGCCTCGCCTATGAGATCGTGATCAACTCCTCGCCCTGCATCTCCTATCTGATGGAGGAGAACACGGCGACGATGCAGACCCTGGTGATCGCACATGCCGCGTTCGGTCACAATCACTTCTTCAAGAACAACTACCTGTTCAAGCAGTGGACCGATGCCGACGGCATCCTCGACTATCTCGACTTCGCCCGCGGCTACATCGCGCAATGCGAGGAACGTTATGGCCGGCTCGCGGTCGAGCATACGCTCGATGCCGCCCACGCGCTGATGTCGCATGGCGTCGACCGCTATCCCGGCAAGAAGAAGCTCGACTTCCGCGAGGAGGAGAAGCGCGCCGGCAAGCGCAGGCTCTATGAGGAGGGCCAGTTCAACGATCTCTGGCGCACGGTGCCGACCGGCCCGGTCAAGACCAATGCGATGCTGAACGTCGAGCGGCGCCGCGCGCTGCTCGGCCTGCCGCAGGAGAACCTGCTTTATTTCCTGGAGAAGACCGCGCCGCGGCTGGCGCCCTGGCAGCGCGAGCTGCTGCGCATCGTCCGCCACATCGCGCAGTATTTCTATCCGCAGGGCCAGACCAAGGTCATGAACGAGGGCACGGCGACCTACGTGCATTATCGCATCATGAACCGTCTGCACCAGGAAGGACGACTCACCGACGGCAATTTCCTGGAGTTCCTGCAGTCGCACACCAATGTCGTGTTCCAGCCGGAGTTCGACGATCCGCGCTACTCCGGCTTCAACCCCTATGCCCTTGGCTTTGCGATGATGCAGGACATCGAGCGCATCGTGAAGGATCCGACCGACGAGGATCGCGAATGGTTTCCGGACATCGCCGGCACCGGCGACGAAATGGCGGTGCTGCGTGACGTCTGGGCGAACTATCGCGACGAGAGCTTCATCAGCCAGTTCCTCAGCCCCAACCTGATCCGGCAGCTCAGACTGTTCCACCTGCATGACGATCCGGCCGAGCGCGCCGGCATTCTCGTCGATGCCATCCATGACGAGCGCGGCTATCGCCGCATCCGCCGCGAGCTGTCCAAGCAGTACGACGTCGGCTACATCGACCCCAACATCGAGGTGGTCGATGTCGATCTCGCCGGCGATCGCCGCCTGATGCTGCGGCATACGGTGGTCAAGGGCGCCCAGCTCAACGAGACCGACACCAAGCGCGTGCTGCAGCATCTCGCCGATCTCTGGAGCTACGACGTGTCGCTGGTCGAAGTCGATGCCGCCACCGACAAGGTGCTGAAGGAGTACGTGCTCAATCCCCGGATACAACCGGCGGCCGCCTAGCGCGGCCGCCAAGCCTTAGATATCAGCTGTTAGATCTCCGCGTACACTTCGAGCAGATTGCCGTCCGGGTCCCTGAAGAACAGGGTCCGGTGCCCGAAGGGCTGGTCCGTCGGCGGCTCCATGAGAGCGACGCCCTTGCTGGTCAATTCTGCCGCGCAGCGGTCGACATCGTTACGGCCCACCTTGAACGCGAGCTGCAGCGAGGCGGCGCCTCGGGGCGTCAGCTGGTCCGATGCGAGCCGCTTCGGTTGCGCCAGCGCCAATGTATTGGCGCCGATCCGGTATTCGATCCAGCCCTGCGACAGCTCGCGCGCGATCGGGAAGCCCAGCACGTTCTCATAGAAGCCGCGCATCGCCGTCCAATCGCGGACGAGGATGATCGTATAGTCGATGGCGCGAATGGCGTTGAAGGCGGACTTGATCTCTGGGGCGCCGGTCATCGGGTTCTCCCTCTCTGTCAGCCCACTCTAGACCATGAAGATGATGTGCGTGTCCAAACCTCGCTTCGTCATGGCCGGGCTTGACCCGCCTGCGCGGCCGTAGCCGCTTCGGCGCGGCGAAGGCCCGGCCATCCATCTCTTCGCCAAGTGCATGGATGCCCGGGTCAAGCCCGGGCATGACGAGCGCGAGAACAGCAACCGCCGTCGACTTGGCGTTATGCATACGGGCATCGTCTTGCGTCACTGAGGAGCGCGCGCAATCCGGTCCCCGGCGAGTAGCGCAAGTCGGCTGAGCTCGCTATGTTACGGGGGAGCCGCCCGGCAGCAGCAGCGGGATCGGCTGTTGAGAACGTGGCAAGTCGGGCGTGACACGCGTGGTTGGACCAGGGGAGACGACGAGCCGGCGGGACCGGTTCATTCCGATACGCAAGTCCGAGGTCCTCGACGCCGTGATTTCGCACGGTGGACTGGACGACACGCAATCGGCCGACCTGCGCCGGCTCGCCCAGATGCTCGGTGCCATCCTGCATCACGAGTATTTCGACGAGCTCGATCGCCTGCGCGACGCCTATTTCGACTTCGATCCCGAAGTGCCGGTCGGGCGCCATCGATCGCCCGAGGAGCTCGACGCGGCCTATCGCAGCCTCGCCGACGAAGTCGTGCAGGTGCTCGGCGAGGCCAATTTCATCGAGATCAGCCATGCCGAGATCGAGCGCGCGTTTGCCGAGCATGCGCTTGTCAGGGTCAAGCTGAAGGCGTCGATCTCGGACTACCGCGCCGTCCGCATGTTCCGGCGCGGCCAGCATCAGGAGACGATCGAGGTCCCCATGTTGTATGGGCTGCGCCGGCGCAAGCATGAGATCGAGGTCTATGACGACATCATCCTGATGGTCGCGACCAGGCCCGACGAGCCGACCCGGACGAAGCGCAAGACTGCCGCCTGGCGCGGCCGCAACAAGATCCGCGGCGGGGCGGTGCTGTTCAAATATTTCCGTCACATCGCGCGCTTCGATCTCGAGGCGCTGCTGCCGAACGTCCGTGTCGTCATGGGGCTGCGCGAGCAACTGACGCTGGGCGTGCCGGCGCTGGTCGGCGGCGTGCCCATTCTGCTCAAGCTGGCCTCGACGCTCACCGTGCTGTTCATCGTCGCCGGCTTCTATCTCGGCCTCAGCGGCACCGTGCACGACAACGATACCGAGCAGGCGCTGGCGGCGCTGTCGGGCCTGTTCGCGCTCGGCGCCTTCATTCTCAGGCAATGGGGCAACTTCCATCGCCGGTCGCTGATCCATCAGAAGCAGGTCACCGACAACATCTACTTCCGTAACGTCAACAACAATTCCGGCATCTTCAACTACCTGATCGGCGAGGCCGAGGACCAGGACTGGAAGGAGGCCGTGCTGGCCTATGGCGGCCTGCTGCTGGCGTCGGTGCCGCTCTCGCGGGCTGCATTGGGCAGTCATGTCGAGGAGTTGCTGCAGCAGATGTTCGGGCTGGGTCGGGCGTTCAATATCGATGAGGCGCTGATCAGGTTGCGCGAGTTCGGCCTTATCAGCGGCGGTGATGATGCGCTGTCGGCGCTGCCGTTGCCCGATGCGATTGTGCAGCTCGAACGGGTGTGGGCGAATGCGCTGCGGTCATGAGATCGGGGCCTCATGGTTCGAGACGCGCCGTCAGGCCGGCTGTTGACGATGGCGCGACCGGTGGCGCGGCGCTTCTCACCATCAGGAGTGACGGCGAGGCGCCTTGAAGGAGAGGTGCCACACATTCAGACCTCGTCCTGAGGAGCCGCCGGAGGCCGGCGTCTCGAAGGAGGGCTAGGGGGAAGCTGTCAACGTAGCGATCAGCCTAGCGCAGGCTCGCATTGATCTTGTCGAGCACGCTCTGCCCCGGGCACAGATCAGCCGCCTCCAGCCGGTTCAGCGGCCGCTCCACCGTATTGAGGTGGCTGTGCAGGTCGTCGGCCTCGGGGTCGACATAGAGCAACCCGGTCACGATCTGGCCTTGCGCGGCATGCTTCTGCAGGAAGGTCATGGCGCCGAGCCGGTCGTGCGGGTCGTAGTCGGCGTCGATCTTGCGCAGCGCCAGCCGCGAGCCGTCGTGCTGTTCGACGATCTGCACCGTGCCCGGATCCTGGTCGATCTCGATCGGATCGCGCCCGGTCAGCACGTCCAGCCGGTTCACGGCGTCATTGTGCTCGCGGACATAGTCGAAGCTCTTGGTCGAGCCGGCGTGATTGTTGAAGGCGATGCACGGGCTGATCACGTCGATGAAGGCCGCGCCCTTGTGCTGGATGGCGCCGGCGATGATCGGCACCAGCTGCTTCTTGTCGCCGGAGAACGAGCGCGCGACATAGGTCGCCCCGAGCTGCAGCGCGATGCCGACGAGGTCGATCGGGTTGTCGGTGTTGGTGACGCCCTTCTTGGACTTCGAGCCGCGGTCGGCGGTCGCCGAGAACTGACCCTTGGTCAGGCCGTAGACGCCGTTGTTCTCGACGATATAGGTCATGTTGACGCCGCGCCGGATCGCGTGGGCGAACTGACCGAAGCCGATCGAGGCAGAATCGCCGTCGCCGGAGACGCCGAGATAGATCAGCTCGCGGTTGGCGAGGTTGGCGCCGGTCAGCACCGACGGCATGCGGCCGTGCACGGTGTTGAAGCCGTGCGAATTGCCGAGGAAATAGTCCGGCGTCTTCGACGAGCAGCCGATGCCCGAGATTTTTGCCACCCGATGGGGCTCGATCGACAGATCGAAGCACGCCTCGATGATCGAGGCCGTGATCGAATCGTGACCGCAGCCGGCGCACAGGGTCGAGATCTTGCCCTCGTAGTCGCGATGGCTGTAGCCGAGCGCGTTCTTCTTGATGCCGGGATGCTGGAATTTCGGCTTTGCGATGTAGGTCATGATACGGCCTTGCGCAGCGGGGTGACCTTGATCTGGTCCTGATGGGTCCCGATCGCATCCGCGATGAAGCGCGCGGTGATCGGGGTGCCGTCATAGTGCAGGATCGGCACCAGACGGACCGGATCGATGCCGTTCTCGGTGACGATCAACTGGCGCAGCTGGGCGTCGCGGTTCTGCTCGACCACGTAGACGAAGTCGTGCTCGGCGATGAAGCTCGCCACGCTCGAATGGAACGGGAAGGCGCGGATGCGCAGCCGGTCGAGCTGGTGGCCGCGGGCCTCCAGCAATTCGATCGCCTCGTCCATCGCCGGCGCGGTCGAGCCGAAATAGATCACGCCGTATTTGGTCGGCTTGGCCGCGTTGGCCTGCAGCGGCCGCGGCACCATGTCCTCCGCGGTCTGGAATTTGCGCAGCAGGCGCTGCACGTTGTCGGCATAGACGGCGCCTTCCTCGGAATAGCGCGCGTAGCGGTCACGTGACGTGCCGCGGGTGAAGTAGGAGCCCTCCGTCGGATGCGTGCCGGGGTAGGTGCGGAACGGAATGCCGTCGCCATCGACGTCGAGATAGCGGCCGAAGTCGCGGCCTTCGTCGAGCATCTCGGCCGTCATCACCTTGCCGCGGTCATACTGCTTGGCATCGTCCCACTTCAGCGGCCGGCACAGCCGCTGGTTCATGCCGATGTCGAGGTCGAGCATCAGGAAGATCGTGGTCTGCAGCCGCTCGGCCAGATCGAACGCCGCCGCCGCGAATTCGAACGCCTCCGCCGGATCCTCGGGGAACAGCATCACGTGCTTGGTATCGCCATGCGAGGCGTATCCGCAGGCGATCAGGTCGCACTGCTGGGTGCGGGTCGGCATGCCCGTGGAAGGGCCGGCGCGCTGCACGTTCATGATCACGGCCGGAATCTCGGCGAAGTAGGACAGGCCGATGAACTCGGTCATCAGCGACACGCCGGGGCCCGATGTCGTGGTGAAGGCGCGGGCGCCGTTCCAGGAGGCGCCCACCACCATGCCGATCGAGGCGAGCTCGTCCTCGGCCTGCACGATCGCGTATTTGGCCTGCCCGGTTTCCGGATCGTGCCGCAGTTTCTTGCAGTGGTTGCTGAACGCCTCGGCCAGCGACGACGACGGCGTGATCGGGTACCAGGCGCAGACAGTCGCGCCGCCATAGACGGCGCCGAGCGCGGCGGCGTTGTTGCCCTCGATGAAGATGCGGTCGCCGACCTTGTCGGCCTTCCTGATGCGCAGGCCGATCGGGCATTTCAAATTCTGCAGCGCCCAATCGCGCCCGAGATGCAGCGCATGGACGTTGGAGGAGAGCAGCTTCTCCTTGCCCTTGTACTGCTCGCCGATCAGTTGCTCGATCAGCTTCGGGTCCATGTCGAGGAGGGCGGAGAGCGCGCCGAGATAGATGATGTTCTTGAAGAGCTGGCGCTGGCGCGGATCCGAGTAGGTCGAGTTGGTGATCGCCGTCAGTGGCACGCCGATCACGGTGATGTCGTCGCGGAACTTGGTCGACGGCATCGGCTTCGTCGAATCGTAGAACAGGTAGCCACCGGGCACGATGCCGGCGACGTCCTTGTCCCAGGTCTGCGGATTCATCGCGACCATCAGGTCGGTGCCGCCGCCTCGCGCGCCGAGATGGCCCGCTTCGGTGACGCGCACCTCGTACCAGGTCGGCAGGCCCTGAATGTTCGACGGGAAGATGTTGCGGGGGCTGACCGGCACGCCGTGACGCAGCACGGCGCGCGCGAACAATTCGTTGGCGCTGGCCGAGCCGGAGCCGTTGACGTTGGCGAAGCGGACGACGAAGTCGTTTACGCTGCTGAGCGGCGCTTGCTGGGACATGCGTTACCTGCGTGGGTCGTCTCGATGAAATATTTCTGCATGTCCCACGCACCGGTGGGACAGCGCTCGGCGCACAGGCCGCAATGGAGGCAGACGTCCTCGTCCTTCACCATCACGCGCCCGGTCTTCAGATCCGACGACACGTAGAGGCTCTGGTCGGGATGAACAGACGGCGCCTTCAGCCGCGCGCGCAGATCGGCCTCCTCGCCATTGTCGGTGAAGGTGATGCAGTCCATCGGGCAGATGTCGGCGCAGGCGTCGCATTCGATGCACAGCGTGTCGGAGAACACCGTCTGCACGTCGCAGTTCAGGCAGCGATGCGCCTCGCCGAGCGCGAGCTTGACGTCGTAGCCGAGCTCGACCTCGGCGCGGATGTCCTTCAGCGCGACCACCTTGTCGCGGTGCGGCACCTTGAAGCGCTTCTCCGGCGAGACGTCGTTGTCATAGCTCCATTCATGGATGCCCATCTTCTGCGAGGAGACGTGCACCTCGGGCAGCGGCCGCTCGGTGATGTCCTCGCCGGAGAGCAGGCGGTGGATCGACAGCGCCGCCTCGTGGCCCTGCGCGACAGCCCAGATGATGTTCTTCGGACCGAACGCCGCATCGCCGCCGAAGAACACTTTCGGGTTGGTCGAGACGAAGGTGGCCGGGTCGACCTTTGGCATGTGCCATTTGTCGAACGCCACGCCGCAATCGGCCTCGATCCAGGGGAAGGCATTCTCCTGGCCGACGGCGACCAGCACGTCGTCGCACTCATAGGTCACGTCGGGCTCGCCGGAGGGGAGCAGAGAGCGCCGGCCGTTGTCGTCATACTCCGCCTTCACCTTCTGGAAGGTGACGCCGGTCAGTCTGCCATTGTCGTGAGTGAACGCGACCGGCACGAGGTAATTGAGGATCGGAATATCCTCATGCAGCGCGTCCTCCTTCTCCCAGGGAGACGCCTTCATCTCCTCGAAGCCGGAGCGCACGATGACCTTGACGTCCTCGCCGCCGAGGCGGCGGGCGGTGCGGCAGCAGTCCATCGCGGTGTTGCCGCCGCCGAGCACGATCACGCGCCTGCCGATCTTGTCGGTATGGCCGAACGACACGCTGGACAGCCAGTCGATGCCGAGATGGATGTTCGCGGCGGCTTCCTTGCGGCCGGGGATGTTCAGCTCGCGGCCGCGCGGCGCGCCGGAGCCGATGAAGATGGCATCGTAGTTCTCGGCCAGCAGCGTCTTGAGGCTGTCGACGCGATGGCCGGCCTTGTAGTCGACGCCGAGGCTGAGCACGTAGCCCGTCTCCTCGTCGATGACGCTGTCGGGCAGACGGAACTTTGGAATCTGCGAGCGCATCATGCCGCCGGGCTTGGGATCGGCGTCGAACACGGTGCAGTGATAGCCGAGCGGCGCGAGGTCGCGTGCGACGGTCAGCGAGGCCGGGCCGCCGCCCACCAGCGCGATGCGCCGGCCGTTCTTCGGGGCAGGGCGCGGCATGCGCTGGTGCACGTCGTCCTTGAAATCGGCCGCAACGCGCTTCAGGCGGCAGATCGCGACCGGGCTTTCCTCGACACGCCCGCGTCGGCAGGCGGGCTCGCAGGGGCGATCGCAAGTGCGTCCGAGAATGCCCGGGAATACATTCGATTTCCAATTGATCATGTAGGCGTCGCTGTAGCGACCCTCAGCGATCAGGCGGATGTATTCAGGGACCGGAGTGTGTGCGGGACAAGCCCATTGGCAATCGACCACTTTGTGAAAGTAGTCGGGGGCCGAGATATCAGTCGCTCTCATTCATACCCTGTCCGCGCGGCGAACCATGAGCGCGCGGCCTTCCTGACGTGAGGACGACTGTTTGTTCAGGATCGGCTGGGGATCGATGTGGGTCCGGAGCAGGTCCTGTTCGTCGCCCTTCTGCTTTTTGAATGGCTCAATTGAATAGTCCTATCAGACTAGAGCCATTCCAAGGCGCACACAAAGGCAAATTTGCAACGCTGCCCCTCATGCACAGTGTGCGCTGCCGCATTGCAGGCGCGATGCCGCCGCGTGCTGCGATGCGGGAGGTGGTGCGACAAACGATGACGGACTGGTGACGATGGTGGCCTTTACAGAACGAATGAGCGGACACGCGAGTTGCTTCGCACTCGGTCGTCATGCCCGGGCTTGACCCGGGCATCCACCTTTCCAAGATCTCCGAAGAGGATGGATGGCCGGGTCAAGCCCACGGCTGTCCGGTTCAGCTTCCGCATATTGCGAGGCTCAACTGTTGTGGGTTTTTGGCAAGTTGGGGTGGCCCCGTGAGCAATTGATCGATGGGGCGGCGATGCATGAGGTTGGTGCGGACCAATCTGGCAAAGACCAAGGGGCTTTGGATTGCCTTCTGAAGGTCTTGCGCGAGGCGAAGCAAGAGGAAGGCGATCAGGGCAACGGCGATCTGGATACGAACGGCGTTCTCAGAAGTCCCGAGGAACCTGGTGATCTTGAGGGTCTGCTTGACCCAACGAAAGAACAACTCGATGGCCCAGCGGCGACGATAGAGGTCGGCGATCTCTTGAGCGCTGGCATCGAGGTCGTTCGACAGGATGCGCAGGATCTTTCCCGTTTCCAAGGTGACGCGCACTTCGCGCACCGCAGTCTGCATTGGATTGCGGCGGCTGTAGGCTTGGCGTTGTGGAAGGAAGCCGATGCGGTCGGAGAGGATGTTGCCATCCGCGATGACAGGCAACTCCTCCACGACCCGCAGCGGCGTATTGGATTTGAACCGGGTCACGATTCGACAACCGGCGGCGTCCAGTTGAGCCCACCAAGCATATTCATAATAGCCGAGATCGAAGACGTAGGTTGCTCCCGGCTCGATGGGCATCTGATGCGCTGCAGTATTGTCGTTGACGTTGGCTCCGCTGATTGCCGCATAAATCGGCCGGTCGGCGTCGGCATCATAGATCACATGCACCTTGGCACCGCAGACACCGGTAGAGAACCGTGCCCAGCCAGCGCTGGCTTCTGTCAGCCGTACGCTGGTCGAATCAATCAAATACGTCGTCTCGGCAAGCTTGCGGCGTAACCGGCGATGGGCCTGCTTCATCATGATGGCCAACAGGGCGGCAAACATCTCCGCAGGCCGATTCATATTGGCGTCCGCGAAAGTCGAGCGGCGGACAGGGCCCCCACCCAGGTGATAAAGCCGCGCGGTGTGGCTCGACAGCCCGGTGACAATCTCACGCAGACTGGAAGCCCCCGAAAGCTGACCGTACAGCAGCGCCACAAATTGGTCTTTGGTGGAAAGCCGTCGAATCCGCGCGTCCGTGCCATGCTCGTCCACAAGCGCCTCGAAGCGATGCCAGGGGACCAACTTCAGAATGTCTCGGAATACTGTATTCTGATGCGGCATGGCGGGACCTTCCTGGTGTGTCTCGAACATTTGGCGATGCTCAAGACCGCAGAAGAATCCACGCCATGCACCATGTCCAGTCTGTCTGAACCGGACAGCCGTGGGTCAAGCCCGGCCATGACGGCGGGGAATCAGACTGGCCAACTAACGCGCCGCAATATCAGCGCGGCTGAGGTCCCACATCAGGCGATAGATCCCGGCGGAAATCTGCGTCGCCAGCGGGCCGTCGACAGCCGCAAAACGCGTCGTCATCAAGGTCGCGATGGCGTGGCCGTCGGTGCCGTCGATCAGGATGAACCAGTCGGCGTCGCGCGAGCTCGCTGGAACGCCAGCGGCGGGGCCGGACAGATCCGCATCGCCTTCGAGCAGGTGCATCGAGATCACGCCCTTGAGGTCGTACGGGTCAAGCTCGATCTGCAATGCCTCGCGCAACGCCTTGTCCTGCTCCGGCTTCGGGCGCAGCCGGATGATGCCGAGCACGGCGCCGCGGCCGGCCCCTTTCGAGATCGTGATGCGTGCGACGCTGCGGATCATGTTCTTGAACCGCGCCATCACCGCCTTCGACCATTCTGTCGGCGACTCCAGCCGGGCGCGATAGGCCGGACTGTCGAGCACGCCGATCGTCTCGGCGGAGTACAGGCACAGATATTTCGGGCTGCCCTGCTCGGCGACATAGCGTCGCGCCTCGATGAAGCCGGGAATGGCGACGCGCTCTTCGAGATGCTCGCTGTCGTACCAGTGGTTGAAGTCAGCCTCGTGAGCGGCATCGATGTTCATCGACGTCAACAGCATGCCTTTCCCGGCGATGGGCATCTCGAGCCTCCTGGTGCGTGTGGCTGATCCTCATGCTGAGGAGGCCGCCAAAGGCGGCCGTCTCGAAGCATGAGGCCCGAAGCGTCGCGGGCCTCATGCTTCGACACGGCGCTGGCGCGCCTCCTCAGCATGAGGGGAATGAGTGATGTGTTTAAGGCGCTGTCGTGCGCGTCGCCAGATCGCAGATGGCTTTCATGACCGCATCGCGGATGCCGGGGTCATAAAGATTGTGACCTGCGGCTTCGACGACACGGATTTCGGCGTCGCGCCAGATTTCGGCCAGGTGCGCGGAGGTGGAGGGCGGACAGAGCAGGTCGTAGCGGCCCTGCACGATGATTCCGGGAATCCCGCGGAGCCTGCTCGCATCACGCAGCAACTGGTCTTTCGCCATGAAGCTGTCCTGCGAGAAGTAATGCGCCTCCATGAACGGCGTCGCCGGCAGCGCGCTGCCGGAGCGGATGGCGAGCCGATCCAGATGGGCGCGCGCCGGTTTGATCTCGGACAGCGCCCGCTCGGTGTCGTGCCAGGCGCGCGCGGCCGGACCGTGGATCGCCGGATCGGGATCGAGGATGCGGCGGAAATAGGCCTCGCAGGGGTTGGCGCGCTCGTTCTCCGGTAGCATCTCCAGGAAGTCGCGATGCAGGGCAGGGTGAAAGCGCGCCAGCGTGTCGCCGAACGCCGTCTCCACCTCCGCGCGCGTGCCGAGAAAGGTCGCGCGCAGCACCAGGCCGCTCACGCGCGCTGGATGCGCCTGGGCGTAGGCCAGCGCCAAGGTCGCGCCCCAGGAGCCGCCGGCGACGATCCATTTCTCAAAGCCGAATTTCGTGCGGATCGCCTCCATGTCGGCGATCAAATCGTGCAGAGTGTTGTTGTCGCGGCTGCGCGCGGGACGCGAGCGGCCGGCGCCGCGCTGGTCGAACAGCACGGCATGGAAGCGCTCGGGATCGAACAGCCGGCGGTGATCCGGCTGGCAGCCGGAGCCCGGCCCACCGTGCAGGTAGACGGCGGGCAGGCCGCCGACCCGCCCGGCGCTCTCGACATAGATCTGATGGCCGCCGGAGACGTCGAGCCATTCCGACGTCAGCGGCGCGAACGGATCGCTGCGGCGCGCGGAGGCGCGGCCGGCTTCGGCGTCAGGCATCATTGCCCTCGGGCGTGCCGCCGGCGAAGTTGCGATACAGGAAGCGGTCCTGGCCGGAGGCGGCATCGCGCTCGGCCTGCTTGAAGATGCTCTCGTGCAGCGGCGACAGCGTGCAGGCCGGATCGGTGTTGGCGGCGTCGCCGGTCAGCGCAAAGGCCTGGCAGCGGCAGCCGCCGAAATCGATCTCGCGGAACTCGCAGGATTTGCACGGCTCCTTCATCCAGCCGGTGCCGCGATAGCGGTTGAAGGCCTCCGAGTTCTGCCAGATCCAGGCGATCGAATGGTTCGAGCGCACCGACATGAAGTCGAGCCCGGTGATGCTCTCGGCGGCGTGGCACGGCAGGATCTTGCCCGACGGCGAGATGTTGAAGAACTGCCGGCCCCAGCCGCCCATGCACTTCTTCGGCCGCAGCGCGTAGTAGTCCGGGACGACGTAGTCGATGGTCAGCGTGCCCTTCAGCCGCTCGCGCGCCTCCTCGACCAGGCGGTCGGTCTCCTCCAACTGGGCGTAGGTCGGCATCAGGCTGGCGCGGTTCTTCAGCGCCCAGCCGTAATATTGCACGTTGGCGACCTCGAGCCGGTCGGCATCGAGATCGACCGCCATCTGGATGATGTCGGGCAGCTGATGCAGGTTCTGCCGGTGCATCACGGCGTTCACCGTCAGCGGCATGTCGAGCTCGCGGGTCCAGCGCGCCACCTCGAGCTTCTTGGCGTGGCCGCCCTTGTAGCCGCCGACGCGGTCGGCGACATCAGGCTCATTGCCCTGGAAGCTGATCTGGACATGGGACAGCCCGGCATCGGCCAGCTCCTTCAGCCGCTCGCGCGTCAGCAGCACGGCCGAGGTGATCAGGTTGGTGTAGAGTCCGACGTCGTTGGCATGCTGCACCAGCTCGACCAGGTCCTTGCGCGCGGTCGGCTCGCCGCCGGAGAAGTGGATCTGCAGCACGCCGATCTCGGCGAGCTCGGACAGCACCTTCTTCCACTCCCCCGTGGTCAATTCCTGGCCTGCGCGGTCGAGCTCCAGCGGGTTGGAGCAATAGGGGCATTGCAGCGGACAGCGATGCGTGAGCTCGGCCAGCACGGCGAGCGGAATGCCGTAGGTTTCGGCCACGGAGCCGCGCCGCTCCAGCACGGCGAGGCCGTCATTGCTGTCGATGGGCGGTGAGGTGTCGGTCAGCTCGGTCATGATGTTGTCTCCCGAACCTCGGTCAGGAATCCCTTGTCGGCGAGATCCTGCAGCATGGCGACGACGTCAATCGCGATCACGTCACGCGGCGCGGCGTATTTCGCCGCCAGC
Source organism: Bradyrhizobium sp. HKCCYLRH3073 (assembly GCF_051167995.1). Taxonomy (NCBI): domain Bacteria; kingdom Pseudomonadati; phylum Pseudomonadota; class Alphaproteobacteria; order Hyphomicrobiales; family Nitrobacteraceae; genus Bradyrhizobium; species Bradyrhizobium sp. HKCCYLRH3073. The sequence continues at coordinate 140,757 of NZ_JBNPUD010000014.1, forward strand.
TCGTCGATGATCCCGGCGACGCTGCGCGTACCGTCGCACAGCTTGAGCACCTCGACCGCGATCTCATCCGGCGCCAGCACCCGCTCGGGGGCGAGGATCACCCAGACCTGGCGCGTCTCGTCGAACTTCAACTTCGTATGCCGCGGCAGCACCACGCGGCTGGTCTCGGTGACTTGGATGTGACGCGGGGCCATGGTGGGGTTCTCTAGCAGCAGCTGTGATCAAACGGCGAGATCGCGCAGATTTGGAGTTCGGAGCCGCCGCCGCGCCTGCCAGCGTCCTTCGAGACGCCCGCCTGCGGCGGGCTCCTCAGGACGAGGGCGGAATTTGCGGCGATATCCTGAACCCTCTCCATGAACACGCTAACAGCGTGTTCATGGTCCCGTATGCAGCGGCCGCTCCGCCGCTTGCCCCTCATGGTGAGGAGCGCCGCTTGCGGCGCGTCTCGAACCATGAGGCCCCCCGGACCAGGCGGCGTTGCTCCGATGCAACCACTCACCCCTCCTTCGGCACGAACGCACCCGGCGGAATGTGCCCCTCGACATACGCGTGATACAGCGCGTCGAGCTGCACCCACAGCACGTTGGTCTTGAAGATCAGCGCGTTGCAGACCGCGGCGCGCTGCTCCGGCGTGGTGGCGTGCTCCTTGACGTAATGCAGCGCGAAATTGGCATCGCGCGGCGCCTGGGTGAGACGGCGCTTGAAGTAGCTCATGGTGTCGTTGTTGACGAAATCGTAGTGCTCGAGCATGCCCGAGATGCGCTCTTCATGGATGCTCGGCGCGAACAATTCGGTCAGCGACGAGGCGATCGCCTCCAGCGGCGAGCGGTCGCGGCAGAAATGCACATAGGCTTCGACCGCAAAGCGCGTGGCCGGCAGGATGCCTTCGGTGGATTCCACGTAGGCGGTGTCGAGGCCGAGGCCTTCGGTCAGCTTGATCCAGCGCTCAATGCCGCCCTCGCTGCCGACATCGCCATCATGATCCTCGATGCGGTGCCGCCATTCCAGCCGCGTGGCGCGGTCGCGGAAGCGCGTCATCACCATCGCATCCTTCAGCGGGATCGTCGACTGGTAGTAGTAGCGGTTCAGCGCCCAGGCCTGCACTTGGCCCTTGTTGAGCTTGCCGCCGTGCAGCAGCTTATGAAACGGGTGGTGGTTGTGATAGCGCGTCGCGCCGATATGGCGCAGCGCCGCTTCCAATTCGCTCGCATTGTTCAGCGTTACGCCGCTGCCGATCGACAGCGCCGTCATTCCGCTCAGATTGACCTCACTCACAGTACGATCTCCATCCCTTCAGCGGGGATTTCCCATCCCTCGCGTTCCAACGTTTGCCGCTCGGGTGAGGCGTGCAGCCACGCCGGATTGGAGTTGTTGATGTGCAGGAAGACCTTCCTGCCGATCGCGAGGTCCGCCAGCTGCTTGATCGCACCGCTTTCTCCGGACATCGCGATATGCCCCATGCTCTGCCCGGTCTTGTTGCCGAGTCCGGCCTGGATCATCTCGTCGTCGCGCCACACCGTGCCGTCGAACAGCACCAAGGGCGCGCCCCTCAATCTCGTTCTCAGATCATCGTCCACGGCCGCACAGGCGGCGATGACGTAGCAATATTGCCCGCCCTCGAGATCGGCGATCTTCAGGCCCAGCGTGTCGCCGGTCGAGGAGCTGCCGCCGGGATGCTGCTTGTCGCGCAGATACCACGCGCTCGTTCCCGAGACGGCGAAGGCCGTGATCTCCAGGCCCGAGGGCCTGCCGTCCTGCAGCAGCGGCCGGAACGGCACGTCGATCACGATCGGCACGCGCTTGACGGTCTCGTCCTTCAGCACATCGAAGATGTTGTTCGAGCGGAGGATCGCAAGCACCTTGGGGTGCGCATGGATCGAAAATGGCGAGCTCTCGCGCATCGACAAGAGGCCGGTCACCGCATCGATCTCGCCATTGGTCAGGATCACGCCGGCGATCGGACTGTGGCGCAGGGCGCCTGGCTTCGGATGCAGCTGCGGCGTGCGGGTGACCTGCTGACGCAGATCGGGCGAGGCGTTGATCAGGAACCAGTTGGCGCCATCTGCGCTGACCGCGACCGAGGCCTGACTGTTGCTGATCTCGGGATGTGAGGTGCGCGCGGCACGACACACGGCGCAGCCGCAATTCCACTGCGGCACTCCACCGCCCGCGGCGGCGCCCAGGACGACGAGGCGAAGCATGAGCCGTCTCCTGGAATTCAGCTGTGGTGGCGCACGCGATTACCAGCGGCAGGATCACCGACGGACAGGCTGACCGACGGTCAGGATCGCCCGCAGGGAAGGTGACGAGGGTGGGACATCCGACCAGCGCACGGGCTGGCACATACGCGGTCGCTGATCCCCACCCTCAAGCGTCGACGTCCTGATCGCCGAGACCTGGACGTCACACCCGCGAATTATTTGCGGGCCGCGCAGGCGTACATGTTGATTTCCATGCCGACCGGCACTTCAACGATCTTCGGTGCTTTCCAGGCCATTGTCCTCTCCTTCAAGACGGGACGGTTATCGTCCTCAGCAATAAACTACCGTGCTACGAAAAGTTCGCCAGTGGAATCTTTTTGTTTGAGCCTCTCAGGCCTGTTTATTGCAGTGCGAAGTTGCAGATGCGAGTTGCTGCCGTTTTCGTCGGATTGAGCCGTGAAAACAACGAATTCGTGATCGATGGCTTCGCAACGCCGTACAATTCAGCCCCTAGCTTGAGGGGCTGAGCTGGCCGGATAAAGCAGTCGTGAGATGTTCGAGACTTCAAAACCCCAGCGCGCGACCCCATTGGAAGCTGATGATGCCTAGATATTTCTTCAACACACGGATCGGCGAGGAACTGGTCTCCGACACCGACGGCGAGGTGCTGCGCAATCCCGACCGCGCCTGGGAAGTCGCGCGCGACATGATCAAGGAACTGCTGCGCACCGAAGGTGGCAACGCGGCGCTGATGACGGCCGTCATCGAGGTCACCGACGAGGACGGCGAGATCGTGCTCGAGTTCCCGTTCTCCGAAGCGATCTTCAACATGCCGGCGCAGTCGATGACGCGCCATTGAGCGCAGGACGGCCGCATCGCCGCTTCCCGAACGCCCGCGTGCTTGCGGCCGAGGTCAGACCGAATGGCGCGGGCGCGCGATGTCGCCGCGCGTGCTGGCGATGCCCATCTCGAAACTGTCGGCGATGCGGCGGGCGCGGACGATGAAGAGCTCCGCGAGCTCGGGCGCGAACAGGTCCTTCGCCGTCGTCTCGAACAGCCGCAGCCAGCGGTCGAAATGCCCGCCTTGCAACTCCAGCAGCAGATGCGGCCGCATCGGCGCGCCGCTGTAGCGGCCCGTCTTCAGGAACATCGACGACCAGAAATCACTGATCCTGCCGATATGTTCGTCCCAATCCTCCACCGTACGGTTGAAGATCGGGCCGATCAGCTCGTCCTCCCGTGCGCGGCCGTAGAAGGTCTCGACCAGCAGGCGGATCGAGGCGTCGTCGAGTTCCGGATGTTGGACGGCGAGGGGATGGCGGTCGGGCTGGGCGGCAGGCATGGTCATGGCGTTGGATATAGGCACTCGCAGCGCGGATGGAAACGCTGGAGCCATCCGGGCCTCATGGTTCGAGACGCCCGCCTCCGGCGGGCTCCTCACCATGAGGGGAGGCATCACAACGCGGAAGAATTCCTGCCGCACCCTCAGCCCCTCATCCTGAGGAGCCCGCCGGAGGCGGGCGTCTCGAAGGATGGCCGCAACAGCGGTGTTGCAGCCCGCCGGTCACGGCAGGCTGACGAACTCCACCCAGTTCGGCTTCTTGCCGACCGCGTACGACTTCGTCTTCTCCAGCACGCCGCTGGCCGGGTCGATCCGATACACCGTCATCCCATTCGACACTTCGCCGACAGCGGCGAGGTAGCGCCCGGTGGGATCGATGGCAAAGCCGCGCGGCTGGGTTTCGGTCGGCACGCTGCCGATCGGGCTCAGGCGCCCGCTGGCCGCATCGACCTTGAAGCCGGCAATCGTGTTCGAGCCGCGCTCCGAGGCGTAGAGGAACTTGCCATCGGGCGTCGCATGAAGATCCGCCGCCCAGGGCTTGCCGGTGAAGCCCGAGGGCAGGGCGGTCGTGCGCTGCTGCTCGCTCCAGGTGCCTTTCTCGGCATCATAGGCGTAGACGGCGAGATCGGCGTTGAGCTCGTGCAGAAGGTAGATGAACTTGCCGTTCGGGTGGAAGATGAAGTGCCGCGGCCCGGACTTCTCCGGCGTCTTCACCGTCAGCGCCTCCTTGGCCGTCAGCGTGCCCGTCGCGGCGTCGAAGGCGAAGCCGAGCACCTGGTCGGAGCCGAGATTGGTCGCGAACACGAAGCGGTTGTCGGGCGAGGGCAGGAAGGCATGCGCGTTCAGCCCGGTCGGGATCACCTGGCCAGGTGCGGCGACGACGCCGTTCGCCTGCACCGGGTTCACCGCCACCTTGTTGCCGCCATAGGAGGCGCTGAACAGCACCTTGCCGGTGCGGTCGAAGGCGATGTTGGCCATGCTGTCGACGAGCGGCCCGTTGCCGATGTGGCTGAGCCGCCCGGTCTTGGCGTCGATGGCGAAGCTCTCGGCGACGAATGGCTGCGAGCGGACGCCGGCGATCAGCACCCGCTTGTCCGGGCTGACCGCGAGCGGGGTCGACGAGCCCGGCTTCTCCACGCCCACGAAGGCAGCCGTCTGCACCGGGGTCATCTCGCCCGAGGCGGCGTCGAACTTGAACACGCTGATGTCGTTGCTGTCGGCGTTGCCGACATAGGCGTAGGTCTCGGCCTGGCCGGCGCGCGGCGCCAGCGTTGCTGCAGCGGCGAGAACGAAGGTTGCGGCCATGATGGTGCCCGGTCTGATCATCTGTTTCCCCCTTTGTGATGTTGTTGCTTCAGCTCTTAAAGTCGAATGTGAAGCTTGACCAAGCCTGATTCCGGATCGATCGATGCAGGTTGGGTATCGATCGTTCGGGCGTCTCGAAGGACGGCCGCGGGCACGGCTGCTCTGCAACATGAGCGTGAGACGCAGGCCAGCGGGACCGCGCTTGTGCATGGCCACCTCGCCTGGCGCGGCTTTCTCCGTGCTCTCCGTCGCGCTAAGAACGCGAGACCACCACGGAGCTCCCCATGACCGATCTCTGGCGCCTGCCGGCTGCCGATCTTGCCGCCCTCATCAAGTCGAAACAGGTCTCCGCCCGCGAGGCCGCGACATCAGCGCTGGCGCGGCTCGATGCGGTGAACCCCGCGATCAACGCCGTGATCGATCACCGTCCAGACGAGGTTCTGAAACAGGCCGACGCCATCGACGCCCGGCTGGCGAACGGCGAGGACCCCGGGCCGCTCGCCGGCGTGCCAGTGACGATCAAGGTCAATGTCGACCAGACAGGCTTCGCCACCACCAACGGCCTCAATCTGCAGAAGGACGCGATCGCCTCGGCCCACAATCCGGTCGTCAACAACTTCGTCAAGGCCGGCGCCGTGCTGCTCGGCCGCACCAACACGCCTGCGGTGTCGTATCGCTGGTTCACCAGCAACCTCATCCATGGCCACACCAGGAATCCCCGCGATCCCGGCATCACCCCGGGCGGCTCCTCCGGCGGCGCCGGCGCGGCGACCGCCGCCGGCATCGGCCATATCGGCCACGGCACCGATATCGCCGGCTCGGTGCGCTATCCCGCCTACGCCTGCGGCATCCACGGCCTGCGCCCGACGGTCGGCCGCATCCCCGCCTTCAACACCTGCCTGCCGGAGCGCCCGATCGGTCCGCAGATCAGCGCCGTTTCCGGCCCGCTCGCCCGCACGGTCAACGATGTCAGGATCGCGCTGGCGGCGATGTCGGCGCGCGACGTCCGCGACGTCTGGTGGATGCCGGTGCCGCTCGAGGGCCCTCCCTTGCCGAAGCGCGTTACGCTCTGCGTCAACCCCGACGGCCTCAACCCGGTGCCGGAAGTCGTCGCCGCGCTGCGCGATGCCGCCAGGCGGCTCGAAGCCGCCGGCTGGGCCGTCGAGGAGATCGCGGACACGCCGCCGCTGCAGGAGGCCGCGCTGCTGCAGACCCGGCTCTGGCTCGGCGACGGCTACGAGGCGCAGCTCGCCGCAGCCGAGAAGGAAGGCGATCCCGGCGCGCTGGCCTGCCTGCGCGGCGTCAGTGACAAGGTTCATCCGTTCGACCTCTCGGCAACGCTGGCCCGCCGCGCCGCGCTGACCCGGCAATGGCTCCTGTTCATGGAGCAGCATCCGCTGCTGCTGATGCCGGTCTCCGGCATGCTGCCGTTCGCCGACCAGCTCGACCGCAAGGACGAGGAGTCGTTCAGGCAGGTCTGGCATGCCCAGCTCACGCAGATCGCCATTCCCTTCTTCGGCCTGCCGGGCCTCGTGGTCTCCACTGGCATGGTCGGCCGCGTCCCCGTCGGCGTGCAGCTCGTCGGCCAACGTTTTCGCGAGGACATGTGCCTTGCCGCGGGCGAGGCCATCGAGGCCGGCGGCACGCCGCCGTCACCGATCGATCCGGTGCTGGGCTGATGGCCAGCATCTACGATTTCACCGCGACCTCGCTGAAGGGCGAGGAGGTGCCGCTGCAGCGCTTCGAGGGCCAAGTGCTCCTGATCGTCAACACCGCCAGCGCCTGCGGCTTCACGCCGCAATATCGCGGCCTGGAGGCGCTGCACCGCGCCTATGCGGACAGGGGCTTTGCCGTGCTCGGTTTTCCCTGTAACCAGTTCGGCGCCCAGGAGCCCGGCACGGCCGAGGAGATCGGCGCGTTCTGCGCCGGCAAGTACGACGTCACCTTCCCGCTGTTTGCGAAGATCGACGTCAACGGCGCCGACGCGCACCCGCTGTACAGGTTCCTGAAGGGCGAGAAGACGGGCCTCTTGGGCTCGGCGATCAAATGGAATTTCACCAAATTCCTGGTCGATCGCACCGGCCACGTGGCATCGCGCCATGCGCCGACCACCACGCCCGAGGCGCTGAAGAAAGAGATCGAGGCACTGCTGTGAGCGACAACGAGACCTTCACCTTCCCCGACCGTCTCTCGGTCGATCCGAAGAGCCCCTATTACAACGCGGAGATCCTGTCGCGCGACGTCGGCATCCGCTTCAAGGGCGCCGAGAAGACCAATGTCGAGGAATACTGCATCAGCGAAGGCTGGATCCGCGTCGCCGCGGGGAACGCCAAGGACCGCCACGGCAACCCTCTGACCATCAAGGTGCATGGGCCGGTCGAGCCGTATTTCAAGGATTGAGGATAGGGTCGAGCGCCGCCTCTTGCGCCCGTCCTCAAGTCTGAGGCATCGGCCCCTCAACGATCGTCCGCCCTCAGGATGGGGCACCCTGCCAACCCCATCGTCATGCCCGGGCTCGTCCCGGGCATCCACGTCGGCCTTCTGGGCTCGGACGTGGATGGCCGGGACAAGCCCGGCCATGACGAGTGGAGAGAGCGTGAGCCAACGAGGGCACGGCGCCCGGCGCCAAACAGCAACCCTTCACTCAAAAACATGAGCGACGCTCAGAATTCTCTTGAACGTCGCTCAAGTTCCGTTAGACTACCCCCTGTTCGCACCGGCATCCGCGTATCGCGACGCGCAACGCAATAGCGTTCGCGCGAACGCCACGGGCATGTCCGGCGCGCCCATGAGGTGACGACCATGTCCTATTCCGACCACGACCTCCGTGCCGCCGAAACTGCCGGCGCGATCGGTCCCGACGAGCTGCAGCGCCTGCTCGCCTTCCTGCACCAGCGCGTCGCAACGGCAGCCCCCCGCGCCAAGTTCGATGCCGCGCATCTGCTCTGGTACGCCGGCGCGCTGATCGTGATCGGCGCCATGGGCCTGTTCTCGACGGTGGCGTTCTCGCAGCTGGGCGGCCGCGCCCTGACCGCCTGCGCGCTCGCTTACGCCGCCGCTTTCGGTCTCGCCGGCAACCACCTCTGGCGCCGCGGCCTGCGCGTCCCCGGCGGCCTGCTGATCGCGATCGCCGTGTCGATGGCGCCGCTCGCCGTCTACGGCGTGCAGGAGGAGCTCGGCTGGTGGGGCAGGTTCGGCAAGCCCGGCACGGTCCAGGACTTCTACGTCTGGATCAAGGGCAGCTGGCTGTTCATGGAGCTCGCCACCCTCGCGGCCGGCGCGATCGCGCTACGCTTCTATCGCGTGCCCTTCATCGTCGCGATCATCTCGGTCGCGCTGTGGTTCATGTCGATGGACCTCACGCCCTGGATCTTCAACGTCAGCCACATCGACTGGGAGATGCGCCGCATCGTCTCGATCTGGTTCGGCCTCGGCATTCTCAGCGTCGCCTGGATCGTCGACTACAACAGTCACAGCCGCGACTTCGGCTTCTGGCTGCACCTGTTCGGCCTGATGGCCTTCTGGGGCGGCATCAGCGCCACCGAAGGCGCAACCGAGCTCGGCAAGGCGGTCTACTGCCTGCTGAACGTCGGCCTGCTCGCGGTCGCCGTCATCATCGTCCGCCGCGCCTACGCCGTGTTCGGCGCCATCGGCATCACGATGTATCTCGGCCACCTCGCCGACGTCGTGTTCAAGAACTCGCTGCTATTCCCGTTCGCGCTGTCGCTGATCGGCGTCGCGGTGGTTGGGGTGGGCTTGGCGTATCACCGGAAGCAGCAGGTGATTGCGGAGTGGCTGACGGCCCATCTGCCGGCGGCGGTGATGCGGCTTCGGCCGCGCAGCGAATTGGCTTGAGGCGTGCGGGGTGACTCACCATGCCTGATGTCCAAGCCTTCAAGGAGTTTCTGACGCGCAAGGCCCATTGGCTCGTCGTCCTGTCCTGGCTCATGATTCTGCCGACCGCATACTACGCTTTTGCGCTCTCGATGGTGTCGGGCTCTTGGGTCGCGCACAATTCTCTGCACCAAGACATCCCGATGGCGACGACCAGGATCTATGTCGCCTTGGCTGCGCCAGCCTTCGGTCTGATCGCAGCGATCGTCGCATCGATTGCGAATGCCGCGGGGAGGCGCCTCGCCGCATCGGTTACCGTGATCGTCTATTGGTTCACGATCTTCCTCGGCGGGCCGATCTGCGTGGCGCTCACGCCTTCTGGACCGCAATCATACGACCGGGTCGTGAGCGGACAGCATTTCCAGGTCCCCTGGCACTATCGCCCGGTGGTCGACTTCGTCGTCCCAAACGGCTTCGGATTCACTGCTTATGTGTGTCTGCATGACCCTCGACTCGGCGTCTATGATGAGGGATGCAGGGGTGCGGCAATCCAGGTGACGGTCGCTCCAGACGCTGACTCCGAAAGCCAGAATGGACTCAATCGCTGCCGGCGTTACGTATGCCGCCGCCGGCTCGTGACGCAGGGAGTCGTGATCGATTACGACACGACCGTACCCGACGATGACCCCGACAAGGAGCCGCCGAGCGCCCAGGCTTACATATCCGACTGGAATGATGTGGACCGCAGGTTATTGGCAGTTGTGTTGAGCTGGAAAGTCGAGACGTCAACGGCGAGGCCGGATCAATGGTGATCCAATATGGAGAGGTGGGGCTGGGTCCATTAATTCAAAATTCGAAATTCGGCGACAGTCGAAATTCGGTGACAGTGCACGAAACGTCAATCTTGATTAGGTCGCCGCGGGTAGTTTTGTGCACTGTCACCTAAACCCCCGCGGGTAGTTTTGTGGACTGGACTGCACCCCTCAAGTGAGACACGATAATCTCAGTGACAATGGGTAAATTCATCGCATCGTGTTTTGCTTGAA